>JBCDDK010000087.1:0-28115 GCA_039180345.1 Cyanobacteria bacterium P01_G01_bin.39 | reverse complement strand
AGTCCCTCCCGTAATGATGTTAGTGGCATCGGCTCCCGCTCCTGCAAAAGCACCGCTCACGGTACCGCCAATGGAGAAGGCTCCAGCGATCGCCAGGGCTAAACTGTCGATAGTGTTGTCTGAATCTGCGGTTAAGTTGACGTTGCCATCAACCGCATTGACCGTTGCGTTATCGATATAGGCTTGGACATTGCTATTAATTGAGTTATCAGCAATTCCCGCACCAACCGATAGACTAGCGGCGGCGGAAGCGCCTAAAGATAAACTCGCCGCTACTGAACCAGCATCGGCAATAATTGTCGAATTATCCGTCGCCGAGAGGTCAACATCGCCTGTGGTTGCGATAACGTTAGCACCATCTTCGATAGTTCCCTCAATCGTATTGTTGATGCTATTTATGGCGATCGCACCAGATCCAGATCCTGCGACTCCTGTATTAGCACCTGCGGCGGCGGCAATTCCCCCAGCCAAAGTTAAAGCTTGAATAGTCGCTGTAGAATCAGCAGTTAAATCAACGCCAGTAGCCCCTGTAACTGTAGTATTTGCCCCTTGGATCGCGGCTGTGACCCGCTTTTGGATTTCGTTGTCGGCAATAGAAATGCCCAGACCCCCAGCCAGACCTGTGCTACCAAGGCTAGCGGCAATCGCGAACCCTCCTGCATCAGTAGTAATTTGAGATGTATCAAGGGCACTTAGCTCAACATCACCGCTAGTTACGTCTACCAGCGCGCCTTGAGAAATCGTCGCCTCAACCGAGGAGGTAATGTCGTTAAATGCCAGTGCGCCAGCTCCTGATAAAGCTCCAGCCGTACTAGTGCTGGCAGTAATCGATACCGCAGCGGCGATCGCCGTTACGTCCATACTAGAGTCGCTGCTGGCATCGACATTGACTCCATTAGCAGCCATCACTTCTAGATCCTCACCTCGAATGTCAGCCAGAACATCGCTTTCGATATCGTTAACCGTAATGCTGGCACCGAGGGTAAAGGAAATGGCTGTACTAGTTCCCGCCGCTAAAGAGAAGGAAGCAGACTGGACATCTGCGGCGATCGCCGATGTATCGTCGGCACTAACGCTAATTTCGCCATCAGACTCAACGGACTTGGTGGTTCCAGCATCAGCGTCGATGTAAGCATTGGTTTCCGTCTCGATAAAGTTGAGGGCAAGGTTGGCTGCGGCAGCAAAGGAAGTGGAACTGTTCAGACTGATATTGAAAGAGGTACTAGAAGCAGACTGGGTTGCCGTAATCGCTGCTTCGTTACTGGCATCGAGAATAATTGAGCCACCTGCATCGATATTGGAATTTTCGATGTAAGAGTTAACCGTTGCTGGAGACTCAGTAAATGCCGAGAGAATAGACCCCAAGACTGAATCATCCACATCGTCATTAGTATCGGTATCCAGTGCAGAGGCGATCGGAGTTACGAGTAGATCGAATAGATCGGTGCCAACTGAATTGAGCGCCATTACTACTCCTAATGCACCGCCTTTTGCTTCAGTATCGCTAGTGACAGTGGCATCAATTATTGAAGAATTAACTGAATCCACCGTTAGAGTTTGTCCTATGACCAGATCGCTATCTAAAACAAAAGCATTTGCCTCAGTCAAAACAGCATTACTAGCAATCACCCCATTGACCGCAATCGAGTATCCACCTCCAGTGATACTGCCGCCATCGGATGTCACAACGCTGTCGGTATTAGCATTGATAGTAGCGGTTTCTTTGGCAGTGATGCTCATATCTCCGCTGGTCGCTGTCACTGCTGCTCCATCAATATAGCTGTTAACGTTACCGCGAACATCATTGAAGGTAATGACTCCACCAATTGCCAACGAGTCAGAATCGGTAACGTTGGTACGGATGGGGCTATCCTCGCCAAGTAGAAAATCATAGGCATCAGTCAAAACATTAGAATCATTAACTAATTCCCAATCTCCATTACTGCTGTAATCGATATTGCCGAGGTCTTCATCGGTAAGATCGTCAGACCCAGTATAGATGTAAACCCCTTGCTGATCTCCACCACCAGCGTAATCACTGGCAATATAGACTTTGTCGCCCTCTGTCACTGTTTGAGTGCCAGAATTAGTAGTGTACTGGTAGTCTTCGATCAGGGTGTCGATTAGGTTCTCAACGATGCTTAATCCGCCATCATTACTGGTTACCGACTCCGATAGCAGAGAAATATCGGCGTCAATGCCTGCTGCATCCTCAGCAGCAATGGTAATGGAACCCTGGGCATTTACCGTATTGACTGTTCCCGTCTCCTGAATATAGGCATCGGCGCTACTGACGACTTTATTGCTAGAGAAAATTAGACCAGCAGCTTTACCCGATGCATTTACTAAAGCCGAAGCAGCAGAAGTCGAGTCATTGGAGACATCAGCATCAATCTGAGCGATGTTATCTGCGGTTATAGACAGATCGCCGCCAGCGGAGACATTAGAATCTAGGATAAAGGCTTGAGTCGATGCTGGCTGTTGGAGATTAAACACAGAGGAAGTGTCAGGAGCACCAAGTAGGTCAGCCATAACCGCATCATCAGAGAGAGCCAGAATGGATAATTCATTCATTTCCCACCCCACCGTATTGAACGCCAGTACAACACCGAAGGCACCATCCCCAGAGGAGGTAGTTGCTGAGGTTTCGGCATCAATAATGGCGGTGTTTTGAGCATCAACACTAATATTGCCAGAGGCATCGATCGCGCTATCCTGAACCAAGGCTTGAGCTTCACTGAGAACGAAGTTAGAGGCAATCACGCCGTTTGCCGCTAAGACATCTCCTCCCCCAAAAGCATCGCCCCCAGAGGCTTCAGCAATACTGTCGTTTAGAGCTTGAATCGTAGCAGATTCTGTGGCAGTAATCGCGATCGCGCCATTTTCTGCCGTCACGGTCGCATCTTGAATATAGGCATTGACTTCAGCCCGCACATCATTGACCGCTACTAAACCACCAACGGTCATAGCATCCGAGCCAGAAATGTTATTGCCCTGGGGAATCAAATCTGTCGCTGGGACCTCTAGCCAAAAATCCAGATCGCTATAGTTTTCGGTACTAAGATTGCGGGTTTGCTCTGTCCCCATATACTTGTAAATATTGCCTGCCGTACCGCCAACTTGCTTCCAGTTTGAATCGCCATCGTAGTCGATATCTGCTAGATCAAGATTGGCATCAGTACCTAAATAGATATAGGTTGCGCCAACTTCTCCCCCCGCCGCATGACCCTCGGCAATTTCCACATATTGTCCAGTCTGAATATCCTCGAAATTTGTGGTTGCAGCAAAGTCAGCTTCAGATGTGAAGTCAGCCACTGCGTAGTCTTCGTCTAAACGAACGTAATCGCCAAACTCTAGATTTTTTCGTTCGTCTGAGGTGGTAAAGTCAGCAGGTATTACGCTCTCAATAAAATCATCTAAAACCGAAGCCCCACCATCGTTAGTAGTAGAGGTGGAGGAAACAATTTTACTGTTGGCGTAGATGCCAGCATTATCTTCAGCCGTGATCAATACATTATCGGCATCGGCATCTGTTACTAATCCATCGCTGCTATTGCTATCGGCGATATAGGCTTCGGCATTACTACTCAGCTTGTTAGTTACTAACATGCCATTAACAGTCATACCTGTCGCGCCATAGAGAGCAGAAGCTGTAGAAACAGCAGCATTACTGGCAGTAGCATTAATCAGCGCATTGTTGAGAGCGCTCAAGCCCAGGTCGCCCCCAGCATCAACGGTAGAATCTTCAATGAAGGCGCGAACCTGAGCGGGAGTCTCTGTACCAATGGGCGTTGCCAGCAAACCCGAAAGAGCCAGGCTAAAGATATCTTGATTATCATAACCTAGAGTATTGAATGCTAGGACAGCCTGCGCTCCTGTATCGCCAGTAGCTAAGTTAGTTAAGGTTGTGGCATCTATTTGCGCTGTATTTAATCCATCAAGAGTAATACCCCCCGCTGTAGCAGTGACGCTACTGTCGGTGATAAAGACATTTGCCTCGCTGAGGATTAGGTTATTGGTAATGACTCCGTTAACGGCAATTACATCTCCAGTGCCATAAGCACTGCCTCCAGAAGCACTAACCACGCTCTCAGAAGCTGCCTGAATATTCGCACTTTCGATCGCTGAGAGGTTAATATCTCCCGATGCAGTAACAGTTGCAAGATTAATAAAGCTATCGGTAGTACTACGAACATCGTTGCGGGTAATCAGACCGCCGATTGCGGTAGAGTCGGAATCACTGACGTTGAACCCATTACCTAGTAGTGCATCGACAGTTTCTAGGGAAACTAGCTGCCAGCGTGAGGTATCTGTAAAGTCTTCTGTACTTAGATCGATGCTTTCCGTGTAGGTTTGATCATCATCGTCACGCACCCCGTCAGGAATAAACTGGTAAAGGCTACCAGGGGTTCCTTTCGTTGATTGATAGTCTGAGGCAACCCGCACTACTTCAAATTCTTTGACGGTCTGAGTACCAGATTTAGTAGTGTATTCGTACTCCGATAGCAGATTGGTAAAAAAGTTGTCGAGAATGCTGGCTCCACCATCGTTGCTGGTTGCAGCTATAGAGTTCATGGTTGAGGTGGCATCAACGACTGTAGTGTCTGAGGCTAAAATGTCGATCCCGCCAGTGGCATTGACCTGAGTTAAGTCGGAGTTTTCCGCACTGGGGTCGTCTCCAATATAGGCTTTTGCCTCGCTGCTGATGGCATTGCTGGCTAAGACTGCGCCAATACTCATACCACTCGCCCCGAAGAGTGCCGCCGCCGCCGAAGTTGCTTCGTTATTTACGTGAGCGTTTACCGTCGAGTTGGAGTCTGCCGTGAGGTTGATATCACCAACTGCCGTAACTATAGTATCGCTGATGTATGCCTGCACTGCTGGAGCTGCCTGCTCACTGCCGATATTGGTGGACAAGATGGTGTTCAGAGTATCCGCTGCCACGTTGCCAAAGAGTAAATTGCTCGTTTCCCAACCAATGGTATTAAACGCTAGTACTATAGCACCTGCGGTATCCCCAGAAGTGGCGGAATTGAAGGTTTCGGCATTAATCGCTGCGGTATTTTGAGCCGTAACATCAACATTTCCCAATAGCCCACTGGTATCTCCTGCATTGATCGCGCTATCAGTAATAAAGGCATTAGCAGACCCTAAGATCCGATTGGTGGCGACCGTTCCTTGAGCTGCAATTACGGTACCTGTTCCGTAGGCACTGCCCCCAGAGGCTTCGGCAGCACTGTCTGCTTCAGCATTAATAGTGGCATTTTGAGTCCCCTCTAAGGTAATATCTCCGTTAATGGTAGTTACTTCCGCGGCGGTAATCGAGGCTTCGACGTTGTTTTCTACTTCATTAGTAACCACTACACCGCCTACGGCGATCGCATCAGAAGCTGTGACATTATTTCCCTCGGGGATATAGGAGGTGGTGTTGACCCGCTTCCAGTAATCGAGGTCGCCATAGTCTACTTCTCCTAAATCAGTCGTAGAGTTTGTTCCCAAATACTCGTAAACACCACCAGCGACCCCCCCAACTTCAGCCCAACGGGAAGTATTGGAGTAATCTTCGTCGTTCAAGTCGATGTTTGTCGAACTACCTAAAAACTTGTAGATACTGCCTTCATTGCCCCCAGCAGCGTGACCATCAGAGACTTCGACGAAATCTCCAGAGCTAATAGATTGATCATTTGTATCCTCCCCTAGGGCGGGTTGTGTAGTAAAATCAGCAACGGCGTAATCATCAGCCAGGCGAATGCGATCGCCGAAGCTGAGGGACTGGGAACCGTTTTCTGTAGTGAAGTCGGCAGTTAAACCATCATCCATCAGATCGTTTAAGTTGCTAATCCCACCATCGTTAGTGGTACTGGCAGTGGATACTAACTTGGTGTTAGAAGCGATCGTCGTGCTATCGTCTGCTGTCAGCGTCACATTACCATCTGCGTTAACAGTAGGTGTGACTGCATCTTCGTTGTCAATTAGCGCCTTAGTTGCTCCGTTAACTTTGTTATTAGACAGGATACTAGCTGCGCTTAGGGAGTTGCTATTAAACAAAGTATCGCTAGTACTTTCAGCCGTATTGCTAACGGTGGAGTTAAGAACGGTTTCAGTGCTTCCCCCAATGATGACATCTCCTGCTGCATCCACCTCAGTATCTTCGATACTTGCAGTAACATCGAGAGAACTTTCAGTCCAAATATCAGTACCTAAGAGGTCGTCAATAGTTTGAGTGAGGAAGTCAATGATGGCAAAACCAATAGTGTTAAAAGCGATCGCAGTAGAAATAGCAAAATCCATACCGTTAATACCATCAGTCACGTTGAAGATGCCTAAATCATCCTCTGAGACAGAGAAGGAGCTGCTTTCGGTGCGAGCATCTATGGCTGAGGTATCGAGAGCATTAAGTACAAAATTGCCACCCGAGGTCACTTCACTGCTATCAACATACGCCCGAACATCTCCTAGAACTTCATTGACAGCTAGAGTTCCACTGTTAGCCAGGGATAGATCAATCGTCCCCACACCATCGCTAGCCGTTGCTGAAATAGCATCAGTATCTGAGATCAGGTTAACATCACGATTAGCCTCTAGATCGAGATTGCCTCCTGCATTTACATCGGAGTTAGAGGCAATGTATGCCTGAGTCGCTCTATTGAAGCTGTTTTGAGCTGAGGCAATAGTGCCTGACATATCGAAAGATGAGCCGTCAATTTCGACGAATTCTTCTGGAGCAGAAGTTGCAGTTAAACTGGTATCGTCCTGCGCTGAAATTGACACATCTCCAGATGTTGTCGTCAAAGTACCGTTCTCGATAGAAGCGGTGACTTCTCCAGTTAAACTATTCTTGGCAATAAAACCATTGGCTGAATAGCTAGAAGAACTAAGGGCACTTATGTTAGCAGTATTACTTACCGCTACCGTTGCGTTATTAATACTGGCGATCGCGCTTTCATCAATGGTGTTGGTGATAGAACCATCCTCACCGCCAATAATGTCAACGATGGAGGCAGTATCTGAACTAGAATTGACTTCTCCTGCTGTAGTAGCACTGATATCTAGAGTATTTAGCGTTAAGTTACTACCGCTAATGTCAACTGAGGCGTTATTAGTCAGGTTAAGGTCGCTCGAAGCACTAGCATGATTAACTTCTGTGGTTGCCTGTAAAATTAAATCATCGGCAGAAATCGTCGAGTCGATAATACTAATTGAAGCTGTTGCGCTGTTTGTATCAGAATCATTAGCTGTAAAGAGTAAGTCACCTGTAGTTGATAAATTACTAATAGTATCAAAGGTAATATCTTCTGCTAAAACACTAATATCCCCATCAAAGCCAGTCCAACTCCCAGTCCCTTGCTGAAAGGTAACGCTATCAAATCCGTCACCAAGATCGATGGAGAAGTTATCAATGCTATTTACTCCAAAATTTGAAGAAATAAAGTTAATTCCATCTTCGCTATACTCAATCTCATTACTCGAATCTACCTGGATAAATAGCGAATCATTGGCAGAGTCTCCTGTAATGCTAAAGGTAGTGTCGGGAGAAATATTTAGAGCCAGGGTCTCGGTAAAACTAGCTAACGATGCTGAATCAAAAGCCAAAGAGGTTTCAACCGTCCCGACAGTCACCTCTAAATCCCAGTCACCACCAAGAGTAGAATTGCCTGTTAAATCGTCAGATGCTGCAACATCTGCTCCCGTTATGGAACTCAACTTCTCCACAAATTCAGTTCCACTCTCCCCAGCTGCCACATTACAGCCAAAAAAGAGCAGATCAGCGTCAGGAGATAGGGCATTAGACCAACCCTGAAGATCGCTGCTGTATTCGTCTATATTGTCAAGGTCAAGTGACGTAGACCCCAATTTTAAACTTCCTGATTCTCCATGAGAAACTATGTGAACTGCCGTAATATCTGTGCGTTGAGCAAGGACATTGCTAATCTGCAATACTCCATCTGCTGCGGAATCTAAAAAAACTACCTCAGCTTCTGAGATCGCCCCATCAATTAAGCTTTGGTAGTTATCAATACCTGTATCGACAAATATAATTTCCTTGCCAAACAGCAGATCATTCTCTGTTTGCAACTCCGACCCAACAGGAGTACTGTTAAAATCGTCAATATTTCCAATAGTATTCATGAGAAGATTAGAAGATTAAATATAAAAAGAAATTTAGTTTGCTATGTCTTTGTTTTTAGCGACACGGCAATTGGCTCATATTTTCTTAGTGAGCAACTAAATTTAGAAAAAGTTATTCATAGCGAAAAGCAAATCCTGGCAATTTATAGTGCCTGTTTAGATTTGATAAATAACGCCAATAATATTTGAAAGTTTTGTGTTTTGAAGTTAGCTTTTATTCTGAAAAGACGCGAACAACACTTCAAAGCCCAACGGAGCAAAAATTTTGATAATCGCCTGGTTTCAATTGAAACCAGGCAAAGTAATTGGATCAGAATCGGTAATTAGTCGAGAGTAGCGCTGGGATTAGCTGTAGCACCGACACCTTCAGGACCAGTGAAGGAACGAACTAAGCCGATGATGTCTTCTTCCTCAAGAAATCCAACTGCTGTACCATCAACAGACAGATTAACAGCATTAGCGATCGCTTCTTCTAAACTGCTAACACCCGCATCATTGGTGGCAAGTCCAGTAATCGTAATTGACTCAAACTCAGACTGGTTAGTCCCAGCAGCGGTAATGTCAACAGACATAGTTACATCAGCCGCTGTAGGAGCAGTCCCAGCAGCATCGTCGCCTCCTACTCCCACATCGAAATAGACGCCATCAGGAAGCACATGCTCAAAAGCAGCAGCAAAAGAGCTACCGTTGGCACGCACTTCAGAGTATGCACCACGAACAGCAGAATCAGCTTGAGCAGGTGCTTGAGCAATTATTAAGCTAAGAGCAGCAATACCAAAACTAAAGGCAGCAGATAAAGATTTCATTAATTGACTCCAAGTAAGTATAGTAAAGTTTCTAGATAGAGTTGAAAATAGGTTTGACCTTTATAGGTTTGTTTGGTCTTTTTGGAATTTGACTCAACATTAATATCCAAAACCTATTAACATTAAAACTTCAGAATTATCAAATGGCAAGAAAGGTAACTAAATCTTGAGTAAAATCACAAGCTTTAATAACTTACTAATAGTTTCTGAATTAACTTATTGTACCCAAATAAATATAAAAATTATTGAGATCAAGTTGTATTTCTTTTTTGTTTAGTAATTCTTGAGATTATCTATGCTTTTGTTTTACTTTGGCGTATTTGCAATTAACCGTGATGAGCATCACTTGTATAAAAGCTTTTTAATGAATCAATCGTTAATTAAAGTAGCTATACAGTTTTTCAACTCGCTTGATGATTCGTTGATTTACTGTTTAATATTTACTTTGTGAATTAGCTCTTAGCAGGCTGGGTTCATAATTTTCATCAGTGATGACAATAGCTAGTTCTTAAATTTTTAATGTCTGATTTATAAGTTCTCTATATACAGATTTACTTAAGTGTATTTACCGCCTCAAATACAACCTTTTACCATTCATTTTGCCTTCAACAAATATACTGGTATCAGTAATTTTAACTATTGTTAAGTCCGAGATTATTTCATTGACTAAATACTAAACAAAGTTTACTCATCTTCTGTTAAAAAAAGCATTTTTTGGTTTAATTCAGCAAATATAAAATACAGCTAATTAAATTGAGGTGCCTGAGTTCAAACCGCTGTTTCTATGGCGAACCAAAAACCTATGATGGTCGTGGTCATCCCAGAAAACATGGTTGCAAACTCAAACTTAATGACCGACAAACCTGGGACAGCTCAGATGAAATTGTGGAGGTAGAAAACCAAAAATTAGGGTCAATTAAAATTCAAGCTTGGTATAAGTTTCATTTTCGACAAGCTGTCAAAGCAAAATGGTCCTAATTGTCGTTATAGAGACCCCGCCGTACAAAGGCGATTTAGTCTGCCGCATGTAGGACGAGTAAGGATTTAGCCGCAGCTGTGACATCACGACTTCGTAATAATCGTCTTTATCTAGAATTTTCCTTACAATCTAGGTAGGGATATATAAAGAAACTTTAAGCATCAGGGAATATGAAACGGATTGTTGCGATTGCAGGATTTGAATCTTTTAACGCTAATCTCTATCGTCAGGCGGCACAGATGGCGATGGCAAGCTGTCAGGGGTTGGAGGTGACTTTTTTTAGCGATCGCGATCTTACCGCTGCACCTGATAAGGTAGAAGCTGCGCTACAGTCGGCTGATGTCTTTTTTGCTAGTTTGGTATTCGATTACGACCAAGTTATCTGGTTGCGGGAACGGGTTCAAGATATTCCCATCAGGTTAGTGTTTGAGTCGGCAATAGAGTTAATTAGTTTAACTCGTTTGGGTAAATTTGCGATCGGCGATAAACCGAAAGGAATGCCTAAGCCAGTTAAGTTTATTCTTAGTAAGTTTGGCAATAGCAAGGAAGAAGATAAGCTGGCAGGTTATCTGAGTTTTTTGAAAACGGGACCCAAGTTATTAAAATATATCCCAGCAAAGAAAGTGCAGGATTTGCGTAACTGGTTAATTATTTACGGTTATTGGAATGCAGGAGGGACAGAAAACATTGCGGCGATGTGCTGGACGCTAGCAGAAAAGTATTTAGGATTGTCAGTAGGAGAGATTCCCCAACCCATAGAAACCCCCAATATGGGTTTGCTGCATCCCGAATATGAGGGATATTTCACATCTCCCCAGGATTATTTAGATTGGTATCAGGAGAAGTCAGAAGTCAGAGGTCAGAAGTCAGAAGTTAAGCCTATTATCGGTATTCTGCTATATCGCAAGCATGTTATTACCAAACAACCCTATATACCTCAGTTAATTAAGCATTTTGAATCCCAAGGATTGATTCCCCTTCCTGTATTTATCAACGGTGTTGAAGGTCATGTTATTGTACGTGATTGGCTGACAACCGACTACGAACAACAACAAAGACAGCAGGGTAATAAAGAAATTCTCTCTTTAAAAGATGATGCAGTAAAGGTAGATGCGATTGTTTCTACTATTGGGTTTCCCCTGGTTGGGGGTCCTGCGGGTTCGATGGAAGCAGGAAGACAGGTAGAGGTTGCTAAAAGAATCCTGACTGCCAAAAATGTACCCTATATAGTTGCTGCGCCTTTACTTATTCAAGATATATATTCCTGGACTCGCCAGGGAATAGGTGGTTTGCAAAGTGTAGTGTTATATTCCTTGCCAGAATTGGATGGTGCGATCGATACTATTGCTTTAGGTGGTTTAGTAGGAGAAGATATCTATCTCGTACCCGAAAGACTCCATCGCCTAACTAATCGAGTCAAAAAGTGGGTTAGTTTGCGACATACACCGACTCTTGAAAGAAAACTAGCCGTAATTCTCTATGGTTTTCCCCCTGGTTATGGCGCGACGGGTACAGCAGCATTACTGAATGTACCTAAGAGTTTACTTAACTTCCTGAAGAATTTAAAAGCCCAGGGTTACGATGTGGGAGAGTTACCAGTCGATGGGGAAGAGATAATTAAGCTGGTCAAGGAAGCTGACGAATCAGCCCCACTCAATAAGAAGGGTATGGAGGGATCTCAGGTCAATGTTCGCACTCTCGAAAAATGGCTGGGCTATCTGCAAACTAAGAAAGTAGAAAAACAATGGCAATCTTTAACAGGTACAGGAATAAAAACTTACGGCGATGAATTTCAAATTGGCGGGGTTCAATTTGGTAATGTTTGGATAGGGGTACAGCCCCCCTTAGGCATTGCAGGAGATCCAATGCGCTTGATGTTTGAGAAAGATCTGACCCCCCATCCTCAATATGCAGCCTTTTATAAATGGTTGCAAAATGAATATCAAGCTGATGCAGTGGTTCACTTTGGGATGCATGGTACGGTGGAATGGCTACCAGGATCACCTTTGGGTAACACGGGTTATTCGTGGTCGGATATTTTACTGGGAGATATTCCCAACCTATATATATATGCAGCAAACAATCCTTCGGAATCGATTTTAGCAAAGCGTCGCGGTTATGGTGTTTTAGTTTCTCATAATGTTCCTCCTTATGGACGGGCGGGTTTGTACAAGGAGTTAATTGCGCTGCGGGAATTAATTGGGGAATATCGCGAGGATACTGAAAAGAATTACGCCCTGCGAGATATTATTTGTCAGAAGATTGTGGATGCAGGCTTGCAGAAGGACTGTAAGTTTGATGAGGGACTAAAACAGGGTATTGATTTTACTGTGGAAAATGCGAAGTTGTTTAGCAAGCATGTGATCAATCAGTATTTTGTAAGCATATATGAGTACTTGCAGGTATTGGAACAGCGTTTGTTTTCTTCGGGGTTGCATGTATTGGGTCAACAGCCAGATACAGAACAATTGCGATCTTATTTGGAGGCGTATTTTGATGGGGAATTGTCTGATATTGAGATTGATGAAGTAATTTCGCGCAAAGACGCAAAGGCGCTAAGGGTTGCAGAGAATGATTCTGTTTTGTTGAATAAGTTTAAAGAGGGAGAAAGGATTAGGGATTTGTTGGCGCACAATAGCGATGAGATGATTAATTTGTTACGGGGTTTGAATGGGGAGTATATCCCTCCTGCGCCTGGAGGGGATTTGTTGCGGGATGGTAGTGGGGTGTTGCCTACGGGTAGGAATATCCATGCTCTAGATCCTTATCGAATGCCTTCCCCTGCTGCATATGAAAGAGGTCGAGAGATTGCCAAGAAGATAATTGGGCAGAATTTGGCTGAAAAAGGTACGTATCCTGAGACAGTGGCGGTAATGCTTTGGGGACTTGATTCAATCAAAACTAAGGGGGAGTCTTTGGGTATTTTACTAGAACTTGTAGGTGCCGAACCTGTAAAGGAAGGTACGGGGAGAATTGTGCGTTATGAATTGAAGCCTATCGAAGAGGTAGGGCATCCTCGCATTGATGTTTTAGCTAATCTATCGGGGATTTTCCGCGATACTTTTGTCAATATTATTGAGTTGCTAGATGATTTGTTTAGAAGGGCAGCAGAAGCGGAGGAAAGGTCAGATAATAATTATATTCGCAAGCATTGTTTAGCCTTAGAATCTCAAGGTATAGCTAATGCCAGCGCTAGGATGTTTTCTAACCCTGCTGGCGATTTTGGGTCGTTGGTTAACGATCAGGTAGTTGATAGCAATTGGGAATCTAGTGATGAACTTGCCGATACTTGGAAAAACCGTAACGTCTTTAGTTATGGACGTGAAGATAAAGGACAAGCTAGACCAGAAGTACTATCGCAGTTGTTAGAGACAAGCAGTCAAATCGTTCAGGAAATTGACTCGGTAGAATATGGCTTAACCGATATTCAAGAATATTATGGCAACACAGGGGGTTTGAAACTAGCGGCGGAAAAACAAAGTGGCAAAGAAGTAACCACATCTTTTGTGGAAAGCTTCTCTAAGGATACTAACCCCCGCAAACTAAAAGACCTACTCCGCATGGAATATCGCACTAAACTCCTCAATCCCAAATGGGCGGAGGCAATGGCAGATCAAGGTTCTGGGGGGGCATACGAAATCTCTCAACGCATGACGGCTTTAATTGGTTGGGGTGGTACAGCTAATTTTAAAGACGACTGGGTATACGACCAAGCAGTTGATACCTATGCCCTAGATGCCGAGATGGCAGCCAAGTTACGAGAAGCCAATCCTGAAGCTTTTAGAAATATTCTAGCAAGAGCGATCGAAGCACAGGGACGGGGCTTATGGAATGCCGATGAAGAGAAATTAGATAAGTTGAGGGAATTGTATCAGTCTACTGAGGATGAATTAGAAGGAGTTACAGTATAAAAAACCTAGCATACTTTATCAAATGCTCAAAAAGGTTAGAGAATTAAAACATATTCTACGCAAAGCAGGTTTTAAAGAAAGAAGTGGCAAAGGAAGTCCTACAAAATGGACACATCCACTTCTTATAGGGACAATAGTTCTTTCTGGTAAAGATGGAAAAGATGCCAAACCATATCAAGAAAAAGATATAGCAAAAGCTTTACAGAAATTAAGAGACATTAAATAGAAATAATTATGATTAATTCAAACTACACTATTGTTATTTAATGGTCAGAAGAAGATAATTGCTTTTTTGAAGCTCAGGTAAAAAAATAATATAAAATTGCTATTTGAAAGTTTGAAATATAAAAGATGAATTCATTGCAAGCGATAGCTAAACTTAAACGACAATTACAAGCTATCAATAGCTTATCGTCTAATTCTCGAAAAGATTCTCATTTCAAAAAGTGGAAAAGAGATACTGAAGTTACAATTAGTAATATCTTTGGATATGAATCCACTCATTTAATAGAATTTCTGAAAATTGACTATACATATAAAAATAGATTACCTAACAACATATCAATTATGAACAACTGTATGAGCGTAACTGATTATGATCGAATTAAATCATATCAAAATACTGATAATATCCAATATGGAATTAAAGAGGCAAATCTATTACTACAATCATTCATAGAAGAAATTGAAGAGTATTGGTCTAGCAAAAATGTAATCAAAAGTAAAATCTATCCTGAAAATAATTCACTATCTAATAATCATTCGAAATTTTATTTTGATACTATTCATAATATCGAATTGATTTGTAGCAGATTTCATCAAGTTGTCCGACAAATGCGATCGCGTCACGATAATAGACCGACGTTAGAAATAAATGATGAATATGACGTTCAGGATTTATTTAATTCACTACTGACTTTATATTTCGATGATATTAGAAGAGAAGAAAGTAATCCTAGTTATGCAGGTTCTAATTCAAGGTCAGATTTTTTATTAAAGCCAGAACAGACAGTAATCGAAATTAAGAAAACTAGATCAGGACTAAACAATAAGAAGTTAGGAGAAGAATTAATTCTCGACATTAATAAATATCAAACCCATCCTGATTGCGAAACTTTGGTTTGTTTTGTTTACGATCCAGAAGGCAGAATTAGTAATCCTAGAGGATTAGAAAAAGATTTAGAACAGCTTACTGAAAAAATAGAAGTTAAAGTATTTATTAGATCTTTTTAAAATAGCTTTTCATTGACACATAAAACTCATAAGTCATATTTTATCCGATACATATCCTTCTCTTCAAATTTAGTCTTATTTTTTTCTGATCTCTTGCTGAAGAAGAGACACTATTCTCTTTTGAATGAGAATCTAAATCCTTTTTCTCCTTTTCAGAATGATCTTCACTATGACTCATATAGTAGTATTGAATATTTTATTATTTCTCCAAAACTTTTAATTCCTGAATGCGATCGCACTACTACTATTGGTTGAAAATTAGCAGTTATTGAAACTCAAACTACTAAATTAGAAAATTTTATTGAATTGACAGAACGCAAAAAGAAATTTTTTAATTACTCTATGATTCTTTTTGCATTATCAAGCTTAATGGCTGTTATGGACATTTTAATAAATTAGCCAAGGGAAAACTCCCGAAAAGACTTTAACTCATATTGAAGAAGCGATCGCATTATACACTTGATAAAAGGACAGAGGTTGTCTGCCCTTTTGATTGCGAACAAGCAACTAATTGTAGTTACTTAAAACCGAGTACAGCTTATTTGTTTGGTTGAGGAGTCATCCGTAAATAAGGCTTAATTTCTTCGACACCTTTGGGGAATTTTTCTTTAGCTTTGTCAGTAGGAATAGAAGGTGCAACCACCACATCTTCACCATCTTTCCAGTTGACAGGGGTGGCAACTGAGTAATTATCAGTTAACTGCAATGAATCAATTACTCTCAAAATTTCAGGGAAATTACGACCTGTACTAGGAGGATAAGTTAAAGTAAGACGTAATTTTTTGTTGGGGTCGATGACAAATACCGAACGGATAGTGACTTTAGCATCAGCATTGGGATGAATCATGTCATAAAGGTCAGAAACCTTTTTATCTGCATCCGCCAAAATAGGATAGTCAACCTTAGTACCCTGAGTTTCATCAATATCGCCAATCCAGCCATTGTGGGACTCGGCATCATCAACACTTAAAGCAATTGTCTTAACGTTGCGTTTGTCAAATTCTGCTCTCAGTTTTGCCACTTCGCCCAATTCTGTAGTGCAGACAGGGGTATAATCAGCAGGATGAGAAAAAAGTACTACCCAGCTATCACCAGCCCACTCATAAAAAGAAATTTCGCCCATGCTGGAATCCTGTGTAAAATCAGGAACCGTGTCACCTAATCTAAGTTGAGCCATTATTCAAACCTCGATTTCATTCTAGAAAAGCAGTTTTATATCTTCCCATGAAATGATAACTATGTATCTGGCGCTTAATTGTTCTTGATATCAGGAATTATGTCTTAACTTTTTGTGGGCGTAATTGGCGGGTCTCCCGCCAATGCTGACCGCCCAGTTATTTTACACAATTAATCATCGTCATTATAAGTTCTAAGTTAAGTAAATTTCTACTAATTTTTTTAGGAAATGTAATTGCTCCCTTGCCATAAGATAGAATGAACGACCGCAATAGCTGAACAGTTAAGGACGACTTCATGGAAGATAAACATATATTAATGATTCCTGGGCCCACTCCAGTCCCAGAAAAGGTATTAAATTCTTTAGGCAAACATCCTATTGGACACCGTAGCGGAGATTTTAGCAAAATCATTGCTGAGATCAATCAGAATTTAAAATGGTTACACCAAACTAAAAACGAAGTACTCTCCCTCAACGTATCAGGAACGGGGGCAATGGAGGCGGGAATGATTAATTTCCTTTCTCCAGGCGATCGCGTTTTAGTGGGGGTAAATGGTAAGTTTGGCGATCGCTGGGCGCAGATTTGTGAGGTGTTTGGTCTGCAAACCGAACGCATTACTTCTGACTGGGGTACGCCTTTAGATCCTGAGGAGTTTAAGACTAAGCTTGAGGCTGATAGCAACAAAGAAATTAAGGCAGTTGTCATCACTCACTCGGAGACTTCGGCAGGAATACTCAACGATCTTGAAACAATTAATAACTACGTTAAAGCCCACGGTGAGGCGTTAATTATTGTCGATGCGGTAACTAGCTTGGGTGCTTATAATGTACCCGTAGATGATTGGGGCTTAGATGTTGTGGCATCTGGTTCCCAAAAAGGCTACATGATTCCCCCAGGAATGGGCTTTATTTCCGTTAGTGATAAAGCGTGGCAAGCTTATGAAACTAGTAAGTTTCCTCGATTCTATATGGACTTGGGCAAATATAAAAAAGCCAACGCCAAAGACAGCACTCCCTTTACACCTCCTATCAATCTAATGTATGGGCTACAAACTGCCCTGCAAATGATGCAGCGAGAAGGTTTAGAGAACATTTTTGCCCGTCATGCCCGCTTGACCAATGCCACTCGTGCGGCGGTAAAAGCCTTGAACCTAGAATTGTTGGCACCTGATAATGCGGCTAGTACTGCGGTAACTGCTATCAAAACTGATGATGCCGAAGCCATCAGAAAGATTATGCGCCAGAAATATGATATTGCTCTAGCAGGAGGACAAGACCACCTTAAAGGTCATGTCTTCCGTATTGGTCATCTGGGCTTTATTAGCGATCGCGATATCATGATGACTATCTCTTGTTTGGAAGCGGCTTTGACCGAAATTGGTCACGATTTTGACTCCAAAGCTGGAATTAAGGCCGCTGCGGCTGCTTTAGTTTAAATTCATTCAACTAATATTTTAATTTGCGTCTCCTATCAATAAATTAGGAGACTTTTTTTGTTTTGATTGTTTCAAATAAGAAAAGCGATCGCTACTCAATTACAAGTACTCTAAAATTATCAATTGTCCATTGTTCATTGTTCATTGTTCATTGTCAATTTTTGAATCGCTTTTTCTAACTGCCTTGTTTTGTTGCCGCTTTAGCAATCCCACTAAGTGCGGCTGAAACCTGATCTAAAAATTGATCACAGCCATTAATATCATGTCTTTGCTGGAGATATTGAGGAGAATTGTAAATAATTTGTGTTTGTTGATTATTATCCTGCACTATCAAAAACTTCTGGGGCAAGTCGATTGCCGTAGTTGCAGCGCAGTTCATTAGCGGAGTTCCCACTTTGGGATTACCAAAAATAATTAGCTGCGTCGGATTTAATTCTTGTCCTACTGTTGCCGCATTTGCTTGATGATCGATGCGGGTAAACAAAGTTAAACCTTTATCTTGAATAATCTGTTCTAGGCGATCGCTTGTCTCTAAAACGCTGTAGGGACTTGATACAGTAATTAACCCATTTTGATTATCATTAGTCACATCAGCCACAGTAATCGCCATTGCCCCATTGTCGTCGATTGAAGTCTGCTGACTACAGGCATTGCAAATAATTAGAATTGCGATCGCACCAAGTTTCAACCAGTAATTCATAACAGTTAAAAAATAATTATCAAGGCATCAATCAATTGTACTCACACTTAATGCTGAATTAAGATTGTTTGATAAGAAACGATCTCGAACCTTTGCTGATCCTATATGCGGAACCCACTTTCGCCTTTGTACCCTCATCATTGCGCCCTTCATAGTGTATGCTGCCACAAAGAGTTAATAAAAAAGATTAAAAATAAATGTCAATTAAAACAGATAAAATTCAGGCTGGTAAGTTCCAGTGGTTTTATCGTCAAACTGAAATAGAAAGCGAGCGTACCCCTCTACTTTTCCTACATGGCTTACCCTCTCATAGCTATACCTGGACACAACTGATGTCCTTGCTTGCGGATGACAACATCCCTAGTATTGCTCCTGACTGGATTGGCTCAGGGTTTTCTGATAAACCAAATCAGCGAGATTTTGCCTATACTCCCGAGACATTTACTCAAGAATTAAAAGAGTTAATTTCTGCTTTGAAGCTAGAAAAATTCTATTTAGTTGTTCAAGGATTTTTGGGTTCTGTGGGCATTCAGTATGCTCTACAAAACCCCAACCAAATTGCAGGATTAATTATCCTCAACACTCCGATAACTTCTGGTGCGAAACTTCCTTGGTCAATGAAACAGATGACCTTTCCTTTAGTAGGAGACATGATGACTCAAGATCCGCTGCTGGTTGATCGCACAATTGAAAAAGGCAGTGGCTTTGTGGTGAGTGACGAAAACTTAAATATATTACGAAAACCTTTCCTGCAAAGTTCTAACGTGGGTCGAGCTTTGATGGCAACCCTAAAAAAGTTGCAGCTTGACACCATAACCTCAGAAATTGAAGCTGGCTTACAAAATAGCTCAATCCCCACCTTAATTATTTGGGGCGCTGCTGACCAATGGCTCGATCTTACTGCTGTACAAAAACTGAGTACTGCCAATTCAGAGATTACTCTAGTTGAACTTCCTGAAGCCAAACATTATCCTCAAGAACACTGGGCATCAGAGATTGCTGAAGCAATTGTGCAATTTTTTCGCCGTAAAATTTTTTAATGGTGCAGGTTTCCTGAGAAAATTAAAATATTGTTATATATAGTTTGAGCAAGATGAAGATTTTTCGACCTATTCTTTCTTTAATATTAGTTTTAGCCACAACCCTGCTAGTAAGCTGTGGTGGTCCCAGTGCTTCGGCACCTCCAACCTATACTCCTGAAAAACTACAAAAAATTAGCACTTATCGTATTCCCTTGGATGTTGCACGTCAAAGACTTCCTGAACTTGGTGAATACATTAGCCAGGAAGATTGGACTGATGCTGATTCTTTTCTCCATGGACCCCTCGGTTTAATTAGAAGAGACTTGACCTATTTATCCAATGCTTTGCTTCCCGATGAGCAAGAACCTGCACTCAATTTAGCAAAAGATATTTTTAAACACTTTGAAAATATTGATGCTGCGGTAAGTGAAAAGGACTACACCCTAGCTAACAATCAGTATCGAGAAGTGGTAGCTGACTTAGATACTTATGCTAGTTTGATTCCTCAGACTCAAAAGCCCAAAGACCCCGCTGAACAAGCTATGCGAGAAGCCAAAAATACTTTTGCAGGAGTTCAAGCCGAAATCGAAGAAACTATTGAACAGATTACTCCTAATTTTGATGACAATGATGATGCGTAGAACAAATCTACTTATTTCTTAAGCTAAAGAGGCTTGGCAGTGCCGAGCCTTTTTTTTATTTAGCAATTCTGTAAAAAAAATCAAGATGAGCAAAGTCGTTATTATTGGCTGTGGAGTTGTGGGAGCGGCGATCGCCTATGAACTGAGCCTGATTCCAGGATTAAGCATTACTGTCATCGAAAAAAATACTCCCGCTTCTGGTTCTACAGGAGCAGCTTTGGGGGTGTTAATGGGAGCAATTAGCCATAAGAAAAAGGGTCGTGCCTGGCGATTTCGTAGTACTAGTTTGAAGCGCTATCAAACCCTTATTCCTGAACTGGAAGCTAAAACTGGTTTGAAGATTTCGGTCAATCATCAGGGCATATTTAAGCTGCTGTTTGCGGGAGATAATCTAGATAAGTGGCATAAATTAAAGGAATTTCGGGCTGCTGAAGATTGGGAATTAAATATAGGCGATCGCTTTTTTGTAACTCAACATTGCCCCCAGATCAGTAATAAAAATATTATTGGTGCGGTTTATTCTCCCCAAGATCGACAGATTAATCCGATTGAACTTACTCAAGCTTTAGTCGCTGCTGCTAGGACTAACGGAGTTGAGTTTCAGTTTAACGTTGCAGTACAAGATTTCATTACTAAGAAAGAAAATGAGTTAACAACCTGTAAATGTTTAATAACCAGGAAGGATAAAATTAAAGTCGAGCAGTTAATTATCTCCGCAGGTTTAGGCTCAACTCTCCTAACTCAATCTCTACAGCAGCAGATTCCTATTCGTCCTGTCTTAGGACAGGCAATGAAGTTAAAGCTAGAAAAACCTTTGGGTAATCCAAATTTTCAACCCGTAATTACAGGCAACGATATCCATCTTGTCCCCTTGAGTCATAAAGAATACTGGCTAGGGGCAACAGTAGAATTTCCTACCGAGACACGGGAGAGTATTGCCGATGCTGAATTATTAACCCAAATGATGCAGGGTGCGATCGCTTTTTGCCCAGAACTAAAACAGGCAACTATCCTTGAAACTTGGTCAGGTAAACGCCCTCGCCCAGAAGGTATCCCTGCACCAATTATTGATAGACTGTCAGGCTACAATAACGTTTTGCTGGCTACGGCACATTATCGCAATGGGGTTTTACTAGCTCCTGCAACTGCTTTAGAAGTAGCTAAAATGCTCTTTGAGAATAGTAATTAAGCAGGTTGTAATTTGCAGAGTGTTTATGCCTCAGATTTCCCAAATCAATCATACATTCTGGCTTCTAAGGCACTGGGGTTTTCTTCACAGTAGAGTTCAAATTCGCTCTTAGGTTTTTCTACAAAGTCACTCTTGCTGAGAATATCGCTGATAGAAATAACGCCTAGCAATTCTCCTTTAACTACAGGAGCGCGACGAATACGTGTATTAGCAAACAAACGAGCCACATATTCTACCCCCAGGTCAGGGTTAACTATGACGCAAGGTTTGGTCATAATTTCATAGACTCGCATTTGCTTAGGATCGTGTCCAAAAGCTGCCACTTTATAGACAATATCGGTTTCGGTCACAATGCCGTAGGGGTCAGAGTCACTACGACGATCAACAATTAAAGCCCGCAAGCCTTTATCTTTCATGGCTTCTACCGCTTCAGCGATCGTAGCCGATCCACTAATAGTAACCACATTTTTGGTCATGATCTCTTGAGCTTGCATCATAAATAAAATTCTCCCTAAATAAATAGATTTTTAAACTAAGCCAGCCTTCTAGTCTTCATAAATTCGACATTCCTGTGCATCAGGATTTTCTGCACAATAGGCTTCTAAGGAATTAGTTGTTTTTTTTTCCTGGCGTTTGTGAGCCGCTGCCGCCTGTAATTCTTCAACTTCATCCCAAGCAGCAGCACATTCAGGAGATGTTGCTCCCTTGCTGGCACATATAGCCCGAGCCTCTTCTCTTGCCACATCAATTCTGTCTTCGATGTAGAGCTGTTTGGGTTTTTCGACAAAATCGCTCTTGTTGAGAATGTCACTAATGGAGACAATTCCTAACAGCTTACCTTCAATTACAGGAGCGCGACGGATTTTAGTATTAGCGAATAGCCGAGCTACATACTCCACTCCCAAATCAGGATTTACGACCACGCAAGGCTTAGTCATAATTTCATAGACTCGGATTTGCTTGGGATCATGTCCAAAAGCTGCCACTTTATAGACAATATCGGTTTCGGTAACAATGCCGTAGGGGTCAGAGTCACTACGACGATCAACAATTAAAGCCCGTAAACCTTTTTCTTTCATAACCTTCACGGCTTCGGCTACCGTTGCTGAACCACTAATAGTAGCAACGTTAGTAGTCATAATGTCTCTGGCTGAGAGCATGAAATATCTCCTATGAATTAGAATTTAATGAATTAGAAAGCTGAGAATTACATTGGTAATTTTGCTGGCAACAGAACTAATTGTTGCTGATTCTTTTGTGCCATGCTCGTAGAGCAAGTCTGAGCTTCAATTACCTTGCCATTGAATACACACATAACCATTAAATAGTCACAGCACGAACATTCAGTTTGCATGACTTGATTTTGAGGACAACTGCTGTATCTTGCTTCTTGAGAATTAATAAAATATTTTCGAGTTGCTAGACTGCCACAGTTAGGACACAAAACTCGGAGGGTATGATTCATAGCTAGATTTATTCTAAAGTAATAGTCGACAAGAAGAACAAAGGCATTCATCCGTAAATTGCTAGCTAGGGAGAGAAAATTATGAACCACACAACTGATACTTTCTGATTCTTCAATCCTTAACTTTCATCCTCTTGATCTTGTTGATCTTGCCTGTAGTGCGTTAATGGAGATTAAAGTCTTAGCTGTGCTTCTAAAACGTTGCTGTAGGTTTCATAGGTTTGAGTACCAAAAAAATTTTCGATCACTTTCCCGTCACGAAATACTAAAACTGCGGGAATACTTTTAATCCCATATTTCTTCGCCGCATCGGGATTTTGATCGATGTCGATTTTAACCACAACTGCTGATTCTGCATAGTTTGTGGCTAGCTGATCAATTAATGGTGCAACTACCCGACACGGTCCACACCAGGTTGCAGTATAATCAGCAACTACTAGCTGATTCTCGGCAATTATTTTTTCAAACTCACTGTAATCGACAAAATTGGCTTTATTAACTGAAGTCATAGGTTTTTAATTTTATTTTTGATATCCAGGGTTTATTGGAAAAAATCTTTTAATAAAGCTCATCTTCCTGATGGGTCATAATCTTGCAGTCGGAAGTGGGATAAGCCACACAAGTCAAAACAAAGCCTTGTTCTAATTGTTCATCATCGAGAAACGCCTGATCGGATTGATCGACAGTTCCCGATAAGATTTTGCCCGCGCAGCTTGAACAAGACCCAGAACGACAGGAAATTGGCAAATCGAGATCATTTTCTTCTGCCGCATCAAATATATATTGATCGTCTGCGACTTCAATAGTTTGATTGATTCCTTCTGCTTCATTAACAAGAGTTACTTGATAAGTTGCCATAATTTTCTAATTTTTACTTGTTTAAAATGGGTGATTTTTGTTGATAAACTGACTAATAACAGGTTCCATAATTTGCTTACAATCATCATGAGTGCCGAAAACCCCGAAACCCTCAATCAAATTTGGCAAAGATTAGAACATGGCAGACAAGCTAAGGCAGCCGAAGGCGGATACGCGGGCTATGGTTCTCCTGCATTTGGTCAAAAAGTAATCAATGGTGAGTTGGTTGCAGATGCTGGCGAACAACAAGTTATCGAATTGATTCGCCGTCATCATAAATCTGGTAAATCCCTACAGCAGATTGCCGATTGGTTAAACAATCATAGTTATAAAACCAAGCGGGGTCAGCAGTGGCGACGAATTTCGATTAAACGAGTTTTAGACCGCCTTTATGGCAAAAGCAACAAAATTTCTACTGTTGCACATTATTCCTCAGATACTTAATCACCTCTATCGTCCACAAACTAAGTCTCGCATATTTTACGCTGCTTGCCTTGTTACATCCCTCATGATAAACCTTGAAGGTAATTAAAACTAGATTTAGCAGAAAATACATGACATTAAGATGTTACATCTCTCATAAGTAGTTGGTAGTTAGTGACCTCAACAATGATGAGAAACATTTGATATATGGGAAGTTCGCGCCAAGTGAATAATTTAGAAAAGATATTTTGTCGAACTAAATACACTTAACAAAACTTAAATAAAATCAAAATTACTCCTGAATTTAGCACTGATGAAAATTATCAGATTATGCAATGAAATCTAATGAGTCGCTATTCGCCCTACCAGACATTGAATCAGCGATCGCGCGATCGCCATTAATCATTGCTCCCGATACGTTATTAACAGATGCGATCGCTTTAATGGGTCAAACCCAAGGCTTTAGCTGTAAAATTAGTGATGATAATAACGCTGAATTTCAGGTAGCTAGTAATAGTCGGTTTAGTTGCGCTCTAATCATTATAGAAGGAGAGTTGCAAGGAATTTTGACTGAAAGAGATATTGTTAAGTTAACAGCCGCAAAACTGGCATTTGATTCGGTTTTGGTAGCCGAGGTAATGACTAAGCCAGTGATCACATTGGCAAAAAGCAGTCTCAAAGATATTTTTGCCGCATTATTTTTATTTCGGCGTTACCGTATTCGTCATTTACCTATAGTTGATCAGAGCAATCAATTAATAGGAATAATGTCTCCCGAAACTATTCGCCAGGCGATGCGCCCAGCTAATTTGCTCAAGTTGAGGCGGGTAGCAGATGTCATGAGTAAAAATGTAATTCATGCACTAACAACCGACACCGTATTGCATTTGGCACAGTTAATGGCACAGCATCGAGTAAGCTGCGTCATCATTACCGAAGCCGATGAACAAGAAAATATTTTAGTTCCTGTGGGGATTATCACTGAACGAGATATTCTCCAGTTTCAGTGTTTGGAGGCAAAACTAGATAATCTAGAAGCAGGGGATGTTATGAGTAGCCCGTTGTTTATTTTAAGTCCAGAAGATTCTCTTCTAGCAGCACATCAAGAAATGCAGCGTCGTCATGTTCGTCGGCTAGTTGTTTCTTGGAACTGGGGACAAGGGTTAGGTATCATAACTCAAACTAGTATGCTGCGTATCTTTGACCCAATGGAAATGTATAGCGTAATTGAAACCTTGCAAAGTACTGTAGAGCAATTAGAGGGAGAAAAAGCCGAGTTGCTTAAATTGGTCAATCAAATCGGTTAGATTAACACTTTATTTCGATTAAGATGTGTCATAAATTAGAAAAAGTGGGCTGACTACCTGTTTTCTGCTAGCATCCTTGACTTCTATGTTCATTAGACATCAGCAAAATTAAAGCTAACAATAATCTTATTTAAGAATTCTATAGCTAAAATGTTCGTTTCAATAGTTTTTCGGGAACTTTAAAATAAGTCAGCTTAAAAACTGTCCCTCTACTTTTTTGATTTTCATAAAAAATAATTGATTAAGCTAGAGTAATCTTAGCTTATAGATCCTAAATAGTTGTTTTTTAGGATAAAACTATTAGCTATGATACATTTTTCCAAGTACTTAAAGTTTGAGGCATATATATACTGGACAATATGAGCAATTTTAATCACCGATATATTTTTCTAAAATTCATACAAACTTAACTCTTTAGAAAGCAAAAATTCAAATTAGTAGCAACTATTGAGTTTAAACAATTAATATTCATTATTTAGTTTTAGCTCTCTAATTAAATACGCATAATCTCAATATTTTACTTATATGAAATCAATACAAGCTTATATTTTAAGCTTTTAGCAATCAAGCATTTCAAAAATTAGAGATTATTTTCTATCTTTCTTTAACCAGCTAACATAGAACGACAGAGTTTGCGTTGACTTCGCTAAACTCTCACGTACATGCGCGACAGCGCCGTTACCCTAGAGGAACTTTGTCTGGCGAAGATTGGCAAAGTACAGTAGAGCTTTGTTCTTACGTTTCCATACCGTAAGCAACGAGCGAATTCTTTAGAGGGTTTCTCTGGCTTCAACAGTACCCCGCCACGTCCGACATAAACGACATGGGTTGGGGCATACAAGCCCTGGAGGAAGCCTCCAGGGTCAGCCCCTTGCAAACCCATTAAGGGTACTCTTCGAGAAGGCTCCGCCTACGTTAGTTGCTCATGGGGGAAACCCCAGGCGCCGCGGACTCCTAAAAGGACGACAAAGAGCTAGCCCGCATGTGTTGCGTTGACTTCGTCAATATACAATAACTTTTATTAAAAAAATTAGTGATACAAGTGCAAACAGTAGATTTAGGGTTATCAGTCAATAATATGAATAAACTGAAAAACCAGCTTTTTTGCCGTTTGGATGGTCTTACTCCTTTCCAAAGAAAAGAACAGAGGTTAAGCACTCTGACTGAGTTGGGTCTATTGGTTTCTGAGGCGATTCCACTTTTTGAAGAAACTACTCAAAAAGCAGCGGCTTTTACTAATATGCCTATCAGTATTCTCACCCTGGCTGTTGAGGACGAACTATGGTTTAAATCTTCTGTCGGCTTGTCAACCATCAATCTAACAAAACAGTTAGCTACTCAAAGAAAGATCCCACTTCAGGAATCTTTTAGTAACTACGTCATTGACAGCCAACAACCATTATTCATCGAAAATACTTTAAGTAATACTGTTTTTGCCAACAGCATTTTGGCTCAGCATTACGGGATCAAATCTTATCTTGGGGTTCCTTTAATTAGTTCTAAGGGTCTATGCATTGGCACTTTAGAAGTTATGGATGGTATAGAAAAGCAACTAAACCACCGTGACATCGATCATTTGACTTTGTTAGCTTGCTGGTGCTTACAAGAATTTGAGCGTAATCAGCTCAAGCAAGGGTCATCAGCCCAGATAATTAACAATGCGGGGGGACTTGATTGTCAACAGGGTGACAGTTTAGCTGTCGCATTCAATGTTGATTCTGATTCTCAGATGTCAACTGTAAAAACTGTTAGTAGTTCATCGAGTTCGATTGAGACAAATATACCAAACGCCGTCGCTAAAACTGCTACAAGTCCAATTAAGCTTAAATTATTATCTCAGTTAACTCAAGAGTTAAGAACACCTTTAACTTCGGTGATCGGCATGGCAAGCGTGCTGCATCGTGAAGTATATGGTCCCTTAACTATCAAGCAAAGAGAATACTTAGAAATTATTCATGACAGCGGTCAAAATTTGATTTCTCTGGTTGATGAAATTGTTAGTTTAGGGGTATTAAATGATCGCGATTCTAAACTTAATAAGGTTGCTATTGATATTGAGATGCTCTGTCAGCAAGTTATAAATAACTTGACAGATATGGCTAAACAACAACAGCAGGTATTGAAGCTATCGATTGAACCAGGTAATCGAATTTGGTTTCTAGACAAAGAAAAAATTCGTCAAGCTATTTATTATTTAATTGTAAGCCTCTTAGAGATGTCTGAACCAGGTGGAGAGGTTAAGATTCATGTCTCTCGGCGCCATGAAGCTTTAAATATCGCGGTGGGACTTTCTCATCCCTGGCTAGGAGAAGATTTTGGTCAAACTCAATTGCATTCTCAAGTTGTAACTCAAGCTTTAGAACTAAGCAACTCTAAAGAAAAAAGTAATACTTTGGGTAATCCCCAAATATTAACTTCCTCTGCTTTAATGATGGCACTCAATAATAAAAATTCTGTAGATGACAACATGTACAAGATTCCTCGTGATATTTTGGGGCTTTTGTTGTGCTGTCACTTAACGGAATTGCATCAAGGAAAGGTAGTAGTTCAAAATTCCATAAGCTCCAGCCATCGCTATCTACTGCAATTTCCTGATGCTAGACCCAAAGCAAAATAACTTATACGCTTAGTGTGAATTAGCTTCGCTGAAAAGTTATTATTTCGTAGCTTTTAGCTTTTAGCTTTTAGCTTTTAGCCTTTAGCCTTTAGCTTTGAGAAAGGGTCAGAGAGACCCCGCGCTAAAAGCACTGGGCTTCCTCTGACTTCGTGAAAGCTAATTTTTTAAGGCTATTTCAAGAAAATTAAGTCTTTATTCGGCTGCTTAAAACTATAAAAGCT
>JBCDDK010000086.1:0-28194 GCA_039180345.1 Cyanobacteria bacterium P01_G01_bin.39 | reverse complement strand
TGTCTTCCTTGTCTTCCTTGTCTTCCTTGTCTTCCTTGTCTTCCTTGTCTTCCTTGTCCCTTGCCCCCTAATCAGCAACTGTCGTCTATTTTTTGTTAATCTTTAGTTTTAAATATATTAATATTTTATTTAACTAAAGTTAACTTAAATGCCAAGCCCCATTATTTTTAGTCATAAATTAGCTATTTATCCAGCAATAGCAGAGGAAATGGGCGTTTTGACTCCAGATTCTTTGACCTGGCAGCACCAAGGAATTAAAAAGCAGCTCAATTTAAATGATGTTATCGGCACGGCTCTCGTCAATCAGGAAAATTATTCATTTCCCTGCTTATTACTGTACGCTTATCCCAAAGTTAAAGTAGGTTTAACGGTCAAAAAGTACAAGCGAGTCTTTAGACAATATTGCTTTACCTGTGCGAATGTTTCAGAGCGATCGCAATGGCAGCGGGCAATCAACAATACCTTAGCAGGAAAGCCAGTAGATGCTGTAGTTCAACCTCGTCGTCTACAAATTATTATTAACCCAGTTAGCGGGAAGCAACAGGCATCACAGATCTTTGAGAAAGTACGTCCTTTGTTTGATTGCAGCAACCTAGAATATAGCGTTACCAAAACTCATAGCGCGATAGAAACCAAAAATCTCGTTTACAGTCTTAATTTGTCAGAGCTAGACGGCTTAGTAATTGTCGGAGGAGATGGTACGATTCATGATGCGATCGCAGGATTAATGAGTCGACCAGATCGAGACAGGGCAATTAAGTTGCCTTTGGGGATCATTCCTGGAGGTACAGGCAATGGCTTTTGTAAAACTCTATTAGCGCAGTCTCACGAGACTTATGAGCCGCTTAATGCTGCTTTCTTAATTATCAAAGGTAAGCAACAAAGTTTTGATTTGGCTCAAGTTAAACAAAATAATCAGGAATATCATAGCTTTTTATCATTATCCTGGGGTTTAATCAGTGATGTGGATATTGAATCGGAAAGGCTTAAATTTTTGGGTGCATTAAGATTTGATCTATATGCTTTAATGCTTATGAGTTGGTTACGTACTTATAGAGGGAGATTTTCTTTTATTCCTCATCCAGACTTTGAACTGACCAAAAAGCCAAGAATTTCTCAGCAGGGGCAATGGTTTGTTATTGAGGATGATTTTATTTTTCTATGGGGCATGAATACCTCTTGGGCTGCCCATGATATGAATGTTACGCCCCATGCTCAGTTAAATGATGGCGCAATGGATGTCTTGATCATGCGTCAGGGAACATCTCGTCTAGAACTGCTAAAAGCCCTGTGGCGCTGTGGTAAAGGTAAACACCTCAGCTTACCTCATATGGAATACTATAAGGTGCAAGCTTTTAAATTGGAGCCGTTGACTGAAAAAGGATATTTAGTAGTTGATGGCGAGCCTGTAGACTATTCACCGATTGAAATGAGGGTTATTCCTGATTTAGCAGCAGTAAACTGTTAGATATTGATTCGATTTAAAATCTTAGCTGTGCTTCATTCCTAGCCTGATGGGGTCGAATTCAGGGTCAAATACGGTTTCGGAATTATATAATGCGCCTTTGAGATCTGCTCCCTGCAATTTGGTATTACGTAAATCAGCACCTTCAAAGCAAACATTGACGAAATAACCATGTCTGAGATCCGCTGATTGTAAGCTAGCTTGGCTAAAATTAGACCCTTCCACATGTGCATCAGTAAGATTCACCTGATTGAGACAAGCACCTTCAAAATCAACTTTTTGCAAGACTGCTTTTTCCAGATTGGCTTTAGTCAAGTTAGCAAGTCTGAGAGAGGAATTACTCAAATTAGCTTTTTTTAATTCTGCCTCCACCAAATTTGAGCTATCAAGATTAACTCCTTTGAGGGTGACATGGTTCAGCTTGATTTTTTTTAATTTAGATCTGGGAAAATCTGTTTCTCCCCGAACATAGCTTTGTAATATCTTGTAGGGAGTAGCGACTGCAAAAGGACTGGCGGTTTTTTGCCGTTTCTGAGGATTCAAGAGATTCCTGAGCAAAAAGTCAATGGTTTGTTTTTTGACCAGCCCGTGTTGAATCGCTATTTGGTGAAATCTCACTTTTTGCTGACTCTGATTACGTTGCTCCATCAAAAATTCAATTTGATTCTCATCGAGTAATGAGGCTTTACGCAAATAATACACTAAAGGAAACTTCTGCTCTTTCTCTAATAGGAGGTGCCACTGTTCGGCAAAAAAATCAGCGGTTTCTTGTTTAATCCATCCTCTCAATGAAAAAATTTCCCCAATCTTTAATTTGGGTATTTCAACTTGTTCTTGCAGAGCAATCTCGATTTGGTGTGCTGAAATTAAGCCTGCCTCGTTCAAAAGTTGACCCAAAGGCTTGCGCTCACTAGGTTGTAATGATGGAGAATCATGAGATGAAGATTGGTTCATCGTAATTTAGAGATTTCATTCACTTGGTATAAACTATGGGATTTATCTAGTTTAGAGAGCAACTAGATTCTAGTCTGAGTGCCAAGAGTCAAACAACAGTAGAAACACCATTTTTGGCACCAAAGCCACAGTTTAAATCGCCAGATATGAATAATTACCCACTTGGACTTTGGTTGTAGAGTCGATCACTATCTAGATAAACTGAGATATAGTTACTTCACTCTAAGGATTAATAAAAAGAGGATGCAGATTAAAGCAACCGACAAAGCATTATTAGACTGGACTGGCGCCTTACTTGCTATAGGCATTAAAGAAGGCGAGACAGAATTAACAGGAGAATTAGCTCAATTAGATGAAAAACTAGCGGGCATCATATCCGAATTAATTGCTGAAGAAGAATTTGAAGGCAAGCCTGGTACTACTGCTGTAAGCCGCGTGGGAGGCAAAAACCCTGTACGTAAAATTGCCCTAGTTGGTTTGGGTAATGCCGATGATTTAACTGTTGATAGCTACCGTAATGCCGCAGCGGCGATCGCTAGATTAGGGAAGAAAGAGACTAATTTGGGGATCGCTCTGCCTTTTGGGTCAGAATCACCCGCTGATGTAGCTCAAGCGATTGCTGAGGCTATTATTCTGGCGCTCCATGAAGATAACCGCTTCAAATCCGAACCTGAATCGAAAGAACCGAAATTGGAAACTATTGAGCTGATTGGTCTGCCAGGGCAAGATCAGGCAGTCTCTAAAGGGCAAACAATTGCTGATGGGGTAATTCTAGCCAGAGAATTGGTAAACGCTCCAGCTAATGAGGTAACCCCAGTAACGATGGCTCAAACAGCCCAAGAATTAGCAACTGAATATGGTTTAGCAATTAAAATCCTGGAAGAGTCAGATTGCGCTCAATTTGAGCAGGGCATGGGAGCTTATATTGGTGTCGGTCAGGCTTCGGAAATTCCACCTAAGTTTATTCACCTAACCTACAAACCTGAAGGAACAGCAAAGCGTAAAATTGCCATTGTTGGTAAAAGTCTGACTTTTGATTCGGGTGGTTTGAATCTTAAACCCAGCAACAGCGGCATTGAAACCATGAAAATGGATATGGGGGGTGGTGCTGCTACTTTGGGCGCAGCCAAAGCGATCGCCCAGCTCAAACCCGATGTCGAAGTTCACTTTATCTGTGCCGCCACTGAAAATATGATCAGCGGTAAGGCTATGCATCCTGGAGATATCCTTAAAGCTGCAAATGGTAAAACGATTGAGGTCAATAATACTGATGCCGAAGGAAGACTAACCCTAGCCGATGCTTTAGTCTATGCAGAAAAACTAGAGGTAGATGCGATCGTCGATCTGGCGACTCTTACAGGAGCCTGTATTGTGGCTTTGGGCAACGATATTGCTGGGTTGTGGAGTACTGATGATGCTTTGGCAGCAGAGATGAAAACTGCTGCCGAATTAGCGGGAGAAAAATTTTGGCAGCTACCCATGGAAGAAAAGTATTTTGAAGGTTTAAAGTCACAAATAGCTGACATGAAAAATACTGGACCCCGTGCTGGTGGTTCGATCACCGCAGCGCTATTCCTAAAACAATTTATTAAAGATACTCCCTGGATGCATCTGGATGTAGCAGGTCCAGTTTGGGCAGATTCTCCTGGAGGAGTTAACAATAAGGGAGCAACTGGTTTTCCTGTAAGAACTTTAGTTAATTGGGTCAGTAACTCTTGATTGCTAATTTTAACTTTTTGTTCTCAACTTAATACACTGTATTGACAATTTTTGTGACTGCTGACAATATAGGAAAAATGTATTTGGTGATACATAAATTTTGAGATATCGTTGTTAATTTTGTTATTGCATTGATAATAGTCTCTGACTAGTGTTAAAGCGATCGTGAAAAGCAGCGATTATATTTTTAAGGTGTGAGGAAAATGTTTAAATTAGTACGTAATTTATTGCTGGCTTCTCCAGCAATGATTGGTTTCGTGGTGGGTTCTCAACTATCTGCTGTTGCTCAGTCAACTGCAAGCGCAGACAACAATACCCAGTTATTAGATCAAATCAATAGCTATAGTAAAGAGGGTCGAGCTAACTCTCGTAGCCAGGTTACCAACGTTAATCAACTTCGAGATGTATCGCCCACAGATTGGGCTTATGAAGCATTACGTAGCCTAGTTGATCGCTATGGTTGTATTTCTGGTTTTCCTAACCAGACTTATCGTGGAAGCCAAGCTCTTACTCGTTACGAATTTGCCGCAGGATTAAACTCCTGTTTAAATCAGATTGAGCGCTTAATTGCTTCTCAAGATTCTGTATCAGCAGAAGATCTCGATACTATAAATCGTCTAGCTCAAGAATTTGAAGCTGAATTGGCGACTGTCGGCGGTCGAGTTGATGAATTAGAAAGTCGTGCTGCTGTCTTAGAAGATAATCAGTTCTCTACTACTACTAAATTAGAAGCGGAAGTAGTATTTGGGGTTAGTGGCGAGTTTAACAATACCAGCAATGACGAAGTCGTTTTTCAAGATCGGGTACGCTTAAACTTCGTTTCTAGTTTCTTTGGTGAAGATGCTCTCTACACTCGTCTTGATGCTGCTAATGCTGGATTTGGTTTTGAAACTGAAAGTGATGGAGTAGATGTTCCATTAGAAACAGGAGCTTTAACTTACCAAACTAGCGACAGTGATAATGATCTTGTAATCGGCTGGTTGGCTTATTACTTCCCCATCGGCGACAGAATTGACGTGTATTTACCCGCAGCCTTTCCTCTTTGGCAAGACTTTGTTCCTACCCTTAGTCCTTTCTTAGATTCTTTTACCGGTGCTACTGGTTCTTTATCCAGTTTTGCTGAATCTAGTCCGATCTACAAAATTGGTCTGGCTTCTGGTGGAGGTATTGGTGCTAATTTTGAACTAACTGACTTTATTACTATCAGTGCTGGTTACTTGGGTGGTGACACCTTCAATCCCGATGATGAGGCAGATGGTGGTATATTTAACGAAGAATTTTCTGTTTTAGGTCAAGTCACCCTGAGTCTGTTGGATGATAAGCTACAGTTAGCTGGTACCTATGTTCTAGGTCAATTCGGGTTCAACGATAATACTATATTTGACTTAGGTGTAGGTACATCTGAAGCTCGAAATCCTTTTGGCGAAACTGGCGGAGTTGCTGCTAACTCTTATGGGGTAGAAGCCGCTTACCAATTCAGTGATCGCATTGCTTTCAACGCTTTTGGGATGTTTACCGATGCACAATTGGATACTGGTCTTGAGGATACCGAAATTTGGTCATACGCTCTAGGAATTTCACTACCAGATTTGGGTAAAGAGGGTAACTTAGCTGCTGTCTTTGCAGGTGTAGAACCTTATGCGGGCGGTCAAGAAAATCCAATTCACCTTGAAGGTTTGTATAAGTATCAGTTCAATGACAATATCTCAGTCACTCCTGGTTTGGTTTATGTACTTAACCCCAATGGTGGCGATGATGATGATGACGCGATCATCGGTGTTCTTAGAACTACCTTTACTTTCTAGGATAAAACTGACTTCTAATTTGATTAGCTAAAAAAATAATGATTACGACTACAGTTCTTCTCTTTGATGAACTGTGGTCTTTTTTATGGTCTATAGTTGTTCTGATTAATTGACCGATACCCTCAATCATTGGTTCGAGGGATTAGAGATTAGGGATTAGGGACTGGGGGGGGTCAAGAATTAACCCGCTAAATTTGTCAGAATTTCAACAAGCGAGTGGATCATATGGTTTCTATTTGGAATGGCTATAACGCCACAAAGATCTCAAACTAGCTTCCATGACATCAGTAGTTTGACCAGAAACGCTAAATAACATTGCCTCACGATACACTCTACCCGCATTAGAGTGTAGATAATTTGCCGCTCCACTGCTAGCCATTACTGCTGCTAAACTACACCGTTGCGCTAAATCGATTGTTTTGGCTCGAAGCTGTAATTTTTGAGCATAAGTTGCTTGTGAGTCTGAAATTAGTGCGATCGCCTGTTGCTCTATTGGCTTTAACTCCTGCTCCAGAGCATGCCAAGATTCGTTAATAAACTCTAGCTTTTTCTTGCCAGCAATGCTCTGCAAAATATCCAAGCCTGCATAGGCTGCACCAAGAGCATAAAAACCATGATTGAGGACGTTACGGCGACTACTCTGATGAATTGTACCTGGAGGATAGATATTCACTAAGCGATCGCTGGGGAGAAACCACTGGGAGATAGTCGCACTCACGGTATTAGTGGCACTGACCGCCAGCAGTTGCATCGGTGCGCTGACAGTAATCTTTCCTCCTGATAGTTGCACTTCATCTTGGAAGGGCATCAATCCATAAAGCTCTCTGCCGTCTGGTAAGGTTGCCCCTAAAATAAAGTGAGTAAAGAAACCATAACCCGTAATCCAGGGTACCTCCCCTGTCACAAGATAGCCCCCAGTTGTTTCTACCGCACGCACTATCGGTAATCCTGGGCGACGCAGGTGAGAAAAGCCAACGCCAATTAAGGTTCTTCCTGTAGCTACCTTAGGCAAAAACTCTTGTTTTAAAGAGCTATTGTGACATTGAGCCAGTTTTGCTACCGCACTTTGATGTTGAGTTTGTAAAAAAGTTAAAGCTCCAGAAGCTCTCGCCAAAGATATTTGAATACGATTGTATTCTGTCTCATCTAAACCCGTTCCTCCCAGCTCTTGAGGCACCTTCAAAGCTAACCAAGAGCGATCGCCCATTTGCTTAAGCGTCTGTTTTAAGACAGCAGCATCGGCATCAATTTGACTGGCTAACGGCATAACCTGCTCTGACAACCAAGACTCAATTTGCCGAAGTATATCAATCATCTAATATCTTTAATCTTGGCGTTGGTAAATAAAGGTATGAAAATTGGATTCATTTGCTTGATACACATTTCTCAAAGGCTAACGGCTAACGGCTAACAGCTAATAGCTGCGAACCGACAAATTTTATGCGTCATACATCAAATTACCAACGTCTTAATCTTTAGTGCTGTCAACGTTAATATCTTTAACGTTTCTGGCGATTCTAGAAAGTTCGCTTTTTTCGTTGAGCGCCACCCGAGATGGAGAACCGCTAATAATACCCTCATAGTTACGGAAAGACTCTTTAATAAAGGGAATTTCAGGCGCGTCGGAGCTAATAACATACTCCCTAATCCCCTTGTCATGCCAAGATCCGCGCATTTTAAAAACGTTTAAAGCCCTCGACATTTCGCCTCGGATTTCTACATACTGCAACAGGATAATCGTATCGGTAATTGTCGAAATGTGAGACTCGGTAATCGAGTTGGCACCCAAGAATTGATCGGTAGTATTGGTAAAGAAACCTGTAATCTCTTCTTGTTTAGCATAACCAGTCACCCCAATTACAAACTGACGGAATGCATTATTCGTCACGCCTCTTGCCAAAGCAGAAAGCGAATCGATCGCAATACGGGAGGGTTTAAAATCAGTAATTTCGGACTTGATCATTTGCAAATGATCCTCTAAACCCGCTGATTCAGGATAACTGCAAAGCAACTTTAATAATCCCTTGCGCTCCATTTCCTCAAAATCCACTCCCCAAGAAGAAGCATTACGCGATAATTGCGCTCTCGACTCTTCATAGGCAAACAAAACTGCTCTTTCGCCCTGTTTACAGCCTTCTTCGAGAAACTTACTAACCAGAAGAGTTTTACCTGTACCCGTGGCTCCTGTTGCCAAGATAATCGAATCTTTGAAAAAGCCGCCCCCACAAAGTCGATCCAGGGTTTTGACTCCAGAAGAGCGACGTACATTTGACGAGCGTTGAGTAAGACGCATTGCTCCCAAGGGAAAAATGTTAATACCATCGTTGGTAATAGTGAAAGGATATTCCCCCTTCATGTGAGTCGTTCCTCGTAACTTTAGGATTTCAATGGTGCGACGACGACGCTCTCCTTCAAGCACATTACGAATGATAATTACGTTATCAGAGACAAATTCTTCCACCCCAAAGCGAGCAATCTGTCCATATTCTTGAACCCTTTCTGTAGTTAAGATCGAAGTTACTTCCAACTGCTTCAACCGCGCTACTAAGCGGAATATTTCTCGCCTGACCACGGAAGCAGCATCGTATTGTTGAAATACTGCTGTTACAGAATCAATTGAGACTAACTTGGCTTTATATTTACGAATGGCATATTGAATACGCTCAATCAGAGCTGACAAATCAAAATTCCCCACAACTTCTTGCCCTTCAGGATCGGGAGAGGCATCCAAGATGAATAGCTTGCCACGATCAATCAAGTTTTGTAAATCCCAGCCAAAACTATAAGCGTTTTCAATAATATCTCTGGGAGACTCTTCAAAGGTTACAAATATGCCAGGACAATCAAAGAATTTGATTCCTAAATAAAGAAACTGTACTGCCAAAAGTGTTTTTCCTGTACCAGAAGAGCCACTAACTAAAGTTGTTCTCCCAATAGGTAATCCGCCATGAGTGATTTCATCAAATCCCTCAATCATCGTGCGGATTTTACGGACTCCCTTAACACTTATTTCTGATTGCCGTGGCTGATTGTTTGGAGTTGGTTCGTTCATCTAAAATAGAGATAGCGAATCTCAAGCTTGCTTTAAAGTAGTCAGGATCAAGTTCGGAATATCAGTATAATATTATACTTTCAACCGTCAGGTAATTTTTAGATTCTTTGTTCGCGAATTTCCTCATAGAGTAAATCCAGACCGATCAGGACTTTTTCGCGATCGCTCAAATCACCAATAATTTTACGTACAGGGGGCGGTAATACTTTAGATAGTGTTGGCGTTGCTAAAATTTTATCTTCCTCCGCCAGTTGCGGATTTTTTAAGACATCAATTACTTTGAGGGCATATACACCTTGAAAATCTTTTTCTAAAATATTTTTGAGTGTTTTTAATGCTCTAACTGAATTTGGCGTATTACCCGCCACGTATAATTTTAATACGTAAGTTTTCCTAAATTTATCCATAATACATAACAATAATCGTAATCAAGCTTGAAACGATAAACTAAAATTTAGCGAAAAAAAACGCCCAGAATAACTTATTCTCAAATAGCTTAGCGGACATCTAGGTATTTATTCTACTGTAAATAGCAATTCCAAAGACAAATCTTCGCCAGGAATCGAACGGCGATACATTTCACACAGATGAGATATCACATCAATCAGTGGTAGCCGATAATCCAGCAAAATATCGTCTTTTCTGCCCTCAATCTTTAACTGATAAGAAAATTCATCAATTAACTCCATATGTATTTCCAAAATTTGAGAAGTGGAAATATCGGCAAAAAAAGCCTGGTCGACTAATTCATCAATTAACTGGTTGATCGAGGAATTGTCCTCAAAGTATGACAGCAAAATTTGACGATAGCTTTGACTTAATTTCTCTTCTAGTCTTTGTTGTTCTTCTAAAGACAAATTGCGATAGAAAGAGCGATGATTACGCTTATAGTAAATTCCTAGATAACCTAATCTCTCCTTAAGTTTTTCCGTCAAGCGCCTCTGTTGGGCAATTAAAGAGGTTTTTACCTCATTGAAATGTCTGTTAGTTTTAGAACCAGGAGCAAAGCTGATAAATCTGGTTATTGCAAGATTAATATACGAATTAATTTCTGCCATCTGAGACGGGTACAGATAAAGTTCAGCCTGATGATAAATGATCTGGCGCGACGTATCGTTGAACGTATTTTTTGATGCTGGCGACTGATCTGCCAAAGTTTTATCTAGCTGCTCGACCTCTACAACTACGGTTGGTAACAAAACCTCTGCGCGCCACAGTTGATTGATCACAGCATTTAGCTTGGGATCGACTTGCATGACTAGACAGTCTATCTGCTCGTAGTTACTGATAATAAAATTTGTCAGATCTTCTATGTTCTCCAAACATTCAAGCTCATAACGATCTCGATTTATTAACTTGGCAACTGAATCAGATAGCTGCTGTCGAGTCGAAAACAAGCAGATATATAACTTGGTAGGATTAGCTTTTAAAGAAGCAGAATTGTTTTGATAATCTGACATTGGAAAGTAAGTTCGTGCGTTGAAGCTGCCAGTATCCCAATATTGAATAATATTAGCTCTAATTTTGACGAAGTCGGAGGAAGCCCTGTCGTACATGCGGCAGGGTCTCTCCGACAGGACGGTGTCACGTCCTTACGAAGTCAACGTAAGCTGAGTGATACAGAGCCTTAGACTCATAAAGGCGCTTCTTATTTATCCTTAAATAGGGACAAACGAAGCAAGTCGAAGACTTAGCCTAGCACTAAACTAAGCAGCATAAACTGAAGGTATCGCTTGAATCGCGTACGGCTCTAACAAATAGAGAGAAGAGATCCGCAAGTCTGCGGCTTTGAGATTAACTCAAATGCTGGCGACAGAGGCGCATCTGGCTGGCGTATGTATACCACAAGGGCATGACATAAATAGCAGTGTTAACTCAGAAAACTACTCTAGTAACGCGCAAGAGATATGCCATATCCATCACTCACCATCAAAATATTAAAATTTGAAGTAAGTTCGAGCCTACTTTGAGACATAGCCTTCATTAATAAAAAGTTAACATTTATTGAGTCATTTTGCGTATCTTAATAAAACACAACATTAAGCAGATTTATTTTGTCAGCAGAATAGATTAAGATCAAGTTTATAAATTCTAATAGTAATTGGGTTTGATTTGAATCTAAGTTTAAACACCTAGTTGCTAGAAAAATTAAACTGATTAGTCATTGTAACTAGCATGTTTGACCGTGAGTTGAGCTTGCTCTTGGAGACAAGAACTCGACATGTCATGCCTAGCAATTTTGCTTACCTGAAAGATTTTGTTCAGCCCGTACCCATCTGCCAGTCTGAAGCTGACATAGGCAGTGTCTTGTGCATTTTTCAGCATTTAAACTGTAAGCTATTGGCTATTCCTCAAGGTGGCTCTAGCTGGGGTGTAGTTTACTCTCAAGATGTGATCGGGATAATTGCCCAAGCATGGTGGGGTAAAGAAACGGCAACTGTTAGTCATCCTAAAAATACTGCTGCCCATCAGGAGATGGCGGGTATGACATCCTTCAATCTCCAATCAATAATTAAACCAGTAATGGTTTATCCAGGGTCAATGAAGCTTGATAATTTTTTGAGCCAAATGCAGGATAACCCAAGATTCGACCATCAAGACGAATATTTAATTATCGATGGGACAGGAGAACTAAAAGGCAAGCTAGATCAAGCCAAAATCATTCAGTATTTAACCCAAAAATCCCGCAAATTTTCCCAAAATACACCCCAGATATCAACTCCTCTTCGCTCATTATTATGCGATCTAATTAATTTGATTCCCTTGCCCATGAAACTGGAGACAGGAGCAGGGATAGAATTAAGCTGCAACAAGTGTTGGCAACAGCTAGTCAAGCAAAATAATTTAAATACTAGCTCCCTCTGCCAGATTACTTCTCACAAAGGAAGCTATGTGGACTTAAGAAACAATCTAGCAAGTTCGCCAGCTCATCTACTATCTGAACAACCCATTAACTCTTGCTTTGACATCTGTTCACCAACGTCACACTTAAGAGAGATAACAAAATCATCATTGCTAAATTCCCCTGACTCAGAACAAACCCATAGCCTTGCTACATCCTCTAATTTGATAGAAGACAATGCATTTCCTTGGAGCTACCTAAAAATTCCCCTGGAGGATGAATTATTTTTTCTAGGAACAGAAGAACAAGAAACTTATTATTTAGTGATAGCGACAAGAGGAACTTCAAATAAATCTGCGCGTGAAGTAGAATCTAGTCCCACAAAAACTTCTAATACAGTTACCAATAATTTATTAACATCTATTGGTCATGAGCTTAAATCTCCTTTGACAGGTATTGTGGGCTTATCAAGTCTGTTAAACAAACAAAAATTAGGTCAGTTAAACCAGCGTCAGACTCGCTATGTCGAGCTAATTCATCGTAGCGGGCAAAAAATGATGGAGATTATTGACGATTTATTACAACTTACTCGTCTGGCTGTAGAACATCAGGAGCCAGAAATAATAAATTTAGAATTTCTTTGCCGTCAGCTTTACCAAGAAACTGTTACTAAAGTTAATAAATCTAATGTCGAAAATTCTGAGTTAGTACATACTGCCTCTGGTTTAAAGCTAGACATTGAGCTAGGAAGTGAAATTGCGATTGCCAATGGCATGCTTTTGTCCTGCATACTTTCTCATCTAATCTCAGAGACAATTCGGATTGATAAATCTTCCAACAAGCTAGATATTAAGATTAGTAATCTCTCAGGATTGACGGCAATTGTAGTTGGGAACAACTTGAGCAATTTTGCTCTTGGTTTTTCATCTCCACAGAGTAACAGTTCCAGTACTCCAGATTCAGGGTTAGACTTAGTTATTGCGGAATACTTGGCTGAGGTTCTTAATGGTTCTGTGACTCACATTTGTTCAACAGACCGCTGCCAGTTTACTTTACTCATACCTAAAAACCAGAATCACCCCTTGATCCAGGCAGAGGACGCTAATCCCTCCAGCATACCTTCTGCCATCCCTAAGCAAGCTGAGAACTCTGGTTCTAATTTAACTATCCTTTGCCTTTATCCCGAACCTGAGGCAATTGATCTCCAGGTAGGCAGCAGCAATAACCCTAATTTTAATCTCAAAAGCTGGACAGAGAACAACGAACAGCATAGTAATTATCAACACCGTATCATCGAAGCTGATAGCCTAGAACAGGCTCATACCTTGGCTCGTATCTGGCAATTAGATGTAATTATTCTTGATAGTTATCAACTGATGCAACCTGATAGTTATTTGCGATCGCTTTTGGAATCGGAATATCTTGCGGCACTACCTCTAATTACTCTAGATACTAGAACTACAGAAGCAGCAAACAAAATTTCTGGCTTAAACGTTTATCCCTGCCTGCTGCCTGCACAACAATGTAGTGTTCAAGACTTGATGCAGGTAATTCAGATTGCTACGGGAAGTTAGGCAGTCAACAGTCAACAGTCAACAGTCAACAGTCAACAGTCAACAGTCAACAGATTATTGAATCAAATTCAAGGCAAATGAGCTATTTGAGAGAATGAAGCGTAAATACGGTGATTTCGGGACGACTACCAAGGCGCAGGGGCAATCCAGTCATACCTATTCCGCGATTAGTGTAGGTGATGGTGTTTTCGACTCGATCCAATCCAGCAAAGTATTTTTTAGCGCCGTAAGGCAATATTAAAGGTGCTAGAAAAGGAACTTTAATTTGTCCTCCGTGAGAATGACCTGATAATTGCAGGGCAAATTTGTGGGTCTTGGCACTTTTTTCGATATAGTCTGGTTCGTGAACTAATAAAATTGCTGTGGGGTTATCTGGCAGTTGAGCAATGATTTTGCTTAGATTTGGATCTCCCCAATATGGATCATCAAGTCCAGCCAAAGCTAACTTCTGCTCATCACGATTAATCATGTAAACCTGGTTATTGAGCAAATTTATCTTATTTTGCTCTAAGCTTTCGATGAGCAAATCTATATTATTGCCCCAATGATCGTGATTACCTAATACAGCAAATGTTCCCAATTTAGATTCAAGCTTGCTTAATTCCAAGATTAGTTGATTCGGCTCAAAATCCTGCCCTTGAGTAATAAAATCTCCTGTAATAGCGATCAAGTCTGGCTGCTGTTGATTAACCAGTTTGATCGTCTTAGCGATACGTGCTGCTAGCATGAATTTGTTGAGATGGAGATCGCTAATTTGAACAATTTTAAAATCATCGAAATTTTGCTCTAGATGAGGAATTGCCAACTGGATTGGCACTACTTCGATCCAGTTGGGTTCAATTTTCTTCGCATATACATAACAGCAAATAGAAAATACAATCGTAGCTAACGTGAAGTTATTAAACCATCTTTTAATTTGGCGCTGTAAAGTGAGAAACTGGTTGACTACCATAATAAAAGTCAAGGAGATGAAAGCAGCCATTTTATGTTAATCACTGTTTATAGCTTTTGACGAGAAAGATCTATTGGCTCAATAATCTCTGGGTAGGATTTGACAGTATTATTCTGATGGCAATCTTTTAGTAAGTTAATTATTCCTGGTGAAATATCTTAATCAACATGTGATTATTACTGGTGGCTCAAGTGGAATTGGTAAAGCACTGGCAAAATCTTTAGCACAACAGGGAGCTAATCTATCATTAATTGCTCGCGACCGCCGCAAATTAGAACAAACTAAACAAGAGATTATTAATTTAACTCCAGGACAAGTAGAAATCGCCACTGCTGATGTCTCTGATCGACAGTCAATCACCAGCGCCATTCAACAGGCGATCGCTATATTAGGTACACCAGAACTATTAATTACCTCAGCGGGAATGGCTCACCCAGGTTATTTTGCTCAGATTCCTCTAGAAATCTTTGAACGGACTATGGCTGTTAATTATTTTGGTACTTTATACAGTATTAAAGCTATCCTCCCTGAAATGCTGAAGAATAATCGGGGTCAAATTGTGATGATTTCTTCTGGGGCAGGATTAATTGGGATTTATGGATATAGTGCTTACTGCCCTTCCAAGTTTGCCCTCAGAGGATTGGCGGAATCTCTGCGGGGGGAATTAAAGCCTCAAGGAATTAAGATAACCATAGTTTATCCTCCTGATACAGATACACCACAGTTAGCGGCAGAAAACAAAATCAAGCCAATTGAAACAAAAAAAATAACCGCTACAGCTAAAACTTGGAGTGCATCAGCTGTAGCAGCAGCAATTTTAACAGGAGTCGATCAAGGTAGATTTGCGATCGCTCCAGGAACGGAATTAACCATTTTAAATCGGTGGCATAGTTTATTAGCTCCCTTTTTAAATTGGTATTTTGAAGTAATTATCAATAAAACGAATAAAACTAGAAGTCAATAACCAGTTAATAGGTACTTATAATAAATATTGATCAGGCTTAGTAATGGCATAAAAATTAAACTAAATATTTTATTAATTACTACAAGGTAAAGTTGTCTTTAAAATCGTCTCTAGTCATCGGTTGACTGACAATAATTCCCTCTTCTCCCAAACTTGTCAGAGGTTTACCTTCAACGCTAATCCAAACAGGGCGACTATTATCTGAACTAGTAGCAGTATAAATTACCTGCGCTAAACGACTACTCATGGAGGCACTACCGCCACCAGAAACAAATTCCCCAGACAGATTAAGATGGATTCCTGATTTGTCAGTAGTTACATCCAGCAGCTTAGTTCCTTGAGGAATAGCGGTAGTGTAGGTCGAATCTTCGGAGGGAGGAGTAAATAAGGTTAACAATGCCGTCGTTAAAATCTGCTCCGATTTGACCGACTTAGCAAAAGTCATTTTATTGGTAACTAATTTAATACTTTCGCTAGTGGGATCGATCCAGCAAATTTCCACCACCTTCTCCTCGGTAATTGGTTTTGGTGTAGTGGGAATTTCTGGTTTAACAATGGGCGCTGGATTTGGTTTATTGACTTCTGCTTTTTGCTCAAGGCTGGATTTTGCCCACCAGGCAATGCCTCCCCCCGCAGCCAAAATAATCCCAGTGATAACTGCTAGCGCAGTTAGAGAAAAACGACTTTTATTATGATCCTGCATAAACTACGCTCCTAGTTAAGGAAATACTTACTATCAACAAAATTGAGAATTACTGAGTCTTTGTTTCCAGTCTAGTAAAATTGATTAGTTCTAATTTATCCTCATCAATCTCTAATTGTAAGATACGGGTTATGATTCCGTCGGCTGAGAGGGAATTTAAGTCAAGGCGATCGCTTATTCCCTCGGCAAAACCCTTGAGCAATCTGTCTGAGAGAGGGCGGTTGTTAACAGTTCCCATCGGTTCTAATAAGCGTACGGTGGTTCCATTGACAACTTGGAATTCTAATTCCAAAGCAATATCTAATTCTCTAGAACGATTTGTGAACTTAGATGTTCCAGTACTTCGATTTGATCTGTTTTCTGTACTAGATGAGGCTCTATTTAACTTAAATTTTACTTGTAGACGATTTGTAGGGCGCAATTCTAAACCAAGATCGGATAGTTGATAACTAATGTTGCTCGAACCAGCCCGACGTGCAATTAAACGATTAAGTGTAGTTTGGAGTTGAGCTAAAATTTCAGGAGACTGCAAAGCTTGATTAAGATCTGTTTCCGTCAAAACCAGTCGCACTAATCCTGAAACGGGTTGTGACAGTGATGCTCTTAATTCATCAAGATTATCAAAGTTTAGTTCAGCTAAGTTCAGAGCAACCTGATCTGTTTCCAAATCGACGATAGCGATTCTTAGACCAGGTTTAATTTTGACTCCTCTACTGGCAATTCTGACTCGATCTAATTTTCCTTGAATCACCTGATAATTAGGTCGGTTATCAATTCTTACTGCTTGCTGTTCAACGTCGATAACTTGATCACGGAGTTGACCTTGAGCAATTCTGTCCAAAATCAGACCACCACTGGCACCCAAAGATAACAAGCTCGATAACGCAATCGTCAGAATTTCCATGACGTCAAAATAGCAAACATTCAGCCTCCAATATCTCCCGAGGTTAACACTGCTTGACTCTTATTAGGGAAGATTGCTAAGTAAAGTAAAAACCAATAAAAGAATCATTAACCCCTACATGCGGAACCCTGCGGGTGGTGCAAGCACTAGTCGGTCAGCAACTTGAGGCAAACATGGGTTGACAAAGCGACATGCGGTGACGGGCGACCAAGGTCTTGAAATAAATTCTGAGGGCGTAATCCTGGGGAGACCCCAGGATGTTGACCGCCCGAATCAAGACACGCGCTTTTAACTATGGGTTTTTGTTTGTTTGTCACATTGCCAACTCTTAGAACTATAAGCCTTTGTTCCTCATTCCTCATACATGCGGCTCATGCCTTTGTTCATGCTTTATCCCTCAAAATTCACCCTGGATTTACTCGCATTAATACTTGCCCAAACTCAACTGGTTCACCATTTTGAACCGATATTTCCATAATTTGACCTGTCACTTCCCCTTCAATCTCATTCATCAGTTTCATCGCCTCAATAATACACACCGTATCACCCTTGTTAATGCGATCGCCAACAGTGACAAAAGGGTCTTCATCGGGTGCAGGGGCAGCATAAAATGTTCCCACCATCGGTGAAGTGACATCAACCCACTTTTTATCATCTACCGCAGGACTAGCAGGAGTTTCAGAGGGAGGAGTTACAGGAGTTTTCGCTACTGACGGGGAAATAGTCTCCAGTATGGGAGTGGAGACAGTTGAAACTTGCGGAACTGCCACCAAGCCTTTTTCTTTGCGTACCGTCAATTCAAAGTCACTGTTTTTGAGGACTAACTCCGTGATGTCGGTTTGGGAGATCGCTCCTAATAAATCGCGAAGTTCTTGAAAATTTATAGACACAAACTATACAACCGTTATTAAATGTAATTTTGTCATTCTCTTAAGATAGCTACGCATTATGGCATATCTGAGAGATTGAGTAATTTGCCGAACTATTCTAAAGTTAAGGTTAATTTTCTCTACCTAAATAAGAACCGTCGCGGGTGTCGACCTTAATTTTTTCGCCAATTGAAATAAACAGTGGCACCATCACCTGGGCTCCTGTTTCGACTATTGCGGGTTTGGTGCCTCCTGTAGCAGTATCTCCTTTCACTCCAGGGTCGGTATCAGTGATTTCTAGTACTACTGAAGTCGGTAATTCTATTTCGAGTACCTGATCGTCCCAGAAAATAACGTTTACTTCCATTTCCTCTTTCAGGAAATTAATACGTTCACCCAAACCTTCGGCATTAAGTCGCGTCTCTTCGTAAGTTTCCATATCCATAAAGACAAATTCGTCACCGTCTTTATAGGTATGTTGCATGGTGCGTTTTTCTAAATTTGCCTGGGGAACAGTTTCTCCTGCGCGGAAAGTTTTTTCTACTGTATTGCCAGTACGGACGTTCTTTAGCTTAGTTCTCACAAAAGCTGAACCTTTCCCTGGTTTTACATGTAAAAACTCTACTACCCGCCAGACAGAGCCATCTAGCTCGACAGTAACTCCTGTACGAAAGTCATTACTAGAAATCATGAAGCTAAAAATACTTGCGAAGATGATCGACATTTAATTGTACCTGATGGCGGGCTTGTAAAAGGATGAGTCAGTCAGGATCAAAACAGAAGTAGCAATAGTTAAATTAATTAGCTTGAGGTCTTTAAGTCTCTAGTTGCCTATTTTTTAGTCTTCTCGAATTGTGAGCCGTTGAGTACCACAGCAAGTAAAGAAATGTTGACAAGGGAGAGCAAATACTAAGAACATACACCTTAGTAGCTTTGGTTTCTTTTAATATCCGTAGGATTTTCAAAATATAAATATGAACACAAAGAGATATATATTGCTCCAAAAGTTTCGCTCTGGTTTTAATCGAGTGTTAACTGTTATCACAACGGTGGTTATTTTTGGTAGTGTATTACTTACTTGGCAGCCGCAGGCATCAGCTATTTTGGCGCAGGGAGATGCAGTTACTGATCCCCAAGCTATTTTGAGATATGCTTTGCCGATAGACAACGACTCTGTTAGAAAACTGCAAAAAAGCTTAGAAGATATTTCTAATCAATTACGGGGAAAACGTTGGAAAAATATCAAGCGCGATCTCAAAAACGCTAGCTATGTGCTGTCCTCTCGTCGGGATAAGTTACTGGCATCTATTCCTGATGAAGACCAAGCACAAGCAGCATCGTTAATTGAGCAGTTAAGTCAAGGAACAGAAAAACTCAAGGAAATTGTTGAGAGTAAAGATCGCGAAGCAACCTACATTGAACGTAGAGAATTGTTGGGTTTAGTCACTGATTTGGAAGAATTGATGGTGACAGAGTATCCTTTTGAAGTACCAGAAGAATATGCTTACCTGCCTCAGCTTTTAGGTCGTGCCACCGTAGCATTGGAGACTAATAAAGGTGATTTAGAGATTGTCGTTGATGGCTATAGCGCTCCTGTAAATGGAGGTAACTTCATTGATCTAGTTGATCGAGGTTTTTACGATGGCTTAGACTTTAATCGAGCTGAAGATTTCTATATTTTGCAAGCGGGTGATCCTCCTGGAGAGGCTGATGGTTTCATTGATCCTCAAACTAACGAATATCGGGCAATTCCGATTGAGGTATTGGTCAAGGGAGATGATTTACCTGTGTATGGAGAAACTTTAGAAGAATTGGGGCGCTATTTAGATGTTCCTGCAATTCCCTTTAATGCTTATGGTGCAGTAGCTTTAGCTCGTCCTGCTAATGATCCTAATGGTGGGTCTTCTCAATTTTTCTTCTTTAAGTTTGATACCGAAATTACGCCTCCTGGTTACAATCTGATGGACGGGCGCTATTCTGTTTTTGGTTATTTAACTAAGGGCAAAGAAATCCTAGAAGAATTAACCGCAGGAGACAAGATTATTTCAGCAAAAGTTATTGAGGGTATAGAAAATTTAAAAGAACCAAATTCAGTTAAGAGTTAAGAGTCAACAGGGTGAGCATTGCTCACTCTACTAACTATTGTTCGAGCTAAAATATCGAAATAAAGTTTAGTGAACCTAATAATCTTAAAGTCAATCATTTATGGCATGGAGCTATGATAGCGATCAAAGAACTCTAGATTGACAGTGTAATGAGTGACGATTCTCTTTTAGTCAAAGATTTGGGTGAACAGGGATTATTAGAAAGATTACAGCGATTTTGTCCTCCTGATGTAGTTGGCGATGACGGAGCAATTCTGGTAACTCATCCTGATAAATCTTTGGTAGTTACTACAGATGTCTTAGTCGATGGAGTTCATTTTAGCGATCGCACTACATCTGCTTTTGATGTCGGCTGGCGTGGCGCTGCGGCTAATTTATCTGATTTGGCGGCTATGGGAGCAACTCCTTTGGGGATTACTGTTGGTTTGTCTTTACCTCCGAACCAGCCTGTGTCATGGGTAGAAGAGGTATATCAAGGAATAAGCGCCTGTCTTGGAGCATATCAGACTCCTTTGGTAGGAGGAGATATCTGTCGCTCGCCAGTGGTCAGTTTAGCAATCACCGCCCTGGGAGAAGTTGTACCATCAAGAGCTATTCGCCGCAACGTAGCTCAAGTTGGAGATGCAATTGTAGTTACGGGCTGCCATGGGCTGTCGAGGGGAGGTTTAGAACTGTTGCTCGATTCTGGTATTGGACATAATTTAGAACCCCAGGTACGCTCACAACTAATTCAGGCTCATCAAAGACCAAAACCAAGACTTGATGTCTTACCCTATCTCTTCAAAATTCCAGAACATATTGCGATCGCAGGTATGGATAGTAGTGATGGTCTAGCGGATGCTATTGAACAAATTTGCCGCTGTAGTGGAGTGGGGGCAGTAATGGATTTTTCCTGTGTGGAGATCTTTTCGGGTTTGGTTGAGATGGTAGGGCAAAAGACAGCAGCCCAGTGGGTGCTTTATGGGGGCGAAGATTACGAACTAGTATTATGTTTACCTTCAGAATTCGCTTCAAAGTTGATCGACAATTTAGGTAAAAACGCCGCGATAATTGGCAAGATTGTGGATAATTCGACTATCAAACTCGCGCGTTCCCTTGCGCCTGTCGGCGACGCGGTGAAGCAGTGCGGTCTTGTTGGTTCCCAACAAAGAGCAACTGCTGAACCCTTTAGGGGGTCGCTCGTCAAAATAGTTAATGCTGATAATTGGCTCACGGAACAAACCTTAAATGTAGGTAAAGGATTTCAGCATTTTTAGTATTTATAAGTAATCCTGATGTCAGTCGGTCGCGTAATGCAGGCTACGTGCAGGCAAAGGCGCTTTGTCCAGATGTAGACTCTGTACGCCCCGTCAACTTGCAGTCTGTGTTAATAAAAAATTCAATTGATTTATGGTTAGCAATCTAAATTAAACCAATCATCATCGGCGTGAAAATAGTTAACCTGGTATAGATTTGTCCCACAAAAATGGGAATGATAATCCTGTACGGAGGAAACTATGCACTATGTAACTAGTTTTTTTATTCACGTTGTTGCTTTGTTACCGATAGAAATAGCTTACTAAAACCATGATCAATCAAATAAATCAGGGTTCCTTAAAATTGTTATTCTGCTTGCTTCGTTTTATTGATGAAGAGGCGAGATTTATCTAAGACTATGCAACATGTATCAGACATCGACCAGATTAAAAATGTCATTCTACAGCTTGTCCTAGAGAATCCTGGCTCCCAGTTACTTCCAAATTTAGCGAATCAACTCGGTCTTTTATTTGCTGCTCAAGCCTGCATTGTAGTTACAACGTCTAATCTATCTAGTACTAATCAAGTCAATTACTGGCAACAGTCAATAGGTTTAATCGACGATGGGGTTATTAATCAGCTCTCTCGTCTAACCCTAGATCAAGTTAATCAACAGGCTTCTGTTATCCCTAACTCTTCGGATTTATTTCCAGAACTTGATCAGATAATGCAAACCTCCTTGCCTACTAAAACTTGGCTGGGAATGACAACACAATTTCAACATCAGACTAACGGCTTAGTTTTATTGCTCAAGTCTCAGTCCTCGACCTGGACTCAGGCTGAACATGAATTATTAACCAAGACATTAGATTTAATGGCGATCGCAATTTCTCAAGCACAATTACAAAAGCAAACTCGGACTAAAACTCGATATCAAACTCTGCTCAAGAATTTAAGTCGAGAAATTTCTCAAGGATATCAACCCCAGTTATTATTTGATAGCTGTTTAACCGAGATCTGCAAAGCCCTTCAAGTAGATCGGGGTCTGGTTTTGATGTTGAAGTACCAAAATCCTTTAAGAGCTAAAGGTAGAAGTAAGAACTCAGTCAAAGGTACGGCTAAGATTGCCTGTCAGTGGAATGCTCAGACTCCAAGTTCGCTGACTGAGCCAGAATTGTCTTTCAACTTGAACGATTCAGACCTATGCCAAAAAGCATGGCAAAATGCTCCTAACTGCCTCAAATTTGATGCTGATACTGTCTTTCCTGATCTCGCTACTGATTTGCTTCATCCTTGGGGAAGTGCTTTATTAATGATGCCTTTAATGGGCAAAAAAACCAGTGAAACCGACTCAGCAATGGTTCTCGGTTTTATCGTTCTCCAGCACAATACGACCCGTTATTGGTCTCAAGATGAAGTTGAGTTGATTGATTGGGTAGGAGTCCAGGTTAGTACTGCCCTCATTCACCATCAAACTCTTAATCAGGTACAGCTCATTGTCGATGAACGAACTGCCCAGCTCAAGTCTAGTATTGATATGCAGGCAAAGCTTTCTGCTAAGATGCGTCAACATATCAAGCAACTGCAAAAGCTGAACCAGTTAAAGGACGACTTTATGAATAGTATGAGTCATGAGTTGAAAACTCCTTTAACCAGCATGAAAATGGCAATTAAGATGCTGCGTCAGGCTCAAATTCCCCCCCAGATGCGGGAGAAATATTTGGATATCTTAGAGCAAGAATGGAATCGTGAATATAATTTGATTAAAGATCTACTGAAATTACAGGAATTAGAATCGGGAGAAGTAGATTTTAGTCCCCAGGAGTTAAATCTTCCACAAACTGTTGCTCAGCTAACTCATAACTTTGCCCCCAAGTTACAACAACGGGAAATTACTTTAAGCAGCGAAATCTCTGAGCCTGATTTAAAAATTTATACTGATGCCGAAAGTTTGTCGCAAGTTCTACATGAACTTTTGGCTAATGCGGGCAAGTATTCTGATTCTGACACTACTATTGAACTCTCAGTATCAAGCGAACGTAACACCACATCAGAAAATATCTTAATTTCGGTAACTAATGTTGGTGCAGGAATTCTCCCCGAAGAACTTCCTTACATCTTCGATAAGTTTAGACGTGGTCAAGGGGTTACTGATCGTGCGGTACCTGGAACTGGATTGGGGTTGACCTTGGTACAGTATTTAGTTGAACATTTAAGCGGTACCATCGAAGTAACCAGTGAACCCCTAGAGGATGACTCTGGGGCATTTTTAACTACTTTTGCGCTTAGATTACCTCAAATTCAACCATCTATTAGTTAGGCTAATGGTAAATTATTTAATGTTAGATAATCGCTAAAACACGATCTATTTTTAACCAATCTCATTTTTAAATTGATCGATTCTCTAATATTTTTATGAAATGGTATCCCAGCAAAAAAATCCAAAATTTAAACTTACGGCGATCGCCCGACCACAGCTATCCCTACGCGCCATTTTCCCGCCAGCTAAAAATTTTTGGTATTGCTTTTAAACTAATATTTTCTCTGTGGTGGCATAAAATTACGGGCAATAATTCTCCCCGCAGTAGACATCGGATTGCAAAATGGTTGGTTAAAAATATTCTGGAATTGGGCCCAACCTTTATTAAGATTGGACAGGCTCTATCTACCCGCGCTGATTTGATTCCCATCGAATATATTCAAGAATTCAGTCAGTTACAGGATCGAGTTCCCCCTTTTCATTCTGATTTAGCGATCGCAGTTATTGAACAAGAGTTGGGCAAGCCGATTAGTGTGCTGTTTGCTGAGTTTAATCCTACTCCCATCGCTGCGGCTAGTTTAGGTCAGGTACACAAAGCTAGGTTGCATACGGGGGAGGATGTAGTAGTTAAGGTACAGCGTCCAGGTTTAGCAAAGCTATTTAACCTAGATTTTGAGATTTTACATCGCTTAGTTAGATGGCTCAATCGATTATTGAAAGATATTAGAAAATTTAATTTAGAAGCGATTTATCGGGAATTTTTTGAGCTTTTATATTTAGAAATTGATTATATTCATGAAGGCAAAAATGCTGATCGCTTTCGCCAAAATTTTCAGAATTACCAACGAGTAGCAGTGCCAGAGGTCTATTGGCAATATACCACCTGTAAAATTTTAACTTTAGAATATCTTCCAGGAATTAAGATTGATAATCGTCCCGCTTTGGAAGCTAGTCAAATTGATACCCAGGAAGTTATTCAGCTTGGCATCACCTGCTATTTGAAACAGCTTTTAGAAGATGGTTTTTTTCAATCCGATCCCCATCCAGGAAATATGGCGGTAAGTGCGCGGGGAGACATTATATTTTATGATTTTGGCACGATGGCAGAAGTGAAAACCATTGCCAAAGATCAGATGATCAAGACTTTTTTTGCCGTCTTAAAAAAAGATACCGACGAAGTTGTTGAAACTCTAATTTACATGGGTCTAATTGAACCTGTTGCCGACATGACCCCTGTTAAGCGTATGATCGCCTTTATGATTGAGGAGTTTCGGGATAAACCTGTCGATGTTCGTGCCTTTGAACAAATTACCGATGAGGTCTACTCAATTTTTGAGCAACAGCCATTTCGTCTCCCGCCTCAAATGACCTTTATTGTCAAATCTTTGACTACTTTAGACGGCATTGCTCGCGCTCTCGATCCCCAGTACAACCTATTAGCCGCTGCCCAACCTTTCTTGAAACAAATAGCTTTTCAGCAACAACAAGGCAGCATGTTAGGTATGCTCGCTCGCCAAACCAAAGACTTTATTCAGTATAAGTTAAAGCAGCCCAACCGCACTCAGATGTCGATTATGCGTTTGGAATCTCGCTTAGACTTAGGGGAGTTACAGATTAAAGTTCGGGCAACCGAAAGTGAACGTTCCCTCAAGCAAATTCAATTAGGTATTAAAAGCCTGATCTATACCTGTCTAGCTGGATTTAGTCTGCTTTCAGGTTCAGTCCTACTTGTGGGGAATTTAAAAGGAGTTGCGATCGCTTTATTCTGCTTTGCTACCTTCTGGTTTATTTTGCTACTCCGTTCTTTAACCAGTATGGCAATGGCAGAGAAAATGTATAAAATGGCGCAGAAGTAAATTGTGCAATATTTATAGACATTTCAAGTATTTCAAATAACAAATGAAAATTTGCTTAAAAAGTATCTGTTATCACTAAAGAATACATATTTTCTGTGGGGTGAAGTCAATATATATTCTTTTGCAAGTAATTTTGTTTTTTGGAGATGCTATCTTCATCAAATAGTTATCCCGACTGTTTTCTTGATGTATGGTACTTTGGTATTTTTAAGGATTGAATAATTAATTTAATAAATAAAAAAATGGCATGAATTATTACAACTTCCATCATTATATTTGACAGATTTTTATATTTTATAGGTTTTTGTTCAGTACTTGTTGAGTATTTTGCTTTTAGATTATAGTCATGTTTTGTTTCATCAGTTGCTACAGGATTTTATCAGGTCTAAGTTTGATAGCTCTTTCTATTCCCATAACTTGTCACCAATGGGTAATGAATGGGTTTTATCCGAGGGAGTGAGAAGCAGTATTAAGAACCTAGTGCAGCAAGCGAAGCCATTCCCTTAGGGCTTATCCCCCGTATTTGGTGGAATTTATATTGCCTCAGTAATACTTCTGACTTTCTCCGCCTGATGTATCAACGTCATGTATCTTCTAATCTCAGCATCGAAGCTTCAGGTTTAATTACTCCCAAACGGATAAAGCTATGAATAGTAGTTATCGATGTTGGCATCATTATCGCTACTAGCTCCAGACTAATTAGGCTATCCCCATGTCGATTAACTACAGGTTGGGACAAGCTACTATCATAATCTCATATCCTCCAAGCTCTTACGGGGGTTATAGCTACTGGCTGACGAGAGCTTTTGATAATATTCTTGCTCTGTTTTGCTCAAGTCTTTGGGAGTTACTATTTTTAGTTTGACGATCAAATCACTGCGCTGATTATTGGGTTGTCGCCAACCTTTGTTTTTTAATCTTAATGATTGACCAGAATCTACTTTTGAGGGAACCTTCATAGTTACTTTCCCCTCAGGAGTTGGGATAGTAATTTCCGCCCCTAATACCGCCTCTTCGGGAGTAATCGGAATTTCGGCAACCAGATTGTCTCCATCGAATTTAAACAGAGGATGAGATTGAAGTTCAATATTGAGATACAAATCTCCTCGCTGTCGCGAAAGGGGACTAGGTTGTCCTTTACCTTTAATTTTTAGACGGCTACCAGTTTTTGCTCCAGGAGGAATACGAACTTTTACCGTTTCTGACCCTAAGCGAAATTGTTTTTGAGTGCCGTTAAAGGCTTCAGAGAAAGTAAGAGCAATTGCCGCTTCGCTATCTTGTGCTGGCGTATTACTATAGCCGTCTGCAAATCCGCCAAAGCCCCCAGGCGATGAACTCTGATAACTATAGCTGCTTCTACTTTGACTTCGACTACGCCCTAAAATTTCATTGAGAAACTCTTCAAAATTGCCATACTGACCAAAGTCAAAACCACCAACATCAACATTATTAAATCCGCCATTTCCTGAGCTAGATCCTGATGCAGAGTTTCTCTGAGCTGCCTGCTGCCAATATCGACCATATTGATCATATTTTCTCCGTTTTTCAGGGTCAGACAGTACTTCTTGAGCCTCATTTATTTCTTTAAATTTCGTTTCGGCTTGCTGATTGCCTGGATTAAGATCGGGGTGATATTTTCGTGCTAACTTACGATATGCCTTCTTAATCTCTTCAGCAGTCGCATTTTTGCTAATGCCTAATATCTGATAATAATCTTTAAAGTCAGTTGCAGCCATTTTTTAGATTAAACATTCTCTTATTAATAATGTAATCGCAATTTCATACAGACCGTCGAGCGCAATTTGAGATTTTTGCGATTAATAAGAATAATTATTCCCAACATAGACAAGCAAATTGATTCTCGCATCTATATTTGGTTATAAAATTCAGCTCAAATTCAATCACTATCTCCTAGCTCAAGTATTTTGCTAATCATGCAATCGCTTGTTATTTAACTTACCAAATGTAAATATATGTTAGTAATATAGTCGTCTATTTTAAAGCTACAATCAAGTTATCAGTAAATATACTGTTATCCTTTATCAAAAGTTAGACCGATGACTTATAAATCTCTACTAACAATATTTCTATCCAGCCTAGGTTTTATGGGTGCATTGACTCCTGTAGTTGCAGCACAAGAACGCCCAGAATGCTATATTATCGACAATTCAGGACAACTGACGGATCTAAGTGATATCTGCAATGTGAGTCAAAAGCGATCGCCTGAAACTAGCTCTGCTAATAGTAAACCACAAAGGATTGCCAAGCAGGATGGTGTTAACCCCAATCTTTTGAATACAGGCTTGCCTCTAGATAATACCGTCTATATTTTAGGAGAAAACAATCTTACTAGTGATTCAGGCTTGATTGATAGTTCTTACTTTATTGATAATGAAATTGGCATAGATTATACAGCATACATCAGACGCTATAAAATCCCTCCCACTTCATTAACTCGTCAAACGCTGAGAAAAGAAATATTTCAACCTGACAGGTTTGATTCTACCCCTGATAGGCTTACTTCAATTCTCAGAGGAGGACGCGCGCTTCCTTTCATTTTTTATCGCTATTAAGGCGTTGCTGATTTAAGTGATAACACACGAAATAATACTGCTTGTAGCTCTTGGCTCTTATCTATCAGCTTTTAGCTTTTAAGAAGTTATTATTTGCGGATGAGTGAGTGAAATGGTGCTGTATTACTACACATTCAGCAATGCCGCTATTAAAATTAGATTAATCAATAAAGTAAATTTTATTGCTTTATTGATTAACTCTTGAGGATTTAAAATATCGTAAGACTCACGAATAAGGAATTAGTAATATTAAAATTTAATAATGATGAGAAAAGTAATTCTTTTTTTGGCTGATCCAATATTCCTGGGAGTTTTTTTATTTTTGATATAATTAATATTAATAATACATTCAAAATCCTAG
>JBCDDK010000085.1:0-28546 GCA_039180345.1 Cyanobacteria bacterium P01_G01_bin.39 | reverse complement strand
TTTTAATATCTAATTCCCTATCTATATTCTAACTTATAAATATTTATACCTATTTATTACGCCTACTATTTAATATCATTAAATAAGATGATGAATTAGCATAGGATTAAAGCTCAGACATAGCGATTACTTTGTTATTCATTTATCAATAAAAAGACCTACTAACTATTAGCAGGTCTTTTTTTGTCTATATTTATGCTATATATAGTCGCTCTAGACCCCAACTATATACAAAGAATAAATCAAGCTCCAACTCTTTATTTATATAGATACTGTAGATATCTTGTGCCTACTTTTATTTTGTCTTTTAGGATTCTTTACGGAGACTAACTAATATATATACTCCATATATATTCATACTTTAAGACAAACGACAAGGGGGCATATATAGCCTTAGAAATCCCTTCAGGTGTGATAGGTCGTTCTTCATTAATCAAGTCATATAATCCCATATAAATTAGACCTGCACCTCTGATATTCTTTCTAAACTTACTTTGTATTTCTATTAATATTTTCTCTTTACAAAGATTAATAGTCATATTGTTGCTTAAACATCCTAACTTTGTTATTGAGTTGACTAGAGAATGACTTGTCATTTTTCTGTGCTTGCTGCTCTACAAACTCAATAACAAAGTTTTGTAAGGTTACGTGCTTAGGGCTAGTTTGGATTCTATTTTTATTTTTCATGTTGATTTTTTAAGTATATAAATACTATTGTATCTAGAATAATAGTTAGGTATATTAATCAATAATTACTAATGTACATGGATTAACTAAAGATACTTTTTCTTAAGCCCAACTATATTTAAAGGAAGAATAGAGCTAAAGTTATCAACAAAGAATTGTTTGTCTTCCAAGCACCAATTACTAAACTTAGGATGAATATATTTTCTATACTCTTCTATACTTAATCTTCTACTAGGAATATCAATACCAATAATCCTTTTAAACTGTTGTTCTAAACTTTCTTGCTCTTCTAATTCTTGAATACACTCATCAAGATAGTTAATTAATAACTCCGCACTTTTACGTGCTGTTTTTAGTTGAGATAAAGTTTGAGGTTTAGATGTTTTATCCCAGAGATAGGCTGCTATATGTGCTACCTTCTCATTACTTAAAGGTCTGTTACTATTCAATATCTCGTCAATATCATTAGAGATATAATTATCCTCTTGGTCATGACAACAATTAACCTCTACATCTTGAGACATAGAGGTGGGACTATCTAAGAGTTGCCAGCAGACTTTACTACTAAATCCTTAACTGCATCTGGTACAGTTAAATCAATCAGTTGCCAGTAGTCATCTAGGTTAGGCTTAACACTTTGAGGGTCTATCCAGTTATCTTTGATAGTCTCAATAGTTTGTACGATAAAGTCATACCACTTATTATTTGGGTCTAAGCATTCTATAACTTTGTCAGTACGCTTAACAAACCAAGCTAAGTTATTAGGACTATTAAATAAAGCTAACCAAGGACAGTTTTCAATACCGTTAGTAATCCTAATAGTCTTGATTCCTAACTGTTTTAGTTCATCATCGTATTTACTCTTGCTACCAAGAGCAAACATAATATCATTCTCAATAATAGATAACCCAATACTTTGTTTTACCTCTACATCATTGGCTTCTAAGACGCTTGCTAAATCTATGCCGTATTTATCACAATAAGCATTTATAACGCCTCTATGCTCCTTAAACAACCTGCTAAATATCTCTACAGCAGGGACATTTAAACGCTCATATACTAAGGCACTAATACTATCACAATGCTGCTTATATCCAGCTTCAATCAATTCTAAAATGTTATTTGAAATTTCCATAATATGCTTTTAATTACAACTTCTATGTACAAAAAAAGTAGACCCTCAGTGAGTTGCTTAACTGAAGGTCTATGAAATAAATTACTTGCTAATTATTCTGGAAGTTCTACCTGATACTTATTAGTTTTTTTGTCTTCTGGTTTATCTGCACTAGCAAGTGATTTAGTCTCGTTACTAGCACTCAAAAATCTACTGCTGGTAAATCTAGATTCACGGGCTGGCAATGCTACTTTTATTTCCTCAAAGTCAGCATCAATTACATCATCTTCTACTTCAGTTAATAGACGGACATTCTCATCCTCTTCAGCTTCTAGCATACCTACTGCATTATTTACCATTGCTGCATATCTATTGTTGGCTCTAACAACAGCATCATATTGTTCGTCTAATAGTTGCTCCTCTAAATCTTTAGATGCTTCATAGAGCAATCTATCCTCAATAGCTTCCCCACTACTAACAGCAATTTGTTTATTTGAAGCTCTGAAATTATTCCTGAACTTATCATTAGCACTATGAACTCTAGATTGCTTCTTAGCAATTCTCTCATCAAGATTGATTCTAGGCTTTCCATGAGAATTGACATTACTATTTGGTTTATTAGGATTGGGCATAACAATTTTTATTACTCCTTAGATTGATTTTCAATAAATAAATTTGATAGAGATATGAGCTATACAATTAAATACTTAGATTAAACTCCCACTTGCTCTTTAAGTGCTTCAGCTATTTCTATAGGAGACATACCAGCACTACGCATTGCCGAAGCTACCATGTTTAATTTGTCCTGTGGTGAGTCTGAAGAAATAGAGACTTGAGTTGGTTCGACTACTTCTTGTTTTCTACGAGGGTTACTCCAGACACGCTCTTGATTATTATTCTTACGGTTATGACGAACAGCTTGGTAGCTAACAGTGCCGTAACGAGCAGCAGCAGTTTGAGGTAAAGCAATACGTTTTTCTATTTGTGCTACTTCTGGGGGTGCATCCTCTTCTACTTCAATTAGCTCTACATCTAAGAAGGTCAGACGGTCTTTCTCATCTTTATTGCCTTTGTTATAGATAACCAACCCATCAGTTACAACGCGAAGGAAGACAAAAGGATATTTATTACCTCTTTCATTAATAGGACGGTTAGCTTGAATAGTCTCAATTTGCTCTATTAGCAAGTCAGCTTCATCATCATCAGCAATACAAATAGTTCCTACATTGCCTTCTATACTTTGACCGCTTACACTGACGAGTTGGTTATAGTTACTGACTACAAGGTCTTCAGAATAAACAATTTCACCAATAAAGGTTTTGTTGCCTTGTTTGGTCAAACCTACATGAATCTCGTCACTACCTTTGCGGAAGGCTAAACGAATGATTGCTGCTCTCTGGTTCGCAGAACTAGCTGTTTGGATATTAGACATAATTTAATTCTCCTATTTGATTTAATTGATTGAATTAATAGTTACCTTGAAATAATTGTGTTTCTTTAACGTCTGACTCCATTAGGTTCTGGAAAAAGACAGACAAAAGAAAGACCCGCTACTTTGGGTAACGAGTCTTTCTTTGGTAATTAAATTGATAAATAAATCTGTTAAGAGTTCATTCTCTTGGTGGCTAGATAAATATTTAATAGCTCACATAGCTTTCTATCTCCACCACAGGTATTACTTAGCTTTTGAAATCCTTCACACACAGCTTTATCATTAGCATTAAGTTTGCTCAATGTAGAACTAAGTTTCTGTGAGTTATTCGCTTTCCATGCAGCTAGATTCTTCCTTTCTTGTTCGCTACGTAGCTGAGTACCTAGCCTTTTTATAGCTTTCTTATTTCGTTCTTTTACCTCTTGTAGAATCATAGAGGTATCTTTTACTTGGGACATCTTATTAATAAGAATTACTGTATATACATTTATTACTACAGTATGCTTATATCTATATATCTTTGTAGGCAAGTTTGTTTTCTACTAAAAATAATAGGCTAGTCTTTTCTACATCACTGATAGTTTTATCCCTAACAATATAGTTACTAACATTGGCTAACCCAACAGTAGCAATTAACTTATTTAAGTTAGCTTTTAACAATTGGAATCTATCTTTATCAAGTCTCATCATTTATTTTCCTTTTACTTCTTAATTAATCATCATCCCAGTCAGTAGGTACTATCCCTTCTGATACTGGGTCTATAGGTTCTCCTCTTAAGTCTGGTTCGGCTATAGGATATTTCTGCAACATTTCATTAATAAACTCATCAGCTTTTTCTTCTGGTACTAAACCAGCCTTTTGAACAAAGCTGACAAACTCATCTCTAGATACATTGCTGTTAATCATATTCAGCAATAGCTGACCTACACCTGCTCTAAAGATACTCATCTTGATTTCCTCTACATACAACGGACAATAATAGGTAGATTAATCTCTCGATGTTTTCCTACACACAGGAGTAGGAGTACAAATATCTCTCTTCTATACACAGAGAATAGAAAAACATACTCCCCACACAGGGGATTGAGAGCTAATCATAGGGATTCAGGCTTTTCTTCTACTTAATCTCAATTAGGTTTAGTAGGTTAGTTGGATACTTCTTAGTTACAAAAACCAGTGTCGTCATCCTTAACCAACTTGGGATATGTATTTGTTTATCTGCTCTATTACGAAAATAGCCAGCAGCATAAACTATCCCTAACCTAAATTAGATTGTTCGATAAGCCTTAGATTTATGTGTAAAACTTTTTATATCAAAAGATTTCTCTAGTTACCTTGTTTATACTCTTAGGTACAGAGTCACTTAGTTATACTCCAAGTGATGAGTTTAGTTACTAACGTTGGCACTGGGAGCGTAAAGCACTGATGACAGAGATTTGCTTACCGAAACGGCTTTGAATGCTATTCACTGCACTAAAGATATTATCTTCATTATCAGTTATTTCTTTACGAGCAATCAGGCGTGTTGCTTGAGCAATTACCGCACCACTATTGCCAGCAGCATCACGTTTACCATTTTGAATTTCACGACCAATGACAGCATTAGCAGCACCTTTAACCACTAAAGGATTAAACTCAGATTTGACTTGAGTTGCTAATGCTTTCTTACGACGGGGATTACCATTTCTGGCAGGAGAAACGCCATTAGTCATTGCTATGAATACGTGTGGCAAAGCTAATCCAGGGAACAACACAGCAGCAATAGCTAAATCAATTAAGTCAGCAGTTTCATCTCTTCTAGTTTCACTGCGGATTTCTCTCATGACTTTGTTTTCTAATAGAGCTTTGACTTCCTCATCGAGTCGGTCAATCTTGGCTGCATTCTTAACACTCCAACCGCCTAAGCCAGTTTCTTCATAGATAAACCAACTTTCTAGCAAAGCTTTGAATTCAGCAGTTGTTACCGATTCAATTCCTTTGTTATAGGCTTTGTTACCAATTTCCTGAGTGAGAGCAGAAGCATTGTTGTATAGTTTGCCCACAGCATATTTATAGTGGTTGTGGACATTGCCAGCTAGGGCAATGAACTCATCTACAGAGATTTCATTACCAAGCTCAGTCCAGCTTTCTATTAACTGTTTAACGGTTTTAGCTGCACCAACTACACTATTCTCTACAGCCAAGGCATCTTCTACAGGAGAAACACCTTCACCTCTGTTAAATAGATTCCAGTGGTGAGACATAGCACTAAACTTGTTGTTGAATGCTACAGCATCTTGAGGGCTATTAAAGCCAAATTGAGACGCATCAGTTAGATATCCCAAGTCGCCATCAAAGTCACCAAGGTTAGATTTAATCCAAACAACGGGATTGATAGCAATGACGCTGCTATCCAAACTGTCATCGATTTTGACCACCACAGCGGTGAACATGGGAAGAGGACAGCGAGATAGGAAAGCTATACGATTAGCAGTTAAACTGCCATTAGCTCTAACCACAGCATCACCTTTCTTAACTAGTTTATTTAGCTCCTTATCTTTGAGCATGGGGTTATCAGAGCTAACTTTGACAATGGGGAGATTGGTTTTATCATCAGTCCCAATAGTTAAATCACCAACTACTTTCTGATGAAATGCCACACCAGCTTTGGTGAATTGATTAGCTTTCTTCGCAGTCTTGAGATTGTTAACCCAAGTTGAGAATACATTGCTTCTGAGAAATAGAGATTTTCTTTCTAAGTCAGAAAGGTTATCGCTAGTAATGATATTAATGAAGTTAAAGACATCTTCAAGAACATTAGAAGAGACAACATCGGCATCTTCATCTTCAATATAGGAAATCACAGGGGCAATGTTAGCAGATGGATTACCCGCTACATCCCAACTGGCATACTTGAGAAATACACCAAAAGGAAGTTGAGCAGCCCAAGTGTGAATGCTGCCATCTCGTTTAGCAAAGTCCCATTCAACACGGATACCATGCAAAGCTTTCTTCGTCATTGCCCCCATCCATTGCTTAGTGCGGAAAGGAACATTAATATTCACAAATGAACGCAAGGCTTCAACATCTTGAGGCAACTTGAATACAGGGATTTCCTTGTCACCAATTAACAAGTCGGCATTATCTAATTGTTTGCCAGCCAGGTTAGCCAAAGCTACAACTACTTTCTCACCAGCAAAGGATAGGATTTGTTGCTCGTTAAGACCAAGATAGCTAACACCGTGATTCTCATCAGCAGTGGATACTTCTACTTCCATCATGGAATAGCCAAAGAAGCCTTTGACTGTTTCTACAGCATAGAGTTTGTCATTTTCTTCTACGAACTCTACACCTTCTAGATGGTTTAGTTCGTCTCTGACAATGCCAGCAACTTCACGCTTAACTACATAGCTTTGAGCCTTAGCATCTAACCAAGCAATCAAGTCTTCTTGAGTCCAGACTTGACCGTCAACAGTCAGTACACCTTTATTCCAGACTACATCGCTATCGATGAATTCATCATCATTAGCAAAGATGTCAACGAGGGCAGAACTACCTTTAATAGTTTCGCGGTTAAGAATTGCTACCCAATCTTGAGCTACACCATCTTTGAGAACAAGAGTATTAGTTTGATATGCAGTGGCTTTCTTAGTTAAACCTCTTACTTTAGGGGATTTCTTCACAGAAACAACTTCTGCTTTAGTTTTCACTATTAACGAACGAACCTGATTGTTGAAGTCAGCACCACCAAAGCGCACCTCAATATACTTGTGGTTGTTAATGGCTACAGGAAAGTGAAAGCGATTAGCTAATACAGGAATTCCATTGAACTTAACAACTTGATGGGCTTTTAGTTCTTGATTGGCTTTACACCAGTCAACAATAAACTGCTCGATTTCTTGCTTGAGATTACCAAGCTGTTCTTCAGGAGTGTTACCAAGGGAAGCAAGATATTCTGCTTCAAAGGAATACAGGTCAATTCTGATGGGGTTGAGGTTCTTAACCTGCTCAAACTTAAAGACCACATCCTTAGCAGCGTTAGTTTCCATGATGCCATTATTCAAACCAAAAGCACCGAAGCTAACAAATACAGGAACTTGAACGCCAGCACCTCTAACTGTCTTACCTTCACTGAGAGCAAACTGAAGGTTACTTAGGTAAGTCGCCGATTCTTCACCAGCAATGATTATAGAAGCATTATCAGCTTTGAGGAAACCATGACTGGCAAATCTGTTGAGGATTTTAGCACCGTTGTCAGAAGGGACAGGGTTGAGAGTTACCAACTTACCGTCAACGAGGTCAACACCAGCAGCACGCGCACCATCACCATATACAAGATATTTCTTGTTGTTCTTATCAGAGAATACTGGTTCGCCTAAAGCTAGAAAGAAAGCAGCAGCTACAGCGATTTCTTTACCGTTGAAGTCAGCTTTACAGAATTCTAAAGTCTGCTTGTTACCAAGGAACTTGGGACATACACCAATAGCACTGACTTTATGAGTCTCAACAATGCCCTGCTGGTCTAACTGTTGTCCTTCAATCTCGCTGTTACGACGACCGTAATACTCTTTTGCTTGGATAGGACGGTCAACTAATACTTTACCTATTAGGGATTGAATTAGATTCTCTACATCTCCTGCTGCAACACAATTAGTAACTGTGTTCTGTAGTAGATATAAACCAGCATTCACAGCATATATACCAGATACTACTTCACCATCGTTCACGTCTTCATCTGTCTTGAAGGTCAAGATTACATACTCGCGAGTGCGGTAAACACTAGGGATTTTGCTACCTTCTCTTAATACAGCTACAGTACTTTCACCATAGTTGATAGTGATTTTGGTTTGGAAACCATTTCTAGTTTGATGAACTTTGACAACTTCACCAGTTAGTTTGTTAGCTTTCTTAGCTTTGGTATAGCTAACATCAAAGCGTGTTTTCATCAATTCAGCTATTGCTCTATCTTGACTGACAGCTTCTTCAATGAAGTTAGTTACCTCAAGGTTGTTAATGAATTCTAGGTCAACTGCATTACTGTTTCTAATATATTTAGAACGCAATACTTCTAAAGTTGATTCAGTTACTTTGATGTCAATACTTATACATCTCCTGTCTTTGTCAGAAGATGGAACAACACTTCGTTCGCAGGACGGAGCAACACTCCGTGCGCTAGTAGGAGCGCAGTCTTCTTCGTCATTAGGAGCAGTCCTGCGACTGCAAGGAGGAGCTTCATCACGAGCAGGAACATATACAGAGGTGTTAGATATGTGTTCTCTCTCCTGCTTTTCAGATTTCTCCCAATATCCAGTCATTGCGTTAGGGAATATACTCCACAGTGTTCCTAAGATTAATAGGATTGCTGGCAACCCTGTTCCTATAGCTACTCCAGAAGTTACACCTATAGTCCCAGCGTTACTTAGGATATAGAATACAAACTTATATGCGAAGCCTACAGAGAGAGCATTCACTGATGTAAACTTACCTAGTTGTTTGATGAAGTGAGTTAGGTTGTTGTTGATTTGATTGAAATTAGTCATTTGTTTGTCTCCTTATTTGTTAAATGAAATGACAAAAAAAGGGTCAGTCTAACGACCAACCCTTGTGAAAAATAAATATCTAGTTGTAAAGTTCCTTGCCCTTATAGGGGGGCTATGACGGATATACACAAAGCCTTTTGTATCTGAGCCTCATGTTTTGACCTCTATTGGCTTTTTAAGCGGTTAATCTAAATTACTTTCCTCAACCTATATATAAGAAGGGGTGGGGGTGGGTCTTCTTATTTACGAACTCAAAAATACACAGAAAATATTTTTACTGTTCTTAGTGCGATTTTTGAACACCAGATGACACTACTTTTACTGTTTGATGTAAGTAGATATTTATGACATAAAACAATGAGAGGTACACAAAATTCGCTAGAACAGAATCTATTGAAGATAAGGAAGAACAACATCCTCAGCCAAGCAACAAAGCAAGAGTTCACTAGGATTCTGAGGCTGCACAACAAGAACAAAAGTACTATTAATCAATAATCATCAATCAATATTTAATCAATTATGAATAATAACTATCCCTACTCCCAGCATCCAGCAATGGAAAATGAAGGTCTTCAACCATACGTGGGTACTCTAGAAGCCGAACAAGAGCTACGCGCTTATGAATTAGAAAATACAAGTCCTGCTGTTCAAGGGCTACCGACTCTTTCTAAGCCTGACCCTAATTTGTCTCCTGACTTCATAGGGTTTTCTAATACTCAAGAAATGAAAATACAACGGGAGCTACACAACAGACAAGAACGCCCTGCCTCGTCCATTCGTACTAGGCTGTGTGATTTAAGAGATAAGCTTAATTCCAGACAGACTGCTTTAAAGTCTCAGCTTAGACAGGTTGAGGAGCAAATAAAAGAGGTTGATAAACAGTTAGGTAAGTTGTCTTAGGCTGTAGAGGGGAATTTCACCCCTCTACTAGTTTAATTAGAGTTCTGGTAGGTTAAAGTCTTGTTTGGCTGCTAAATAGTGCTTGATGATGGTAGCTACAGAATTACCTGACAAGGTGGCAACGGTTTTAATATCTACTCCTTCTCTTACTAATCTAGTGATGAATGAATGCCTCAGAGCATAAGGCTTGAGATACTTCTCTACCTTTTTATCTTCAACTAAACCTTTCAACACAACGCGCCAATTGTCATCCCTGAAATTAGCATGATTTAGATAGCCTCCCTCAATACTAGAAAGTAAAAGGCTATTTGAGTTTTGCCTTTGAGGAATAGACTTAAGTACATCTTTGAGTTGTTTATTGCATGGGAAAAGACGAATCTCTTTTGTCTTAGTATGAGGTAACAGTATCCCTTTGCTATAAGCCTTAGAGAATTTGATATAAGTTTTACCACCCTTGCGTTTAATATCATCAAACTTTAAAGCTACAATCTCCTCTGGTCTTGCACCAGTCAAAGCCAACAACTCTACGTAGTGAGCATAGAAGGAATGCTGATAGCGGGATGATTTAGGGTTATATTCATCTGAGTAGAAAGCAGCAATAATAGCTTTAACTTCTTTTGGTTCAAAGCATTCTATGGGCTTCTTCTGCGGTTTGGGGATATTAATACTCTTAAATGGATTAGCAGTAATAAGACCCGCACTGACCGCAGCATTAACCGCAGGGTTTATACAAGACCTAAACAGAGTAGCAATGGTCGAGACAGCATATTTACCTTGCAAATAAGAAACAAATTCTTGAGCTTTGTTTAACTCTAATAGTTGTTTATCAGCCTGGTATAAGTATCTATCGCAATCTTTCCACAAGTTGTTTTGAGTGGTCTGAGCAATTCTATCTTTGTTTAAATCTTTGTACCGTTCCCAGAGTTGAACCAAAGTATAAGTCTTGGTCTTTTTCTCTTGAGCTAGTTCTAAGGCTTTGGCATGAGTCGGAGAATATCTAGCATAGCTTTCATCGAAGTCACCTAAATCAATATCTCGGTTAACAAGCTGCGCTGCTTTTAAAGCTAATGCCCAACCTTCGTCTGAGACTTGGGCTATTTTTAATTGATGTCTTTTACCTTTGGGATAGGTGAATCTGAGACGGTATCTATCACCATTAATATCCAAGGTCACTTTGCCTATTTTGGCTCTTTCTTTACCTTTTGAGTACATTAGTCCTATTTTTATAGAACCAAATAAGAACCAATTTTGGGTCAAATACTGGAAATATCGGGCTAAATACAACGGATTGATAGGCTTTTCAGCGTCTTAAGCTGCCTTACAAGCAGGACGTCACTGGTTCAAATCCAGTATCGCCCATATCCTTTTAAATACTAAGTTTCGGACTTTTGAAGCGATTTGGGAGTAAGGTTTTCCCTAACATATTACTTCAAAAATGCCCCAAGCTAATTATCTAGCTTTAGGGCATTTGGCTCAGAAATGCAAACTAAGCTGCTCTCTGGTTCGTAGAACTAGCTGCATCTAAATCTGCTATGTGACCCCAACCTCTTCCAGATTTAATATTCTTAACCTTACTTTGGGGAACATTAAACTGAGATCCAGGGGATGAATAAAGCAATTTATCGGCTGCCAACAAGCTTACTTATTTTATTCATCCATATCCTAAGGGAATTCAATATCTTACTTTATGGGTCAATTTATATAGAAAAATAACCGTTACAGAATTTAGTAATGTTACTTGAACATTCCTTTAGGGAAATCTATGACAAATGTCATAGATTTTTTTATTGTCCGTTCTATGGAAAATAGAAAATCTGTTGTGATTACTAATTACTCTTGTCTTAGTTGCTCAATATGTATCTATCTTGTCTCGAAGCACAATATCAGTTTTAAACGACTACAATCTCAATTTTCTGCCAACCATAGTTTAATTCTCACTATGCAGCAGTTGCTATTTAACCAAGACTGTTTCAAATCAATCTATTCCATGACCAAAAAGCTAGCTCTTATTTCTTCATTTACTATCTCTTTTCTATTCTCAGATTTAGCAACAGTATCAGCTCAAATAGTCCGTGACAATACTTTACCTAACAACTCAGTGATTTTGACGGGGGAAAACGTTACTAAAATTGAGGGAGGCACCACCACTGAGTCTAATTTATTTCATAGTTTTGAGCAGTTTTCTCTGTCTGAGGGCAATACAGCTTGGTTTGATAATGCTTTGACCATAGATAATATTATTGGTCGAGTTACAGGGGATGCTGTTTCTAATATTGATGGTTTGATTCAAGCTAATGGCACCGCTAATCTGTTTTTAATTAATCCCAATGGCATTATTTTTGGTGAAAACTCAGCTTTAGATATCGGTGGTTCTTTTGTTGGTAGCACAGCCGATAGTCTCAAGTTTGCCGATGGCAGTGAATTTAGTGCGGTAAATCCTCAAGCACCGCCATTACTGACGGTGAATATACCGATTGGTTTGCAGTATGGTAGCAATAACGGAAATCTTATAGTTCAAGGTGGTGGCAATCAGCTTCAATTTAACTCCAACTTTACGGTAAATAGAAATTCCCGACCTAGAGGACTAGAGGTAGATTCAGGAAAAATCCTGGGCTTGATAGGGGGAAATGTTTTATTAGATGGCGGTAATCTAACCGCAGAAGCGGGAAGCATCGCATTAGGTGGTGTAGCAGATAATGAATTAGTTAAATTTGATTTAACCAAATCAGGTTTTAATTTTGACTATTCACAAGTCAGTAATTTTAAAAATATCAATCTTGTTAATGCTTCTTCTTTGGAAGTGAGCGGGGTTGGCGCAGGAGAAGTATCGATTCAGGGCAAAGAAGTAATTATCACCGATGGTTCAGCCATATTAGCCGATACGGTGGGCAATCTTGATGGCGGCAAGCTAGGAGTTAGTGCCTCAGAATTATTAGTAGTAGCTGGCACTGCTGCTGAATTATCCTTTATTAGTCGTTTATCTACTGATGTTGCCCTAAGTGCCACTGGCAATGGGGGCGATATTGAATTAAACTCCACAGATTTGATTATTGCTGATGGCGCACAGGTGATTAGTTCTAGCTATGGCGCAGGTGATACGGGTCAGATCACGGTTAATACCGATTACCTCGAATTATTTAGCGGTTCGCCTATTGTTGCTTCTAGTGGCTTGTTCTCTCTGGTATTTGGTACGGGGAATGGTAACAATATCAATATCAATGCTGACAATATTCTGGTTGCTGATGGAGGACAGGCAGCAGCCCTTACCTTTAGCGATAGTGATGGCGGTGATTTGTCAATCAAAGCCAATGAGATTGAATTAGTTGGCGTTTCCTCAGGTGGTATCCCTAGTAGTTTTTTGGTAAATGTAGAATCTGGAGCGACTGGAAATGGTGGCACCTTATCAATTGATACCGAATCTTTGTTAGTTAGAGATGGCGCACAAATAGGAGCTTTAACTTTTGCCAAAGGCGATGCAGGAACTATAGATGTGGAAGCAGATGAAATTCGATTAGTTGGCGGTTCAAGAGTAACTGGAGCCAGTGGATTGTATGGCAGTGTAGAACTAGGAGCTTCTGGCAATGGCGGAGAGTTAATTATCGATACAGAATCTTTATCAATTGAAGCAGGGGCGCAAATATCGGTTTCAACTTTTGACGAGGGTGATGCAGGAACTTTAGATATTGAAGCGGATAATATTCAATTAACTGGTACATCTCTAGGGGGATTTCCCAGCGGTTTGTTTGTTAATGTAGAGCCAGCAGCCAGGGGCAGTGGTGGTCAAATTAATCTCAAGGTGGGCAAACTAGAGATTTTTAAAGGTGCGCAAGTTACAGCAGTTAGTTTTGGTTTAGGAGCAGGTGGTGCAATCGCAGTTGAGGCTAAAGAAATCAAAATTTCTGGAGGAACTCTCAATAATCCTAGTGGTTTATTTTCTGCTGTCGCCCCTTCAGCAGAAGGTTCAGGAGGTAGTTTGACTATTAATACTAATATCCTTAAAGTTATTGATGCAGGACAAATTGGGGTCAGTACTGCGGGAATTGGGGCTGGAGGAGAACTAGCAATTACAGCCGAGTCAATTGAATTAAAGGGCAGAAACGAATTTGGCGCTAGCGGCATTTTTGGTAATGCCATCACTGGTCAGGGAAACGGGGGAAATCTTAACATTCAGACGAATAGTTTAACTATTCTTGATGGAGCAACTATCAGTGTCAGTAATTTTGCTAGTGGCGATAGCAATGATCCGCCAGGGTCAGGAATAGCAGGGAATATTACGATTAGTGCCAACAATGTGGAATTAGACACTGCTTCTGCTGCAATTCCCAGTAGCATTACTGCCTCAACTAACAACATGGGTGGCGGCAACATTGATTTAAATGTTTTAGGCAATATTAGCATTGACAACAGTAGTGAAATTGATGCCGATACTAGAGGTAATAGTAATGGGGGCAATGTTAATATTACGACCACCAACTTGTATCTAAACAGTCAAGGTCGGGTTTCCGTTGATAGCATGGCTTCGGGCAATGCAGGAAATATCAAGATTGATGCCGACAATATAGATGCCAATCAAGGTCGAATTACCGCTACATCTCAAGCTTCTGGAGGAGGAGATATTAACTTAGCTACGGATTTTATAGCTCTAGACAACAGTGAAGTTAGCACCAGTGTTTTTGATGGTACAGGAGGCGGAGGAAACTTGGAGATAGAGAGTAATTATGTAATTGCTCAAAACAACAGCAGGATAATTGCTCAAGCTGACCAAGGTGCTGGGGGCAATATTGATATTACTACTAAAGTTTTCTTACTTACTCCCAATACTTTAGTAGACGCTAGTTCTAGATCTGGGGTAAATGGTGCGGTTGATATTAACAGTGTGGAAACTGAACAGTTTAGTGTCTTTCAATTGCCCCAAAAAGTTACCGACCCAGAGGCTTTGATTGCTGCTTTTTGCCCTAAAGAGGAGGTCAGTACTTTTTCAAATGTCGGTAAAGGAGGATTAGCCGAAAATCCCCGTCAAAATTTGCGAGGGGAGTCTGTCTGGGAAGATTTGCGAGATTTTACAGATACGCCTGGGGTGGACAAGCCATCAAAAGTCTCTGAGGGCGGTGAAATTGTTGAAGCTAAAGCCTGGAGTATTAATGAAAAAGGCAATATAGAATTGCTAAATTATGTTCCCAGAAAGAAAAAATCAGATTATTGGGCATTATTTAATCAATGTTCTCAATAATTCCAATTTATAGCTCTATCTTGGGCTAAAAATACAGCAAATCTATTTTTAGCTACCAATCTTCTGATGCTGCACTATATTAATCCTTTTAAAGTTAAGCTTATTTTATTTAATTCATCATGTAGCTTGCTAGTAATAATAGCTTGTTTATCAGTCATGGCTAGATCGGCGATCGCCGATCAGACCCTTTGGGTAATCGCACCAAGTAATTTTATTGCTACAACTACTACAAACAATGATCATCGCAACCAAAATCTTGTTGATCAGGGAAAAGCAGCTTATCAAGCAGGAAGATATACTGAAGCTAAGGCTTTATGGAGACAAGCATATCAAGAGGCAAAAGCCGCTAAACAGACTTTAGCTCAAGCTCAAACTTTAAACTATCTTGCTTTAACTGGTCATAAGTTAGGAGAGAGGCAATTAGCAGAGGAATATTTAACTAAAAGTCTGAAGCTGTTACAAAACCAAACAGATCATGTTGGTTTAAATATTAAAGCGCAGTCTTTTAATACTCAAGGCAGGTTAAAGTTAGCTAGAGGTAATGCCGCAGCAGCTTTATCAAGTTGGCAACAGGCGGCTGAGATTTATCGGCAGGTTGGAGATGAGATCGGTGTCTTAGGAGTTAAAATAAATCAAGCTCAAGCTTGGCAGAGTTTAGGGTTATATCGTCGCGCACAAAAAGCACTACAGGATATGGCTCACAAACTAGAAGCTCAATCAAATAAGACTCTAAAGATTACTGGCTTACGCAGTTTGGGCATGGCCTTACAGGTAACGGGGGATTTAAAAACTGCTCAAAATTTACTGGAACAAAGTTTAACTCTTTCCCAAGAATTAAACTTAACCGAGCAAAGTAGTAGTACTTTCTTTAGTCTTGGCAACACAGCTTTAGCTGCCGCAGAGCAAACCCAAGCGATCGCTTATTATCAAAAGGCAGCAGCGACTACTGCTCAACCTCTACTTAAAACCGAAGCCCAATTAAATCAATTGGGCTTATTAATCGCCTCAAAACAATGGCAATCAGCATCAGAAATTGTCTGGCAAATTAAACTAGAGCTAACTAATCTAGCTCAAATGCCTAGTCGAAGACTTGTTTATGCTCGGATAAATTTAGCAAAACATTTACTTGAGTTCACGAGGCTGACGGAAAATCAGCAATTGAGCAAATCATATTATGAGTTATCACAAAGTTTCTTAAAGACGGCAATCGAAGAAGCAAGGGGGCTCGAAGACCAACAAGCAAAATCATTTGCCCTAGGTATGTTGGGACACCTATACGAATCTAGGCAACCATCATTAGGACGCAAGTATACTCAGCAAGCAGTGCAACTAGCTCAGGAAATTCATAACCTAGATCTTACCTATCAGTGGCAATGGCAATTAGGCAGACTATTGCAAACCGAAGGCAATCTACAGGGCGCGATCGCATCTTATACCGAAGCCGTTAATGCCCTAGAATCGCTCCGTAGTGATTTAGTAATTACTAATTCCCAGCTACAGTTCTCTTTTCGCGAGAGTATTGAACCTGTTTATCGAGAATTGGTCAGTTTATTACTTACCCCAATTAATAAGCAACCAGTTAGCCAAAATAACTTGCGGCAGGCTAGAAATACCATTGAAGCTTTACAGCTAGCAGAACTAAATAACTTTTTCCGCGAAGCCTGTTTAGATACTACTCCCACCGCTATTGATCAAATAGATCCTCGAGCAGCGGTTATTTATCCTATTATCTTAAGCGATCGCCTGGAAGTAATTGCTAGCTTGCCCGATAAAACTCTGAAGCATTATACTCAACCAATTCCTCAAAAGGAATTAGAATCGGTCATTGAAAAATTGCGTCAAACACTACAAATTCGTAGTCGGCGACAGTTTTATGCTCCAGCCCAAAAACTTTATGCCTGGTTGATTCATCCTATATTAACCGAGCTATCCCAGCAAAATGTTGAAACCATAGTATTTGTTCCTGATGGCAGTTTTCGCAATATTCCTTTAGCGACCCTTCATGATGGTAAACAATATTTGGTTGAACAATATAATGTGGCATTAACTCCTGGATTACAGCTTTTAGCACCTCTACCATTAGAAAAAGTAGAACTTAAAACTCTAGCCGCAGGGATTACTCAACGCAGAAGAGGTTTTTCGGCATTAAAATATGTAGCACAAGAACTACAGGATATTAAAAATCAAACTGACAGCGTTGTCTTACAAGATGAGCAATTTACTAAGCCGAAGTTGGCAGAAAAGATCAGTAAAGCTCAATATCCTATCGTGCATATTGCTACCCATGGTCAGTTTAGTTCAAATTTAGAAGATACTTTTCTGCTGGCTTGGGATAGTGATATTGGCATTAGTGAGTTAGATAGAATTTTGAGCCAAAGTAACTCAAAACAGCAAGCAATTGAATTGTTGATTCTCAGTGCTTGTGAAACTGCTAGAGGGGATAAAAGAGCAACTCTAGGATTAGCAGGAATAGCAGTTAAGGCAGGAGCCAGAACAACTTTGGCTACTCTCTGGACGGTATATGACGAATCTACGGCAATAACCATGAATTATTTTTATCAAAATATTACTCGATCGCGTAATGAACCCAACAAAGCTAAAGCCTTACGCCAAGCTCAACTAAATTTGATTAACTCGACTCATTTCAAGCATCCTTTCTATTGGTCTCCTTTTGTAATGGTCGGAAATTGGCTTTAATTGCATGACTCAAAGCTAGATCACTTAATTTAGAGACGGTTTCAATTAAGGGATTGGGAACTATATTGGTAATTCTAGTTTTTTAGTAGTGGTTCTCTCATGTCCTCGAAGCTCAGACAGCGTTTATGGCTGCTATCAATGTTGATAATCGCTGGTTTAACTTGTAGTTTGTTAGTCAACAACTACCAGGCAACTCCTGTTCATGCAGTTAGTTCTGAGTCACTAGTATCCACTATGTCCTCGAAGAGTGCCATGGAACTTGAAGCACAAGGGAGATATTTTTATTCTATTGCTCAATTCCAACAGGCAGCGGATTCCTGGCAGCAAGCAATTATAATTTATGGCGAAAGAGATCCTTTAAGTCAAGCTAGAGTACTGAGCAATTTAGCGTTGGCTCAAAGTCAGCTTAATCAGTGGTCAAAAGCTAATGACAATATTGCTACTGGCTTAAACTTGCTGCGTAATAATTCTCAGTTGGAAACTAGTAAGCAAGTTCCTGCTATGGCACAGATTTTAAATAACCAAGGAATCTTAAAACTTAGTCAGGGTCAAGCAAAATCAGCGATCGCTATTTGGTCTCAGGCAGAAGACTATTATCGACAGGCAGGGGATGAATTAGGAGTTGTACGAGCGGCAATTAATCAGGCTGGAGCTTTCAAGCAATTAGGATTTTATCGTCGGGCTTTAGAAACCTTGAGCGAAGTCGAAAGTGACTTGACTCATCAGCCTAACTCTTTAATTAAGGTGGCAGCACTCAGAAGCCATGGCGATCTACTCCGCTTAGTGGGGCAGGTTAAGCAATCGCGACAAGTCTTACAACAAAGTTTAGCGATCGCCTCTAGTTTGGAATCTACTAGAGAAGAGGTCAAAATTCTGCTAGTTTTGGGCAACACTTACAAAACTAGTAACTTAAAACAGGCTCAGAAATTTTATACTCAGGGGGAAAAAATTTGTCAGCAACAGGGAAGTTGTTTACAGACTGATTTACCTCTACAAATTTACCTGGCGCAGTTGAGTTTAACCGCGGAATGCGGTCAGCCGCAAGCCCTGCCTTTTCAAGGCAGGGAACGGCTGACCCTTAATAGTCCAGATTTTAATGCAGCAGCAAGATTGATTCCCCTAATTAATGCTGAATTTTCTCGTCTACCCATTAATCGAGCTAATTTAGACCGTAAAATAAATTTTGCCCAAAGCTTAATTGAGCTAACTAATTATAATTCTGACGAGCGACCCCCTAAAGGGTTCAGCAGTTCCTTCAACGGAGGGAACCTCCGCAACGGACTGCTTCACCGCGCCGCCGACAGGCGCAAACGTCCAGTATTAACGCCTGGGGTCTCCCCAGGCGACATGGACTCGGGAACGCGCGAGTTTGACCAGGGTCATCAAATTACAGGAATACCTCATAATCTAGAGATTGAAAAGTTTTTAGAGGAGGTAATTGAACAAGCCAAGGCTATCAATTATGCCAAAGCAAGCTCATATGCTTTGGGGCTACAAGGAAAAATTAGAGAGCAATTAAAAGACTGGTTACAGGCGCAAAAATATAGTACAAATGCTTTGGCCATTGCTCAGGGAATTAATGCTCCAGAAGTTAGTTATCTTTGGCAATGGCAATTAGGTCGAATCAATCAGGCTTTAGGCGATCGCACAACTGCAATCAATTTTTATGTTCAGGCAATAGAATTACTCAAGTCTTTGAGTCGAGACTTAGTAACAATCAATTCTGATATTCAGTATTCTTTTCGTGACGGCGTAGAACCTGTTTATCGAGAATTAGTTAGTTTATTATTGGAAACTGATTCTAAAATAGAAATTAGTCAAGCTGACTTAGAAAGAGCTAGAAAAGTCATTGAATCTTTACAGTTGGCAGAACTAAATAACTTTTTCCAAGAGGCTTGTCTAGAGGCAAAAATAGTCGATATTGATGGCATAGATCCTCAAGCAGCAGTGATCTATCCGATCATTTTAGATGATCGCCTGGAGGTAATACTCAGTCTCCCCAACCAGCCCTTAAAACACTACGCCTCTGAGATTCCGCAACAGCAGCTTAAAGCAACGATTGCCCAGTTTCGTCAAGAAATTGTAGTACGAAGTCGCCGTGATTTTTATCGACCTGCAAGTAAACTCTATGACCTGCTAATTCGCCCCGCTCAAGAAGATCTGCTCAAAAATCAAGTTAAAACCCTTGTCTTTATCCCCAATGGCATATTTGGCAATATTCCTTTAGGTGCCTTATATGATGGCGAACGTTTTTTAATTGAAGACTATAGTATTGCTTTAACTCCTGGATTACAATTATTTAATCCTCAACCATTAGAACCTAAAAAGTTAAACGCAATTGTGGCAGGGTTGAGCAAAGGGATTAAAGGTTTCTCAGCTTTGAATTATGTCAATTTTGAACTTCAAGAGATTGAATCTCAGATTGATAGTACAGTGTTACTCAATCAAAACTTTACGACTAAAGCTCTAAAAGAAGAAATTGAATTGGACGATCATCCTGTGGTTCATATTGCTACCCACGGACAGTTTAGCTCCTCTCTTAAAGAAACCTTTCTCTTAGCTTGGGATGAGAAGATTAATATTAATGAGTTGGATCGTATTTTACAGACACGGAACTCTAACCAAGATCGAGCGATTGAGTTGTTAGTTTTGAGTGCCTGTGAAACTGCCACAGGAGATCAAAGAGCCGCACTGGGGCTAGCAGGAATGGCTCTACGTGCAGGGGCTAGAAGTACTTTAGCTACTTTATGGTCAGTCAATGACCGCGCCACTGCCAAACTAATGAGCAATTTTTATGGTCAACTAGCTCAACAACAAGTACCTAAAGCAGAAGCAGTACGTCAGGCACAATTATCTCTATTGAGCGACCGCGCTTATCGACATCCTTTTTATTGGGCGCCCTATGTGCTACTGGGTAATTGGCTATAAAATTTTGCTTTTCAGACTACTTCTAAGGTCAATTAAACTACTTCGCGCTAATCAAGCCCCGACGATTATCGGACAAAGAAGATTGCATAAACTCCTTTAGGTGATTCACCTGCGGACTATCGGCTAACAAATCAAGCTGTGCGATCGCCTCTTTAAGGGGAAGATGCTGAAGATAAAGCAAGCGAAAAGCTTTTTTAAGCTGTTTTATGCCGTCACTGGTCACACCGCGTCTTTTCAATCCGATCAGGTTTAGAGATCGCACTCGGGCAGGATTACCTTCAACGGTCATATAGGGAGGGACATCACGACTAATGCGGCTCATGCCACCAACCATTGCCATGCGACCAATGTGAACAAACTGGTGGATGCCCAAAACCCCACTAATAGTCGCCATCGATTCAATCCGAACATGACCTGCGATCGCCACACTATTAGCAATAATTACCTCATTGCCGATGATGCAGTTATGACCCACATGGCTGTATGCCATCAGTAGATTATCATTGCCAATGACAGTTGCTTCCGTTTCATCAGTCGCTCGATTAATAGTTACATACTCGCGAATGCGATTGCGATCGCCAATTATTACCTCACTGTTGGCACCTTGGTACTTCAAATCTTGAGGCTCTAAGCCAATTGCTGCACCAGGGAAGATCTGGTTATCTCGACCAATAGTAGTGTATCCATCAATAATGGCATGGCTACCCACCACAGTATTGGCACCGATAGTAACTTGATTGCCGATTACTGCATAGGGTTCAATTTTTACCGTAGGATGTATTTGAGCATGGGGGTGAATAACAGCAGTCGGATGAATTAAGACAGTCAAGATCAATTCTCCTCAAGGCTATGGCTTAAACTGAAGTTTGAACAATTGAGAATCATAGATAGGTGAAAAACAGAAAACAATTAGTTAAGCTGCCTTAGTCTAGCTAGACTCAAATCAAATTATGGACGATGATAACCTATCTAGACCGCATCTAGTTTGAAACCTTTAGTTTCCTAATTAACTGTGTTCATTGTTCATTGTTCAATTAAAGAAAACAACATTTCTCCTTTAACAGCAAGCTCTCCATCCACTTCTCCTTTACCCTGCATCTTGGCAATCCGATTTTGTTTGAGAGATAAAAGTTCTACGGTCATGGTGAGGCGATCGCCAGGAACTACAGGACGACGAAAACGAACTTTATCAATTCCCGCAAAAGCAAAGAATTTTCCCGCCATACCTGGCAACTGAACTAAGATAATTCCTCCCACCTGTGCCATTGCTTCCACCATCAGCACTCCAGGCATCAAAGGAAAGTCAGGAATATGTCCAGGGAAAAAAGGTTCATTAAACGTAACATTTTTAATGCCGATCGCCTTCTCCCCAGGAACGTAATCAATAATGCGATCAACCAAAGCAAACGGATAGCGATGAGGCAGCAATTGATGGATCTCTTGAATGTTAAAGCTGGTTTTTAACTCAGTATCAGGAATTTCGAGCCGAGAATCATTTAAGGTAGCCATTAGAAATTTAAGTAATATTGCTTGAGCGGGGATTAGAAGTTTAATAGATCAAATAATCGGTATCTAAATTACAGCAAAGCTGCTAGCTTAGCTGCTAATTGAGTATGGAGCTTATGACTGGCTTTATAAGCAATTATGTGAGCAGTTGGCAACTGACCTAACAAACTCAGATCCCCCACTAAATCTAATAGTTTATGACGGGCTGGTTCATTCGTAAATCTCAAAGGAGGATTAACCCACCCCTGATGGCTACAAACTAGTGCATTTTCCAGATTCCCCCCCTTAATTAATCCTGCTTGCTGTAACTGCTCTATTTGCTCGGCAAAACCAAAAGTGCGGGCGGGAGCAATTTCACTCTCAAAACTAGTCTCTGAGCAATTCCAACTGTGCCATTGATTACCAATGGCTGCATAAGGAAAATCGATGCCATAGGTCAAACGAGTACTTGATGCTGGTAATGCGGCGATAAACGAGTCATTTTCTCTAATCCAGATTGGTTCTGTGGGGGTAATTGACTCAGGAGAGGGAGCAAGATGATCTGCTACCGTTCCCACTTGAGCGATCGCATTACACCAGTCTTTTGCCGAACCATCAAGCAAGGGTACTTCTTCTTGATTGATCTCAATCCGAGCATCATCAATACCACAAGATACCAAGGACGCTAACAGATGTTCTACTGTCCTCACCTTGGCTGTACCAGCCTGTAATTCTGTAGACAGGATAGTTTGACCCACTGCATCAATTTGCGCGGGGATTTGTGGCTTGTGGGTCAGATCGACACGGACAAAATAGCGACCAGACCCAGAATCAGCAGGCATAACTTTGACTGTAGTCTGTCTACCCAAGTGCAAGCCAACTCCAGATAGCTCAAACGCTTTTTTTAGAGTATTTCTCATTTTCTAGTTAACGCTTGGTGTAAATTAGCTTCATCACTTGTTGACTGTTGACTGTTGACTGTTAAAACTTCTCACCAATACCAAACTGAATTTCAGTATCGCCTTCGTCACTAATAGCATAGTCAACCCTAATTGGACCAAGGGGAGATTGTACCCTAACCCCAGCACCATAACCAAAACCGCTACCTGGTAACTCTCTTACCTCTGAAGGGTTTCCTTTGACATTATCGCCAGTACCTAAGGTTGATCCGTAATCAAAAAAGAGCGCACCCCCCACAATCTTAAAAATAGGGAAGCGATACTCAGCAGTAGCTTGGAAAAAACTACGACCACTACCAACCTCACCATCACCAAAACCACGTACCGAGTTACTACCACCCAAAATAAACGATTCATAGGGTGGTAAATCACCAATTACGGTTCCTGCTTGAAAATTGAAGGCTAAGGCTTCGGTTTTGCCGCCAAAAGGTACCAGATCTACAGGAAAATATTGACTAAAGTTACCCCGCAGACGATTATAAAAAATACCGCCAATGGGTATAGTCTGCTCAGTTCCTACTCTAAGTAAAGAACCTTTGGTGGGCTGCAAAGCACTATTACGGCGATCGCGAGTAGCACCGAAACGAACTGAAAAAATGTCGTCAGTGCCATCATCACCAAAAGAAAGAGGAATTGTAGGACCATCTAAAGCATCTTCACTGACCCCCTTGGCAACAATATCACCATCGTCATCTCTAATCTCTACCCTTTGGTACTGAAAACCTGTAGATAATGTCCAGTCTTTTTTCTTAAAGGGGTCTCCAGGAAGGGGACGGGCAAAGTTAATCCCGCCACCTGTACGAACTACACGGGGGGAATCAGCATCATCGTTAATACCATCACCGTCATCATCAGAAAAAGTTTCGATATCATCATCACCGTTATAAACCAAAGAGATTGAACGACGACGGAAAGCATTAACAGTATAGGAAGTACGACTTTCACTGCCACCAATCCAAGGGTCGGTAAAACTGACGTCGAATAACAAGCTATCGTCACCAATCTGAACCTCTGTGCCTAGAGTTTGATTATTACCACCAAAATTCTTTTGCTGATAGCTCACGGTACCAAATAAGCCACTATCGGAGCTGAAGCCAGCACCCGCAGCGATCGAACCGCTGCTGCCTTCGACCACATCAATGTTGACAACAACCTTACTCGGATCTTTTCCTGGGCTAAACGAAAACCGCGCATCATCAAAAATTCCTAATCCAAACACCCGCTGTAGGTCTCGTTGGGCAGTATCCCGTTTGAAGACATCTCCTGGTGCTAGTTCTACCTCCCGCGTCACAATAAACTTACGGGTTTTACCTTCAACAGGTTCATCTTCTTCGTCAAAATACCTAACCTGGATATCTTCAATCACTCCTTCAGCAACTACTAGGGTAACTTCTCCAGTAGGACTTACTTGGGGAGAGCCGACTACCTGTGCTAGCTCATAACCATTGCTGCTATACCATTCATTAACTTTAATAATACCCTGCTGTAATTCTCTTAAGTTGAGAATCTGACCGTAATTACCGCCAAAGAATTCTGTAACCTTTTCAGGAGGAAGAACTCCGCTAGATTCTCTTTCTGGCACAGTAACTACTGCCACGTTGTTTAAAACTGGGTTAGATTCAACCTCAAAAGTAATTCTCACTCCTAAAGGGGTGTCTCCTGGACTTACCTCGACGTTTTGAAAGAACCCCGTAGCATATACAGCATTGACATCTTCCTGCAATTGTGTTCTGGTCGTAGTGCGCCCTGGCTCAGTGCTAATGGTGGCGTAAACAATATCTTCTAGTTCTTCATTTACTCCTTCTACCACTACCTCCGCTACCAAAACTCGAGGTTCGTTGGACGAGGATGGCGCGTTTTCTTGAGTGCCAGGGGATTGATCCTCAGATGGTTGTTGGCTGGGAGCAGGTTGGTTTTCAGTCTCACTAGCATCTGGGGGGCTAAATTCAGGCAGTGTCACATCGGGGTCAACCTCTACAGAATCGCTTGACTCAGGTGGTAATTCTGGAGATGTATCCTGATTTTGAGCTACTTTGGTTGGCTTGATATTTTGTAGTAAAGCTGCTCCGTTAGTCACTATAACTTGGTTTGCACGCTGAGGAAAACGATTGTTCTCTGCTCTGCTAGGTAAAGCTATGTTCCAAGCAAAAACTGTTGCCAGAACTGTAAGTAAAGTAGGAGATAAATGCACTTTTTTTAATTCGGTTAACACTTCCACGTACCAGATAGAGAATTATTGCAGGTCGGTAATTTTGATAATTATCCAGCCTAATAGTTGACCAACTTAACTTACAATTGATTGACTTGAATCAAGTTGCAGATTACTTCATCGTCCCCAGTTTAGAAAAAACGCCTCATGTAGCCTTTCCCATAAAAATCATCCGCTTTGGTTTATAAGTCGAACAACACTCAATACTCGGAACGAAGTGATCTACTTTTTTAAGAACGTGTCCTCCGAATTAATTCGGAGGCTTATATCGTCCCGTTATGGCAAAGTTTTAAGCGCTGTCAACGCTACCTTGCACAACAACAATTCTGGTTCAATCAAACTGTCTGTTTCCCAACCAGAATACTGTTATAGTTCATCAACTTGTTAAGTAGGTGGGCTAAATTAATCAGAGATAAACTCTTAATTAGGGTATTTTTATTTTGATAACTTTTTTGATAACTAAAATGAATGTTCACCTAGTTATATAGAAAAATATGACTTATTGTTTTAATCAAAGTTCCTAATTTAACTAATTAAATCTGCCTACATAGATTGCAGCATTAAAGTTAAATATCTGATAAAAACCAATAATAATTGAGCTACTGCTGGAGCTGTGCTAAAATTCGCTGCTGCACCTCTTGATATGCTGACTCTACTTGACCCAAATCACGACGGAAACGGTCTTTATCCATAATTCTTGATTGGGGATCTGACTGCTGTTGATCCCAAAGGCGACAGGTATCAGGACTAATTTCATCCGCTAAAAGCAAATTCTGCTGAGCATCAATTCCAAATTCGAGCTTGAAGTCAACCAAAGTGATATTGCATTGCGCGAAAAAACTTTGCAGATGTTGATTAATTTTACCCGCTAACTCTTGAATTTCTGCTAATCTTGACTCAGTTACTAAATCTAATAAAAATAGGCGATCGCGGGTTAAAAGCGGATCTCCTAATTCATCGTTTTTATAGTAGTACTCAATTAATGGTGTGGGTAAAACTTGTCCTTCTGGTAATCCTGTCTGACGACAAAGGCTACCTGCGGCAATGTTTCTTACCACTACCTCTACAGGAATGATTTCAACGGCTTTAACTCGCATCTGATTTGATTCTGGGCAATCTAGATAGTGATGAGGAATATCCAAAGTACCCAACCATTCAAATAATGCTGCGGTAATTTGACAATTAATCACTCCCTTGCCTTTAATTTGTCCTCGCTTCTGGGCATTAAAAGCAGTGGCATCATCTTTATAAACTGTCAGCAACACATCAGGATCTGCTGTAGTATAAAGAATTTTTGCTTTGCCTTCGTACAATTTTTCTGGCTGTGACATTGGTTGAGATCTTGAATATCCTGATTATAAATAAAGAAAGGGACTTGATCCTGGCTGTTTTCTCGTCAGAAGCAACTCGATTAATCCAGACTCGTGTTCTTGTAACACTTTGGTTAAGAGCAGGTTAACAAAGCATGTTTTACTGCTAGTATTTAAAATAAACCCTGTTCATAGTAGCTGATTAGGTAACGTTTTAACTATCATCTTCGCCGAGAGGCAATTGTAAAAAATTGTTAATTATAACCCCCATAAATAATAAAGATACTCCAAAGTGGTTCACAAACTCTTGCCAATTATGACCAACAACAACCAAAAAAATGACTTTTTATATCCGCAGCATCACTATCGAGGTCAAGTTAAGCCAGAAAACTTAGTTTTTAACTCTAATTTGCAGGAGTTTGCCCAAAAAATCAGCTATATCTGCAATTTGGAAACGGGAGGAAAAATGCCTCCAGAACAGGCCTACAAACAAATTAAAAGTCTGTGGAAAGAGTTGAAAAAAAGCAAAAAAGAATTGGGAATTGGGCGCGATAGTAGATGACATAGCAATCCTATTTGAGTTATGAGAATTATCAGTCTTTGATGTCCTTAGTCATTAGGCTTTGGTTATTAATAATATTCACAAATAATTTAAGACTGTTATAACTAATAGAACTGTTATCTGCGGTTCCATATGTCTCGCTCTAAAGCCTTACAATCTTATATCTTACTCCGCTTGCTGCTAGCACCGTTGATGTTACTTACCATCGCGACGGTGGTATTTTTACTACTGAGGGCTACTCCAGGTGATCCTGCCGATGCGATTTTAGGTACCCGCGCTCCAGAGGCAGCTAAAGCCGCATTGCGATCGCAGTTGGGTTTAGCAAATCCCCTATGGCAACAATATCTAGATTATCTGCGAGATTTAGTTAGCTTCAATTTAGGTAGTTCCCTGACCAGCCGAGGTTTACCAGTTTGGGCAGTCATTAAAGAATATTTTCCCGCCACCGTAGAACTTTCTTGTTGCAGCATGGTCGTAGCAGTTGCAGTAGGTGTATTTACAGGAATGACCTCAGCTTCTTCCAATAACAAACTAGTGGATGCGGCAGGAAGACTATTCGGTATTATTACCTATTCTTTGCCCTTGTTTTGGGTGGGAATGGTATTACAGTTGATTTTTGCCGTTAATCTGGGCTGGTTTCCTCTTGGTAGTCGCCTTCCCGTTGGTGTTACTACTCCCAACATTACAGGATTGTATTTAATTGATAGTTTAATAGTAGGAGACTGGGGCATGTTGTTTAATACCCTGCATCACCTAGCATTACCCAGTCTCACATTGGGTTTACTCTTAAGCGGTATTTTTGAGCGAATTGTGCGAGTTAACCTGAAACAAGCTCTCCAGGCTGACTATGTTGAGGCGGCAAGAGCTAGAGGAATCCCTGAAAGAACTATTTTAGTTAATCATGCCCTAAAAAATGCTTTAATTCCTGTAATTACGGTTCTAGGCTTAACTTTTGCCGCCCTACTCGGTGGTGCTGTATTAACCGAAGTCACTTTTTCCTGGCCAGGGTTAGGCAATAGACTCTATGAAGCAATATCCTTGCGAGATTATCCTACGGTACAAGGAGTAATGGTTTTCTTTGGCATTATTGTTGTTCTAGCTAGTATTGCGATCGATATTATTAATGCTTATATTGACCCTAGAATTAGATATTAGTTACTTGTGACAAGTTGAGGATCTGCGTTATTTGTCGATTGGTTTTTAGCTTCAGCCCTGTTAAGGCTAACAATAGTACTATCTAGAATATACAAGGGTTTCAATACGCGATCGCCTACACCAACAAAATTTCTTTTTGAGCTGTATGAGTTGTTGCCATCATCGTCAGTTATCACTCATCAGTTATCACTCATCAGTTATTGGTTGGTTCGGTGAATGGCGATCGCAACAAGGAACAATATTGTGTAAAGCTTCACAATAGGTGACTGTCATATTATGGTTGCTTGAAATTGCTCCTGCTTGATGCGTAAAATATATCGGCTCGCCAATATGTTGATAGGCTTGCGAAAAAATTTTA
>JBCDDK010000084.1:0-28992 GCA_039180345.1 Cyanobacteria bacterium P01_G01_bin.39 | reverse complement strand
TTATTCGCGATTGGCGAAGCCTAGCCGAAGGCATCGCACTTGAGGACAAAATTGAGATTTGCTACCTAGTTTAAAATCTCTACACTCTCTAATTTGACTGCATTTGACAACTTATACTTTTTCTTAACTTGTCACCAATGGTCATTGGTTATTAGTTATTGGTTATAGCTCAATGTTTTTTAATGCAGTTAAATCTAAGTCTTGCAACTGCTGATAGGCATTGGCAATGTAGCCTGTACCACGAAGATAGCCTGTATTTGCCCCTGGAAGAATGTATTGTAGAGTATCAAGTGAAAAGCGATCGCGTAATCTGGCAATACTATTAAGCTGTCGCCACCAGTGGAAAGTCTTGGCTGTTCTCAAAGGAAGCACTTCCGTCTTAGACTTGGGTAGAAGATGTCTGCCAGTAAATAGGACACCGCCCTGTTGCTGCCAATATAAACAGCTTGAGCCAGGAGAATGCCCTGGAGTCCAAATTAACTCTAATTCTGGGCTAAGAGAGAAATTATCGGCAAAGGTGGTTACTTCGTTCTCTGGTAATAGATATGCTTCTTGTTCCTGAACAATTACCTGGCAATTTAATGCTTGCTGCATCTGCCAAACATTTTTAGCAATGCCACCGCGATGACTAATAACTAGGTAATTGATTCCTCCTTGAGACTGAATAAATTCTTGGTTGACTTCATCCCAAGCAGGGCAATCGAGGAGAATATTACCAATATTATCTACAATTAAATAAGACGTACCACCTAGAGTATCTCGATTGGGGGTAAACGCAAAAATTCCTGGCATAATAGTGCGGGGAGTTCTAGTGTTACCAGGACTTGCGGTAATTTCTGTCGAGTTTTGGGGCATTATATAAATAATCGTACTCAAAATGATTGTTTAATTACATTTTTATTGTATATTCAGATACTTAATTCATAGTCCAAAATAGTTATAGAAACAGAATTCTCAGAACAGATTCGGAATGCTTTTTTATGAAACTCTGGTTTTTAATTATATTAGCCCCTATTGCTTACATTGTTGTTGATCGAACTGTGAAGCATAAAACCACCACTCCCACCTGGTTATGTTGGTTGGTAATTATGATGCCGTCCTGTATCTGGACTGCCTGGACTTATGCTTTTGGGTCAGAACAGCTTCCTTTGCCAGTATTTCTGTTTCCTTTAATCATCTGTCCCCTACTCTACGGCTGGCTGGTACAGCGAGGCAGAACCGATAAAACGACTAAATTACCAGCCCCTGAAGAGAAGGAAATTAGATCGATTATTAACGAAGCAAAAAGCAAAATCCCCGAACCACGTCCAATTGATAGTCAGGAAGAAGCCACGTTACGCAATTGTTTTCCCTGGAATATTTATTATTTGCAAAATATTGATTATCGTCCCCAGGCAATCTTCTGCCGTGGCAAGCTCAAAACTATTCCTAAGAAAGCTTATGATGAGATTAAAGATAATGTAGAACAGGCTTTTGGCGATCGCTTTTTCTTAATTTTTCAGGAAAGTCTTAAAGGGAAACCTTTTTTTGCTTTAGTACCTAATCCTGAAGCGAAGGCTGCTGAATCAGGCAATTTGCAGAATGATTCTCGGGTTCTTTTTGCCCTGACGATGTTTTTGATTACCTTATTAACTACTACTGTCGCGGGAACTAGTATTGATGGTACTCCTTCGGAAGAAATCTTATCCCAGCCAGGATTATTCTGGCAAGGGTTTGCCTATAGTTTGCCTTTACTGCTAATTATTGCCCTGCAAAAGTTTAGTCATTATTTTGTCGCCACCTACTACAAAGTTAGAACTACTCTGCCCTACTTTATTCCTTTCCCCTTTTTGTTGGATGGCTTTTCTTTGGGTACCTTGGGGGCAATTATGCAAAGACGTTCTCCTATTCCCCATCGTAAAGCCCTATTTGATACGGCAATTGCAGGTTCGTTATCTGGTTTGTTGGCGATTATTCCGATTCTATTCTGGGGCTTATCTTTGTCGGAAGTAGTTCCCCTAGATGACTCATCGGCATTTAATATTCAAGCCCAAGACCCTCGTTTGTCATTTTTCCTGAGTCTATTATCTAAATTAGCGTTAGGTTCAGCCCTAACCGCTGATATGGCAATTAAACTACACCCGATAGCAGTTGCAGGTTGTGTGGGCTTATTTATTACTGCCATCAATTTAATGCCCATTGGACAGTTAGATGGTGGACACATTGTTCATGCCGTATTTGGACAGAAAATGGCGATCGCAGTAGGACAAATCACCCGTATTTTAGCTTTGCTGTTTGCTTTGATTCACCCCTACTTTTGGGTCTTAACTATCATTATGTGGCTGATTCCTTTAATTGATCAACCAGCACTTAATGATGTTACAGAACTAGATAATAAGCGAGATGTCATCGGCTTAGTAACCCTAGCCTTGTTAATTATTATCGTGTTGCCCCTTCCTGGTGCGATCGCTAATTTAATGAATATCTAGTACTTAAACTAATTCTTCAGAGTATTGATTTTGATTACAGGTGTATTAACAAAAGAGATTAGCAATGTGATCATAATTTTGTATCTTACGATCTCTTTTGCCTCTAATGCCTGTTCATATCATTAGACCGAAACAAACTTTTTCCCAGTCCTTAAATTTAGCAGCAGTCAAATTAGACCCCGCAAGTCGTCAAAAGCAAATTGCAGATTTAATTGACTTGCAACAAGCAGATAAACAATATCAAGAGGTTGGACGATGGACAGAAGAGGTTAAGGATGAAATAGGTATAAATATCATTAAAAGTTCTCAGCAATCGGGCATTACAGGAACTACCATTGTCGAGATGTCAGAAGAAGAAGCTAAGAAAGCAAGTCAAAATTTGGCTGGAGATGCGGAAGTATTACGCGACCGCCCTATTGAATTAATTCGTCCAGCTAATAAAGATACCTTGAGTTTTCGAGGGTAAGGAGAATTAACACCAGCAGATTTATGGCATCTCGAAGCAATTAAACCATTAGTAGTTGGCAATAATGGAACTACGGCAACGGGGAAGAATGTAACAGTAGCGGTATTAGATACAGGCATTGATTCAACCCATCCTGCTTTGCAAGGTAAAGTCAAGGCAGCATATACGTTTAAAAGTGATCGCTGGTTAGTAGAAACCCAAACACCATCTTTGGATACAGATGGTCATGGTACTCATGTGGCAGGGTTAATTTGTGGCAACAGGATTGGTGTCGCCCCTGATGTTCGGTTAATTAACGGTGTTTTAATCCCTCGTGGTTATGGGATGCTGGCTAACTTTGTCTTAGCTATTGAGTGGATAGCCAGCCAACCTGAAATTTCCCTTGTTAATATTTCTGCTGGTATACGGGGATATATTCCCGACTGGGAAGAAGTAATTGATGATTTGCTAGCGGTTGGTGTTTTACCTATCTGTGCGGTGGGTAACGAAGGAAAAGATAGCAGTCGCAGCCCAGGTAATTATCGTAGCGTCCTTTCTGTAGGCGCAAGTACCAATAATGGTCGGGTGGCGAGTTTTAGCGGGGGCGGAAGATTAGAAGTCAACAATCATTCTTATACTATTCCCGATTTAGTTGCACCAGGCAAACAAGTCTATTCAGCAGTAGTGCAGGGTGGTTATGAAGCTTGGGATGGTACTTCGATGGCGACTCCTGTGGTTACGGGAATTGCTAGTTTGCTGCTAGAGCAAAATCCTTTAATTGACGTACTAGAATTAAAAGACAAACTGATATCTACCTGTCGAGATTTAAGTTTACCACCAGAGCGACAAGGAGCAGGATTAATTCAAATTAATTAACTTTTACTGTAAATATACAAGCTATACAAGTCGTGTCACCAGAACGTTCTTTTTTAAACAAAATAGACCCTTTGCTACAAGATAAATTAGCAAATGCCTCAGATAACGAAATTTTACGGGTGGTGATGCGTCTACGGTCAGAAAATCAAGTAAATACAGAATCCACTGCTATTTCTCCTGCTGATTTTCCTAATCGTATTGAATATCGTCAAGCTTTGATTGCCCAGAGACAAAAACAGTTAGCTGGGGATGTTGGCGCAACTAAAAAAGCGATCGCCAATCTGGTTTTAGAAACCTATGGCGGTGTTAATACAAGTTCTTTGGTGGTTGAAGGGACTGTCGAGCAAATATTACAATCTTTAGATTTATCTGGTATTGAATCGGCGACTTTAGATCGGGGTTTTGTTTCGATTGTTCCTCCTCAAGATGCCTTTAATTTTAATGCTTTAGAATCTATTTTTTTGGAGATAGCCCAACAAGTTAAAACTACTGAGTCGATCAATCCTTTAAATCGAATAGCAAAATTATTTGGTAGACCTGATTCTGAGGCAGAAGCAAGAAAACAAATAATCTCGCAAGCAGTCCGACAGTATGCTAGTAAATACTATCAAAACCATGGTACTTTGCAAGTCTTGGGGATGAGGCAAAAGGTTAAGCTGGAGTCGATTTATACTAATGTGCGACTGCTAACCAAAAGTGAAGTTTTTAGTTGTAATAGTATTGAAGAGTTAGAAAGAAATGAACGTCAAAATAGATGGCGATTTGTAGATAATGAAGCGGAAAAGCAAGTTATTCCAGGTTTGAAATTAGCAAATCAGGAACAGTATTTAATGGTGTTAGGTGCGCCTGGTTCGGGTAAATCTACCTTCCTCAGAAAAGTAGCTTTAGCAGCATTGAAAGGAAGAAGTGAATACAGGCATGCTTTAATTCCTGTGTTTATCGAACTTAAAAGATTTAATGATTCTGCAATAGATATTATTAAAATTATTGCTGATGAATTTGCCAATTATGGTTTGACTCAGAGTAAAGAATATGTCACAGCAGGATTAGATTTAGGGAAATTTTTAATTATCTTAGATGGTTTAGATGAGGTTCCCACAAAAAATCTAGCATCAGTAATTGAACAAATTAATAATTTTGTCCAGCAATATCAAAAAAATCGCTTTATTATTTCTTGTCGTATAGCCCTCAACCAAAGTTTTATTAGGTTTAAAGAAGTAGTAATAGCAGACTTTAATCAGCAACAGATTAGAGACTTTATCTCAAATTGGTTTTCTGCACCACAAGATAAACAAGCTCAGGTAGCAGAAAGATGTTGGGAGTTATTACAGGCAAATGAAAATGCCCAAGAATTAGCCAAGACTCCTTTGTTGCTTACCTTTTTATGTTTAGTTTACGAACGTGGTCAAAACTTTCCCCAAAATCGTAGTGAACTTTATGGCAAAGCTTTACGCATATTATTAGAAGAATGGGCAGCGGAAAAACGGATTGAACAAAACGAAATTTATCAAGGATTAAATCGAGCATTAGAAGAGATTCTCTTAGCAGAAATTGCTTACGATAACTTTGTCAAAGATAAACTATTTTTTACTCAAGAAAACATCATAGAAAAGATTGAATCTTTCCACAGTCGTAATATTAATGCCCCAGAACAATTAAACGGAAAAGCTGTTTTAAATGCCATTGCCCTTCAGCAAGGTATTTTAGTAGAAAGAGCAGCCAATATTTATGCTTTTTCCCACCTTACTTTACAAGAATATTTAACCGCTCGCCATATCACAGACAATGATCTCATCGCAGATTTAGTTAGTAATCATGTCACAGATCAACGTTGGCGAGAAGTATTTTTATTAGTTGCAGGGTTGATGCGTGGTGGTGCCGATAAATTATTACAATTAATGGAGCAAGAAGCGCGAAACTATCTCCAAACTCCCACAGGAAAAGAAAAACTCTTACCGATATTACAATGGGCAGAAACAATAACCCAAGATTCCACAGGCGAGATTAAACCAGTTGCCAAACGAGCGATCTCCATCGCCTACGCCTATGCCTACGCCAACGCCATCGCCTACGCCAACACTTACGCTTATTCCTATGCCTACGCTTATGCCTACGCCTACGCCAACACCTATGCCTACGCCATCGCCAACGTCTACACCAACACCTATGCCTACGCTTACGTCAACGCCTCTGCCTTCACCTTCACCGAGATACTCAATGTATTTATTTACTATAGCCAACAATTACAAACAGCATCGGTAACAGCAGAGGTTTTTACTCAGATTAATTTTTTCTCTTTAACCCAACAATTGACAGCACTTAAAGATAAAATTCCTGATCGCCAATCATCAACAGCAACTAGATTAAAATTTATCAACACAATCAATCAACTCTGGTTAGATACTTTTCAATTAACCCCAGAATTAGTTAAGCTATCTCTCAGTGAAGCAAAAGAAATAGATCAAACATATTTTTATATCAACTGGTTAATAATTCAGTGTCAACAAGCAGCAGTCAAAGTAACCCCAGAAACTTGGCAGGAAATTGAAGCAAAAATGCTGCGGGGATAAACAGTAATTAACTGATGTTACGTACGCTCTCAATATGATCGAGCCAGGTAGTAGGTAGTAGGTAGTAGGTTAATTTTCTTTAGCTTTTAACTTTTTAGTAATTGAAACTAATATTTTTATAATTATTTCTACCTCTTCTAGTAAATAAATAAATTTTGATTTAGGTGCAAGTTTATTATCTATTATTAGCTCAATCCAGTAACGAGTTTCACTTGCTTCTTTCAAAGCTATTAAGTACTTGGATAAAAAGTCTTTATTAGATTGAGCGTAAAGTGCTTCAGAACAGTTTGCTCCGCAGCGCGTATGCGCAGATCGTCGTCTTACGACGACTGGAAAAGCTTTGCTTTTTGCGATGTGCCACTTCTAAGGAACTGTTTTGACAAAACGACAGATGCGCTATTGAAATGATTTTTTTGATTTATTTGCGTGTAAGCTTTTATTACTCTAGATGCAAAAAGTTTGCTTCTTTCTTGAATAGTAATCTTACTATTATTCATAGTTAAAATATAAGTTTCACAACTAAATTTTAACATTAGGTAGTACTTAAAACCTACTACCTACTACCTACTACCTGCTACCTAGCCTTCATCGATGAATCAGTGCGTAACACTAGTAATTAAATTAACTCAGAGAAACAGCAGTTGATAACCAATGAGCGCGATCGCAATGTCGGCTAAGATATGACTAATATAGCCAGGAATTATTGATTTATAGTAGCTGTAACACCAAGCCCAAATTGCCCCAGCTAAAAATACTCCCAAAGACCCCAGCAAAACAATCAGCCAGTCATGGGTGTAGCCATAGAGTGCAATACTGTGGTGCATGGTAAATAATAATGCCGCTAGAATTACTGCTGTTACTTCAGGAACGAGAATTTTGCATTGAGATACGGCAAATCCTCTCCAAGTACATTCCTCAATTAAAGAATTAATAAAACTCCAATAAACACATCCCGCAAGATATAAATAAGGATTAACGATCCCCACCTCGGCAGCTTTTGCTCTAATACTGGCAAGATCGATTGTCTGCTGTCCGATTAAAAAATATGCGCCCATAATTACCCCAAACATCAAGATTCCCAGTATTAAACCTGCCTTCACCTCTTGTTGCTTAAATTTGGGAAAACGTAATGCCTGACGATTGGTTTTCATTGTCCACAATAACGGCAATGCAACTCCCCAAACTTTCATCAACGTAAAAACCGTATTGCCCACTGTTCCAGGTGCAATAAACAAAGACATGACCACACCAATACTAAAAACAGGCGCAAATAAGATCAAAGCAATCAAAGCATAAATTTTATTCATAAAAAGCGATTTAGGATTTATAAAGCATAGCCGAAGACCTAAAAATACTTTGGTATAGATTAGTTTCAATAAAAAGTCGATTGCTGTAGATAGCACGGCACATTTTATAGCATTGTGGATTATGTTAAGACTGTAAGTACCTACTACCTACTACCTTCTACCCACTACCTACGAACCGACAATCTGAATATGTCAGTATTTAACTAAGCAGCGACTACAGTTACCAATCTCCCCAAATAGCTAAAGTCATCCCTGGATGGTAAATATTAACAAACATCGTCTGATTATCGGGAGCAAAACACACCCCTGCAAACTCACTATTATTAAGCGCATTGCGAGCAAATTTATAATATTGACCTTTGGGGGTAATACCAATCAAGAATTGTTCTCCTCTGCCATCTTCGCAAACGATTAAATCACCAAAAGGAGATAAGGTGAGGTTATCAGGATAGTCCAGAACACCCATCCCTGGAGATTCCACAAATAGTTCAATAGTTTCTTTTCTAAGGTTGTAGCGAAAAATTTGTCCTACCTGTGCGGCACCACCGTTAGTAGCTGTCCAGTATAGTTCACCTTGACCGTAACACATGCCTTCCCCTCGTCTAAATACTGCTGCGCCTTTTTGCTGTGCTTCAAAGCGGAGAGTATCATGTTCAGGATCGACATCCTCCAATGGTATCCAAGTTACTTTTAAAGGCTGACCAATGGGGAAGCTAATACTTGTATCTACTCTGGGGGTATCTTTAATCATCAAAGCTTCTAATGTCCCTCCCGTAGCTAGATTTCTCGGTTGATCGGGACGAAAGCGATAGATGCAGCTATTAAATTGATCCTCAGTTTGATAAATATAGCCTGTTTTGGGGTCAGTTGCGATCGCCTCATGACGAAATCGCCCCATTGCCTTCAGGGGGACTGGTGTCGCTAATCCACCTGTTGCAGGAACCTCAAAATTGTAGCCATGCTTGCGGCTGACTTTTCCCCAATAAGGAGCAACCTGTTCCATTGTATAGCCTGGTGGGGCATAGGGAGTAGCAATCTCTTCTTCACAGCTAATCCAAGAACCCCAGGTCGTAGTTCCCCCCGCGCAGTTGCGATTTGTACCCGCTAGAGAAAGATAATGTCTGGTTAAATTGCGATCGCGATCAACGATGAGAGTAGTCGTTCCTCCTGCACAGTTTAGGTCATACTGAGGAATATCAGCCGATAAGTTATTGATGGCATCTAAAGGACTTACTTCGTGGTTTCTGACTAAAATAGTTTGACCATTTTCCCCCGCAAAAGCTGCCATCCCATCATGCTGATTTGGCACCAAATGACCATCATCCATGGTTTCCCCCCTGCGGGAAATAATCTTATATTGAAACCCTGGGGGAAGGTCTAATATGCCTTGAGGATCTGGAATTAAAGCGCCAATTCGCTCACTCAAAGCAGGTTTTCCCCTAATGAGATTGTCATATAAATTCTTAATCGGCGTAGCTAACACAGCACCACCAACGCCAACGCCAGCAAGAGAGACAAACTTTCGTCTAGATAAGGGCATGATTCAACTTCATGACTACATTCGCTAATATAGCCCTTTTAGGATTAGTTAATTAGTGATTATTTCTTGAGTGCCAAAGTCAAACCATCAGCAATGGGAACCATACTAATTTCAACTCTTTGATCTTGATGCAGTTTTTGATTAAACTCGCGGATGGCAATAGTTCTTTTATCAGTATCTTGAGGATCGGCAACGCTACCGAACCATAACACATTGTCGATCGCAACTAAACCACCAGGTCGCAATAAAGTTAATGCTCTTTCGTAATAGTTATCATAGTTGCGTTTATCAGCATCAATAAAAGCAAAATCAAAGCTACCCGACTCTCCATCCTCTATTAACTGAACTAGAGTATCTAATGCAGGTGCTAGACGCAGGTCGATTTTATCTGCCACTCCGGCCTCTTGCCAATACCGACGAGCGATCGCTGTACATCTCGGATCGCGATCGCAAGCTATTACCTTACCAGATTCAGGTAGTGCCAAAGCTACAACTAGAGAACTATAGCCTGTAAATACACCAATATCTAGAGTTTTTTTTGCATTTAACAGCTTAATTAGCAATGCCATAAACTGTCCCTGATCGGGAGAGATTTGCATGATGCTAGCGGAATGTTTGCTAGTTTCTTGACGTAGTTTAGTTAATACTTCGGCTTCTCTTAACGAGACTGATAATAAGTATTCATATAGTTCATTATTTAATCCCAGACTTGACTTACCCATAGTGCGTTATCAAAAAAAAGAATATCTATATTTTCTTTGATATTGGACTCTGTATAAAAACTATTATTTAAAACCCTGCGGTGAATACTTCGTATTGTTTCTTACTATAAAATAATATATTCATCTTGACAAGTAGCAGAGTTTAGTTTCTATGGATAGAGAATTAAGTTAAAATACAACCAATTATGCTATGGAGTTCCTATATCATGAACAATATTCAAATTGAGTCAGATTTAAAAGATATTTTAAGTAAGCTTACTCAACAGTTAGAGAAAATTGATGATAAGTTTACTCAACAGTTAGAGAAAATTGATGATAAGTTTACTCAACAGTTAGAGAAAATTGACGATAAGTTCACTCAACAGTTAGAGAAAATTGACGATAAGTTCACTAAAAAATTTGATAAGTTGAGCGAAGATATCACTGATTTAAAAGTAGGACAGAAAGAGATAAGAGGAGATGTTAAGGCTCTTGAAGAAAAGGTAAACGGAATCGATAATCGCGTTAAGAATCAAGAATTTTTAAATCGAGCTGTAGTGATTGGCTTGATTTTGGCAATATTGGGTAGTGTGGCTAAAATGTTTGGAGTAATAGGTAACTCTTAAAATGCTAACACGGTTGCATAATATTGTCAGTTCTTAATTTTTTTTAGAAATAAAATCTCATCTTTAGTCATGAGTGATCGCCTTAACTTCTAATAATGACTATTTTATTTATTTGTATAGTCCTATTAAGTTAAATTTACACGTTTCCTATTATCAAGTAATAATAATTTTTGTTAACTATTGAGAATAATCAATTAAACCAAGAAAGAGAAAGCACTATAAAATCAGATCATTTAAAGCATTATTGACAGCATTTAAATAGCTTTGATCTTGTAAAATTGAAGAAGATATTATATCCATTTTAATAGCTGCTTGGCATATTCTATTTTCATCAACGTTTTCAGATTTCACAGCTTGAATAAAATCATTTCCTCCAAGAATACCTTGAGATGAAAAGTGATGTTTATGACAGAGATCGACTAAATTATGAGGGATTTTTTGTCCTTTAAGCACAATTTTTACCATTTCTTCAATTTTGCTTAAAGGTTGAGACGATAGTTTGGATATAACTCTTATTTGTATTTTTTTTGCTTCTTCTTCACTTAGATTAATATCTAATGCCAACTGATGTGATATTTCTTTAGGATTACTGAGTGCTTTTAAGCTACTAATAATATCAGCAGCAATTGCTGTATTTTCTTTTAATTCTTCTGCGAGTTTTTCATGACCTTCTTGACAGTCAAGTTTATTGATAACCCATTTTTCTGGTGGCTCATTACCTGGAAGAAAATCCCAATTGGCGCGATAGCGAAGTGAATTTTCTAATGAATTCAGAGTTGTTTTAAACCATTGAGTAACTTCTCCTTTTGATACATCACCATCCCAAAGTAAAAGTATATGCTCTCCAAATCCTGCTAGTAGATGAAAAGCAGCTTGCTTAGGAAGTTCTGGATCAGCTCCAACTGGTATGACTTGCACTCTTTTGCGAACACCTGCTGAAAGTGAATGCTCAATTAGAAGTGCAGCAAAAGAATCTTCACAATATATTTTTAACTCTGGCTCTGACTGTCCAGAAATTTCACCAATAGCAAGTCTAGTCGTTGGTTTTTTAGTAATAATATGTTTGTCGCTAGCTTTCTGAATAAGTAATCTTGCTTCTCTTGGCACACTATCTATAAAGTATCGAGAGTGTGTTGAAACAATAATTTGAAATTTTTTATTTAAGATTATTTCTTGAAGATGTTTAGCTAGACGAATTAAAGCTTCTGGGTGAAGACCAATTTCTATTTCTTCAATGACAATTAATGAGCCTTCGGGAGATTCTTGAAGTAGATAGAGTAAGTCTATTAATATATCTTCACCCGCCCCCATATTGAAACTTGAAGAGAAAGCGTTACCTAATTGATAAGTTCGTAGAGAGTATTTAGGAGACGAAATTACTACAGCACTAGAATAACTTCGACACATTATGTCACTTAAACGCTGACAATATTCTGTATTCAGTAATTTTCTTTGTCTTTGGATTTTCTGATTTTTAAAATGAGAGCGAAGAACATTTTGTTCTATAGCTGGAATAGTTCTAATCAAACCAAGATAATGTACTGGACGTTTATGCCTTGATTCATAGTGCATCCATGTTTTCGAGCTTTTCTTTATTTTTTTAGACTTGTTATTGTCTCCATATTTCCAGGTAATTTGTACTCCTGTAATGTCTGGGTCTGTCGGTCCTTTATAGAAAAAATCACTAAATGTATAGTAATTAAAATCTTCTCCTTGTTTCTGATTACGGCTTGCGTTAATTGAACAATGTCCTTTAGGTGAGTGAAATCCCAAAGCAGCTAAAGCCAAGATGGTTGTTTTGTTACAACCGTTTTTTCCACAAATGACAGTAAGGGGATAGTCAAATTTAATGTCAAGTTTTTGAATACCTCTGAGTCCTGGATTACCTTCTATGTGAATATCACTTAGAATCGGATAAGGAAATTGTCTACCATTTTTCCATAGTTTAAGTAAGTCTTTTTCTGTCTTGCTTAATCTTGTTCCAGGCATAATTTTTTGTTTTAACCAAGATGCTCAAAACAAATCTAATCGAAATTACAGCAAAATGTCGTCAGTAATTGTTCCATTTGAATTATATTTTGTATTTTTAACTTCTAAATCGACGATCGCAATAAGAAAGATTATTTAATGATGAACTGAAAAACTCTCATCAGCAGGGATACCTTGTTCCATTCTGCTTAAGGCATATTTAGCTCGATTTGTCCAACCATCTTGTCTTTGATAGATGCGTAAAAATTCTGACAAGTGATTTTTAGCTTTGGGATAGTCATCTAAGACATAAGCTGACATCCCCGCATGATATAAAGCCATGTAGTTATCTGACCAATAGCGGATCACTAAATCCATAATGGGTCCTGCGGATTTATCGTCACCAGCATCAGCAACGGGATGACCAATATTAAATACAATCCAGGCTGCATAGCTGCGGAGATTAGGGGGCAATTCTTGAATCACCTGGTCAGCCAAATCTATTCTTCCCGCCAAAGCATAGCAACTGGCTGCATAGCCGACACCTGCTTTAGTTTGAGGATAGGTTGTATTGCGCATAGCGGTAACTACCTCTACGGAATTACAGCGAGACTTGATATTTTTGAACCATTGTTCCGCTTCTTTGAGAGAACTGTCAATTTCTGAGAAATTATTAGAAGTATTGGTTGAATGAGATTTATTGATGATCGCTGGCTTGGTTTTAGGTTTAAACTCATTGACAATGCTAAACAAAGACAATAGCGTGATTAATACTGCTCCTCTTGAAATGGCAACTTTGAAGCGAGCCAAAAACATCGCCATTTTACCATAGTCTTTGCTGTGTTCTGGGACTATACTTGTCCCTGTAATATCAATTGGCTGGAGTTCAGCTAACGCGACTTGGGCGTTGCTAAAGCGATCTTTAAGATTGGGTGCCACCATTTTATTTAACCAGCCAATAAAATCAGGATTGATACCTGTCAGTAGGTGCTTAAATTGGAACTGATAACTATCATCAATCAAATTACTCAGATTTGCCGCGGTCGTATGAGTAATAAGTGCGATTGCAGTTGCCCCAATGCTATATAAATCAGAGGCTTTGGTTAAAGGGCGATTAAATAATGCTTCAGGGGGCATAAACCCTGGTGTTCCCGCTACTACACTACTCATAGCCAGTTCTTGACTATCAACTCTAGCTAACCCAAAGTCGATTAAATATGCTTGATTGTTTTGATCTACCAGAATATTTTCTGGCTTGATGTCACGATGAATTATAGGCGGTATTCGCTCCTGCAAATCTACCAGAATTTCTAGGAGGGAAACCGTAATTTGCTTTATTTCTTGGGGAGTAAAGCTGTTTTTGCTGGCTAAAGAAGGTGCATCCTGATATTCCTGCACCATACAAAAGCCATCTTCAGTTTCAAAAGAATCAAGATACTGAGGAATACGAGGATGATTTATTTCTTGCAGGATTTGAATTTCTCTTTCGTAGGTTTTGAAAGCTTGCCAACTAGACTCTTGAGCAAAACGAAACTGCTTAATTACTACCTGCTGCTGCGTATCATTACACTCTGCCAGATAACTAATCCTACCCCCTTCACGATTACGCCCCAACTCACGAATAATTTGATAATTATTAATCTGCTTCATTGACCCATCCCTTATGCCTGATCCCTTACTGATAGTGTTCCCTTACGCTATGATTTTCTTAAATCTCGCTACGATGAAAGCAGATAGGCGGAGTAACAGCAGTAGTGAACATCAAACCCTGGCAAATAGCAATCTTAGCACTTCCGATCGCGGCGATCGCAATTTTCCTCTTGGTAGCAGCGGGTTCTCAAATTCATGATTGGGGCATTAACTGGATTTGGGGTGTAGTAGTCTTGATCTTTGCTGTCTGGCGCTGGCTATTGGTTAAGTGGACAAAATCACCCTTAGAAGAGATGTCAGCGGCGATTGATGAGATTAATGAAGAACTAGAAGAACAAAAGTCAGAGTTAGCTGGTGTAAATGATAAAGAACAGAAGATTGTAGTCACTCTCAACGAGATTATCTCCAAAACTAAGACAGATGTGCCTATTTGGCAGGATTGGCAGACCTTTTGGCAAAGATGCGTTGAATTAGTAAGTGCGATCGCACATATTTATAATCCTGAGGTAAAGCGTCCTTGGCTTAATATTTATATCCCCGAAGCCTATGGTTTGATTCGTGGGACGGTAGATGATACAGATCGCATGATGCAAAAACTATCTCCTGTCTTAAATCGCTTATCTGTGGGACAGGCGGTAGAGGCTTATGAAGTGTATCGTAAGTTAGAGCCTTCAGCCCGTAAACTTGGTCAAGTATTCAAATGGTCACAATGGTTGCTCAATCCCGCTGCTGCCGCTGCTAACGTTGCTACCAAAAAATTTAACACCCAGGCAAATCAAGAATTACTGCTCAACATGGGACAGTTGATGCGGGAAGTAGCATTACGCAATTTAGCCCAACAGGCGATCGCACTTTATGGTGACGGAACTATCACATTACCTGAAGTTGACACCCAACCTGCCGTCCCCGAAGCGAAAACCAAAACTCTCCAGGAAATTTTAGCCTCTGCTGAACCCGAAACCGAACTAGAACAAAAGCCTGTCAATATCATTCTTGTGGGGCGTACTGGGGCGGGAAAAAGCAGTTTAATTAACACTCTATTTCAGTCACAACGAGCAGAAGTAGATGTCTTGCCCAGTACCGATCAGATCAAAACCTATCGTTGGCAAACTCCCACTCAAGAAGTATTAAATTTACTTGATACTCCTGGTTACGAACAAATCAATCGCCCTGAATTAAGACAGGAAGTAATCGATTTTGCTGCCACTGCCGATTTATTGTTACTAATGACTCCTGCCCTCGATCCTGCGCTGCAAATGGATCTAGATTTTTTACAAGATGTACAGCCAGTTGCGCCAGATCTTAGTGTTGGCATTGTGACTCAGGTTGACTGTCTGCGTCCAATACGTGAGTGGGATCCGCCTTATGATTGGCAAGAAGGCACTAAACCGAAAGAAAAATCAATCCGCGAAGCAACTATATATCGGATGGAACAACTAGGAGAGTTCTGCGATTTAATCATACCCATCGTCACTGAGGATTTGGCAAGCAACCGCGAGAGTTGGAATATTACGGCGTTATCCACAGCCTTAATAAAAGCGACTCCCACCGCCAAGCAACTACGCCTAGCCCGCTTTCTCAAAGATCTCGAAGCCCGTAGTACTGCCGCTGGTCAAATTATTGAGGGCTACACTCGTCAGATGGCAACCAGTCAGGGATTAGCGGCATTTCTCAAAAGTCCGATTCTTCAGTTTATTTCCACTATGACTACAGGCAATAGCGCCCTAGCATATATTTTGGCTGAACAAATCCCCCTCGAACAAGCCCCTGTAGTAATTGGTAAACTACAAATGGCTTACGAATTACATTCGCTGCTAAATGACGAACAGAGTTTCGATCTAAAGGCTATTTGGTCTTTACTGTTAGAAGATAACAATTTGGACAGTAACAACCCTTGGGCATTAGGTCAGGCTTTAGTAGAATACTGGAGCAAAAATCTCAGTTCATCACAACTACGCGATCGCTATAATTCTTATCGACAAACCTAAGATACGCCTGGTAGTAAAGGTAATTGGCGAATCACTCCTAAATAATTGTATTTTGGAATGACTACAAACCATAACCTAGTTTGTTTGCCAGACCTTTCGTCACGTCAGGAATCGTTTGCAGCGCTTGGTCAGAAAAAACGCCTCGCCATTTACCAATATTAGTCTGCTCGATAGGACGCAATCCTTCCGCAAGTAAAATCAGGCTAATTATGCCATAGCCAGGCAACTCAGCAATGAGATCTTAGACAAAGATGAGATGCGAGCTAAATATTTTGGGAACCATAACTACAAAAAGCCAAAATTAAGCAAGCATGATTCAAACTAAAGACATTGCAGTACGATTACTGCAAAATGCTTTAAAAAACCCCAATGCCAATTTTCGAGATGGACAGTGGTTAGCAATATCAGATTTAGTAGAGCATAAATCTCGACTTCTTGTAGTTCAGCGTACTGGTTGGGGAAAGAGCCTAATTTATTTTATCGCAACCAGATTACTTCGCGATCGCGGATTTGGTTTAACGCTTTTGGTTTCTCCTCTACTAGCATTAATGCGAAATCAGATTGCAGCAGCAGCAAGAATGGGCGTGAAAGCGACTGCAATTAACTCTAGCAATAAAGAAGAATGGTCACAGATTAGGGAACAGTTACTTGCTAATCAGATAGATATTCTTTTGATTTCTCCTGAAAGATTAGCAAATCAAGAATTTTTGGAGCATACGCTATTAACTATTTCGGGCAATATTGGTTTGTTTGTAGTAGATGAGGCTCATTGTATCTCCGATTGGGGACATGATTTTCGTCCTGACTATCGGCGTATTGTCAGAATTTTACAACAGCTTCCTGATAATATTCCTGTCTTAGCTACCACTGCTACGGCTAACAATCGAGTAGTTGACGACATCAAAGCTCAACTAGGTTCAACTCTTAAAATATACAGGGGTAGTTTGACTAGAAATAGCTTGCAACTGCAAAATATTTATCTACCTAGTCAAGCTGAGAGAATGGCATGGCTGGCTGGTCAATTACCAAGTATTACTGGTAGTGGAATTATTTACACTTTGACGGTAGCTGATGCTGAAAGGCTTACAGGTTGGCTAAAAACTCAAAATATTATTGCTGAGGTTTATCACGGTCAATTGAAACCTGAAGTCAGAGAAAAATTAGAAGACCAGCTTTTGGCTAATGAAATTAAAGTTTTAGTAGCCACTACTGCTCTTGGCATGGGTTTTGATAAACCAGATTTAGCTTTTGTCATCCACTATCAACGTCCTGGTTCGGTTGTTCATTATTATCAGCAAGTGGGACGAGCAGGTAGAGCGGTAGATGACGCTTATGGCATTCTTTTGAGTGGAGAAGAAGACCAAGAAATTGTTGATTATTTTATCAAAACAGCTTTTCCTCCAGAAGCAGATACTACAAGAGTTTTACAGGCATTAGATGAAGCCGAAAATGGTTATTCTGTCCCGCAACTGCAACAACAACTAAATCTTGCTCAAACTAAAATTGGAAAAGTCCTAAAATTATTGTCTCTATCCTCACCTGCTCCCGTAGTTAAACAAGGTTCAAAATGGTTTGCTACTCCAGTTGATTATCAGCCTGACACCACAAAAATAGCAGAATTGACAAGAATTCGCCGTCAAGAACAGGCTCAAATGCAGGAATATATGGAAAGCTCAGAGTGTTTGATGACTTTTTTAGCTAATGCCCTAGATGATTCAAATCCTCAATCTTGTGGTCGGTGTGCAGTTTGTTTGGGGCAAAACATTTTGTCTACCGACTTTTCATCTAAAACTAAAGATGATGCTATTCAATATTTGCTTAGTTGCAATCTTATAATTGAACCCCGCAAGAAATGGGTACAGGAATTGCCGAACTACGGATTTTCAAGCAAGATCAAACCAGAATTGCAGGCATCAACAGGGAAAGCAATATCTTTATGGGGTGATGCGGGTTGGGGAGAATTAGTCAAGCAGGGTAAATATCATAATAATCGCTTTGATGATGCTCTAATACAAGGAACAGTCGAAATGATTCAGCGTTGGCGACGCGAAGCTAGTCCTTTAGGGCAACCTCAACTACAGCCAAGCTGGATAACCTGTGTACCTTCTTTAACTCGTCCTGAATTAGTACCCAATTTTGCTCAAAGACTGGCAGAACGATTAAATTTACCTTTTAAACCAGCAGTCAAAAAAATTAAACAAAATCGACCACAAAAGGAAATGAATAATAGCTATCAGCAAGGTTTGAACTTAGATGGTGCCTTTGCCATAAATACGGCTCAAATTGACTCAGGAGCAGTATTTTTAATAGATGACATAGTTGATTCTCGTTGGACATTTACCGTAATTGCTGCACTATTACGCCGTGCTGGTAGTGGTCAAGTCTTTCCCATTGCCCTAGCCTTAAATTCTTTATCAAGTTAGATAATATAGCAATACATAACTCAGCTAGGACATTTTTTTACCTTGTACCTACGAGCAGTTAAGTCAACTTGTTCTAAGCTAACCTTGTACGACTATACTATGTACACTCTAAACGTTTTTTGGGTGCGATCGCAATTATGACAACTCGTAATATTTCTCTTAATACCAAAGCGATGCTGTTGTTATGCGCCAGTTTCGGTCAAAAACGTACAGTAGAACCCAAACCTCTAACCTTGGGAGAATATAATGACTTGGCGAGTTGGTTACGAGATCATAGTTTGACTCCTGAAGATCTGCTCGATCAAACAGTTCAGCAGAAAATTGCTCAATTGCAGATTAATAAACTAGAATCTTCTCGTCTACTAGCTTTACTAGCTAGAGGAATGATGTTGAGTCTGGCACTGGAAAAATGGACAAATCAAGGATTATGGATTTTAGGTAGGGGAGACCAAGATTATCCTAAACGACTTAAATACAACTTAAAATATCAGGCTCCTGTGATTCTCTACGGTATGGGCAATAAAAAACTGTTGTCTGAAGCAGGATTGGCAATAGTAGGTTCTCGTAACGTAGACGAGTTGGGGCTAGACTATACTTCTAAGCTTGCTCAAGCTTGCGCCCAGCAGCAAATTCAAGTGATTTCAGGTGGGGCAAAAGGAGTAGACCAAGCATCAATGCTTAGTGTCTTGGATAAAGGCGGGATGTCGATTGGCATTGTAGCTAATAGCTTAGCCAAAGCAGCAGTAGCAAAAAAATACCGCACTGCAATCAAAGAAGGAAGATTAGCTCTAATATCTTCCTACGATCCTGATGCTGGTTTTAGTGTAGGTAATGCTATGGGAAGAAATAAATATATATATGCTTTAGCTAATTATGCTGTAGTAATTAACGCCACTGAAAACAAGGGCGGTACTTGGGCTGGTGCCATCGAAGCACTTAAAAAAGTTAAAAATGTTTCTGTATTAGTAAGGATAGAACAAGATACTAGCAAAGGAAATCAAAGCTTAATTGAGAAAGGAGCAATACCTTTTCCCCAACCACCCTGGAATTATCCTTTAGAAAAACAAATCTTAGAAGCTATCTCTAAGTTTTCTGTCCCTCAAAGATCGGAAGTTATCATCGAACAACCTTCACTATTAGATATAGATAATACCAATGCTGATCAAACAGTTTTGCAATCCAATGAACCAAAAGAACTGATTAACAAATATGATCAACAAAGTAGTTTAACAAAATACGAACCTCAAGATATTTATCAGGCTGTATTGCCCTTGATTCTACAACAGTTGCAACAACCCCAGAATGATAAAATTCTTGCCGAATCACTAGAAGTACAAATTGGTCAACTAAGGCTTTGGCTAAAAAGAGCAGTCAAAGAGGGCAAAGTTAAAAAGAACAAAAACCCCGTAACTTATGAAATATCAGACAAGCGGTTATTGTTCTAAATTAAGTTGTAAATTTCTCAGACAAATTTTATCTTAATACTGCGACCACCTCAGTTGTTGGTTAACAATAAAGGGCAACGCGGGTGCCATTAGCTATTAGATAACCGCTCAATTAAATAGAGTGAGGGACTCTACCTAATTGAAGACGACTGTTGAGATCATGCTCTTTACTCAGCAGGTGCTTTTAGCTGTCACTCCCTAGCTAAGGGCTAAAGGCTAAAAGCGGCGCAGCGCGCACATGCGGCTAAAGCCTTTGTCCCATAAGCGACTGCGCCAAGAAACTTTGTGATAAATTAAAGTCAAATAGAAAGTAAAACCAGGCTAACAACTACAATTGCCAGTACTATAAATCCTGCTATACTCGCGTTAAACTTGTCTTTATCACTTAACACACCATATTCATCTTTAGATTTAAGTGCGTGCCAGACATGACCGCCAAGAAAAGTAGCGCAAAGAGTAAACTGCACCCCTGCAAACTGCCCCAAATTTGCACCATAAAGTTCCTTCGGGAAAGCAATGTCATTAAAAGCCACAAAATAGCCTGAAGTAAATGCCATCAAGGCTACTCCAGCCAAACTATAGGAAAGTATCCCATGCCCATTATAAGTTAGGGAATTTCTAGCCCAACCAAAAGGCTCTTTAACAATATGCCAAGCACCACCAGCAAGACAGGCTACTCCGACCCAAATATGACCGCCAACTAAATCTTCTAAATTGTCCACCGCAGCCATTCCTAAGGGATTCCAAACGCCATCTTTTAAACCAAAAAGATAGCCAAAGATCGTCACAGGATTAAGAGTAGCCTCGGTAACTAAGCGTACATTACCTGCTACAGAATCGTATATTCCGCCCCAAAACATTGCTTTGCCCACAAACAGCAATGCAGCAGCACCCAAAAATATTAGGTGATGACCCAAAATAAAGCCTAATTGTTGAGGATCATTCCATTCATAATGAAATTTCGTAGCGCGTCCTGAGGCATCTTTAAGATTAGCTGCACCTCGGAAGACATGAAATAACCCCCCCGCCCCCAATACGGCAGAGGCAATTAAGTGTAGCATCCCAATCACAAAATAAGGATATAGGCTTACAATTTCTCCCTCGGCACCTACTCCCCAACCTAAACGAGCGAGATTGGGCAACAGCAATAACCCCTGTTCGTTTAGGGGAATATTAGGCACAAAACGATCTATCTCTAGTAAAGTAATTGAACCTGCCCAAAACATAATCAATCCCGCATGGGCAATATGCGCCCCCAATAGTTGACCCGATAAATCAATCAAGCGCGCATTACCCGAGAGCCAACTATAATCTTGATTTGAAACGTTAGTTGTAGTTGTCATAGTTTGTTTTTTCTAACTAAGAACAAAATGTTATTAAATAAAATCGCTGTACACAAAAAATCTGAAGGCTAAAAGCTAAGAGCTAACAGCTAATAGCTACGAAAAGAAACACCCACAATTCTCTACATTAAAATTCGCAACGATTTAACAAGAAAAGCTTAATGCAACCTTACACTTGCACTAAGCTATAACTGAGAACATCAAAATAACAATGCAGTTGGGTTTATTTATCCCTAATCCCCAGCCCCCTCTGTAGCTGGTTTTCGTGATGCTGATGGTTTGCCGACCATCGCTTCACCTGATTGGGGAGTCCCCGCATTGTCCAAAGCTGTAGTGACTCGTTTGAAGTCAAAGCCAATCGCTCTAAGGGCATGCCACAGATGACCTTGGAGGAAGAAAAACGCCAGGAAGAAGTGAGCGTTAGCTAGCCAACAACGAGCAGTGTGGGTACCAGGAGGTAATGCTACGGTATCGACAAAATACGGCACAACTCCTAATTTGACTTGTAAAGGTGCGCCATAAAATTCTGGAGGATAAGCCAAAGTATTCACCGCACAGTAGTATGCAGCTACGAAGCCAGCTAAAGCAATACCACCAAGAGAGTAGGATAGAATCGCTTCTCCCGAAAAGATTAGCTGCTTTTTAGCCCAACCTAAAGGTGGAGTGATGATATGCCAGATACCGCCACCAATAAGCAAGAAGCCTACATATACATGACCACCAACTAAATCTTCCAGGTTATCGACTTGAGCAAAATGAGTTTGATAGCCGAAAATAGTTGCAGGATTTAAAGTCGGGTCGGTAACAACTCGCACATCTTGAATATTGACATCATATAGTCCACCAAAGAACATCGCTTTAGCTACTAATGCCAACGCACCTATTCCTAAAAATAAAAGATGATGACCGAGGATCAGACCTAGTTGTTTAGTGTCGTTCCATTCAAAATGAAAATCACTGGCTTTCCCTCTGGCATCTTTTAAATCGCTTGGTGCCTTAAAAGTGTGGAACAATGCGCCAGCACCTAATACAGCCGAGGAAATTAGATGCACCGCACCTACTACAAATATGGGATAGGTATCGACAATTTGTCCTCCTTCACTCACGCCTAAACCTAGAGTAGCTAAGTGAGGAATTAGAATTAATCCTTGTTCTCCCATAGGTAAAGTGGGATCAAACTTGGATAATTCAAAGAAAGTAAACGCTCCTGCCCAGAAGACTATTAATGCCGCTTGGGCTACATGAGCAGCAATAAATAAGCCAGATAGATTGGCAAAACGGGCATTGCCCGCCCACCAATCATATTTAACTTGGGGTTTATCGTATGTCTGCAAAACGAAACCTCTTAATTAATTTTGTAAATCTTGTTACTGATTATTCTTCTCAATAAGTTAGCAACAACCTAATTTTGCATTATTGATAGTTACTTGCAAGTATTTGCTGACAAAACTTAATAAACGTAATATTCTTAAACATATGTGAGCGTAATTACTTATCTGCTTTTAATTCTTGATCTTAGGCAGTAAAACCAGCTAGGAGTTTATTTTAGCTTGTATTCTCAGGTTTTTAATTACAATAAAGCTTTCCATCAAACCTATATTTTGGTAAAGGTAAAAGAAAATACTTGTCAATAAGTAATTTTTGCCTGTATGGTTATTTAGAAACTTATTGATAAATAAAAGCAATAGTTAAGCAAGGAGATTTCAATTGTGACCGCCATAATGGAAAACCCCCAAGGAGTTAGTAATTATGCCGATATTCCTTGGTGGAGAGGTAATGCTCGTTTAAAAAATTTATCAGGTAGATTATTAGGGGCGCATATCGCCCAGGCAGCACTAATAGTCTTCTGGGCTGGGGCGATGACGTTGTTTGAGTTATCACACTACAATCCTGCCTTACCAATGTACGAACAGGGTCTGATTTTGCTGCCTCATTTAGCAACATTGGGAATTGGAGTAGGTGATAGCGGACAAATGGTCAGTACTTACCCCTATTTCGTAATTGGCATGCTGCATCTCATCTCTTCCGCAGTATTGGGTGCAGGGGGTATCTATCATTCTCTAATTGGGGCTGCAATCTTAGAGGAAAATGATACTTTTGAAGGCTTTTTCGGTTACGACTGGCAAGATGCTAACAAGATGACCACTATTATCGGCATCCATTTAATCTTGTTAGGTATCGGCGCATTCTTACTAGTATTTAAAGCTATGTTTTGGGGTGGCATCTTCGATCCTGCTGCTGGAGAGATGGGGCAAGTTAGGATTGTAACTGACCCCACAGTCAATCCTGCTACTATCTTTGGCTACCTTTTTGGGGCTTTTGGTAAGCAAGGAATGGCAGCAGTTGATAACGTAGAAGATTTAGTTGGCGGTCATCTGTGGATTGGTTCAATTTGTATCTTGGGTGGTTTCTGGCATATCGCTACTAAGCCTTTTGCTTGGGCGCGTCGAGTACTAGTTTATTCAGGTGAAGCTTATCTTTCCTATAGTTTAGGTGCAATTTCCTACATGGGATTTTTAGCGGCATATTTCTGTAGTGTCAATGCTACGGCATATCCTGAAGTCTTTTATGGACCAGTTGGCTTAATTCAAGATGAGACTGGAATAGTTACCGCTAGAGGTTGGCTGGCTACTTTCCACCTAGTATTTGCAGTCCTGTTTCTTTTAGGTCATATTTGGCACGCTAGTCGAGCAAGAAACAAAGAAGCTGGATTCGATTTTAATGCCTCTAATCCTTCTCTCGTGGTTACAGAAGAACCTTTTGTTGGTAACCTGAAAACGCCTCTTAATTCTTCTGAATTTAGTAAGTGGTTGCTCAGTAATATTCCTTTTTATCGTTCAGGTCTTTCTCCTCTATGGCGAGGCTTAGAAATAGGCATGGCTCATGGCTATTTACTCTTTGGTCCTTTTGCTCTTCTTGGCCCTCAACGCAACAGCGAACAAGGAAATTTAGTTGGTTTACTTAGTGCTTGCGGATTAGTTGTGATTCTCACTATCTGTTTGACAATTTATGGTGCAGCCTCATTCAACAAAGAATGGCGGTCTGACTTTCCAACCTACTCTACTGTAAATCCAGATCTACCTAATGAACTAAAAACAACAATTGGTTGGAACCAATTTGCTGCGGCATTTTTAGTTGGTGGTCTGGGCGGGGCCTTCTTTGCCTTCCAAATTTACGATCATTTCGATGTGCTGAAAACTATTTTAAGTGGCAGCATCTAAACTTTCCTTTTTTTGAATTTTATTGCAAATAAATAGCAATAAGCTGTATGATACTGCAAGAGGATTATTTCTCACGCCAAACAAGGAATTAGGTGGTGATAGATGCCTAGTTCCTTCTTCTTGAATTCTCAATGGTTAAAGTTTCTTGCTCTGAAACTATTCACTTGCTACTTCCAAAACAAATTTTGTTTTTTACAGCAATCAAAAATTATTTGCAATAATTTCAAACAGAAATACAACCTCACACAGAACTACACAAAAATAATCTACAGAAACAATAATCATGGCTAAAATTGGTTTATTTTACGGCTCAACTACCGGCAAAACTGAGGCAGCAGCCGAGGCAATACAGGAAGCTTTAGGAGGCGACGGTGTTGTCGCACTCCATGAAATTGCTGATGCGACCGATGATGACTTTGCCGAGTACTCCAACATTATCATCGCCTGTCCTACATGGGATATCGGCGGATTACAGGCTGATTGGGAAGGTTTTTATGACGACAGCTTAGACGAAATCGATTTTAGCGGTAAAAAAGTGGCATACTTTGGTACTGGCGATCAGGTCGGTTATGCTGAAAACTTTCAAGACGCGATGGGAATCTTGGAAGAAAAGATTTCTGGTTTAGGCGGTCAGACAGTGGGTCATTGGTCTACAGACGGTTACGAACACGAAGCCTCGAAAGCTGATAAAGGCGGTAAGTTTGTCGGCTTGGCTTTAGATGAAGATAACCAATCAGAATTAACCGACGAGCGAATTCAATCATGGGCGACACAATTAAAATCTGAATTTGCTCTTTGATAAATAGCTTTTAGCTCTAAGCTCTAGGCTTTAAGCCCTCAATTATTAGTCTTTCTTCGACTGAGAAGGAAAAGCAAAAAACTAAATTGTATGGAGCTTATAGCTTATGGCTTGTAACTTACAGCTAACAAAAAGTTTGGAGTTTCTCCTCTCCAATAGATAGGGAAGAGCAACTGAATTAATGAGCCAACATTTATTTTGTCTTTTCCCTTTCCTTATTTTTTGCAACTACTAGAATCAACTACTCATGCTGCATCTAGTCTTATGTTTTACAGTTTGGATCATAATTTTTAGTTATTTAGGCTGGCGATCGCTCATAATTAGCAAACGTGCAGCCCAACATCTCAAACGCTTGCATCAAATACCCTGCGACAAATGTACTTATTTTACAGGAGACTATCGACTCAAGTGTACAGTTAATCCCATGTTGGCGATGTCGGAAGATGCGATCGCCTGTCGAGATTTTTCACCTCAAGCTGTTTCTCGCCCCAGCGCTCCTAAAACTAAATGTGGTGGCTGTTTTGCTAGATCAAATTATACTAATAGCCCTAAACAATCGAAGTTTTTAAGTTTTAAACTCCAATTTCCTAATTTGAACCATGAAGATATCCCTCTCAACAGCACCAGTTTGGATTAATGCTAATCCTAGTTTTAAATACTTTGATGGTCGTATTATTCGCTATCTATCAAAGCAAGTTGCGATCGCCTATTGGGAATACCATCAGGATTTAGACGAAGCAAGCTCATTGGAGATTGCCTTAACCTTACTCCATGATTATCTTAAAACTAAATCAGAGCCTGTAGATCTTATTGGTCATGGTACTGGCGGCTTGTTGGGATTGCTTTACGCTCGTAGATATCCCCACCGAGTAAAATCTTTGACCTTGTTAGGAGTGGGTTCTGCTCCTGCAATAGATTGGCAGACCCATTATTATAAGATGCGAAAACTATTGCCTTGCTCCTCAGAAATACTTCTGGGTCGGATGGTACAGATGATGTTTGGTCATCAGAGCCATAGCAACGTGCTTAACTTAGTCAAAATTCTTCAACGAGATTTAGTTACTGCACCAACGGCTCACTCTCTTTATCAGCTAGATCGAGTTCATGTTGGTGGTGTAGCGATGCCAATGATGGTCTGCGGTAGTGAAAATGATGGCATAGTTGATCTTCCTGCTTTATCTGGATGGACAGATTATTTAAAGGAAGAAGATCTTTTATGGACAACTCCTCTCGGACATCATTTCTTTCACTACTTTTTTCCTGAACCTACGGGCAGAAAGATCATTAAATTTTGGCAGAGTATTGCCATGAAATCACAACAGATTGTCCCTCCTAAATCAACTGTTTTAGAAGAGACTTGCTATCCCTACTCTTAGTTAGAACCATTAGCGCCATTACCAACAAACGCTAGAGTCAGACTGTCGTGAACTAAGAAGTGTTGCAGATGATAAGCTCTTTCTTCAGTTTTTAAGAGAATCTGCTCGTAGAGGTAGCGAGTTGCGCGATCGCCCAAACTTTCTGCTTGAGCTGCCTGTTGACGTAGTAATTTGATAATTGCTTGTTCGGCTGCCAAGTCATGTTCCACCATCTGGCGTTCGCCGAATACTCCATCTTCTTCTTGCTCGAAGCAGCATAATTCAGCCAGCTTACTAAAGCTAGCAGCAGGGATGCCACCTAAACCATTTTGCCGTTCGCCGATATCGTGAACGTGTCCCTGAACTTCATCGTAGCTTTCGTTGAAAAACTCATGTAGCGAATAATATTCTGAACCTTCAACTACAAAATGGTGCTTTTGATATTGTAAGTATAGACCCTGAAAACTTGATAAGACGGCGTTAAACCCCTCACATACTGGCTCGGTGACGCTTTTATCTAATAGAATAGGGTTATCTTCGACATGACCGAATGGTCGTAATAAACCTGTTTTAGTCGACATACTCTCGCTCTCTCATTAAGTTATTTTTATTGACAATACCAACTTAACACGAAATAACTTATTGAGAATAAAATTGCAATAACTTTTATTCTCAGTTGATGACAAATTTCTGGCGGAAAATTCTTGAGGGATTGGGGATTGGGGATTGGTCATTGGTCATTCTAATTAATTTTCGTACCTTCTAAGTCATCCTTTTTAGGTAGTGGGTAGTAGGTAGTAGGTATTAGGTATTAAATAGTAGTATCCACGCTTATCGTCTGGTTTCTATTTGGAATAACATGCGATCGCTTTAGCTTCTCTGAAAAGTTATTAGTTCATAGCTTTTAGCCTTTAGCTCTAAAAAAGTTAGTCAGTCCAAATATCTGTTAAATCTACTTCTAACCCTGGTAAAATATCCTCCCCAAACAAACTAATAGGATTATTTAAAACTTCTTTTTGCTGATCATGGCGATAAATTTCTACTTGTTTTTCATCAGGACAGATTAACCAGCCAAGTTTTACTCCACAGAAGTTCCAATTGAGCGATCGCTTGTTAAAGAACATCAGAGAACAAGCTTATTATTGTTTTTGGTTAATTAATCGGAATTGCTCTAACTAAAAGAGTAAGAATACTAGTAATCACGGCAACAACTATCGGTACAATTAAAGACTTAGAGCCTTTGAGATCTGCTATGTCAGCAGTGAGGGTTTTTTGGGTGTCTGTGATCTCTTTAATCGAACTTTTGATTTCTGTGGTTTCTCTGCTTAAATTACTTACCTTTTCTTCAAGCCTCGCCTGTCCTATTTTTAGATCGTTAGCATCAGTAGAGAGATTATCTAGTTTCTGATTAATCTGACCTAATACTTGCCCTAAATCAGTTTCAATTATGGGATTACTCATGGCTATGATCTGTTTTTAGCTATTAGCTATTAGCCTTTAGAATTTGACTGTTGTAGTCTACTCATATTAAGACAAAAGAATACAACAGTTAACTCGTAGGGTGGGGTGTGCCTCGCCTTACTTTGAATTATTTTCATGTACTTAAGCAGAACTCAGGTTAACTTGTTTAATGCTTGTTGTGCGAATTTTTTAACCTGTTGATCAGGGTCATTATTTATTCTGTCGATTAATAAATCTTTGGTTTGAGGATGATTAGGGAAGTATTTAACAATTTCTTCTAAGGCTGTTTGACGAGGATTAGTCTCAAAAATAGCCCATTCTTCTCCTTGACTAACAAAAGGATCATTCTTAGCACAGTTAAATAATGAATCAAAGATTCCAGGATGTTCTTTCCAACTCTTAGCTAACTCCTCAACCGCAGTACTTCTGACTCTGTAATTATCATCAGATTGAGCTGCATTTTGAATAATGCCTAGTGTATCGGGATGTTCCTTCCAACCTTGGGCTAATACCCGAACCGCAGTGACTCTGACACCGTTATCATCATCAGATTGAGCAGCTTGTTGAATGATGGCGAAAGTATCGGGATGTTCCTTCCAACCCTTAGCTAATTCGGCAACCGCAGTGATTCTGACATCTTCATCAGCATCAGATTGAGCCGCATTTTGAATAATGCTTAGTGTATCGGGATGTTCTTTCCAACCCTTAGCTAATTCCCGAACCGCAGTACGTCTGACATATTGATTATCATCAGATTGAGCGTATTGTTGAATGATAGCTAAAGTATCGGGATGTTCCTTCCAACC
>JBCDDK010000083.1:0-29063 GCA_039180345.1 Cyanobacteria bacterium P01_G01_bin.39 | reverse complement strand
TTCTTTGATTCTGGTAATAAAGCTTTTGCCACTCCTCTAAGTTCAATTGCTGCTTCTTTAACTGTTGTGTTCTACTCCTCATTTCTCCACTTTATTTCGACTATTCTATTTTAGGTAATTTTATAGCGGGATGGGAGTAATTTGAAAAGTCATGTCGCCATTAACCGATTGAAAATCTTGTACACCTTCGTAAATCCAGACAAAAAACAACACTCACTTAATCATTTCTGGACGATAGATAATCATGTTCTCCCCATCCTGAGCCGCACCAGTACGATCATCTTTATCTAAAATAATGTAGGGAGATCTATCTTTTGCTCCGAAGCTGTTACCTTATGAGCCAATCTAAAAAATATGAGATAGAAGCTTCGTCAATTAAAGTAGTAAGCTTTTATCTAGAAATGACGTGACTACTTACACAAATCCCATTTGTCATTAAAAACCTATGATATTTATCAACAAGTTTGTGTCCTGGGAAATATCTTTTATTTTTGATAATATTGACTTGAGAGCTAATGTTGTTAATCATTCTCTCGCTTTCCTTGAACATCGAAATAGTCGCGAATTTTGGCTGTTAATCCCAGGGCGCGATCGCTGAATGCTTGGTAGGGTTTTTCTTTAAACATCTGCATTGTTATTTTGCCGAAGTAATAACTGGTTATGGTTGCTAAGATGCCTGAGATTAATCTTATTTCTAAAGTTAAGGCAAACTCCTGGTTAACGGTATAACCTAAACCCATTATGATTAATCCAAAACATCCATAAAGAGGAATTGCAACAGCAATTAGCAAAGCAAAAGGGACTTTTCCTAAAAGGGGAACTTCGACATAAGTCAGACTATTACCTAGGAAAACTGAGATTAGAATTAATAAAATTAGACCACTAGCAAGACAGATCAATAATTCATAAATATCTGCCATATTCAACTATTGCAATCAAGCACATATAAGTTATTTGTTCTTAGATAAACTAGTTGACGGTATTGCACTTACGGTTTGCCAGTAAGATGTGTCAAATGAGTAGATTAACCACCGCCACCATCGCCACCGCCACCATCGCCGCCGCCACCATCGCCGCCGCCACCGCCGCCACAACTGTCGCCACCGCTAGCTCCTCCTCTAAATCCGCTACTACGTCTAGAGTTGGATTGGCTTCTGGGAGAAGTTTTGTTAGCTCGTAAAGAAGCGAATATAACAAAAAAACAAATGCCAAAAATAAAAAGAATTCCTAAAATAAGTGAAATAATGCCATCAATTCCCAACTCTTCAATAGTATTTTTCATAAATCCTTGGGATTTTTGCATATTTAGAATATCATTAGGAAAAACAACTTCTACCTCCAGTTCTTTTCTCGGTGGTATTGATTTTTGAGCAATAAATTCTACGGTTTGACTATCTAATTTCCGAGAAGACACGGGAATACTATCTGCATAATAAGTAAAATAATTTATTTTTCCTGCTAAAGATTTTGGTAGCTTAACGCTTACTTTTGCATTTTCAATTGGTGAGTTGCGATCGCTAAATATGGCTTTCCAGTAAACTTGAGTATTATCAGTATTTACATGTAAACCATCAATAACTCGATACTTAATTACGAAAGTGTGGGATTCGGGAGGATTTAATTCATGTTTCCATTTAATCCATAATTGATTATTTTTTTTGCTAACTTGACTAGGAATAATGCTATTTTTTTCGGAAACAGTGACATCCTGAATATCGTCTACTTTATCGAGAGGTATATAACGATATCTTTTGTTGGAATATTCTCGATTGAATATGTATTTTTGAGTCTCAGTCACCAGCATATCGCCATTATCTTCAACTTCAATTGCAACATTAATCGAATCCCAATAAAAAGGTAAATGAGTATTATCTGTATTGATGTTTATTGGCGGTATTGAAGTAAATAAAGTTAGTAGAAAACCGAGTAATAATAAACTTGCAATTTTTGGGTTAGATAATAAATTCATGTATGATTGTTATTAGTCTTATTGAATAGGTACAAAATATAAAGACAAACGGCTCAATGAATTGATATCCTTACTTTTAAAAATATTTGATTAATAGTAAATATCTGAGAGTGGCAGAAAGGGGTTAGAACCTTTATATTTTTGAAGTTTGGGAGGTTCGATAGGTTTTGGTGGTATTTTCGGTGTCGGATAAATAGCCTGTAATTCTAAACCTAAGAAATCGCTTATTTCTTTACCCAGCCAAAAAAGTTCTGCTTTAGATTGTCGCTGATTACCAATAACATATTCTTGTTTGTTAGTATGAAGGGATAGCTGGTGTGGTATTTTTACTTTGCTAAAACTAACTTTTTTTCCTTCACGACTGACACAGTTATCAAAAGTATAGCCTGGATTATAAATAATCAAATTAAGTCTTTCTGCTGCATATATATTAAGCCATTTTAATTTTCTAGGTTTTTTATTGTAGTATTGAGTTTGCTTAACAGATCTATTTTTGTCGATCAATATTACTTGATAGTGGGTTTTAAATCGACTCGAAGATTTTGTGTATTTCTTCCATAACTCCCATAATGTTAATATAAAAGATAGGGGAAAAATCACCCAAATGAGCTGCAACAAACACAGTAATCCAAATAGGCAAGTACAGAGTAAAAATACAGAAGGATCTGAAGATGAACGTCTCAAAAAACTTTGATTAAATGATATCTGCTCGAAGACTATTTCTAACTTATGTTGATCACGATATAGTTTAATATTCGTATTACGAGGTCTAATATCTAGCCAACTTCCCTCACTTCGATCTTTAGCGAAAAGACCATACCTCGCTGATTTAGTGGAATCAAATCGTTTGTCAAGATAGGGTTCAGTCATCTTAACTAACCAATGTTGTAATCCATCACTAATCTGACTATCCTCAAATTTGACTCTGCCACTATCCTGGGGCAATTCGGCAGGATGTACTCCTGTAATTAAATAAATTAGCGTCATACCCAGACTGTATAAATCCGAAGCAGTAGTGGTTTGCCCTCCAAATTGTTCTAAAGGAATATAGCCGTAGCTACCGACAATCGTGATTGTCCCTTCGCCTTTACTAGCTACTGTTTGAACTGAGCCAAAGTCAACTAAATAGAGCTCTCCAACACTATTACCACTACGGTTGGAAAGTAAAATATTGCTGGGTTTGATATCTCGATGAATCACAGGGGGATTTGAGGCGTGGAGATAATCGAGAATTGTCAGCAGCTTTTGAGCTAGTTCGATTATCTCTGCTTCGGTAAATTTACGTCCCTGCTGAATAATTTCTGCTAAGCTTGGCGCATCTATGTAAGTTTGCACTAAGGCAAAGCCCCGAATCTGTTCGTTGTCAACTTCAAAATAATCCAGATATTTGGGAATTACAGGATGGTTAAGATTTTTTAGAGTTTCTGCTTCTCTCTCAAATAGTTTGAGATCGTCCCACTGAAATAAGCTATTAAATTGCAGCAGTTTAATGATCACTAGTTCTTGAGACTCGATTTCTTTTGCCAGTAAAGTTTGTCTCCCTGCTTTGTGGCTTAGTTTTTGTTGTATCTGATAGCGGTTATCTAAAGTAAGTGAATTTAGTTGATTGCTTTTCATGTTCAATTGAATAAATATAGTTTTACCAACTTCCTCCTGCACCACCACCATCGCTAGATCCTTTACTCAATATCGAGAAAGTCTTGTATGAAGCCAATCGAAAAAAAATGGAAACTTTATCAGCAATTTTTGAAAAAGTAGAATAAAACTAGAATTTTTAGATTATTCGGGTCAATTATCAACAAGTAAGTTATGTTTGCCAGTTAGAAGAGAGGTGTAATTGATGACTAGATTAACTGCCACCACCACAATACCCAAATATAGTACAAAAATTGGGACTATTGAATCAGTAAAGACATTAAACATTAAGAAGCAGCAAAAGCTGGGTTGATTGAATCAAGCCAAGGTAGGGAATATTTGGTTGCAAAATATTTTGATCAATATAAAAAACTATAAGTAGCTAATTTTTGAAATGGCAATTATAAAAAAAGAATAAGTAAAATCTTTTTGTCTGAATACATCAGATTTATCTATATTTTTAATGCGATATTTAAGAATTAAATTCATGACTTTATATTCTATTACTTCTCGCTATTTCGATAATATTGAACCTTTTTTTCAATAGCTTAATGTAAGATGATTAGGTGTATCTCACCATAATGATAATCGTAGTAATTTTCTCAATAATCTGCTCTACATCTAAGCGATCGCTTTCCCTATCTTGTAATAGTCTCTGAGAGTATGATGATAGATTTAGAGTTTTATCTGAACCATTGTTATGACGGTCAATTATCGCTAGCAGCCGTTTTCTATCTGAATTAAGATTTTCTAAGTCATAAGAGCGAAGTTTGGGTTGCTTCCTTAGTTGTCTAAGTGCAACTATCCCTTGCTCGTAATGTTTGATTGCTTTGTGCTTTTTTCCCTGTTCAAGGTACAGCGTACCAATACACAGATCGAGTGGATATTTTTTCTCTTGTGGTGTAAGGAATGCTTCTGTTTTTAATCGTAATAAATATTGCAGTAATTGAGCAGGTTTTCTTGTATTATTATATCGAAGCCAATAAGCTTGCACGATTTTATTAAAACTTTCTGCTTCTGGAGGACGAACACTTATACGCCTTTTAAGTGATAATAGTTGTTTATAATATTTTAGCGTGCTAGAAAAATCACTCAAGCCTTCATAAATTTCAACAATTGCTTTTAAAAGATAAATTTCTGCTCCTAAATAAGTTATCTCTAGAGTATTTATAGATTTTTCCTGTAAGCTCATTGCTTGCTGTAAATATTCAAAAGCTTTATGTTTGTTACCTGAATCTGCGTAAAAAATGGCTAACTTATTTAATAAATTTAGATTCTTTATGCCATAAGACAATAGTTTCTGGTAATATTCTGCGAGTAGATATTTTTCGCTACTAATATTTTCGCAGATGCTAATCAAAGAACGTAAATTTGAGACTGTATTCGCTCGCTTATCTAGCCCCTCGAATATAATTTGTGCCTGCTGAAAATATTTTAAAGCCTCCAATTTTGCTTCGCGTTCAAGATAAATATTACCGAGTTTGTTCAAAATTTGGGCTTCTCTAGAGCGATCACCTATTTCTTGACTAATTAATAGTGCTTGTTGATAAAGTTCTTCAGCTTTTTGTTCGTCTTCAGGAAGATATTTGTTTGCTAGTTCCCATAGTACTTCCACTTCAATAGGGCGATACTTTTGGCTAGGAGTACAATCGCTGTTTTCCTTTACCATCGATAATGCTTGCTGAAGATATTCTATGCCTTGAGATTTATTAGTTCGATCTCCTTCCTTGATGGAAATGGAGATTCGTCTCTCGGTATGATATCGTTTTCCTTGATAGATTAAATATTGTATTTTATCTTCGGGTTCTAATATTGCCCCGTCCAAATTTATATTCTCGAAAGAAAAGCTATCTTTCCAAACGTGACTGAGATTGACCCCAGATAGGTTGGCATTGCTCAAGTTAGTATCACGCAAATAGGCATTGCTCAAGTTGGCATTACTCAAGTTGGTATGGCTCAAATTAGTATTAGATAAATTGACATTAGATAGGTCGACGTGTCTCAAATCGATTCCACTTAAATCGACATGACTTAAATCTTTGTAATTTATCTCGGCGACAGTTATCTGGCGATCAGCTTTGCTGGTACGCGCAGCGTAATCGCGAATTGCTCGAACTAACTCATGCTTCTGATGGTCAAATATATCTTTTGCCCAGGCTTTGGTATGTTTTGGGCGACCCAGAACAGGTCTACGCGTTCTATATTGATGATCCACGCTAGCAGTCAATTCAGAAGCGATCGCAATGCAGTGTCCTTGGCGTGCGTGTTGTTCGGCTTCTTGTTTATCGGTGCAGTAAAAAACCTTTTCTTGACAAGCATCGCAAAAACGAACGGAATCATTTTCGGTTACTTGCAATTCTTGCCAGAGTTTAGGGCATTGAAAGGTGAAACGAACTAATTCTGATTCTTGTTTGCCTTGACCACAGTTGAGAATGCTTGACTTCATATCGATCTCCTCTTTTAGTTATTTTTGGTAGACAAATGTCGTTGTAATTATTTTGTTACTATTGCTACTGTCTTAAACCTTGAAAAATGCTGTGCAGTAATCATACAGACAGCAACCTCACTGTCTCTCCAAAAGGAAATTGAGCTAAATCTAATCCATTGGGAGTTACTACCCACAAAACAGGTAATTGGGGCAAATTTTTGGGAAAAGAGCCATAACCATCAGTAAAATAGACGCATACTCCTGTAGCCATACCATCCCAATTTTCTGCCACCCGACTGAAAAACGGGATAAAAGATGTTCCACCACCGCCTTTAGGAGAAGGAAGATCGCGATCAGGATCTAATTCATAAGGACCATAAATAGCTGCATCGGCATAGTACAATTCGCACTCTAAATGGGGGTAGGAAGATAAGATTCCCTGGACTTCACTCAGAAACATTTTCAACCTTTGGTTGTTGATCGAGCCACTGGTGTCTACTGCCACGTATACCTTTACCGATTCTCCCTGCAAGGTTTCCAGATATAAACCCCGTCCGATAAAACGGCGATCAAATCCTGAATAGTCTGTCGGAGTTTTGACTAAATATCGCCATAAATAGCTACGCCAATCTAATTGCGCTCGATCCAAACTTCCTAACTCTCGCTCTATTCCTGCTGGTAGTTTACCCTGGTTAGTCGTACGGGCAATTACTATCGCCTGCTGCATGGCATTATGCCAGTGAGATTCTAATTCGGCTTTTTTGGCTTCTGATAGACTACCCACATTACCTAAAGTAGATTCAAAACCCTCGTCAAGAGTTTCTCCAAATCCACCTTCAAGCAAATCTAGATTAACCATATTATACGGACATTCATCTTCTAATAATTCGTATATCTCCTCTACACTGTGATTTTCTAACTTCTTGTCTCTAATTCCCCCTTCAGGAAGTGCGAAACAACCTTGCTGTGAAATGATGCCGTTAACCACAATATCAGCAGCAATATTCCAGCGAGAAGAATCCCTTACGCCACGACGCAGACAGTGCAATAGTGCAGCGTGTAAAACTTCATGCAGCAATAAACCATCTTGCTGAGATGGAGACAAAGATGATAAAAATTCGGGATTGAAATAAATATCCTTGCCATTTGTACCAGCCGTACCTATGCCTTGCGTCGGAATAAAATGGGCAAACAGAGCTATAGTTGCAAAAAAAGGCGATTTCATTCGCAGTCTTAATAGCGATGCACTAATTACTTTCTGACTAGAGATTTTAGTTTGCTTCATATTTAAATCGCGCAAAACGGTAATTGTGACTTTTATTAATCCGAATACTATCGAATAAATCAGCTGCGATCGCAATTTAGTAATTTTTATCTTTTGCCATTGCGATCTGGATTTTTTGGCAAAATTTCAATCAAACGAAAAGTACAAATAGTTTACAACATAGTAATTAATCTAATATTTTCCGCTTTTATTTTAAAAGCATCACTAGAGCAAACAAAGTTAGTTATAAGTTATAATTTATTAATTCTATTTATTGTTCTCGTAGCAATTTTGGTAACCATTTCATCTTCGTTCTTCGCCAATGTAGCTAAGATTTCTAGTGTAGTATTGCGATTTCTAGCTACAGCTTTACGAACATTTTTATTGCGATCGCTTTTCAATTTGTCTAAAGTTGCTGATGGGGTTTTATGGTGTTCGGCAACTCCTATACGTATTAAATCTTGAGAACTCGCTGCCCAAGTTTTTAAGATAGCTGCTGGAGTTTTCGGATTATCGATAACGCACTTTTTAACACGAAGATCGCGATCGTGAATTAAAGTTTCTAAAATAGTTACCGTAGTGTTCGGATTACCAGCTACGAGTTTCTTAACGCCAGAATCACAGTCGTCAATTAAAGCTTTCAAAGTATTAATCGGAGTATGAAGGTTTTTAGCAATCTGTTGCCGAATTTTGACAGAACGATCCTTAGCTAATCCATTAGCTATTTCTTCTGATAGATTATTACGTGATGCAATTGTTCTACGAACATCATCAGAACAATCCTTAGCTAATTTAGTAACTGTTTCTTCTACAGGATTAGCTACAATCTCTTCGGGAAATTCTCGACTGAGTTTTGACAATATTTTTATAGGCGCATTGGGATTACTGGCTACATATTGCCGAGTCAGGCGATCTTTACTCTTTGCCAATTCTGTTAGTATTTCTGGCAAAGTATTTTCATCCTGCGCATGTTGTCTTATCTGTTTAATATCCATATTCTTTTCGTCTAAAAACTTCAGTAGAAACATTCTTTAAATTACTTTTTTATTTTATGTGTATCTGACTTACTAGGATTCCAGCAGCAACTAAACGAATATTGAGATCTTCATCATTTTTTATTAAGTAATCAAGTGTCTTCTTAGAAGTATTCGGATTACTGGCTACATATTGACGAATTTCTGTTTGGCGATCGCTTTTTAAGTAATCAAGTGTCTTCTTAAGTGTGTGGGGATTTTTAGCCACAGCTAGACGAATTTCTGTTTGGCGATCGCTTTTTAAGTAATCAAGTGTCTTCTTAGGTGTGTGGGGATTTTTAGCCACAGCTAGACGAATTTCTGTCTGGCGATCGCTTTTTAAGTAATCAAGTGTCTTCTCAGGTGCGTGGGGATTTTTAGCCACAGCTAGACGAACAATTTTGTATTGATCATTAGCCAATTGAGCTAATATTTCTGGTGATGTATTGGTATTACTTGCTTGTTGTATTGTCCGATTGTTTCTTTCTAGGTTACGCATTGCATAGTTGGCAATATGTCTATCTGAGGAATCTACTAGATCAGTCAACGTATCGAACGACGTGTTAGGATTACTGGCAATAATTTGGCAAATACTAGAGTTGTTCCAGATGTTAGTTGCTAATTGGGTTAATACTTCAGGAGGCGTATTTTTATTCTTTGCCAAACTTTCCACAGCAAGGAAAACGCCTTCTTTTCTTTTGAATAGTTCTAGCTCAAATCTAGAATCAGCTATTCGTCCTAAAGTATAATTAGCTATTCGTCTCAGAACATTTTTTGGTGTATTAGGGTTCTTCACAATGTCTTTGAGAACGTGCACACATTTATCTTTAGATAAATAATCTAATATACTTTCAGTTATATTATGACTTTGAGCAACAATACAGCGAACAGTGCCATCTTCATGACTCTTTAGGTAATCTAATATTCTTTCAGATGTGTTGGAATTTCGAGCTACAGCACAACAAACAGAAACGTATTCGCTCTTCTTTAAGTAATCTAATGTTTTTTCAGATGTGTTGGGATTTTGGGCTACAGCACAGTGAATGTCGTAGTCTTCGTGACTTTTTAGGTAATCCAATATTCTTTCAGGTGCATGAGGATTCTCAGCAATAGCATAGATAATATAGCGATCGCTATCATCTTTTAATCGATTTAGTATTTCTTCTGATGCATTAGGGCTTCTAGCAACAGCGGTTTTAATTGTCCTAATAGAATCGAGATTCTCTAAAATTAGTATGTCTAGAACTGGATTGTTCATTACCTCATCAGGAAATTCCCTAGCCAGTCTTTTCAACATTTCTATAGGCGTATTCGGGTTGCTAGCCATATATTGCCGAGTCAAGTGATCTTTACTTTCGGCTAATTCCGTTAGTATTTCTGAAGCAGTATTTTCATCCAGCGCCTGTTGTCTTGCTTGTTTGATATCCATATTTTTTCATTTAAAAGCTTTAACACAAGCATTTTTAAAATTGCTTTTTTCTTTTAATCTTAAGTAATAAAGAACGACAAAGTCTTGCTAATATAGATAATATTTTAGACAGGATATTTTTACCTATTTTGTGCTTCTCTCTTTTAGCTGCAACGGCGCATAACCTAACAATCCAGTTGTGATCGTTTTTCAAGCAATTTAGTACTTTGTGGGGTGTGTGAGGATTTTTGGCAACGGCTTGACGAGTCTTTACATCTTCATCTTTTGCCAGGTAAAAGAGTTTTTTTTAGGCGTATTCGGGTTACTGGCTACACGTTGACGAACAATTGTATGTTTATTCTTAGCTAATTGAGTTAATATTTCTGGTGATGTGTATTTTATGAGTTGTTTTTTATCAAGGATTAAATGACAGAAAAATACGAGTAATTGCTAATTATACTGATATCTGAGGGAGGCGAAATACTTTTATTTATCTTCTGCTTCTATTTAGAGAAAAATAAGACTAAAAACCAACCAATTCCTGGAAATCTTTAAGAAACTTTTGTAACTTGCTATCCTGCTTAACTAATTTTGCTAATGTACCCATTTGTCCTAACTGTCGCATCTGCCGAAACATATCCACAGCGAATAAATGTACCCACTCTGCGGTTGCTTTGTCGCTCAACCAGTTAAAGGCGTTGTATGCTTGTTCGGCATCTTCTGCCCTAACGGTTAAACCTGTAGTGGTGGCATATCTGACGGATGGTTCTTCGGGAAAGGCGATCGCGCTACCGTTTCCTTCTAAAATAGAAACTAAATCTGGTAGATTTTTGTATAGAGTAACATATGCGGTGAATTCTGCTGCCGCTCCATCTCCTACGGCAGTCGCAATATCCAAACCAGCGTAGTGTAAATGACTAGCCATAACCCAAGAGCGAGGGGAACACCAGGCGGGTTGCTGGGGATCGAGCTTGTGTAGCAGGGTTGAACGAAAGGAAAGAAAGGCAATGATTTGTTCGTGTACCTGTTTTTCCAAGGCATAGACTTTAAAACTAGCAAAATTTGCCTCGACTTGAAGGTGTAAAAAGCGGTTAGCCAAGGGAGAAGGCATCTCGAATACTGCTGCGCGATCTTCCCTACGATTGCCTGCAGCCCAGACATACCAGTTTTCAGGTACAACATAAGAACCTACCCGCCGATCCAAAATCAACTGTTGCGCTACTCCCTGCAAGGCTGGCGGTGCTATATTCAATTCATCTAGAAACAAGATCCCCTTTCCTGTTCGGGGAAGAAACTCAGGGGGATACCATTTAGATATACCCTCATCAGCCACGGGTAAACCCCGTAAGTCTGTTGGTGCAAGCTGTGAGAGGCGGACATCCACAAAGTCGATGTTGTGTTCTTCGGCTATTTGCGCCACAATACTCGATTTTCCTATTCCTGGCACGCCCCAAATCATGGTACTAATTTTAATATTTTGTCTAATTAATCGATTGAGGTAGGTTTTTAACTGGCTAGGGGTCATATTTTATCAAATGGAAATTTAGTAAAATAAATAATTAGAAAAAGCGATGCAGCGCGGTCTTGGGGGTTCCCCCCATGAGCGACTGCATCAAGAAGCGATCGCAACTTAAAACATATTTTTAAATTACCATCGCTGTTACCGTATATGTTTTCTCTTTGAGGAAAATGCTGTTAGATAAACTCGCTTTGATATACAAAGTCATTAAAAACCACATCAGCTAATTAGATTTTTGGTTGCAGACAGATTTTTGTAGAACAGTAGAATTTGAATTAGAATTTAAATCAATATTTTTTGATTCATTTAGAGAATTTGCTGATGCTAAAGACATTAAAATTGATAAAGGTATTCCAATAAATAAACTAAGTAAAGCCTGACCAATACAAACTCTGAGAGCCAATCCCATCAAATGACCAACGCCATAGTCGATATGCCATTCCCCTTTGATATTTTGATGAACATTTTTAACTTCCATAGTTACTGCTAAATTTAATAATTGTGTTGTTGATCTGTATATTTCGCTAGTAGTTGCTTTAGCCTTTTGAGTTAATAGCTAATTACTTTCAATTTTGACAATTAAAGAAGTAAAATCAATATTTAAGAAAAGATAATGGCTTATTAACATCTTCTAGAGAAGCGATCACGACCAAAAAGATAGTTATTAATTACCATCGTCTGTTACCGTATACAGTTTTCTCTCTAGGGAAAACGCTGTGAAATCAACTTAGTTTAGTGAATCTAACAACAGAGCTATTTATTTAATCAAGAAAAGATGCTTGAGAGCCTTGTAAACTAGGGTGGTTAGCTGTTCTCTGACAACGGCATAGCTACTTACTTAGATCTTGCTTGCCATCGAAAGCCAAATTTATAATATTTATCCGCCAGTTGGTGTCTTGGAAAATCTTTTTTCTCTTTATCAAGAGGTTATTATTCGATGCCAATTGGTCAGAGGATGAAATCAATAGTACATATTTTCGTAGATAACTGTATTTCTTTTTAGCAGGGGTCTTGAATCTAAATGCTCAGATGGCGATCGGGTTGCTAAACCTAAAATAAAACCTGTAGATTCAGATGATTTGAAATTATCGGCTTGCGTGTTCGTGCCTTTTTTATTCTGACTTATGTCCTCTGTGACTTTTGTAAAGCAAGATGATAAATCGATCTCTGTTTCCAATTTTTGCTGAAGATTTTTAGCAAGATCGGCTTTGGCAGATTCTAATAAGGCTTTTTGTTCGATAGCATCTCTAGCACTAACAAACTGCGAGCTAGCTAATTCTAGATCTAATTCAGCAGTAATTTGACTAATTTCTTCCATTGCCATATTAATAGTAGAAATTATTTCTATGTTTTTCATCTCTAATTTATAAGACTCTAGCTTTTCAATTTCTTTTGTAAGTTTTTCCTGAGATTTCTCAACATTTGCTTGGGCTTGAACTACAATATCTCTTGATTCTAGTAATGCTTTTTTAAAAGTTATTACCTTAGTAACTGCTGATTTTAAAGTATTCTTTTTACCTTTGCTATATGCAATTTTGACATGTTTCTTAGCTAGATTAAACTCTCCTAGTCTAATATAATAGTTTTGTTTGGCTAAGTCATAGGCAGCAACTAATTTAGTAACTGCATTATTTAGCTGCGTGATCGATTCTTGCATTGACAGAATAGATTCTTGGGCTACATTTTGAGCAATTCCTTTTCCTGATTCAACTGGTAAGTCCCAAAGCCATTTCCAAGCTGATATTATGGTTCTTCCTGCGGTTTCTCCTAATAACCAATAAATAATTTTTTTGTTCATTATTCGGCAATAATAAGTAGAGAATAAATTTAAAAAAGAAAGAGTGATTGCTGAAAAGCAGTTGTTTTACTAACAATAACCAGTCGCCGTATATGTTTTCGCTCTGGAAGAACTCCATCTAAATAAATAGAGCAGTTTGATTTTAGGTATTCAGATTAAAGTCCTTAAAAACGAGACTGTAATAATCTATTAAACAAAGATAAAATCATCTTCCAAAGTAATGTCGATAGTATTAGATACATAGCCGATTAAGTCATCTTGATAGTAAATATCTGTGCCATTATCAAATTCTAAGAGGGAGTAATCATCGCTTTTGCCGAAAACTTGTAGTTTATCTCCTGCTGCTGATTCAAAATCAATTACTGTAGCGAAACCAGCCTGTTCATAAAAAGCACCAAATACGTTACCTAAGATAAAGGTATCTGCACCATAACCACCACTTAAAGTGTCATATTCCCAGTTAGTATTACCATAGCCGTTAAGGATATCATCTCCTGCTTCCCCTGCAATCACATCAGAACCCGCACCGCCCAACAAGCTATCATTACCTGTATATCCCAGTAAGATATCGTCTCCTGTACCACCGAACAAACTATCGTTACCCGTATATCCGTCTAGCAAATCATCTCCACCCAAGCCATTCAAAGTGTCATTGCCAAAATCGCCAAAAATGTCGTCATCGACAGAAGTTCCAATTAAACTATCGTTATAGATTGTGCCGTTGATAATGGACATGGTGTTTGTCTCCTGATTTATTGTGGCTAGTTAATTTAGCTATAGGAATTACTTTAATCAGTAAGAGAAAACTTTCCAATCTAAAAAATATAGAAACTTTTGTAGCGGGTTTTAGGCAAAGTAGAAGAAAAGTAGAATAAAACTGGAATTTTTCTAATTTTATGTCATAGATTATCAAATCTCAGGTAATTTTAAAGAGTAGACTTGTAACTGTTTTTGATTACTTAAAGATTATCATGGTCAACTCTAAAGACTATAGCTCTTCAGAATGGAATGCAGCTTGGGAAAATTTTTTATCTAATAAAGCTTTAGAAAAAACTTTTGAAAGAAAATTGACCAAAACTCCAGCTAAAGTATTTAAAACAAGATTTAAGCAAAAAAACTGGGATAAGAAAATTGAATATTTCTGTGAAGAAATTGAACTTACTTACGAGACTTTCAGTAGTCACCAATCTAAAGTCTATGATGCTTTTAAAGATGAGTGTCCTGAGCTTAGTAATAATCATCATAAATTTCCTGTCCTACTAGAATATCTTTTAGACATATTCAATAAATCAATTAATCTAAGTTGTGACAAAGAAATTCAAGATAAACGATGTCAATATATCCTAGAACCAGGAGCATTAATTAGAATCAAAGCCCCTAGTAAAATGGGAAAAACTCGACTACTAAATAATTTTTTGGCTTTTGCTGATCAACATGAATATCAAACAATTCATGTTAACTTTCTACAGATAGAATCTAATAAGTTTGATAGCCTAGATTTATTTCTGCGCTGGTTTTGTATGGCGATCAGCTATGCTTTGGAACTAGAGACTGACCTTGATAAATTTTGGTGTGAAAATCAAAGTATACAAAGTTGTACAATATTTTTGGAAGATGTGTTACAGGCTTGTCCTCATCCACTAGTTCTAGGTTTAGATAATGTGGATCGATTGCTAGAATATCATAACATTAGTAAAGATTTCTATTATTTATTACGCTACTGTTATGAAGAAGCAAATAATAATGAGCTTTTAGAAAAATTAAGATTGATTGTGGTTTATTCTACGGAAGATTTTGGTAGTTTAAATATTAACAAATCTCCTTTTAATGTTGGTGAAGTAATTGAACCAGCATCATTTAATCGACAGCAGATTGAAGAATTAGCACAGCAGTATAGATTACATTTATCTGATTCGGAAATTAGGCAATTGATTAATTTGCTTGGTGGTCATCCTTACTTAGTTGATTTAATACTGTCTCATTTGGCAAAAAACTCTGAAATTAGTCTAGCTATATTATTAGAACAAGCTGCTACAGACATCGGAATTTATAGTAGCTTTTTGCGGCAACTCTTATTTAATTTAAGGGAGAATGATCAATTAGCTCAAGAATTTTTGAAAATTATTCAGAGCAAAACGCCAATTAAAATTGATGCCTTGTTAGCCTATCAACTGTATTGGATGGGATTGATTCAATGGTCAAGTTCAGGTAAGACTGTCCTTCCCTTTTGTAAGCTGTATCGACTTTATTTTCTAGAGAGATTATCTCTACAAGAAAGCCAGAGATAAAATTAATTATGTATAGTGACAATAACTATTTTAAAGTTGGTGGTAGTTTACGCTATCGACATCCAACATATATTGAGCGTCAAGCTGATCGCGATATATATGATGCTTTAATCCAAAGAGAATTTTGCTATGTCTTAAATTCTCGGCAAATGGGCAAGTCTAGTCTGAGAGTAAGAATGATGAAGACTTTGGCTCAAGAGGGTTTTAAGTGTGTAGCAATTGATTTGGGTATTTTAGGTGGCGCAACAGTTGATCAGTGGTATGGCGGATTAGTTGGTGAATTATGGCGTAAACTACGTTTAACCTCGGGAATAAATGATGATTTAGAATGGTGGAGTTTGCATAGTGCATTACCTCCTGTAGCCAGATTTTTGCGCTTTATTGAAGATGTCTTATTGACTACTTGTTTAACGGATATTGTTATCTTCTTAGATGAAGTGGATAACATCATTAATTTTGATTTTAGAGACGAATTTTTGATTTTAATTCGTAACTGCTATGAAAAGAGAGCTGAGTATGAGCAATATCGTCGTTTAACTTTCTGCTTGTTAGGGGTTGCTACTCCCTCTAGCTTAAAAATTGATAGACAACTAAGTCCTTTTAATATTGGTCGAGCAATTCAACTTACAGGGTTTAATCTTGAAGAAGCACAACCATTAATTCAGGGGCTAAAAGATAAGTTTCCTCAGCCAGATATAATTTTAAAAGAGATTCTTGATTGGACAGGGGGACAACCATTTCTTACCCAAAAAATATGTTCTTTAGTTGTCGAAGATGATGAGACTAGAGACCCTAATATTTCTTATTTAGTTCAACAAAAGATCATTAATAATTGGGAAATTCAAGATGAGCCTGAACATCTTAAAACTATACGAGATCGCCTATTATTTAATCAGGAAAATAAAGCCAGACTTTTAACTCTTTATCAAAGGATACTTGAGAAGAATCAAGGCATTCCCATTGATGGTAGTGAAGATCAAGTAGAGTTAAGACTCAGTGGCATAGTTAGTATACAGCAAGGTAATCTATTAAAAGTTAGTAATCTAATTTATCAACAGGTATTTAATCAGGAGTGGGTTGCCGAGCAATTATTTGCCATTTGTCCTTATCAAAATGCTTTAATATCCTGGTTAACATCTCAACGTCAGGATCAATCACGCTTATTACGGGGAGAAGCTTTAGCTGAGGCACAAAATTGGTCGAGTAAACACAATATTACTGCCATTCAAAGAGATTTCTTACAGCAAAGCGAAATATTGGCGATTAATGAGCAAATACAAGCTGAAAAAGCCGAAAAAGCCGAAATTATAGCAAAAAAATTAGCCCAAAAGAAACGCTTAGTCCGCTGGCAAAGACTATTTATTCTCTTTTCTCTCGCAATGTTTGCGGGCTTTTATCTTAAATCTCGTCAGACTAACCTCAGTAATATTAATACTTTGGTGCAATCAAGTAAGGCATTGTCGGCTTCGCAACAAAAATTGGATGCCTTAATTGCGGCAATCAAAGCTAAACAAAAACTAAATAAATCTTTTCGAGTAAACCCAAATTTAACTGAGCAAGTTAATACTGTCTTGCAACAGTCGGTATATAGTATTAAAGAAAAAAATCGCCTGATGGGACATAAAGACCATGTTTATGGTGTTGCAGTTTCTGAAGATGGCAAGCTGATGGCTACTGTTGCTACAGACAAAACCTTAAGATTATGGCAAAAAGATGCGACAGGTTGGCAATCCTATCGTGTCTTAAGAAATCATACTGGTTGGTTGCTAGACGTGGCAATTAGTCCTGATGGTCAAACTATTGCTACCGCTAGTCGCGATCGCACTGTTAAACTATGGAATAGAGATGGTAAACTGCTAAACACCCTACAACATGACCATCCTGTAACTAGTGTTGCGCTACAAGATCAGCAAGTCATTACAGGCAGCGAAAATGGCGAGATCAAGGTTTGGCAAGGAGGAAAATTAGTTACTACCTTGACTGGACACATCGCAGCCGTCGAAGGGCTGGTTTTTACCTCTGATGGTCGGATTATATCTGCCAGTGAAGATAAGACACTAAAAATATGGCAGGGAGGGGAATTAATTAGCACCCTCACAGGACATACTGAAGGAGTCCGTACAGTTGCCGTTACTGCCGATAATAAGATTGTTTCTGGTAGTCGAGATCGCACTATAAAAATTTGGGACATTAACGGGGCTGCAATTGCCACCTTGACAGGTCATTTAGCACCGATATACAGTGTGGCGGTTAATCCTCTCAACGATCAAATTATCTCTGCTAGTGCCGATAAAACCCTAAAAATCTGGGACAGCAATGGAAATGAAATTACTACTCTCAAAGGACATACGAATCGTGTTTGGGATGTGGCGTATACTCCCGATGGCAAGGTTGTCTCTGCTAGCTGGGATAAAAGTGTCAGGATTTGGCAGCCTAATAATAATTTAATCAAAATCTTGTCTGGTCATCAAGATGTCGCGATCGCTTTGGATTATAATTCTCGTTTTATTGCTTCTGCCAGTGATGATAAAACTGTTAAATTATGGAGTCATGCAGGGACTTTATTAAAAACTTTTGCTCAACATACTGCCGAGGTCTATGATGTGGCAGTTGGCGATGACTTTATTGCTTCGGTAGCTGCGGATAAAACTCTCCAAATTTGGCATAGTAACAATGATTCTTTCAAGACGATAAATGCCCACAATGCGCCGATTTGGGCAGTGGATATTGATCCCAGTAACAGTAGAATTGTCACGGCAGGGAATGATAACCTGATTAAAGTTTGGGATACTCAAGGAAATTTACTTCGTACCTTAAAAGGTCATCAGCAAAAAATTTGGGATGTTGTTTTTTCTCCCGATAATAAATACATAATTTCTGCCAGCGAAGACCATACAGTAAAAATATGGAGTCTCGGAGGGAAGCTATTACAAAATCTTCAAGGACATCAGGATGCAGTTAGAACAGTTGTTAGTAGTGGCAAGCAAATTATTTCTGGTAGTGAAGATCGCACAATTAAAATCTGGGATTTGACAGGAAAACTGATTGATACCCTAGAAGGTCATCAGGCTGCGGTTAAAGGAATAGCAATCAGTCCTAATCAGCAGTACCTTGCTAGTGTTGATGATGATGGAAAAATTATACTTTGGCAACAAAATAATCAAACCTGGTCACATTTGCAAACATTACAGGGACATGAAAGTTCTATTTGGTCATCAGTTTTCAGTCCCGATAGCCAAACCTTAGCTACTGCGGGAGAGAATACGAAGGTCATTCTCTGGAATTTTGACAATATTCTGCAACTAAATCCCCTAGAGTATGGTTGCAATTGGATTCAAGACTATTTACATCATAGTCCTGAAGTTACTCGAAGCACAGTGGAATCATGCCGCTAAGCTTATGGCTATAAGCTGTCAAGCATTTATAATTTGCTTGTTGAGATTGACGGGGAGATGGGGAGATGGGGAGACCCCATAAGGGTAGTTTTTTTTTACATTTAAAGCCTATATGGAGTAGAGGAGTATTTTTGAGCTTATTTGAGTATAAATAAGCACACTTATCGGTCTATTTGATACTTAATTAAAGTGCTTGCTCACATCTTTGTAAAAAGCCTACCCTTGTAAGGATGGGGAGGGAAGATGATTGTCTGCTTTATTTTCTAATTTAATCAAATGCAGTTTAAATGCACATTAGCCTATTAAGTCACATGTCATTTGTTAAAAACTCTACTAAGTAAAGGAGTCAAGGATTTATGCAAGAAGTCTATTGATCAAAGTCGATAAGAATAGCATAGACTTGCTTTTACTTGGCTGCCTTAGGCTCTTTCTATAAAGTTCATAAGAGGTATGCATAATTAAATATAAAACCCATGATCATCGGCTCTATCCTTCTATTCCCCTATTCCCCTATGCCCCTAAAAAGTCATCTTCTAATTAATTTCACCCACCTACTTAGTATGCTGATTTAATATTGACCAGCAAGGATAAAAGTAATATGCCAAATCTAGATTTAGTTGTTTAATATTTTGCTTATTACTAGATGAATGATAATTACCAACAAATAATAGAATTAGATCTTGCCAAGGGATTAAAGGGTTACTCATTGACTTAACATAGAGTTGATTCAAAATATTTATTAGTCTGACTAAATTAAGACTAAGCTCACTAAATTGCTGTCCAATATTATTTGAGAGCTGATATTCTCGAATATATTCATTAATAAAAATATCATTGAGCTTATTAAGTGCCTGTTGTAAGCTTAATATAGTGATTCTCTCTTTGATGTCAAATTTATTAATTAAGTCAGTTTCTATACTAGGTTGATCTAAGTAAGTTAGCCTTTTTACAGTAGCAGAAAATAAAAAAATAAAGTCTTTAAGAGTAAGGTCTAGCTTGGTAGGATAGTTCATATAAGAAGAAGATGGCAGTAAGTCTCTACGTTGTTGATTTTGAGACAACCATTTATATTCATTCATATCTGCAAGCATCTCACCAACAAGATGAGTGGACAAACTACATATATGTCTTTTAGCTAGGCTATGAAAAAATTGTTTTGCTAAATTATAATCTACCTGAACTAATCCTTCTCTTACCTTAAATAGCTCGTATAGCTTGATAATTCCTTGAGCAGTTTTAGCATCAGAATTTGAATTCAAATCTTGATCTACCTGAGCCAGATAAATATGATCCTTCTTAAATGAAGTCAAAAAAGATTGCCAATAATGACCCCAAATATCGTGTAGTAAAAAAGATTCTGCTTTTGAAGTAGGTACTATGCTTGTTGAACAAGCGATCGCTTTAAGAATTTCTGATTTACTATAGCCTGTTGTGGCAATTATATTTTGAATTAACTCTGGGTTTATGGTTTCAGATTCTACATAGCCAAAGCTGGGAAAATTGGCAAACTGTTGAAAATTGAACTGAGATATTCTAGTTGAAAATTGAGATATTTTTTGTTGTTCTTTGACAGATACGTTCCCTACATCTGCTCTTAAAGATTTTGATTGATAGTCGAGTAAAAAGATAACTTGCATCTTAGTAGTTAAACAGTTAATGCTGCCTTGGGGAATGGGTATATTGCCAAAAACAGCTTGAAATAAATTTAAAGTATCTTTTTGAGTCTTAACTAAATTAAATTGATTAATTAATGTCTGAATAATATCTTGTTGTTGTTTGATTCGACGATCTACACGAGCTAATAAATCCTCAATTTCCCGAGCATATGTCGGCGATAATTTAAACAATTGACATAACTCTGACACAGTATTAGCTTTCTGCCAAACATAAGGAATGCAATCGCATTTATAACTGCTAACAACAGATGATTTATAAGTACCTCTAGTTAACTTTCCTCCTAATTGAGGATAGCGAGTTAACAACATTACCGCTTTGACAAAACAACGGCGAATTTTCATGGGGATTTGCTCAACAGGCAAGGCTGTATAGTTGATCGGATAACTATAAACTTGCAGTTGACGGTGAATTTGGTGAAAGCGTTGTTGCACATATAGCTGTTGCTTAGGAAATTTGGCAACAGTTTTCAGTCGGGATAAATCTATCGCTGAAGCCATTAGTTTTCTAGCTTCAGCATCGGATATGTAGGTTGACATGGGGAGTAAGGGAGTAAGGGAGTAAGGAAGTAAGGGAGTGGGGAAGTAGGGGGGTAAGGGAGTAGGGAAGTAGTGGAGTAGGGGGGGGTAAGGGAGTAGGGGAGTAGAGTATTGATATATATTGCTTTTGTAGATATTTCGTAAATAATTAGGAGCCAATTCTAACTAAGCGAATGACAGTACGCTGATTTAGGGGAGAAGTAGGGGCGACACCTGGTAACGGTTGCTGAAAACCCAATCCTTCAGAGATAAACTTATGTGCTGAATTCTTTTGTTGCAGAAGCTTAACTACGGTTTCGGCACGCTGTTGGGAAAGATTTTGATTGACTACGACGCTTCCTGTTTTACTAGTATGTCCCTGCACCTTAATCGCAATATTATCGGGATTAAATTCAGCGATTTCCGAACTCAACTGATCGAGGATCGCTTTACTTGCTGGAGTTAGCTGTGCCGAGCCAGTTTGGAACTTTACTTCTCCTTCTACACTAAGATTACCTATCGGTTTTGCTTGAGCAATTTTGTCGTCACTAGGACTTTTCGATTTAACGGTTGAGACACCCTGCAATTTATTTGCCAACTCTGGATTATCCTGAGAGATCTCTTTAATTAAACGGTTAGTGCGGTTAACTGCTGGGGTCAAATGTTCCGCTGTAAATAAACTGCTGCTATCTGGCGGAATATAGTCGATTTTGCCAGCTAAGGTCAGAATACTGGCGATAGCTTCAATTCTTTGCTCTAAAGCTCCCGACTGCATCCACTGTGCTGCTTCGAGTGAAGTAAAGAACTTAATGCCATTAGTAACTGTTTTGGCTTCATGGGGCTTCATTTTGCCATCAATAGCAATCTGATGGGTTAACAAGCTTGAGTTGGCAACAGAGCTATCGATACTTTGGTAATAGGTAGAGATAAATTCCGTAACCGCATCAGGATTATTGGCTAAAATGCGATCGCTGGCTACAATAATATCTACTATAGTTTTGGGGGCATCTCCACTGCTGAGAGCAATGGAATTACCCTTACTTTGAGCTTTGGTCACAAAAGGCTCCCAGAGAATACCCAAGGCAATATCTTCGTCTTGCTGCATTTCTGACCAGGCGATACTAGAGTCGGCAACTTTTAATACTTCTAAATTATCAAGCTGAAAGTTATCAAATTTAGTATCAAGTACCGTGGCTAAAAACTCACTGGGAGTATCTTCGGCAAAGACAATTTTGAGCCATTTCCCCTCACTAGCTTGTTCGGCAATAAGTGTTTCTAAATCGATTAACGACTTTAACTGAGGATAAGCCTGATTATTAAATACAACTGCATCAGCCCCAATAGTGCGGTCAACCAAGCCCACAATCTTCCCCTGTGGTTGGTGAATTAAATATTGATCTAAGGTGGTGACAATAAAATCAGCCTTGCCACTATCTATGGCATTAGCGCGGGCATCCTGAGCAAACTCATTGCTATAAGTTAGCTGAATATTCTGTTTTGCCAAAGAGTTATGAAATTTAGTATTGCGCAATGTGGAATAACCACTAAAAGTATCTCCCATTGCCGCCAGTTTAATTTTGGTTTGAGGATCAAGATTACTAACCTCACTATTAGCAAAACCAATACCTAATTGAGCCATAGCAACGTATAAACTATCCTTGAAAATAAAAGTTAAACCTGCAAGTAAAGCGATCGCACTAATTAACGTTACACTATATTTAAACTTACGCTTTTCTGATTTCTTTGCCTGTTTAACGTTGTTCTTCGCCTCAATATCTGCGATCGCTTGCTTAATAAACTCATCTGGTATTTCTGCTTCTAATCCAGCATCAATTAATTCTGAGATACTAAATCCTGGGGCTACTGCTTGATTAGTTTGCTCAGTGTAATATCTTGCCGCTAATTCTAATATTTCCTGAGCTTTTTCTTCTTTAATTCGATAATCTTTATAAGCCATAATCATCAAGTTTGTATAAGAACATTAATAGCGTCTTAATTCAAGACAAATATAATGTTGTTCACAATCAAACTTAGCGATTTGAGCTTAAATACACAATCTAAAAAAAGTGGATAATTTTATTTAGTAAAAATTCTAATGCAGAAAAAAAGTGGAATATATCTGCTCTAATTAACTTGCTGAATCAGTATAACTATTGCTGTACAAGCTTTCAGTTTTTGTGTAGCGCTACTTGACAGCTATTTTCTCTAACTACTATCATCTATAAGCTTGTCGAGTTTGATCTAACTAACTAGACTTCTTGCATAAATATATTTCTTTAGAGGTAAGTTCTAATCCCTGACTCCTGACTCCACTCTCAACCGATAATTTTGATTCGCTTAAGAAGTCTACTATTTAGAAAGTATTAATATGCTTCTCATTGCTAAGAACTATACCAGCCACTATGTTTGCTTGAAAGCATCCCAATTTCGCAGTAACTAAAAATACTTAAAATAAGATAATTTTAATAAAAAATGAATTTATTAAACGTAATTTATCAACAATACAAACTTAAAATTGAAAGTTATGAGCTTCTACAAGAAACAGACGATTTAGTGTACAAAATTATTGACGATTGCCAACAGCATTATACCGTTAAAATACACCGTAAAAAGTTAAGCAGGACAAATGATAGACTCTCAGACCTATGTAATTGGCTTGATTTCTTGTCTGAAACTGTTACCTTTTATTTTCCTCTTCCTCTGCGTAATGTTAATGACAGTTTCCAGTCCCAAATACAGGATAAGAGTGGAATTATCTATGATTTTGTGGTTTATCGATGGGTCAATGGAGAACCTATTAGCAAACACATGAACCAACAGAACAACCACAAAATCGGCGCATTGATAGCTCAATTACACAATGCTTCATTTCGATACGATAGAAATGCTACGGCACTTACTCGATACGATGAAAAATGGCTTCGCGACTACTCTAGTATTATCTTGGATGGAGCAAAAAGTGTAGGTTACACTAAGCAACAACTGAACAAGGTAAAACATGGACTTGCAGAGATAGAAAAGTATCTGATTAGCATCGGTTACGAAACGATCAACTTTGGTATTATTCACTCTGATTTACATTTCAACAACATTTTGCTCGATTCAAAAGGAAACCTAGCTATTATAGACTTTGATGAAGTAGGTTTTGCTCATTATTTGTTAGATGTAGCTGTAATATTTGACGAGTTCGATGATTACGATGAAGCCGACACTATGATTGAGCAATTTGTTGAGGGTTATAGAACTGTGCGGAACATGAAATTTGATTCAAAAACAATTGTCATGTTTCGAGGGCTATCTGCAACACTCTACGCTTCTTGGGTGTTTTCCCCTGAGAATAACTGGGTAAAAGCTACTAAACTAGATTACGGTAAAGATGCTCTAGAACGGATTCAAAGTATCGTCTGATAGAAACTGTCAATATGAATAACTCTCTTCTGTTAAAGTAGATAAGGTAAAATAATAAAAACCATGATACCTAGCTAGCAAGGATAGTTAAGCTTTGTTTGCTTTTAGTTGACATCTATATTTCAAGCAACAATAAAAAACTAAAATTTGTTTAGCATTTATTAATGCCAATATAGGCTTCACCAGAAAAAAGCTCTGGGTGATAAAAATTTTGTTTCAGACAAATATTTTTTAGTCTGTCTTTTTACTCTTCCCCCTGGAATCTTCTCTAGTATTTTATATGCTTGAATCAAATCTTTATTAGCCATAATCAAAGCTATATTTCTCATTATCTGAGGCTTTTTCCAGCTATTCATATCAAGACAAGCTAATAATAAATGATCTAACACTAATTGCAGTTGTTCAAAATTTTCAATCGGAAATATTGCCTGATACATTAAAAACAAACCATCAGCACGGCTAACTGGATTAGAAACAGTTGAGCTTATATGCAATAGCTTTAGCAAATAAGCATCAAGATATTTATATTTTCTTCGTTCTATTATTGCTCGTATTACCCAAGCTGATGAGCCAAGAACTTTATATGGATCTCTATTACTAAAAGATGCCTTACAAGCTCGATGAATAAACTTATCAATATTTTGCTCATCCGCATAGCGAGCAACTGAGGATAATGCTTGAGTGTAATACCAATAATCGGAAATCTTAAGTGCTGGTTTATAAGCCTGTTCAGAATTAGATTTTGCTTTTTGAGCTACTAATTTTCTTTGGTTGACAAATGACATCAAACAATAATTATTAGTTTATGGTTTAATTGTAATAATATATAAAAAAAAACGCCCAGATATTCTCTGAACGTTTATCTTAAAAATATTTCCAGCAATATTTAATAACTGCTGGCAACAGATATTTATAGTGCATTAGCACCAGCAACTACCTCTGAAAGTTCTTGAGTAATTGCGGCTTGTCTAGCTTTGTTGTAAGACAAGGTTAAGGTCTTCATTAACTCACTAGCATTATCACTGGCATTGTTCATCGCAGTCATTCGTGCTGCAAGTTCGCTAGCTGCTGCTTCCTGTAAAGCGCGCAAGATCTGGTTATTGAGATAAAGCGGCAACAAAGCATCTAAAATTTGCACAGGATCTTGTTCAAAGATCGTGTCTTTAGAATAGGTCTCCACTTCAGAAGTTACCGCTTCCCTTTCTACTTGGAATTCACCGCCTTTGGTGGTTAAGCGGAAAATCTCGTCGTCTTTTACTTCCAATCCTTGAGTAGATAAAGGAAGCAAAGTTTGGATAACAGGTTTAGAAGCGATTAAAGAAACAAACTTAGTATAAATAAGCTCAACTTTATCAACCTCCTCTGCTAAAAATAACGATAGCAACTCGTCGCCAATTTCTGCCGCTTCAGCAGCAGTGGGGATTTGCTCTAAACCGATAAAGGTTTTCTCTGTCGGCGCATTGCGATTGCCAAAATACTGAACCGCTTTTCTACCAATCAACACATAGGTGTATGCCACACCCTGAGCCTCTAATTCTTTGGCTCTCATTTCGGCTCTGCGAATGACGTTGGTATTATAACCACCACATAAGCCGCGATCGCCACTAACAACTAAGAGGGCAACTTTCTTGATTTCTCTTTGCTGAAATAAAGGTAGATCGACATCTTCAAACTGTAATTTGCCCTGGATATTGTAAAGCACCTGCGCCAAACTATCAGCAAAGGGTCGAGTGGAGTTCACTTGCTCTTGGGCGCGACGTACTTTTGCTGCCGCTACCAAGCGCATTGCTTCCGTAATTTTTTTGGTATTTTTTACCGACGCGATGCGATCGCGTATCGCTTTTAAATTAGCCATAATTTTAAATGATGAGGGATAAAGGATGAGGACTATAGGAAAAAGAGCAAGGAATTAATGAAACCCTTTACCCCTTACCCTTTCCCCTTTACCCTAAAAAGCTATGCTGCTGCGGTGAAGGATTGTTTGAATTCGGTGATTCCTTCTTTGAGAAGATTTTCGGCTTCATCAGTTAGTTTTTTCTCAGAAGCGATGATTTCTCCGTATTTGGCTTTGCTGCTACCAAGGTATTCTTGTAATCCTTGAGCAAAATCACTGGCTTTTTCTACAGGGATATCATCTAAATAACCATTTAAACCAGCATAGACTCGTGCCACCTGTTCAGCTACCGATAAAGGTGAACCTTGATCCTGTTTGAGGATTTGACGTAAACGCTGTCCTCTAGCAAGCTGATTTTGAGTTGCTGCATCCAAATCTGAGGCAAACTGGGCAAATGCTTCTAGTTCGGCAAACTGGGCTAATTCTAGCTTGAGTTTACCTGCCACCTGCTTCATGGCTTTAGTTTGCGCCGCTGAACCCACACGGGATACGGAAATACCAGCGTTGATTGCAGGACGGAAACCAGCGTTAAATAGGTCAGAAGATAAGAAGATCTGACCGTCGGTAATGGAAATTACGTTGGTAGGAATATAAGCCGATACGTCACCAGCTTGAGTTTCAATAATTGGTAAAGCTGTCATGCTACCAGCACCCAAAGCATCACTCAATTTAGCAGCACGTTCTAATAAACGAGAGTGAAGATAGAATACGTCTCCAGGGTATGCTTCACGACCTGGTGGACGACGTAACAACAAGGACATTTGACGGTATGCCTGAGCTTGCTTGGACAAGTCATCATAGACAATTAAGGTCGCCTTGCCTTTGTACATAAAGTATTCGGCGATCGCGGCACCAGTATAGGGAGCAAGATACTGTAGGGTAGCAGGATCGTTAGCGTTAGCGGCAACCACTACGGTGTAGTCCATAGCACCCTTCGCTTCTAAGGTGTTAACTACTTGGGCTACGGTAGAAGCTTTTTGCCCAACTGCTACATAAACGCAGATTACGTCCTCTCCCTGCTGGTTAATGATGGTATCAACGGCTACGGCAGTCTTTCCTGTTTGGCGATCGCCGATAATTAATTCCCGCTGACCACGACCGACGGGAATCATGGCATCAATCGCGGTAATGCCTGTTTGCATTGGCTCACAAACTGACTTACGGGCGATAATCCCAGGTGCCATAGATTCGATTAGGCGAGAGTCACTGGTATTGATCTCACCTTTACCGTCTAAAGGACGAGCTAGAGAATCAACAACTCTACCAACAATGGCATCTCCCACAGGAATCGAAGCAATTTTACCAGTGGCGTTTACAGTACTGCCTTCTTGAATACCGAAACCGTCACCCATTAGTACGGCACCAACGTTATCTTCTTCCAGGTTAAGAGCAATACCTACCGTACCGTCTTCAAACTCTAGCAGTTCCCCTGCCATTGCCTGTTCTAAACCATAAATCCGAGCAATACCGTCACCCACCTGAAGTACAGTACCTACATTGGATACCTGAACATCCTGCTCATAGGATTCAATCTGCTGTTTAATAATGCTGCTTATTTCGTCTGGTCTGATGCTAACCATAGCTATAAATAAATAATTTTGCTTGTACTTTACTGTGGAGCCTATTCCCCGACTACCTGATACTCAGTAATCGAGGGTTGCCCATCTTACTGATTGAGGCTCACTTTAATGCGACGTAATTGCCCACGAAGACTCGCATCAATTACTTTGGAGCCAACTTTGATAATTACACCACCAATTAAGTTGGGGTCAACGCTCGTTTTTAACTCCACATCACGAGCTTCAACAATTCCTTTTACTTTCTCAACAATTTGCCCTTTTTGCTCATCACTCAATTCCTGAGCAGAAGTAACTTCAGCTAAGACGACCTGATTTAACTTGCGTAACAGGGTCAAATACTGCTCGACAATCGACTCTAAAAAGATAATCCGTCTTTTGTCAACCAACAGCATGATGAAGTTCACTAAGTAAGGGTTGGCATCACCCATTACTCTTTGCAACACCTCTTTTTTGTCCTCATTCTTAATTACAGGATTAAGCACAAAATCCTTAAATTCTTGAGACTCGGATAACAAAGACGATAGAGAACGAAAAGTTTCTCCAAACTGATCGCTGAGATCATTCTGCTGTGCCAAGGACATCAATGCCTGAGCATAAGGTTCGCTGATTTCGCTACTGACTAGAGTTCCAGCCATAATTCTACTCTCCTAGTTTAGCGATACTACGGTCGATTAATTGACGTTGCTTGTCGTCGTTGAGGACTTCTCCCATGCGGGTTTCTACTCGCTCTAGTGCCATCTCTACAGCTCTTGCTCTTAATTGAGCGATCGCTCTTTCTTGTTCGGAATTGAGATCGGCAGCGGCAGTCGTCTTAAGTCTTTCAACTTCTTTTTGTCCCTTAGCTAAAGCTGCTTCTTTAGCTTTTGATGCATTGGTTTCGGCTTCAGCTAATATCTGACGAGCGTTGTCTTGGGCTTCTTTTAAATTCTTCTGTGCCGCTGCTAAGGCTTGCTTAGATTCATTAGCCTTGGCTTCTGCGGCTTTAATTTCTGCTTCTATTTTGGCTCTTCTCTCGCTGAGGATATTCCCGACTACTTTGCCTCCGTAGACAATCAATAGTACGAAAATAATTCCTAGGTTGATTAAGTTGGTTTCGATGATGTCAAAGTTGAATCCGAAACCACTTTCTGCTCCTGGCTCTGCGTTAAGAAGGAAAAAAGTGACCATTATTACTTCTTATTCGTACTGTTAGGGTTATACTGATTTTCTCTTCGCTCTTGGGTTTGATTCATCTTTTCACATCTCGAACCGACCAAAATACCTAAAATATTA
>JBCDDK010000082.1:0-29166 GCA_039180345.1 Cyanobacteria bacterium P01_G01_bin.39 | reverse complement strand
ACCCCAGATTTGGTCAATTGCTCGTAATTTGGCACTTAATTTATATCGAAATGCTGGTTTTAGCAACATGGCTCAAGCCAAAAGAAAATCGCAATTTGGAATAAGGCATATTTTGTCCCTTTTTAGAATGAAATAGCCCTGCTTTAGCAATGGTTATGGGTTTATGCCTTTTAGTCTATAATCTCGGTCAACGTTCTTTACGTCTTGCTCTTAAAGCTGCTGAGCAAACTATTCCTAACCAACTAGGAAAACCTACCTCTACCCCCACTTTGAGATGGGTTTTTCAATGTTTTATGTCTGTTCATCTAATTAGTTTTGCTGGTATCAAACAGATTAGTAACCTTACGAGCGAACGAAGTCACATTCTCAAATTTCTTAGCTCTTCTTGTCGTCAATATTATCTACTCTCATGATTTAACTGCGGAATGTCAGTTTTTACTAAGGGAGCCGAGAAATTAGAGCCATACCCAGAGCAACCAAACATCATTTATTAGTAATTTTATGCTAACTACTTACTTTAAATAAAAAATTTCTTACCAGCCAAGAAACTAGATAAGATAGATTACAACGTAGCAGTAGAAGATAATAAATCCTCATTACAGAAAGATTGCTAATTTATGGCACAGATAGAAACTAGAACCGAACCCATGATTCTCAACATGGGTCCCCATCATCCATCAATGCACGGCGTTTTACGTCTCATTGTGACCCTCGATGGGGAGGACGTGATTGACTGCGAACCTGTAATTGGTTATCTCCACCGAGGTATGGAGAAAATTGCGGAGAATCGAACCAACGTCATGTATGTTCCCTATGTTAGTCGTTGGGACTATGCAGCAGGGATGTTTAATGAGGCAATTACTGTTAATGCACCCGAAAAACTGGCTGGAATTGAAGTCCCAAAACGGGCGCAATATATCCGAGTAATTATGCTGGAGTTAAACCGCATTGCTAATCATTTGTTGTGGTTAGGACCATTTATGGCTGATGTTGGTGCGCAAACTCCCTTTTTCTATATTTTTCGTGAACGAGAACTGATTTACGACCTTTGGGAAGCCGCCACAGGTCAACGATTAGTCAATAATAATTATTTCCGTATTGGTGGTGTCTCGGTCGATCTACCCTATGGTTGGATTGATAAATGTCGTGATTTTTGCGATTATTTTGAGCCAAAAATTGATGAATATGAAAAATTAATTACCAATAATCCTATTTTCCGTCGTCGAGTTGAAGGGATAGGCACCATTACCCGCGACCAGGCAATTAATTGGGGACTGTCAGGTCCCATGCTTCGTGCTTCTGGAGTCAAGTGGGATTTACGCAAAGTAGATCATTATGAGTGCTACGATGACTTCGACTGGGATATTCATTGGGAGAGTGCAGGAGACTGTTTTGCTCGATATTTGGTGCGTGTTCGCGAGATGCGTGAATCGATTAAGATTATTCGCCAAGCTTTGACTGGTATTCCTGGTGGCGCTTATGAAAACCTGGAAGCTAAACGCATGTCAGAAGGACGCAAATCTCAGTGGAATGATTTTGAATATCAATATATCGCCAAAAAAGTTGCTCCCACTTTCAAAATTCCTGAAGGGGAGCATTATGTAAGGCTCGAAAGCGGCAAAGGAGAACTTGGTATCTTTATCGTTGGGAATGATAATGTCTTCCCCTGGCGATGGAAAATTCGGGCACCAGACTTTAACAATTTGCAAATTCTTCCAGAATTGCTCAAAGGCGTTAAGCTAGCTGACATTATGCCAATTCTGGGTAGCGTAGACATTATTATGGGTTCTGTTGACCGTTAAAATCGACAAATTCAAGCTACATTTTTGTAATCAGGTGGGATATACCCACCTTTTTTTTGTCTTAATGAACTTTACTGTATACCTAGACTTAAATCAAATATCTCAAGATATTAGTTATGGCAATATGCACTTCAGTTAGAACCTTTTTTTACCTTCTACCCTTTACCCTTTACCTACGAGCTAGTTAAGTTAGCTTGTCCTCATCTAACCTTGTACGATTATGCTACTCAACACCACCTAGATTAAACAAGAAAGGAACTCCACCTTGAGAATCACCACCAGTAACTAGCACTTTGGGCATTTGAGCGCCACCTTCTCGCCAGGCTTCAATTGCTTCTTTTTGTAATACTAACTCCCCTCCTTGGGCTCTTAAGGTTTCGGCTAACAATCTTTGAGCTTCTGCTTTACCCTTGGCGCGGTTAATATCTGCCTGTGCCTGTTGTTCAGCTTCTCTGGCAACGTAGACTGCTCTTTGGGATTTTTGTTCGGCAATCTGCTTTTCTTCTACTGCACGGGCAAATTCAGGTGAGAAGCTGAGATCGACCACGCTAGTATCTAAGATTAAAATACCATATTTATCCAGGCGATCGCTCAAGGCATTATCAAAGTCTTCTTTGAGTTCGTTACGCTTGGTGATTGCTTCTTCTACAGTCCTTCTGGCTGCGGCAATTTTAAAAGATTCTTGAGTTTGGGGAGCAATAATTTTAGAAACAATATTTTGTAGAGTTCCCTGTTTACGGCGAATCTCTACTACCTGAATTGGATCTAAGCGAAAGTTAATCGCAAAACTAGCTTTAAGATCCTGCAAATCCTTAGTAGAACTCTCAGCAGGAACTTCAAACTTTTGTACCGTCAGGTCATAAACATCGACATTAGAAACTAAAGGCGGGCGGAGGTGAATTCCTTCTAGCAACACACCATCCTGGGCTTTTCCCAAAATACTGAGAACTCCAGCCTGTCCTGGATTAAGAATCACAAATGAATTAAAAGCAATCAAAACCACTAGGGCGGCAACAATACCTCCTAGCAGTGGTTGCCAACTATTAGATTGAGTATTCAAACTAAAATCTCCTGTATGTAGCTAAATTAATATGTTATTGATATTTGCAAGTTTTATCGTATCGTATTTAAGGATTTAACAGTGATTGAGACAATTCGGGATTTCCACCTCATCAGTGATTTAGTGGCAACATCAGGACAACCAACTCCTGAACAGTTCAGTATTATTTTTGAGGCTGGATATCAAATCGTCATTAACTTAGCCACATCTAGTTCCAGCAATGCTTTAGCAAATGAGGGAGAAATCGTAACCGACTTGGGCATGGTTTGTGTGCATATCCCTGTCTTATGGGATAAACCTCAGATAAAAGATGTTCAAAGGTTTTTTAGAGTAATGTAAGACTTTGAGGGCGAAAAGATATGGGTGCATTGCGCTAAAAATATGTTTTACAACTGAGTGAAGAACAGGCTCGATATCCGATGAATCAGATTTGGCAACCAACAGAAGTTTGGCAACAGCTAATTGATGAAAGCGCAACTGTCCTTGCTAATTATTGATAATAAATCTAGTTAATTATTTTAAATAAAGTTGAGCTAAAGCCAATATGTTCCAATCATTTTTTTCAAAAGCTTCATTTTTTGAGTATCCGTCCATATTTCTTTTGAACATATTAAATATGCTAGATTCGTATTTGGTATGAGATTCTGAAGTGTAATTTTCACGCCCAATTTTAGGATGTAACAAATAATTCATTGAATCGCTATGTCCTCGAAAAACTCAATAACCTATCTGTTCATCAAAATATCTATCTCTAGCAATTTCATAAATTCCTTGTAGGAATTTCACATTAATTTTTTGTGTGTTATTTTGCATAATGTTACTTAAAAATTAAACTAATATATTCATTAGAGCTTGCGATTCGAGTGATATATTGTCTTGTATTGAGTAAAATATTATTTTTTATATATTGAAATTCCGAATGAGTAACTTGCAAACGCAATATTGAGTAACTCGAAAGTGAATAATCAAATTTGATTAGTAAATATGAAAAACAATTACGTTTTTAATTCAAACATAGATTGTGGCAAAAACCCAATCAGTAAAAGTCCTTAGCTACGCTCAAAAGTTGGTCTGAGATTTTATCCTTCACTTGCACTGAATAGCAATTTTTTTATTACAATAGTGCTTTGTAGGCGATCGCTCATTTGAAAGTAATCAGGAATTGCTGCAACAGAAATCAGTTTTAACGCATAATAAACTGTATAAGAAAATTTACAAATGCTAAACAAGTAAAACAGCATGGGGATTGAGCAGCAAGAATATCGCTCCCGCCAGCAGGAGTTAATGTCCAAAATTGGCGGGGGAACCGCAATTTTCCGTAGTGCGCCGATGGCAACGATGCACAATGATGTTGAGTATAACTATCGTCAGGAAAGCAGCTTTTACTATCTGACGGGTTTCAATGAGCCTGAAGCAGTAGCGGTGTTTGCTCCCCACCACGAAGAACATCAGTATATTTTATTTGTGCAGCCCAAAGATCCTGAAAAAGAAACCTGGACAGGTTATCGCTGTGGCGTGGAATCAGCTAAGGAATTTTATGGTGCGGATGAAGCTTACCCCATTGCTGAACTCAATGAAAAGCTACCTCAATACCTAGTTAACGCTGATCGCATTTATTATCATCTGGGTCGGGATAGCAATTTCAATAACGTCATTATTTCTCATTGGCAAAACTTGATGCGCGGTTATCAAAAACGGGGAACTGCACCTGTAGCGATTGAGGATACGCGCCCGTTAACTTTCCCCATGCGCTTAGTTAAAAGCCCTGGAGAAATAGCCATGATGCGCCAAGCAACTAAGATCTCGGCGATGGCACATAATCGCGCCCGCGAATTTGCCCAACCAGGACTTTATGAGTACCAAGTACAGGCGGAAATCGAGCATGTTTTTCGTCAGCAAGGAGGCATTGGTATTGCCTATCCTTCGATTGTGGCATCGGGAGCAAATGCTTGCATTCTCCACTACATTGAAAATGAGCGCCAGATGCAGGACAATGAACTCTTACTGATTGATGCAGGTTGTTCCTACGGTTACTATAACGGCGATATTACCCGCACTTTTCCTGTGGGTGGCAAATTCACTCCCGAACAAAAAGCCATCTATGAAATTGTCTTAGAAGCTCAGTTAAAAGCGATCGCAGAGGTGCAGCCAGGTAAGCCTTACAATGAGTTTCATGATATCGCTGTCTGCGTTATTGTTCAGGGTTTGTTAGATTTGGGTCTACTTAAGGGCGACCTGGAAGAGATTATCAAAGAAGAAAAATATAAACCTTTTTACATGCACCGTACAGGACACTGGCTAGGCTTGGATGTTCATGATGTAGGAGTTTATAAGCATAATGAAGATACTTGGCAAAATTTAACCCCAGGACATATTGTGACCGTTGAACCTGGAATCTATATTTCTCCTCAGATAAAGCCAGCAGAAGGACAACCCGAAATTCCCGATAACTGGAAAGGCATTGGAATTCGCATTGAAGACGATCTTTTAGTAACTCCTGACGGACATGATATCTTAACGGCTGATGTACCCAAGTCGGTTCAAGCTATGGAAAAATGAAGGGACTAAAGACCAAAGACTAAAGATTAACGACCAACAATCATTTAACTAATTATTGTTTTGACTCAATTATCTACATCTACAGTAAATACCGCTGCCATAACTAAAGAAATTACTCGTGGCAAAGGTTTCGTTGTTCTGCCCAATTTGGTGAGTGCATCTCAAGCAACAACAGCCAGAGATCTAATTTTGGAACTGGCACAACAGGACAAGCAAAACGGAAATTTAGTTATTCAAGAAAAAAAAGAACGACTTTATGGCTTGATTTATCGCGGAGATGTTTTTGCTGATCTAGTTCAAAATCAGTTAATACTAGAGATTGTTGAAGCAATTCTGGGAGAAGATATAATTCTAGGCGGCTTTTCAGCTCATATCCTCCACCCAGGAGCTAAAAGCATGGGTATTCATGTCGATTATCCCTATTGGGCAATGCCTGCTCCCTTTCCTAAGTATCCTATTCTAGAAATTCAAGTTATTTGGATGCTAGAAGACTTCACTGTCAATAATGGTGCTCCTATGTTTGCTGCGGGGACGCAAAAATTGGCAACGCAACCAAATAAATGGCAGTTTAAAATGAAGGCGAAACGAATCACAGGAAGCGCAGGTTCGGCAATCATTTCTCACGGACTATGCTGGCATGATACCTCAGATAATAAAAGCGATCGCTCTCGGGTATCATTACTAGGAAACTATACACCCCAGTATGTTCATCCTCTGGAAAACAATTTATTTGCTAATGAACCAGACGTGATTACAAATGCAAGTCCTAAGTTAAAAAAGTTACTTAGACATACTTGGATGTCTCAAACAGACCCAATGTATAACATGAGATTTATTAAGTAGCAGCCCAAGTTAATCAAAGCTACTATTGTGAATTCTCGGTTTGTATTTAATTCTTAATCAGAATTTGTCTGCTTAATGTTCAATGTTCAATGTTCAATTACTATCCTCTAGTAATCCGCACATGACTCATGATTCTGCTTTTACGCTCTTGTCTGTTGCCAGAATTAAGATTGTAGTTACCTTTGCTACGTTCAATATGTTCTTGACGACTTTTACTGGTGCTGGATTGTGGTGCAGGCTGTTGTGCTGGATTATAGTTTTGAGGAGAACGTTGAAAATCAATCTCCCCACCCGAACTCTTAGCTAAATGCTCTCTAATTCGCTGTTGTCGGTCGGTGGTCGAAGGGGATTCACTTGCCATAATTAATAAATTTCTCTAATACCGTTTATTACTATAGCTGATTAGTGTTCCAGGTAGGTAACTTATATGAAATCCAAAAAAAAGGCTACACATAGGTTGTGTAAGGCAGGGGGCAGAAGGCAGGGGGCAGAGGGCAGAGGGCAGAAGAAATTATCCTCACGACATACCTTACTCATCTGTAGTAAATATATCTGTAGTAAATATAATCGTATTTCATATTACCAGACAGACTAAAGAGCGATTACGTGACCCGTAGCCTTCGGATCGCATTCAAGTTAAGCTTAAATAGCCAGGCTATTTGCATTTGCACCAAACTAAGCAGTGTAAACTAAAGGCATAGCTTTGAATCTAATTTATGCTTTCTAGCACGAAACCAAAATTTATTCAGCAATGCCTAATTTCTTAACGTATGGAGGCGCTCGTTTTACCTAGAGCAACAGACTGTTTAGAGATATTTGGAATTTGGGTTATGGCCTCAAGCTGTTTTTTTAAAATCATGATTGACTTCTTAGTTAGATCAGGAAGTAAATAAGGATGATCGATTCCATGTTTAATCCCTGCTAAAAACTTTTTGTCCTTAATTTTCTCGATTAAACGATAGTATTCCAATCGCTTTTGAAAAATTGTCAAATTTTCTAATAATACTTCAAGTAACCGAAATTCTGTAGCAAAACTCGCTGTTCGATCAATAAAGCTGCTGGTTATCGCACAAGAGGAGGACAAATATTCTGTAGGTTTTCTAGTGGAAAGAGAAGAAATCCTGGTTCGGTAATAGTAATATGGTTGCGCTACCAAATAGAATTTAGCCTGTTGCCTTAAGCATTCCAAATACAGGATAAAATCTTCCCCCACCTTAATTGTTTCGTCGTATTTAAGGTAATTTTCGATTAAAAAGTCTCGTCTGATCAAAGGCTTAAGATAGCCCCAACTCCAAGTTTGTTTAGCATTGATCTCTGATAAGCGATCGCTTTTGGCGAATTTAACCGCATCAATAGTAGAGACTAGGGGAAAATGATTTTGCCAGCTTTCTGATAACAGAGTACTCCAGGGTTGTGCCTCATGTTCATTAATCAACGATAAGTCATCGGCAACTAAATCTGCGTTTCTAGCCTCCGCTACTGTTAATAACTTTTCTAAACGCCGTGGCGCATACCAGTCGTCAGAGTCTAAAAGTGCAATCCATTTTCCTTGGGCTTTCCTGATACCACGATTGCGACTATAGCTTACTCCACGATTGCGATTATTTTGATAGATACTCAATCTAGGGTCGCGAAAACTACGGGCTATTTGTACCGTGGAATCTATGGAAGCATCGTCAATCAGAATCACTTCTAGACAATGATAACTTTGATTTAAGACAGACTTGAGTGCTTGTGCTAGATATAGTTCACTATTGTAGGTAGGAATAATAACAGATACTTCTGGATTCATAGTCCTATTTGATATTACGACAGATACTATCAAAATAGGATCTAGATGACTAAAATATGCAGATCACTTCAACACTCATCAGTCATCAGAGTTGATTGTTGATTGTTGATTGTTGATTGCTGATTGCTCCTGATTTTCATCAAGATCAAGATTAATGATCGCTTCTGTTAAAACTTCGTTGGCTTCGTTGCCACTAAGATTAACCATACCGAGGGATTGCTTTAATTTTGCGGTAACTCCAAATAACTTACGGGTAATAATTTGAATCAATTTTGTATCTTTTTTAGTCTGTGCCGAACTATTTTGATTTATTTGATTGATTTCCCTTTCTAGTAACTTATAGAGATTGCCAATTTCCACTAAAATCCTATTAGTATCATAGATCGGTTGCTTGATCTGGTTAATCTTTAACTGAGCAAGGCTGACAGTAGTTCTGATATCATTAAGTCTGCTTAATCCTGATTCAATTGTTTGAGATTGTTCTTTGATTTTGGCTTTCGATAGAGATAAGCCAGTATGCAAAGCAATATCTTGAAAATAGTCAATTTCGGTTGGTTGCCAGTCTTTAAAACTAAAGCACTGATGAGCTACTAATAAACCGTAAATCTTACCGTTGTCCCAGTTGATCGGCGCAACTAGATTTGAGCGAACTCCTATTTTTGCTAAATTTTCAATATAACAGGCTGTCATTCCCGCCTCATAGATATTAGGGATCGAACGAATTCTACCTTTTTGATATTGCTCGATATAGCGATATTCAAAACAGGGATCTTTGATGACGCTACCTAAAGTTGGTGCTAAAGCTGGAGTAGTTGCCTCAGCAACAATCTTTCCCATCTGCTGGCTTTGTAAACAGTAAACAACAACTCGATCGCAATTCAGCATGGTTTTGGCTTGTTCTACCCCCTGCTGTAATACCTCTGAGCTAGTTTCGGCGTGATGTATGCGTAAAGCAGCTTGATTAATTAGTTCTTTAGCCCGCTTCATCTCGGTAACTTGAGACTTCCAAGCTAAGTTAATTTTTTGCTCAGAAAGTTGCTCAATGATCCAACTTGCTACTTGCAGCACAAATTCAACTTCTGACTGCTGCCATTCTCTAGTTTGTTCACATTGATGCATCACCAGCAACCCGTAGAGGGAATTATCTGGACGGACTAAAGGCACAACTAAATTAGCTCTAACCTCAATCTTCTCTAAACTTTCAATATGACAAGCATTGATTCCCGATTTGTAAATATCAGTAATTGCTCTTACTCGACCTCGACGATACTTTTCAATGTATCCCGCTTCAAAACAAGGATCTTGCAACTTCATCCCTAAAGTTTGCGTATAGCCAGGAGTCACTGCTTCGGCGACTATTTTACAGTAGGAATCTGACTGCATACTATACACCACAGCGCGATCACATTGAATTACCTGATAGATGATTTCTACTGCTGCTTGGAGAGTTGAGTCGCTAGTTTTGACATCATGCAATTTTTTAAATACTTCTGTAAATATATTCGCGACTGAAATATTATTTGCCGCGATTTTCGATAACGATAACGATGATTGAATAGTCATAAAAAGATATTATTTTTTGTAATACTTAAGTATTTTTTAGGAATTCAAGATAATTTGCTGAATGTGATTATAGTTACTGCTTTTTGTCACCTCGATAGCTAGGAGATATATTTGTTACGACTATGTTTATGTGTATACACTGAGAATTTTAACGTATTTGAATCATAAATTCTTCTGGATTTCAGCAGTAAAAATAAGCTAATCCGCTTAAAATTAGCTGTTTATCTGCAACCAAATATCTGATTAAAATAAAGCCTACTCAATCTTTTTAATTTAGATTAAAGATATTAACTGTAAGATTAATAAAATTGTTTTATAATAAATGTTTTCGCCAAGATAACGGTGCTAAAAATATAAGTATTCTGAGACGACTTGCCCTAAATTTACTTCGCCAAGAACCCTCCAAGGGTAGTCTCAATATGAAACGTTACAAGGTTGGATTAGATGATAGTTTTCTACTTCAAATCCTGGCTAATTCTGGCTTATTTTAAGTTTTATATTTCCTGCGATTACCCTAGAGATTTAGTGACCAGAAGATTTTGTTTGCCTAGTGAAGGGAATTACCGTAATTTTTTGCTAAGATTTCTCATCACAAAAAAAATCCTGGCTAAATTTAACCAGGACTTGTGATGTGTAAGTGAGGAAATTAGAAGATTTAAGATGATTCAATTAGTAGCCATAGCCCGAAGGGATGTATTGCTACAGATCAATTCGATCTTGAACATTATGTTGAGTACTGTCTTGATCAATGATATTGATTGTTGTTAAGATAATCAATGTAGATTTTTTCATGATTTGAGACCGCGTAAAGATTCAGATTTAGTATTTGTTTTGCTTACATTTACTAATTACGGCTGGTCTTTTTTTTTATGCACTTTTTTGTTCCAGTTAGATAATTAATTCCAATCTGCGATCGCTTTTGCTATGTTCCAGACTTCTAATTGGGACAATTTTAATCTTGTCTTAAGCTAAATATACTTAGTTATTCTTAAAGTCTCAGGTCGATCAGCCGAAAAGCTGCTATTAATTTAAAGTAGCATTTAGCATACTTAGTTGTTTTTGCGAATACAATTTGTCTGGTTATCCTGACAAATTGGGTCAATCCTCAGATTAAAAATCTTTTGCGATCCTCATGGCAGCTAAGAGCTATTATAAAATACCTAATTTAAGATTAAGGAAGAGAATATATGCCTCTAACTCTTTCAGGAGAACAACAGCAACTTTTCGATCACAGCTTAGAAACCATCCAGAAAGTTGAAGCTCTTTTTGTGGAGGCAAAGGTACTTTTTCCCGACTTCAACCCCAATATTGGCGTTCTCAAGCAGCAGTTGGCTAACCCGTTCTCGATTTTTATCTGCGGTGAATTTAACGCAGGGAAGTCTAGCTTACTCAATCAGCTAAATAACCAACAGATTGCTACTGTCGGGTTTTTGCCCACAACTCAAGAAATTAGTTCCTACAATCCAGAAGGTTTCGGCGGTTTGGCGTTCATTGATAGCCCTGGGACTAATTCCATTATTGAACAACACCAGGAACTGACGGAAAATTATTTACAACAGGCGGATATTATTCTGTTTGTCACCTCTGTAGAACGCCCTCTGAGTAAATCGGAACAGGATTTTTTGACTTTGGTCGATCAAACTTGGGCGCGTAAAATTATTGTGGCGATAAATAAAACCGATTTGGTAGAAGAAAACGAAGCCAAGCAAATTAGGGAATATGTTAGCGAGGGATTGAGTAAGATTCTGGCTCAAATGCCCCCTGTGTTTAATATTTCAGCTAAGACAGGGAAGGGAATTGAAGAACTTAAAAGCTTTTTACTAGCGTTTCTAGCTGAAGGGGAGAAAGTCAAACTCAAGCTACGGGGACCCCAAAATTCCCTGCTGGTTTACTTGGAACAGTTGGCACAGCAAAACGAATCGATCAAAACAAAGTTAGAGTCAGACAAAGCAATTTTTGATCGCACTTCCCGCAGGATTGAAGAACGATTAGAAGAGTACAACCTCTTATTTGGCATCTTCCGCGATAATATTGAAGATCTGTTTACCAAGTTAACCCAAGAGACAGAAGAATTAATCGATAACAACACAGGTTTACTTACGGTACTCAAAAGGCGCATTACCAAAGAAGATGATCTGCTAGAGGCAAAATTAGCTAAAACGATTAAAGAAATCCAGCTAGACAAAAACCTGCAATCAATCTTCCAAGAAGCAATTTCTACCTTTCTCAAATACCGCGAACGCATTGTCAGAGAAGCCAAAGAAGATCTCTCAACCACAATCACCGTCTCCGAATCGGCATTAGCTTTACCACCAGTCAATACCGAAAAGCTAAAGAGTGATGAATTTGCTATCAAAATAAAAGCAGCAGCAGAAGAAGGCATAGAAAGCTTCTGGAAATTAGGAATTACCGCAGCGGCGACTGGCTTTGGAGGACAGCTATTGTTTAATACTTTTTCCGCTGATGCTACGGCATTATTTGTGGCTGGGTTGTTTAGCTTAATGAGTTTTGATGCCCTCCCTAGGAGACGTAGAAAAGTTAAAAAAGAGCTAGAAGAAGCTTACCAAGATCTCCAGGATAACTATACCAAAACTCTCAAAGATGCCTTAGCAGCGGAACTAAACAAGTGTCTACAACAGTTTGCCGATGTCATTCGACCCAAACAGGAAGAATTAGCCAATAAAATTGCTGTCAGCGAAACCATCAGCGAGAATGTCTCAACTATCACTACTGAAATCCAACAAATTACCGAAAAAGTAGAACAACTTGCTGTTAATAACTGATGTTACGCACTGATTGATCTGTTGAGATTGGGTAAAGGTTACGGGACAAAGGCGAAAGTTTGCCGCATGTAAGATTAAAGGATTGATTGATCTGTTTTCTTGCCTCATTCAAACTACTGATTTCCCGTTGTTCTGCGTAACGTCAGTTAATAACTAAACATTAGATCTATGGGCAAAAATAATTTCAAGTATCAAAAGTTAATAGTACATGCCTAAATCACTGTCGTCTTTGTTGGTCATTTGTTATTAGTACCACAGGGGCATAACATCATTTGTCAAAAACTTACGACAATTCAGTACTTATGCCAGAGGTCTATTGTCTATGTCGCAACACGATAGTTAACGTGAGTTCTGTTTAAGCTGAAACCTTTATTGGATAATCATTTGAAATCGATAATTTCTGGTCAAGTGTTCCGCGGTTTAGTTAATCGTGTTGGCTTCATCTTAAATGCTGACCTTCGCGCTTTGGCTAATGGCTAATGGCTAACAGCTACTCCAACCAGTCAATTGTCTTATCCCGAACGGACGTTAGTTAATTTATACCAAAAACTATATATTTAGTGCATGATTCCCCAAGAGCAATTAACCTCGCTAATCAACTTTGATCACATTGCAACAGCAGCCGAGAGATTATCTGATCAAGTTCATAAAACACCAGTATTCACTTCTAAAACTGTTGACCAACTGACAAATTCTCAAGTCTTTTTCAAGTGCGAAAATTTTCAACGTACAGGTTCATTCAAATTTCGTGGTGCGTATAACGCCCTGGCTCAACTATCAACTACTCAAAAGCAACTAGGAGTCATTACTTATTCCTCAGGAAATCATGGTCAGGCGATCGCACTTGCAGGTAAAATATTAGGTATTCCCACTACCATTGTCATGCCAGATAATGCACCAGAAGTTAAGTTGGTAGCTACTCGTGGTTATGGTGCAGAGGTGATACTTTACGACCCCGCAGAGACAGTCCGCGAAGAACTAGCCCAGAAACTTGCTCAGACAAGAAATCTAGCAATCATTCCGCCTTATGATCACCAAGATATCATTGCGGGACAAGGTACGGTTGCCAAAGAGTTAATCGAGGAAGTAGGACAACTAGACTTGTTATTAGTTTGTTGTGGTGGAGGTGGCTTATTATCTGGTTGTGCCATCTCCACTAAAACTTTGTTACCCAATTGCCAGGTAATTGGTGTTGAACCTGAACAAGCTGATGATGCTACTAAATCTTTTTATAGCAAGACCTTACATACGGTTTATAATCCCGATACCATTGCTGATGGCGCGCGCACTCCCTCCCTCGGTAAATTGACTTTTCCTCTAGTGCTGCAATATGTAGATCAAATGACCACAGTATCTGAAGATGCCATTCGTCACACGATGAATTTTTTATGGTCTCGCCTCAAAATTGTGGTTGAACCTACAGGTACGTTGGCAGCAGCAGCATTGCTAGAAGGTATGATCAAAGCGCCTGAAAAAAGAATCGGCATCATAATCAGTGGTGGCAATGTTAATCTTGCATAGCTAAATAAATTAATAAAATAAAGTTGGATTGTTATAGTTGTTTCAAATAAAAATTGAGGATGATAGATTCACTCCCCAGTCCCCAGTCCCTCGAAAGAATAACTCATGCACTCAAAAATTAATTAAAACGACTATATGTCTCAAAATGCACCAACAAACTTTTGGCATGCCGTTAAACAAAACATTGTTAATCAACGTCAAAAGCCTCCTATCAAGCCAGTATCTCAAAATAAAAATCTTAAGATACCTTTATCATATAATCAAGAACAACTTTGGCAACTAGATCAATTAAATCCTAGCTCAGTTCATAATGTTGCTAATGCTTTACGACTATCATTTCAACTTAATTTCATAGCCTTAGAAAAAAGCTTACAGGAAATTGTTCGCCGTCATGCTATTCTTCGTACGACATTTCCGATTGTAGATGGGAAGCCATATCAAAATATTACTGATGCAGCTATATTCCAAATACCAGCATTAGATCTTAGGCAACTTTCTGAAGCAGAAAAACAAGAGCATGCCAAACAAATAGCCGTCACAGAAAAACAACGACCATTTAATCTTACTCAAGAAACAGCTTTTAGAGTCAAACTATTACGTCTTGCAGATGACGAATCTGTTTTACTCTTAACAATGCACCATCTTATTTTTGATGGTTCATCTTTTAGCATCTTGTTTAAAGAACTAAAGCTACTCTACGCAGCTTTTGCTCAGCATAAACCGTCACCACTGCCAGAACTTCCAATTCAGTATGGAGACTTTGCTTATTGGCAAAGACAATGCTTAGAAGATACTCAAGCAAATGCATCACTTATTTACTGGAAAGAAAAATTAGCAGGAGAAATTCAACCTCTACAATTACCAACAGATAACTATAAAACTTCTGTATTTAACTATCAAGGAAGTTCTCAATATCTCAAACTATCTTCCTCCTTAACCCAAAAATTAAAAGCTCTCAGCGTTGAACAAAGAATTACCCTTTTTACAACTTTATTAACCGCATTTAATACACTAATTTATTGTTATACCAAGCAAAAAGATCTTATCCTAGTCTCTCCCATAGAAGGACGCGATCGCCCAGAAACAAAAAATGTAATTGGCTACTTCAACAATCTTTTAATACTACGTAATAATCTTGATAATAATCCAACTTTTCTACAATTACTCCAGAGAGTTAATCAAACAGTTTTAAATGCCAGGGAAAATCAAGATATACCCTTTAAGATGCTTGCAGAAATTCCTGCTTTAGCCAATAGTCCTTTATCGAGAGCTATGTTCGCTTTTAGCAACTATAAAATGCGAACTTTAGAATTATCGGGCATAGTTCCAACTTCTTTAGATATTAGAGATGTTCAACAAGAAACGTCTAATTTTGATTTATCACTAAGTATGAGTGTTCAAGGAGAACAGCTAACTGGAATCATTCGCTATAAAACAGAACTATTTAAACAAGAAACTATTACCAAGCTTAAATATAATTTTATTTCATTATTAGAATCAATTATCACTAATCCCAAAGTCAATTTACAAGATTTGCCCTCTTTTAAAAATTCTAATCAAACCAATATTAAATCTCTATTAAACCAACAAAAATCCGAGGTAAACTTCACTGCTCCCCGTTCAGAATTAGAGCAAAAAATACAAAATATTTGGCAAAAAATTTTAGCAACAGAATCTATTAGCATACATGATAACTTTTTTGATTTAGGAGGGCATTCCCTAACCTCTATTAAATTAATACTTGAATTAGAAAAAGCGTTTCAGCAAAAATTACCTTGGTCTATATTTTCTCAGCTAACTAATATCGAAGAGCAAGCTTCATTAATTTCAACAGAAGGATTAGCTTCAACTCTTGACAAAGCAAAATCACTAGAAATTGCCAACTACCCTACTTTTAAAGATGCAAAATATCGCCAATTATTAGCTCTCACTTCTGGTTGGAATGCTAAAAGAATGCACCAAGAAGGTCTAATTGTGGGATTAAATACTGCTGGGGCAAAACCTCCTTTTTTCTGGAGTGCAGGTGCTTTTAGAGAAATATCTCCTCTAGCAAAACATTTGGGAACAGAACACCCCGTATATGGATTATTTAATGGCTATGGGGTGTTGCAACCTACAGCTAAAAATATAGCTATTTTGGCTGATCACTATGTTTTAGAAATGATGTCGCTACAGAAAGATGAACCTTACTACTTAGGAGGATATTGTTTAGGAGGATTACTCGCCTTTGAAATTGCGCAACGGCTTCAAAAACAAGGAAAAAAGGTAGCATCCCTAATTTTAGTCGATTCTTATCCACCAAGAAATTATAACGACTCACTAACCCTAATTTTTGGGCGGGAAAGCTATAAAAACCCCTACAGATTACAACCACAGATAGCAATAGATTGGTCTCAACAACTCAGAAATAAATTTGAAGTTCATTTAGTTCCTGGCAATCATCGTTTATTAGATGATTATTTAGTTGCTGAAACGGCAGCAAAACTTAAAATGTGTCTCAATCAAACTCAGATTGCTCAAAGATCTCAGCCAACTGAAATTAATTTAGCCGACAAAACACAAATCATAACCATCTCTAATATAGTTGCTCCTGCTGGCACAACTTTAATAATCCCAATTACGCTTAAAAAGCTTTGTTCTAATTATTCTTTATCAACATCAACTTTGCCTAATATGTCCCTTGTGAGTCGCTGGCTAAATCAAGATGGAGAATTCATACCCTGGGATGACAATCGTCTTCAATTACCGCAAACGATAGAGCCTAATTCTGAAATTGAGGTGTCTTTCCCTGTAACTACACCCCTCACCCCAGGTTCCCATATCTTAGAACTGAGCCTAACTCATCTGGGGTTGATTTGGTTTGGCAACCAAGATTCTGGCAAAATAGAAGTTGCGGTTGAAGTTACCCAAAATGAGTCATCAACATACCAGGCTAAATTTATCACACCAGAGCGCTTAGAAGTTTCCACTGGCAAAACTAGTATATTGCCTATTTCTGTCCAAAATATTAGCTCTTGCCCTTGGCTATGCCATGATGAAAGTCCCATACGATTGATCAGTAATTTGTTTGATCAAAGCGGCAAAGCCGTATCTTGGAATGATAGTGATCGAGGAATAAAACTACCCAAGTGTGTTCAAGCTCAAGAAATTATCAAACTTGATTTACCCATCACTGCACCGCTAAAATCTGGATTCTATTTTTTGCAGCTTGACCTGAATCAATTTGGTACATCTTGGTTCAAAAGTCAGAATTTACCACTGACAAAAATTGCAGTTGAAGTGATAGCAGATCGAGTCTCCAATTGTCAGGCACAAATATCAGCTCAAAAGCATTTAACAGTCACAGCAGGAGCCATAACTAACCTACCCGTTAAGGTAAAAAACCTTAGTTCTCTAACCTGGTTGTGGGAGCGTCAAAGTCATATTTATCTAGGAAATCATTGGTTAAACAGAGACAGAAAAACCATCAGAGGAGAGGATGGATTAACCGAATTACCTCGAAATTTGTCACCACAAGAGGAAATTGAACTTTCTTTGAAAGTTACTGCACCATTGAAACCTGATTCTTACTTTTTGGAGATTGATTTATGGCAAAAAGGAGTAACTTGGTTTAAGCAACAAGGCTCACAGACAGCAATAGTTCAAGTTGAAGTTACCGATGCTAAAGGATCTGCTTTTAGAGCAAGTATCTCAGCTCAAAAATACTTACAAGTTAGGGTAGGACAAACTGCTACTCTGTCTGTCAAAGTAAAAAATCTTAGTTCTGCAACTTGGCAATCTAGCCCTGAAAGTCTAATTCAACTAGGAAACCATTGGTTAGATGAGCAAGGCAATAAGATCCTTAAATGGGACGATGGTAGAGTGCCTATAGGTAATATAAAGCCTCAACAAGAGGTTGAATTGTTGTTAAATGTTACTGCACCATTAAACGCTAATCCCTATCTATTAGAGTTAGATTTGGTTCAAGAAGGTGTAACTTGGTTTAAGAAACAAGGCTCTCAAACCACAATAGTTGAGGTAGAAACTATGGAAGAATAAACAGTCCCCAGTCCCTTACAAGGGTAGACTTTTTATATTTAAGGCTGAAATCAAGACAAGGAGGACAAGGAGGACAAGGAGGACAAGGAGGACAAGGAGGACAAGGCAGACAAGGGGGAAATGCTGATTTTTCGTTCAAATTATAGTAAACACTTGCCTCTTTTAACGTCTCTTTGTGAGGTCTCCAGTCCTCAGTCCCCAGTCCCCAGTCCCTAATCCACAGTCATCTATTCTTAGCAAACATTCAAATATTTCATATAAGTTTATCCCAAATCGATATTTTTACGACGCAATCTATCACCTTGGCGACAAACTAAATCATAGTCACAGTAGCGACAGGCTTTACGATCAATATCGGGTGCTACAGGATAATATCCCTGTTCTAAATGTGATTTTACCTGATCAGCGAAGACCTCTAATTCCTGGGAGTTTTTCTGAGGACGAATAATATTTTTTTGTTGGGTCAAGGAGAAATAAACCGTAGTATCAATTACTTCAGTAGGATATTGATTAGCAATCGCATCTTGATATACTGCAAGCTGAAGATCAAGATTGGCTTTGCCTGTGTCGTCTTTAACCCCTGCGGGAATGGTACCGCTAGTTTTATAATCGATCACGCTTAAACCTGTGGGAGTGCGATCAATTCTGTCGACCTGTCCTCGCACCTGTAAGCCATGCCAGTCCATAGTAAATTTAGTTTCGGTGGCGATAACTTCACGGTCAGCAGGCAAAAATTCAGCACTAGATAAATTAAGGGCAATTAACTTCAGGTGTTCTTGGCGTTGAGCATTCCATCCTGGCAATTGAGTTAATTGTAGCTCTTGTTCGGCGATCGCAAAAGCTTGTGCTAATTGCTGTGGCTTAAATCTACTCAAGTCAGCGGCGGTTTTAATCTCTGATAAACATAGTTCTAAACAGCGGTGGTAAAGAACACCCCGCGCTGCTGCACTAAGTTCTGATTCTGCTTCCTCTAATTCTTTAAGCTTTAGTAACCGCGCACTAAACCACTTGAAAGGACATTGACCTAACTGGGTAAGCTGGGAGGCACTGAAAACTCTACTTTGGGGGTCAATACTGAGATTAATAATACCATCATACTGATCAGGAGCAGTCGCACTTTCTCGTCTTGTTTCCACCTCCCACTTTTGCCTAATTTCAGGTATCAAAAGTGAGTCAGAGATTGCAGGAGTCAACGTTACACCGCCGCGTCCGTCACGAGTGCCTGAACCAAGTTCAGGCAACGCGGACTTGTAAAACGACGGTGCCTGCGTTGACTTTGTCAGTACTGATTGACGCAAGTATAGTTGACGCGCCTGTTCAACGCTGGTAACTGGCAAATTATCAACAGGACTGGGTTTCAGTCCCAAACGAGATAGATAGGGACTGGGTAGAATAGTATTTTGAGCGATTAATTCAGGATAAGAGAAAACAATACTTTGAGTCGGCACATTTAATAAGCAATAAAAATCAAAGGTTTCTTGCTGGGCTAAATCTACCGCAGTTGAAAGCTTTAAGCCTTGTTGAGCAAGCTGTTTACGATCATGAAAATCTAAAACTGAATTATCGGCGATCGCTGTGGGCAGTATTCCTTCAGCAACACCTAAGACGAAGACATAAGGATAAGCTGTACCATGCAGAGATGACGGGCAATGTAACTCAACTCCACCTCTTCCAGGCTGGGCAGGAATGGTCAATAGAGTTAAAATATCTTGAATTTCAGCGATAAATTGGGCTTTAGTCAGCTTTTGCTCAGGATTATAAGATAATTCTCCTAATCCTGAGTTTAGACGATAATATGCCATAATTTCTTGAGCATAGAATCTGGCATTTTCCAACACATCCCAGATAGACATGATATTTAAAATATAATCAATCCAAGCACTACGCTGATCGCAATCTTGCCAATCAAGTAGGCTTAAATCTACTCCTAGTTTTTGCCAGGCATTCAAACCTTGAGGATGAGTTTGTCTGGCTGCTGACCAGATTGAGAGAGACATGCAGTTGCTTAAAGGATGAGATAGCAATCTTGCTGTAGTCTCAAAAGGAAAATTATCTCTAATTACCTCTAGCAAAAGTTTGAGCCAGGCACCAAGTCGAGTTTGCTCTAAGGTAATTTCATAGGACACCTGCACAGGCAAATTGTGTTCCCAAGCAAGATCTCTCAACATATCACCGTATAGCTGTTCGTCTTTAGTGACTAAAACAATATCTTGGGTGGCAATTCCTTGATTCAGTAGCACTTTGACCTGAGTTAAGACTCCGCGCACCTCTGCCTCCAAATCAGGAAACACATTCAACCTTACTCCTGATGGCAACGATGATTTCTCAGTAAAACACTGCTGTAGCTGATGATTTAGTTGAGGGATAGCTTCAAAGCTGTTAGCTACCACTGACCAGCCCTGAGATTGCAACCATTGTCTAGCCTGGTGATTTTGAGGATATAAATCGGTAGATGGCAATACTAAAATACTACCCTGCCCTGCGATCGCATTTATCACTGCTAATTCGTCATTGCCTGGTGCCAAATATCCATAAAACAAATACACCTGTTGATATTGAACCGACTGTACACCCTGCCAATATAATTCTGCTGAATCAATGCGCTTGATCTGTCTTAAGTTGCCTTGATAAACTAATCCTAACTTACCGAGATCTTGAATTCTAGAACTAGGGTGTTGTTGCAACTTAGTTAAATCAATTCCACTCCGTAATAAATCTTTGATCGTCGTTAAAAATGCTCTGGCTATTCCTTCAAAATCCTTGTTATCAATCACTTCTGAAACCGCATCTTGTAACAAACGGCGACTTAATAAAGCAGAAGCTATCCCCATCCCTTGCCGTCGCACTATATTTTGAGTGAGACTTTCAAGACTATAGTGAGGAACTTTGAGATAATCAGCGATCGCTTTACTGGAAGTAATAATCCGCTCAAACTGTTTAGATACGGTCGGACTAAACTCAGATAAGATATATCTGCCCATAAGAAATAAGAAGTGAAGGACTAAAAGCTTCGCCCGTATGTAGGAACAAAGAATTTCTGCTTTTCTAGTTATAGTCCCTAATGCTATTTATCCTCAAACTTCATTAAATATGCTTCTTCGGTTACTGTTTACTAAATATAGGCGCTTCTCTTGTTCTTGCAGTCCTAAACCTAAACATCACAAAAGACTAGTGACTAATAACAAAATATTTCTCACAACTCTATAGGATTGCTATAGATATAAATTTCTAGCTTCAGTTGAATACAAATCAAATAATATAGTTATCGATATAGCGCCTATTTTGATATGTTCCATCAATTTTAGGTTCTCTATTAGGCTTCACTTAACCAGAAAATTTAATTATTCATGGAGGAGTAGATCGCCTTATCGGGTGTAGAATAACTTAAGTATAGTTGTTTCAAATAAAAATGATCCGAATTAAATTTGGATAAATTCTCCCTGTTAGATGCGAGCAAGCCCTTTATTAGTCCCTCGAACAAGTAAACCAGAAAGGTACCAGAATTAATTGAAACGACTATAGTTGTTAATCCCCACCAAGTTATTCTACCCATTGATAAAAAGTAGCAAACAATTTAATTCTCATTTATTTGATCTAGTTTATAACTGACCACAGGTGACTAGAAAAAAGACCGAACAAAGTTAAACCAGTAATTCCCAAACAGAGTAAACCAGCAAACCCAGCTAAAGGTTGCTGATTGATTCCTGTCATCCAGTGATTTTGATGTCTGTAGGTTATCAATTCTGCTGAATCAATACAGGTCAAACCCCAAATCCATCCTGCGTGTAGTCCAATTGCCAGATAAAGACTATCATGAGCCAACGTCCTAGCCATTACCAAGACTATGCCCATCAGAAACAAGCCTGGGAGTTGTGCGACTGTTTGCTTTCTTTCCCAAATTAGATGCAGCATGGCAAAAATAAAACTAGATGCGATCGCCGCAAACCACCATGAGTTGTCGGCTATTAAGGTAATAAATACATAGCCACGAAACACCAATTCTTCAATTAAGCTAATTATTAAACTTAAACAGAAGATCGGTAGAATAAGGGGGAGAATTTTTTTTAGATGATGCCAGTGCCAATCTATCAACCCAAAAGCGAACTCTAAGCTGAAAATAATCCCTAGACTGACAAGACTAAGCATTAACCCCAATAGTTGATCACGCAACAGATTAGATACTGGACTTAATCCGATGCTTGCTAAAGACAATGATTCTACCTTGATTTTCCATGCCAATATTGCAGGAACAAGAATATAGAGGGATGACAGTAGTATTAGCTTTTGTTTTAGTGTTAAAGGTTCCTTTGGTTGCCAGTCGATCAATCTAGATATCAGCAATGCAATCGGCAACCAAATAGCAGACCATAGCCCAAAAAAAGCAAGTACTTTAAACCATGATGCGCTCAACATAGGGAACGGTTCAGATAAAAACATCTGACTTTAAATTCAGAAAGTCTAGTTTTCGCTGTCTAAAGTTACAGACAGGCAGTTAATTTTCTGAGGCACCATTTTCTTCACCATCAATTTGTTTGAGATGGATGTGTTTGTAGCCCAACTTGATTTCAAATTTGTCACCTTCTTTCAATCCCATCGCCTGAGTGTAGGTTGAACCAATTACAATTTGACCATTTTTATGAACACTTACACGATAAGTAGGCTCTCGACCACGACCATCTTTTGCTCCTTCTGGATCTAAAGGAACTCCTTTAGCAGCAAGCACTGCATCGTAAAAATCAGTCAAGTTTACGCGCGTTTGCTTATCCTTAGTAGTGGTAAAATATCCGCACTTTTTAGCTGTTTCACGTCTTGGTAAATGTGATAACTCTTTAACTTTTTGCAATAATGCTTTTCCTGTTAATGGCGCAGTAGCTGCTTCGCTCATAATTTATTTGTATTTCGCTCTAAATTAAGTTTAAGTCTAATCAAATATCTATTTATTTGATTTTAATTGACATTATAAAAAATATACCGTTTATTTACACTGTTGTCACAAATTTTTAGTGATAATTAGTTTTTTTTTAATAATATCCTAATAATTTATTTTAAATTATTTGGTTTGATTTAACCAATCACTGATTTGAGTCAAAATTGTTGATCCGAGCAGCTCTTGTTTAAATTTTGAGTTGTGAGTTCTTTTAAATAACAATAACTCAGGAAAAATCTTGACTTTTGCTATTTAAAAATGCTAATGAGCAAATAGTGAAAATACAACCTGTATGATCACAACATCAAATATAAGCAAGTTCGGTACTGCCTTTAGATTTGGATATTAGCTATTATTTTACTTCTTGGATAAAATATCAATTTATTATTCGAGACAAAAGGGTAAAAATATTTAATATCAGTTGTGAGAGGTTAACAGTCTCTAAACAACTGTGACTAGATATTTACATATTTGAATTTTAGGTTGAATGTATGATTCCTCAGCAGTCTGATGTAAGGGAGTGTGATCCAGCTAAAATTATTTTAGTGACTGGACCAAGCAGTTCAGGAAAAAGCGAATTAGCAGAAGCATTAGCAGCTAGAAGTAGCCAAAAAGTGATTTATATTGCCACTGCTCAAGTAGATCCCACAGATCACGAGTGGCAAGCCAAAATAGCAAAGCATATTTTACGACGACCGCCAAGCTGGCAGACTGTATCGGCATCTAAGGAATTATCGACTTATCTTGATCAAGCTTCCGTATCAGAGTGCTTATTAATTGATTCTTTAGGCACCTGGATCGCTAATTTTATGGAGAGTAATCAAGCACAGTGGCAACAAATATGCGATCGCCTGTTGACAAGTTTAGTGAATACCTCCGCATCGGTAATTTTAGTTAGTGAAGAGACAGGCTGGGGTGTAGTTCCAGCATATCCCCTGGGCAGACTATTTCGCGATCGCTTGGGCAAACTATCTCGGCAGATAAGCAGTCTGGCTGATGTTACTTACTTGGTGGCAGGAGGGCATGTGATTAATCTCAGTTTATGGGGAGAACCCTTAAGCAAATATGAAATCTAGTTGAATGATCGCCAGGTTTATTTATTCTGCCTTTATGATCTTATATGTAGAGGTAATTAAAAGTCTCTGTATTAAGCAACAAGTAAATTAGAAATTACAATTACGTTTATCGGGTGGCAGATCTTTTCAGAGTAATTTTCACCTTTAGTACACAGATATAGATCCTGAAAAGTGGAGGCTCAAAACATGGCATCAACAGCAGAAGTTAAAATCTATCTCGCCCATTGGTTTCAATTAGGCAAAAAACTAGTCTGGCAAAATGGAGAGTCAGAACTACTCCCCAAAAAAGTGATCGAAGGCGACCACTTTGCACCGCAATTTGAGGAGTGTTGGCAGAAAATTATGAGCGTTGACGGGCGTGATTGTTATTTAATCGGGTCAGAGGCGACCATTCAAGAGCTACTGTCTTCTAGTTGGTCGATTGATCAGTGCGCTAGATGTGCCATGCCTGTACCAATAGTAGAAGCAGGAACCCAACCTTTGTCATGTGCGTGCAGTGATTTGGAGAATTGGCCAAATGTAGAATTGCCACAGCCTCATTCTCCTGTTGATAGCCAAGCGCAGCTCAAAAATATCACTCAACGTCTCAAAACAAATTAGATAAATACTGAATACATAAGGCTGTTAGCAAAAATACCAGCTTTTTATAGATTAATTGGCTATAGATGGTTATTTCTTGAATGCTAACTATTTTTGGCTCAATAATCCTTAAATAAACTAAGATTTACTATGACTAGCGTCAACTCCTCGGTAAAACCTTCCAATCTTCCACCTAGTTCTAAGACCCCAGCCATTATCACAGCAGTCCAATTTACTTTAGATCAATTTGGTACTTTAGAAAAACTTCATCGCCAGTATGGAGAGATCTTTTATATTCCCGCACCAGGTTCTTTGCCCCCTTCTGTAATTTTTAGTAATCCTCAAGCGATAGAAAAAGTATTTACTACCGAACCAGATTTATTTGAGGTTAGTCAACAATCTACTAATTCAGTGAGGTTAATGTTAGGGGATAATTCTATGGCGCTGCTTAATGGCAGAGAACATAGAAGACATCGTAAACTATTGATGCCGCCTTTCCACGGCGAGAGGATAAAAAGCTATGGTCAAAGCATGGTAGATGTTACCCAAGAAGTTATTGACCAGTGGCAAGTAGGACAGACAATCTGTATCCGCGACCATACTCAAGATATTTCTTTGCGGGTTATTTTACGGACTATCTTTGGTGTTGACCAAGGGGAAAGGTACGACCGTCTGCAAACTATTTTGGTTGACTACCTTAATATTTTTAATCATCCTCTCAAATCCCTTTTTCTTTATTTTCCCTGGTTACAAAAAGATTTAGGTGGATTAACTCCCTGGAGCAAATTTGTACGGCAAAAACGTCAAATTGATCATCTGCTTCAGTCTGAATGTGATCTGCGTCGCGAAAATCCTGACACGATGGGAAAAGATATTCTCAGTTTACTCCTGTCTGCCAAAGATGAAGCGGGACAGCCGATGAGCGATGCAGAAATAAAGGACGAACTAATGACCATGTTGTTTGCAGGACATGAAACTACTGCTAGTTCAATAGCCTGGTCATTCTACTGGTTACATCGTCTCCCTGAAGTAAAAGATAAATTCCAAGCGGAGTTAAATGCTATGGCTGACAATACTGACTTGGCTGCTGTGGCTAAATTACCCTACCTCAGCGCAGTAGTATCGGAAACCTTGAGATTACAGCCAGTGGTAGCATTTGTGGTCAGACAATTGAAACAGCCTTGGGAGTTAATGGGATATCAGCTAGATGCAGGAACATCTTTATTTCCCTCAATTCACCTGACTCATTACAGAGAAGATATTTATCCTGAACCGAAAAAGTTTAAACCAGAAAGATTTATTGAACAGCAATTTTCTCCCTATGAATATCTACCGTTCGGCGGCGGTAACCGCCGTTGTATAGGTTATGCTTTTGCTTTATACGGAATGAAGCTGGCTCTGGCTACGATTATGTCTCAAGTTGAGCTAGAATTGCTTGAAAATCGTCCTGTAAAATCTGCTCGTCGGGGTTTGACTTTTTCTCCTGCTGGCGGAGTCAAGATGAGAGTTAAAGCTATTAAATACGCTTGAGATGATTTCCTGACATTTTCTTATCTTTGAGACTATTAAGATTTTCTGGGTCGCCATGAACACACCAATCTGCTATTTTTCTTAACGAACAATCCAGAAATTTAGCATAACTGCAATCCAAGCTATTTCTCCTCCCTATATAATTTTTAGTAATCGGTTAGGGAGCAAAAAAGCATTTACTACCGATCCAGATTTATTTGAAATTAGTATGACTAGGCTATTGCACATTTGCCTTTTCTTGCTACACCCTGCCACTTGTAAGGGAGTGGGTGAGGCATTTTATTTAGCTATTGATCATTTCAGAGATTTCATCTTTTACAATAACCTGTAGCAAAAAGAGATCTCGCTATTCGGTTATGTCCACTTTTTCCACTTTGGAAGCTGCTTTAAAACATTATTTTGGTTATGATACTTTTCGTCCTGGGCAAAAGAAAATCATTGAGGCGGCATTACAAAATAAAGACTTACTAACGATTATGCCTACTGGGGGCGGCAAATCTCTTTGTTTTCAGCTACCAGCGTTACTGAGGACAGGCTTAACCATTGTCGTCTCGCCGTTAATTGCCCTGATGCAAGATCAGGTGGATGCTTTGCAGGACAACGGCATTAATGCGACCTATCTTAACAGTACCCTAGAATACTCTGAAAGGCGATCGCGGCAGATTGCGATCCTTAAAAATCAAATTAAATTACTTTATGTTGCCCCTGAACGGCTGTTAAATGAGCGATTTGGCTTGTTTTTAGACAGGATTCAGCAGAACATCGGCATTAGTGCCATCGCCATTGACGAGGCGCACTGTGTGTCGGAGTGGGGTCATGATTTTCGTCCTGAATATAGCAAATTACATCAAATTCGCCAGCGTTATCCGCAAATTCCCCTCCAGGCACTTACCGCCACCGCTACTACTAGGGTGAGACAGGATATTATTGAGCAGTTAAATTTGCGATCGCCTGATGTCCATGTTGCCAGTTTTGATCGCAGCAATATTCACTATGAAGTACGACCTAAAGACCGTAATATTTATCCTCAATTACTCCGCGCAATTCGGACAATTTCTGGGGCAGGAATTGTTTATTGTCTAAGTCGCGATCAGGTGGAGAAAGTTGCCACCAGATTAAGACATGATGGCATCGATGCTTTACCCTATCATGCTCGATTGTCGGTACAAGAACGCAGTCATAATCAAACCAGCTTTCTACGGGATAATATTCAGGTAATTGTGGCTACGGTGGCATTTGGTATGGGTATTAATAAGCCTGATGTGCGGTTTGTATTTCATTACGATTTACCCCGTAGTTTGGAAAGTTTTTATCAGGAATCGGGGCGGGCAGGTCGAGATGGTGAACCTTCTAAGTCTATTTTGTATTTTAGCTTGGGCGATCGCCAAAAGATCAAATATCTGATTGAGCAAAAGGAAGATCTCAAGGAACAAAAGATCGCGCAACAACAGTTAAGGCAGGTAATTGACTATGCCGCCGCCCATGAATGTCGTCGTAAAATTATTCTGCGCTATTTTGGTGAAAGATACTCGGGTAACTGCGGTCGATGTGATAATTGCCTCAACCCTAAACCGATTGAGGACTGGACAGTAGAGGCGCAAAAGTTTCTTTCCTGTGTCGCCCGTTGCCAGGAAAAGTTTGGCACCAACCATATTGTTGATGTCTTGATTGGTTCCCGTAAGCAAAGGGTTCATCAATACGGACATCATCTGTTATCTACTTATGGTATTGGTAAAGGTCGAACTGCCGATGAATGGCGCATGTTAGGACGCAGTTTAGTACATCAAGGATTGGTGGGACAAACTACTGATGGTTATCCTGTTCTCAAGTTAAATAAGCGTAGTTGGGAGGTGTTCCGAGGTAAATTGCAGGTTAAAGTTGCTGTTGATAAGTCTCCAGGTAAAACCAAAGCAGAATACAATCCCCGTAAAGCAGAAGCCGAATTACTATTTGAGAAACTGCGTAAGCTACGTAAGCAAATTGCCGATCATCATGAACTTGCTCCCTATATGATTTTTGCCGATTCAAGCTTGAGGTTAATGGCACAACTACGCCCCCAAAACCTAACCGAATTTGCCAACCTGTCAGGAGTTAACGAATACAAAGCCCAACAGTATGGCGATCGCTTTATTTCTGCCATTTTAGAGTTTAACCAACTACATAAGTTACCCGTAAATCTTCCTTCCAAAAGTCAAATGGCAACTCTAGAACTACACCAACAAGGATTAAACATTACCGAAATTGCCCAACAACGTGGGTTTGCCGTCAGTACTATTAGTAATCATTTAGGCGAATTAATGGAAATGAATCAACCAGTTGCCCTCAATAAATTAGTCACTGCCGATAAACAACAGGCAATTATTAAGGCAATTAAACAGGTAGGAGATGCCTCTCTTAAAACTATTAAGAATAACTTAGGAGAAGAGTTTAGTTATGACGAAATAAAATTAGTGCGGGGTTGGTGGCGTAATCAGCAAAACTGAAGGTTTATTTTTCAGGCGATCGCTCTAATTATTGTTTATTTCATTTTTATACTACTGAAATTACACTCAAATACTATTTTTTAAGACATGTTGAAACTATTAACGTTACATGTAAATAAAAAATATGGTAAGTCTGATTTCAAGAGCAAGTTCAGTTAAACCCAATTTCAACTATATAAAAGATGTATATGAAGTCTGTCTAGAAAAATATCTCAATAATAAAAATTGCACTTTTACGTCAATTGACCATGGTAGAAAAATTTTGCAGTCTGAAAAAGAGGTAGATGCTTACATCGCTTTTTACGGCGCGCAGCATTATTACAAGTTAGAGGAAGCTTTCAAGGCATTAGATATATTAAAAGAATTTAACGAGCAACAGCTAAATATTTTTAGCTATGGCTGTGGCGCTGCAACTGATACTTGTTCTCTAATAAGCTATTGCAAAACACAACAAGTAAATTTGCCTTTTAAAAGGCTTACGCTAATTGAACCTTCTAAAATACTCCCATCCCACCTGAAGATTACCGAACCAAATTACCGATATGACAAATGGTATTCTTAATCTGCTTGGGTGTCTGAAGTTGATGGGACAAAAAATAATCACTCAATT
>JBCDDK010000081.1:0-29200 GCA_039180345.1 Cyanobacteria bacterium P01_G01_bin.39 | reverse complement strand
GGTATAGTTATTTTAAATAAGAATTGAGGATGATAGATTTCAGTCCCCAGCCCCCAATCCCCAATCCCCAATCCCCAATCCCCAATCCCCAATCCTTAATTTTTGAGTGCGTGAGTTATTCTTTCGAGGGATTGGGGATTGGGGATTGGGGATTGGGGATTGGGGATTGGGGATTGGGGATTGGGGGCTGGGGACTGAAATCTATCATCCTCAATTCTTATTTAAAATAACTATACCAGGTTGCGTTCTAAGGTGTAATTTTAAATCTCGCGCAAAGACACAAAGACGCAGAGAAAAAACTAAGGATTGCATAGGAAGTAACTAAGCCGATCTCATATCAGGATCATATTCGATACCTATCAATTAACCCATCTGTGTCTATCTACGTTCATCTGTGGACAAATATTTACTGTTCCAACTCACTAATTCGATCCAGTACTTCTTGATACCATTCAGTGTTTTCTTGTTGTTGATACAAATCAGCAGCTTGCTGGAAATCTTTGATAGCTAGGCGTTGATACAAATTCACAGCCTGCTGAAAATCTTTGATAGTCTGACCGTAATCTCTTAAATTCCTGTAGCTAAGTCCACGATTGTAATAGGCATGAGCATAATCAGAATCGAGACGAATCACTCCTTTATAATCGGCGATCGCTTTTTCATTTTCTCCTAATTCTCCATAAGCATATCCTCGATAAAATAGAAAAGTAGCATCTTCAGGATTGAGTTACAGTACTGTATCAAAGTTCTCAATTGCAGCCTCAAAATTCTTTTGCCAATAGTAAGCCTCTCCTTTACCTGATAAAGCGTCAAGATCATTGGGGTTACTTGCTAAAGCCTGGTCAAACTTTGTAATCGCGCCTTGATAATCTTTTTGCTTTAGTTTCCGTTTACCTTCTAAACCGTTTCGTGCTGCCAAATATATTCCTAAAGGAATGCCAGTACCATAGTCTTTTCCTGTATTACCTTCTGAGATATATTGCCCATTAATTCCAATTAAACGTGCTTGGCGATCAAAGATTCCGCCGCCTGAACTACCAGGAGTAAAAGAGCCATCATGTATGATTTGATAACCTTTTTCGCCAGTTGTCAGTCTACTTTTTATTTCTGAACTGTCAGTAAAATATTGTCTTTCAGGTACACCAGGAAAAGGATCGGGATATCCTACTACATATCGGTGCTGGATATCGAATTTACTTCTCGAAAGTAGAAAATACGATTATTGTTTTACTCGGTGGTGGAGACAAGAACAGACAACAGAAAGACATTGATAAGGCAAAATAACTATGGAGAAAGTATAAAAATGAAGCTGAAAAATATGCACGAAAGCTTAGATCATGAGTTGACTGATCCTGAATATGCAGCACTTTATTTGAATGATGCTCTTAATGATGGTTCTGTAGAAGAGTTTTTATTGGCTTTACGCAATGTTGTCCAAGCTAATCAAGGAATGAGTAAACTTGCAGCTAATGCAGATTTAGGGAGAGAAAGTCTTTATAAAGCTTTGTCTGAGTCGGGTAATCCCCAGTTTATGACGATTAACAAAGTTTTTGCTGCTTTAGGACTACAATTTTCGATTGAACAACTAAATTAATTGATAGAAGTTTTTTGTATATATACGATCCTCCGAAGGAGGCTGGCTTCGCCAATCGCATTTTAATTACTATTAATTAACATTCAACTCCTACCGATAAACACCGATAAGTTCATCTGCGGACACTACTTACCCTCTTCAATCGCTCTTAATGCAGCCTTGATCAACTGAAAATAAGGAGCTTTTCTCACGTCAACCTGTTTAGCCTCATCTCTAGACTTACCCAACAAACCAGTAGAATTTCCTTTACTAACAGCTAGAACATTACCGCGATCATTTCTAATTCGGAGTTCTTCATTAGTTTTACTGCATACATATGGTCTACCGTTTTCGGTAAATACTGCCTTTTGAACCTTACTCTCGTTAATCTTTTGATTCAGATTCTTAGGCGCAATATTATTACTCGCCTGTGCTTGAGGGAGTCTTACGCCAACTAATTCCAATTCGATCGCAGTGTTACCTTGCCAATGATTTTCTTTAAGCTTATAGGCAATATCGAGACATTCTGGCAAAGGACAATATTCACCCCAGCGCCAGGCTAAAGCTTTTATTTGGGTATTAGAATCAGGTTCTTGTAAAGTTAGCTTCAAGTGACTTTGAGTTTTACCGATCGCTCTTTGTTCGATAACTCTAACATTGGGTGTCCAAAATACAGGAGTACTATTACCAATTCCCCAAGGCTGCAAACTTTCTATTTGTTGATAAAGTTTATCATCAACTTGTCCTAAGCTAGCTTGAGCATCAATTTTGACTAAAGGTTTAAGATGCTCTACTTCCAAACACTTATAGGCAAACTCACTTAGTCTTTGTTTGACCTGTGATAAATTGTCATCAGGGAAACTAAAGCCTCCTGCTGCCCGATGTCCGCCAAATTTACCTAATAAGTCGCTGCAATAGTTTAAGGCATCAAAGACATTAAACTCGTCAATACTTCTAGCTGAACCACGAATCATTCTAGAAGACTGTGGCGCATCTTTGTTATCAGTATCTGATTCGTGATCTTCATAGGTACCGATAAATACAGGTACTCCGTAACGCTCAACCAAACGAGATGCCACAATGCCAATGACCCCATGATGCCAACCTGCTGCCACTACTACCAACACGCGATCGCTTTTCCAGGGAATTGGCGTATTTTCTACGAGAGAAATTGCTTCTTTTTCAATTTGCTCGCATAGTTGCCGACGCTCTTGATTAATTTGTTCACACTGCATCGCCCTCTCCAAAGCAATACCAGGATCATCAGTAGTTAATAGCTCAATTACCATCTGCGGATCGCCAATTCTGCCAACCGCATTAATCCTCGGTCCCAAACGAAACCCGATGTCATCAGGCTTGAGTTGTTTTTGGGTTTCATCAATCCCAGCTACCTGCATTAATGCCTGAATACCCAATAACTGCGAATTAGGCAAGGCTCGTAAACCCCGCTTGAGCCAACGACGGTTAACTCCCACCAAAGGAGCAAGATCGGCAATTGTTCCCAAAGTAAACAGTTCCATAATTGGATTAGTTAAGCCCTTAAGTTGATCCAAACTTTGTGCAGTAGCGATCGCCAATATATAAGCTACCCCAACCCCCGCTAATCCTTTATAGGGAGAATTATCACTAAGCAATTTAGGATTGAGTATGGCATCGGCGGGAGGCAGTTTTTCTGGTAAATCATGGTGATCAGTAATAATCACGCTCAAGCCCAACTCTATCGCCCTTGCTACAGGTTCATAAGCGGAAATACCATTATCTACAGTAAGAATTAAACCAACGCCGTTTTCAGCAAATTCCTCTACAATCCGATTATTAATTCCATAACCATCCTTCATCCGACTGGGAATAGCGTAATCCACATTCGCCCCCAAATGTTTTAACGCCCTCAGTAGTAATGCAGTACTAGTCATCCCATCCGCATCATAGTCACCACAGATCGCAATCGGCTCCTCATCAGCGATCGCTTCTTTGATTAATTCCACGCTGGTGGCTAGATCTTTAAATTCTTCTAGGGGAGAAGGTAAATCCTGAGATTCTGGCTCAATGTAGGTGTGAGCTTGATCGGGGGTAGCAATGTCGCGATTAATAATTACCTGAGTAACCAGAGGTAATAAACCAGTAGATAGGCTCAATTCCTGTGCCTGATCTGGCTGTGGTATAGCAATTTGCCATCTCTGATTGGGTAAGCGTTTCCGAGGGGCGCGATAATCTGAGATGGTTTGGCGATCGCTCATACTTGTGAATGAAAATCTATCTGGGCAATCAAGAGTATAGCAAGAAGGGATGAAGGATGAGTCAAGAGTCAAGAGTCAAGAGAAACTTAATTGTTTATTACACCGTCACTATAAATATAGGACTCTAATTTTACTTGTATAGATTATTAGCTACTTAAAATATTATGTTGCAGCGATTTATTAGTTTTTATAATCGTTACTACCAGCGTTTTTTGTATAGTTTTGTCACTTTTATAATCGTTGTTAGTATCAATTTGGTCTCAATTGGGCCCAGCTTTGGTATTTCCTGGGTAGAGTTAATGATCCGAGGGATACAAATAGTTCAAATATCGAATATTTCTAATGCTCAGGAAGTAGAGCTAGGTAAAGAAATTAACCAAAGATTGATTAACTCTGGTCAAGCAAAAATTTACCGTAATCAATCAATCAACTCTTATATTCGTCAAATTGGAACTCAGTTAGCAAAAACTAGCCAACGTCCCAACATTCCCTATACCTTTCAAGTAGTTGACGATGACGGTATCAATGCCTTTGCCACCATGGGAGGATATGTCTATATCAACAAGGGTTTGATTGCAGCAGCAGATAATGAGGCTGAACTAGCTAGCGTCATCGGACATGAGATCGGACATATTGCTGGGCGACATGGCATAGAACAAATGCGAGATCGCGCTTTGGCTCAGGGATTACTCTCGGCAGCAGGCTTAGATCGTAGCAGTGCGGTACAGATCGGGGTAGAGTTAGCTGTTTCTCGCCCTAATAGTCGTTCTGATGAACTAGAAGCTGATCGCTTTGGTTTAGAGAATATAACTAAAGCAAGTTATGCTCCTGGGGGTATATTAGGATTTATGCAAAAATTACTCAGAAAAGGTGGTTCATCGCCTGGTTTTCTCAGCACACATCCAGCGACTTCTGAGCGCATTCGGATTCTACAGCAGCAGATCGATCCTCAAAGAGTGAATGTGGGCAGGGGTTTGGATAACCAAGCTTACAAAAGGCGCATTCGGTCATTGTGAAGATTCTACTAAATTGATAATGTTGGACTTACCTCTATAAGATTGCTTATTGGTAAAAATTATATTTATGGAATCATGGCTGAAACTATTACATCAGCAGCGAGCGATCGCCGTAATTCGCTATTCTGACTACAACTTAGGATACAAAATGGCTCAGGCTGTGGCGGCAGCAGGGATGAATTTGATTGAAATCACCTGGAATAGCGATCGCCCTGGAAAGTTAATCACTCAACTGAGAACAGAATTACCTCACTGCACTATTGGTACGGGAACTATACTTACGGCTCAACAACTTCAGGAGTCAGTAGTTGCAGGGGCTGAATTTATATTTGCGCCCCATTTTGATCCCGTCCTCTTGGAAATTGCTCAATCTCGTTACCAAGTACCTTTTATTCCTGGGGTGTTTACTCCTAGCGAAATTGTCAATGCTTGGCAACAGGGAGCAAAAGTAGTAAAAGTTTTTCCGATCAAATCTTTAGGTGGTGCCGAATATATTCGCTGTCTCCAAAGTCCTTTGGGTCACATTCATCTCATTCCTACTGGTGGCATTACCATTGACAATGCGCCCCAGATGATTAACTCAGGAGCGATCGCTGTAGGAATTTCCAGTAATCTATTTCCTCAACAGGCGATCGCTAGTCAAGATTGGTCAAGTATTACCAATAGAGCTAAAGTACTGCTCCAGAAATTACAAAAAATATAAATTAATTTTGAGAAAAAATTAGGCAATTAGTTATAGGTTAGAGACAAGGCATGCCTTGTCTGTACAGTTAGTTGTTATAGGTATTTACATTTGATTCTTTCTAGCATCAGTAACATTAGGCGGCGTTTTGCTCTTAAGGGTTGGACGCTACTGGTAATAGCGATCGCTTTGGTGATTGCAACGCCAATTATATTTGTTATTAGCAGTGTTTTTACTGAGTCTGGTGAGATCTGGGAGCATTTAGCTTCTACTGTCCTCAAGGACTATCTAAGCAACTCTTGCTGGCTAATGTTCCTAGTTGGAACAGGGGTCTGTGTAATTGGGGTGGGGACAGCATGGCTAGTAACCATGTGTCGTTTCTGGGGCAGCAAATGGTTAGAATGGTCATTACTGTTGCCTTTAGCTGCTCCTGCTTATCTGTTGGCATATGCTTATACCGATATGCTGGGTTATTTTGGTCCTGTACAAAGAGGACTAAGACACTTATTTTACTGGCAAAGTTCTCTAGACTATTGGTTCCCCGAAATTCGCTCTCTCTGGGGAGCGGCAGTTATGTTAATCTTGGTGCTATATCCCTACGTTTATTTACTAGCACGGGTCGCTTTTATTGAACAGTCTGTCTGTACTATTGAAGCCAGTCGTTCTTTGGGATGTAATCCCTGGCGCAGCTTTTTTACAGTGGCTATTCCCTTAGCCCGACCAGCGATTGTCGCAGGTTTAGCTTTGGCTTTGATGGAAACCTTAAACGATTTAGGGACAGTCGAGTATTTTGGGGTCAATACTTTTACCACAGGAATTTATCGGACTTGGTTAGGTTTTGGGGAAAGAGCCGCAGCAGCACAGTTAGCAGCTTGCTTAATGATTTTTATCCTGATTCTGATTGTATTAGAGAGGCGATCTCGTAATGCAGCTCAATATTACGATAGCTCTAGTTCAACTAAAAGGCTCTCTCCATTTCGACTTAATCTAGGTCATAGTTTATTGGCACTAATCTATTGTTTGCTGCCAGTGATCTTCGGCTTTATTATTCCTGCACTTTATCTGCTTCATTTGACTGTATATAATTTAGAGGCCGCTTTCGATGACGATTTTTGGGATTTAGCCAGCCATAGCTTTATTTTGGCAAGCTTAAGCGCGATTATCGCCGTAGTGATCTCATTGTTGCTGGCTTATGGGCAGAGATTAGAACCTAGTAGGTTGATGAAAACCGCAGTTAGGATCGCCGCCATGGGCTATGCTATCCCTGGTTCGGTTATCGCTGTGGGTATTTTAATTCCTGTGGCAGGATTGGACAATATTATTGATAGCTGGATGCGCGCCACCTTCAATATCTCGACGGGATTATTACTTTCAGGAACAATTATCTCCTTGATCTTTGCTTATTTAGTCCGTTTCTTGGCAGTAGCCTTTGGTTCGATAGAATCAAGTCTCAATAAAATTTCCCCTAGCCTAGACGATGCTTCCCGCAGCTTGGGATACGGCTCGACTAAAACTCTCTGGAAAGTTCATACTCCCCTAATGTCGGGAGGACTATTAACCTCAGCAATGCTAGTGTTTGTTGACGTAATGAAAGAACTTCCTGCTACTCTGGTAATTCGACCTTTTAACTTTGATACCTTGGGAATCAGAGTTTATCAATATGCCTCTGATGAGAGATTAATTGAAGCAGCGGCACCTGCTTTAGCAATTGTAGTGGTGGGCTTAATTCCAGTAATTTTCTTGAGCTGGCGAATTGCGAGATCGCGTTAATTGTTCATTGTTCATTGTTAATTGTTAATTGTTAATTGTTCATTGTTCATTGGACGATCAACTTCAATCGTAAAGGCGCGGAAATCGCGCTCAATGCCCTTGAGTTTAAAGCTACGCCCCTGTCCCCAGTTAATCTTATTGCTGAGACAATTAGCTGCTGTTTCGGAAATTAAAATAGTATTAGGCGAAGTAACGCTTTGGAGGCGGGAAGCAATATTAACCACTCGACCCACCGCTGTGTAGTCTTTTCGCTGTCTGCCACCAAACATACCCACTACTGCTTTGCCTTGGTGAATGCCACAACGCATTCTTAAAATAGGGATCTGGCGACCCGTCTTGGCGGCTTTTGCTTGCCAACGTTCATTTAGCTTATCTAGATAAAAATACATCGTTTTAGCAGTAGCGATCGCTCTTGCCGCTTGTTCTGTACAGGATAATTCTTCTGGTGCGCCAAACATTGCCATCACACCATCGCCAATAAACTTATCTACAGTACCCCCCTGGTCAAATACTGCTTTAGACATTGCTTCTAAATATTCATTGAGTATTTCTGCCAAAGGAAGTACTTCTAACTGACTTGATAAATTAGTGAAGTCTACTAAATCGCAAAACAAAATGGTAATTGAGCGAGGTTCAGGAGTTAAATCAAGAGAAAGCTGTCCTGTTGCCGCCTTATTAACAATGGTTTCAGGTAAAAATCTTTTTAAGACTGACTCAGTAAGATAATAATTGAGTTTTCTGACTTTTTGTTCCTCAATTTGCAGCTTCTGGTAAAGCTTTGCTTGCTGTACTGCCAGCGCAGCTTGGGAGGCAACAGCTTCAGCTAACTCAATTTCTGACTTGCTCCAATTACGAGAAGCATCAGATTGTCTTAAGGTAATACTGCCGATAATCTCGTCTTCCACCAGCAGGGGGACAATCATCAAAGCTCTGGCTCTGGCATGCCAGGGAAGCTCATAACGCGCCAACTCTTGTTGTTGTTCCAAATCAGATAAATTAATCGTCTTTTTTTTAAACAGCAGCGCTTGTAAAATCGGATTTTCCGAGATAGGAACGTTGGAGGTAATTGCCTGCTGCCGCGCACTCGAATGCTGAATAATCTTTTGCGGTTCGTGAGGATTATATAAACCTACACACTGGACAAAGTGATCGCTCTTTGTCCATAAAGAGAGGGTACAACCATCGACATTTAGAGCTGATCCTAACTCTTTAGCGATCGCCGCAAACATTACAGGTGGTTCCAAACTGGAACGAATCGTAGTTGTAATGCGATTAACTGTAGTTTCTCTTTGTGCTAATTCTTTAATTTGTTGATGAGTCAAAACTTGTTTAATAGCGATCGCTGCTTGGTCAGCAACAGCTTCAGCTAACTCAATTTCTGAGGAGGTCCAATTACGAGAAGCATCCGATTGTCTCAAGGTAATACTGCCGATAATCTCGTCTTCCACTAGCAGGGGGACAATCATCAAAGCTCTGGCTCTAGCATGCCAGGGAAGCTCATAACGCGCCAACTCTTGTTGTTGTTCCAAATCAGATAAATTAATTGTCTTTTTTTTAAACAACAGCGCCTGTAAAATCGGATTTTCTGAGATGGGAACATTGGAAGTAATTGCCTGCTGCCACTTACTCGAATACTGAATAATTTTTTGCGGTTCGTGGGGATTATATAAACCGACACACTGAACAAAGCGATCGCTTTTCGTCCATAAAGAGAGAGTACAACCATCAACATTTAAAGCTGATCCCAACTCTTTAGCGATCGCTGCAAACATCACAGGTGGTTCCAAACTGGAACGAATCGTAGTTGTAATGCGATTGATAGTAGTTTCTCGATGTGCTAGCTTGAGTAACTTTTCACGGGCTAACATTTGAGATAACATTAACTTTGCCTGAGTTGCCATCATCTTGGCAACTGTTGATTCGTGTTGCTGCCAACGGTTGCTTGGTTGAAAACGATGTATGGTTAAATAAGCAGCGAGATTTAGCTGATCAAATAAGGGAAAAGTTACGGTTAAGGCAATATTAGCTGATAAACAGGCTTTGTAGTTCTTGAGCTGTAGCTGAGATTCAGTAGCCTGATGCCAATTAATCGTTAAGGTTTCATCTGAAACAACTTGAGAGCAAGGAATAACTGTTAACTTGAGCAAATCTGGATCAATCTGTGAATCTGGACTAGATTTCTGATGAGAGAAATAGTGCTGAGTATCTGACGGCAACTGATTAAGATGTAGTATAGCAATATCTACATCAACCAACTGTACTACTGCTTCAACAATAGCTTGCCCGACTTTTGACCACGATAAATTTTGAATTAGAGGATCGGCGGGGTCACCACGCCTTGACCATCCTCGAAAGTCGCTCCTCGTGGAATTTCCCCAACAAAGAGCAAGCCCTTGGTCGCAATCGAGTTGTTGAATTAATTGGCTATGTTCACCTTCAAGCATTGATTTTAATTTTACTTTGCGTTTAACAACAATTGATCAACGACATTGGTAATAAAGCCATAAACTTAGTCAGAGAAAAAACTAAAGTTTGCCCTGTGACTAACAGTTACAATAGCCACAGGCTTAAAATTATTGTTCCCAAATAAATTTTAAAACAACACTTTTTGACTCAAGCAATTAAAATAATTAAAAAAATCTGCATTTACTTCTCAATTAATGATTTTGAAATCACTTGATAACAATGCTAATAACAACCAACGATTAACCATCAACTCCGCTACAGCAGAAGATACCAAAGCAATTAGTACAGTTTTGGTGCAGGGTTTTTACGATTTTCCTAACTTTGCCAACTGGGTTTACCCCATCTTAAAATTCACGATCAACGAAGATTTGCGTCATCGTGTACGTTCTCAGTCACCTCTTTATCGTTGTTTTGTCGCCAAACTAGCTCCCCTCGATACTTCAATCACAACGCAGCAAGATTCCGAACTAATGGTGGTTGGAACTGTAGAGATTGCACTACGCTCACCTTCAATTTGGTCGACAAATTTTCAGTGTCCTTATATTTCTAATTTAGCAGTAGCTCAGGATTTTCGACGTCTGGGAATTGCTCGTCAACTCCTAGCAAAATGTGAGCAAACTGCTCTAGATTGGGGTTATCCCGAAACTCGACTACATGTATTAGATAGCAATAATGCTGCCAAACAGCTCTACAGTGCCAATGGATATCATATTGCTCAGATTGAGGTTAATTGGGGAAATTTGTGGTTCAACTATTCACCTCGCTTACTATTAAGGAAACATATATAAACAAGCTAAACCAAGAGTCTTAATTTTAAAATTAAGTTGCTAAGTTAAACTAATCTACCAGGTGAATAAGCTTGGATGATGATATTTAAAGAGTGAACCAAAAAAATACTAATAGACAGTTTCAAATCAATTTAACGGGATCATGGGGTTCTAATAGCTCAGAATTGAACAGTATTCAGCAACTTCTGGCAAAATTGCAGGCTAAAGAACTTTTAATTATTAATCCTCGTCGCAAAAATGGTCTCATTATCTATAAAAAGTATCATGCCGAATTTGCAGGGCCTGGAGCAATTGTTGGCGGACAATTTGATCATAGTGTAACTAACCTACAGCCTGTTGGTCATGTTTCCCTGGTTTACCCTCATAATTCCCAAGAAAGAAAACAAGCCTACAAAATGCGCCGACAATGGGTCAGATTAACTAAGCAAATCATTGATAATCCCCAGCCAACAGAAAGAGCCCAGGTGATTCTAAATCAATTTGAACATTGGTTTGATGTAGAAACTGTTACAGAACTACCCGATGAAGCTTTTGCTTCCCTAGTTGGAGTTTTACCCCAAACAATTCGCAAGGTTAGAAATATTGAGTTGCTCTAAGAGTAGATTTTATTGGGATAATAGATTTAACTTGTTTTAAATCTAGGAGACAAATTTACCAAATATGTCAGATCCCATTACTCCTAAAATTAGCGATCGCATTTGCCAGCATATGAATAAAGATCATGGTGATGCGATCGCTTTATATGCTAAAGTCTACGGCAAAGCTCTTCAAACAGAAAGTGCCACCATGGACTCTATCGATCCTCAAGGCATGGATATTTCTGCTCAAGTTGAGGGGGAGATTGTGCCGATTCGAGTGGAGTTTGACCATACTCTCCAGGATGCTGCAGATGCTCATCATACTCTAGTCGCTATGATCAAACAGGCTCAAAGTAGTTAACAGTCAACAGCGGTGCGACCCCGCGGAATCTTCGATCCGCAAGGGAACGCGCACCGAAACAGTCAACAAATATCTTGGGCAAATTAGATAAAGTACAAATTTTAAGTATGAGTTCTGATTCCATCAGCCAGCAGTCGATTTTAGCTGCTTTACAACGCTTGATTCAAGTAGTCGCTCAACTGAGATCTCCCGATGGCGGTTGTCCTTGGGATTTGGCGCAAACTCAACAAACGTTAATTCCTTATGTAATTGAAGAAGCCTATGAAGTGGTCGATGCACTGCAACAAGGTGAGCAAAATGCGATCGCTGAGGAATTGGGTGATTTACTATTGCAGGTGGTTTTACAAACTCAAATTGCTAGTGAACAGCAAGATTTTACTTTGGCAGATGTCGCTAATGGCATTACGGAAAAGTTAATTCGTCGTCATCCCCACGTCTTTGCAGACGTAAAAGTTGATAGCGCAGCCGAGGTTAATGATAACTGGGAACAAATTAAGGCAGCGGAAAAAGGAGAAACTCCAGAACAAGCTCAGTTACTTAGTCGCAAGTTAAAACGCTATGCTCGTAGTCTTCCTCCCTTGATGGCTGGAATGAAGATTTCGACTAAGGCGGCTGCATCGGGTTTTGAGTGGGAAAATATTGATGGTGTCTGGTTAAAATTTGCCGAAGAATTGGCAGAATTTAAGGAGGCTTTAGCGAGGGAGGATAAAGTACATCAGCAAGAGGAATTAGGGGATTTACTGTTTACGATCATCAATATTGCTCGCTGGTATGACCTCAACCCTTTTGATGGTTTGCAAGGAACTAACCGCCGTTTTATTCAACGACTGGAAATGATGGAACAATTCTCTGATTGTCCTTTATCTGACTATGATATTGATGAACTGGAATCTCTCTGGCAACAAGCCAAAGCCAAAATTAAAGACGAGCAGTAAGTTTACGAAATCGTAATGTCAAAAGAAGGCAGGAGGCAGACAAGGCAGACAAGGGAGAAATGCTGATTTTTTCGTTCAAATTATAGTAAACACTCGCCTCTTTTAACGTCCCTATCTTGTCGGGTTTCTTAGACTTGCTTGTACGGGACGTTAAAAACCTATCCTTGTGAGACAGAGGACAGGGGGCAGGAGGCAGAAGCCTTGGTCACAGTTGCAATACAGAGCCTTACTCGTCGTATATAGGTTGAACTGAATCGCTTTTGTACGCCGAGGTTTCTCTGGCAAGATAATATTTTGAATAATTAGTGAATAACTATTTAATAGTCAATAATTCTCAACAGCAAATGGTAAATAATAACTGAAGTTACGCAAACCAAAGAAAAATTGATAATTCCAATAGAGTATGAGAAAAGATATATTAAATCCCCAACGGTGCGCGTACATGCGGCTAACTAAGCGCCTTTGTCTTGCGCCTGACGGCGGCGCGGTGAAGCAGTCCGTTGCGGAGGTTACCTCCGTTGAAGGAACTGCTGAACCCTTTAGGGGGTCGCACCCCAATCCCCAGTCCCTATCTCAGAAGATCAATTAGTGCATAACATCAGGTAATAATTAATTTAATAATGATAAATGTTGAGACTGTCTATGACTGGATTGTAGTTGGTGCAGGTATTACTGGAGCGAGTCTAGCATACGAATTAAGCAAACAAAATTATCAGGTTCTGTTATTAGAAAAAAATATCAATCCTGATAACGCCACTGTATATAGCTATGGTGGATTAGCTTACTGGTCAGGAACGGATGAATTAACCAGGGCTTTAGGACAAGAAGGTCTTGAACTGCATCGTCATCTCTCAGCAGAATTGGATGCAGATACAGAGTTTAGAGAATTAGATTTAGTATTAACCATTGATCGTCAGGATGATCCGCAAACCATTGCTCGCAATTTTGATAAGTTTGCTATTACTCCAGAGTTGCTAGGAGTTCAGGAGGCTTGTATTTTAGAGCCATTATTAAATCCCAATGCCATTTCAGGAGTATTAAAATTACCCCACGGTCATATCGATCCTCAAAAAACAACCGAGGCTTATCTTCAGGCTTTTGAACGTAATGGGGGAGAAATTATCTACGAAGAGGCAACAGTTCTCCTTCGCCAATCAGAGACAATAATTGGGGTTCAAACCCAATCTAGTTCTTATTATGCTGAACAGACAATTATCTGTGCAGGGGGATTATCGCGATCGCTTTTGCAGTCATTAAACATCAAAGTTAAAAATTACTTTACTCATGCTCAGTTGATAATGACTCCACCTGTTGAACTGGAACTTAGCACCATAGTTATGCCAGCCGTTCAACGCAGATTTAGTCTTGAGTCTGCAATAGCTGATTGGACAGCGGATTCCTTAGATAACTATGAGCAATCCATTATAGATCCTGGTGCAGTACAGTTTATTGACGGCAGAGTGTGTCTGGGTCAAATCAGTACCATCTTTCCTGATCCAAATGTGAAAATCGATCTAGTAGCTGCCGCAGCGCAAATCCGTCAGGAAGTTGGTAACGTCTTACCTTTACTAGAAGATGTTCCTGGCAAATGCCATAGTTGCTTAGTGGCATTTAATAATCAAGGAATCGCCTTGGTAGGAAAATTGCCAGCTGACCAGGGACTTTATTTATTTTCAGGTTTTACAAGCACTTTGGTTTATGCTCCCATATTAGCCAGACGTTTTGCCTTCTGGGCTAAAGGCAATCAAGACCAAGTTATTGAGCAGCTACAGTTAGTTCTAGATAAATCTGTTAACTAGCATTTTGAACAATTTTGTATTTCTAAAAATAATTATTCCCTATGTTCAAATCTAACTATGGGTCGAGACTTGCTAAAGCTGTAACTTCTCAAGTATTAATAAGCTTAAAGTCCATAACAGAAAATAAAAAGCTATACTACTGAATTGTTGCCTAAAAGCCTTCCATGGTCAATTTTTTGCGTTGCTGCGTTGGAATTATCTCCTGGGCATATCTGTTTCAATTATCTGTATTGGCTTCAGAGTCGTCAGACATCAAAAAGCAAGCCCATTTCTTGCCAAATAGCTTGCAACAGACCCAGCAAAATTTGGTCGTTGAGAGTAATCCATATTATGTAATTACTCAAAACCGTCAGGGAGAAAGCCAGAAGTTTGAGATCCCTGTCGAAGGAGATTTTCAACCCTCTATTCCTGTCGGTCAGGCGGAGGTGATTGAAGTGATTGCCGATCGCCAGGAATACGACCAGCAGCGCAACATAATTATGGCTGAAGGTAATGTCACCATGCGTTTTGCCCAATCGGTCATGACTAGCGATCGCCTGGAAATTAATCTTAATGATCGTCTAGCAGTAGCTAAGGATAACGTAGTTCTTACTAGAGGGGAACAAATACTACGGGGAGAACGGTTTGAATATTATTTAGTAGCGGATCGGGGGACGATTTTTAATGCTGGGGGTGAAGTTTATCAGCCTAGTCTATCTCAGGATACGGATCTCAATCAAGATCTGGGAGACGAACAGGTTATCTTTGATCGTGCTTTAGGCGATCGCCTGAGTGATCGACAGCCTCTAACTGAAGTTACCGCTAACCAGGGTATTGGTGCCACCATTGGTAATCAGGGTATTGATGTCGCTGGCAGCAATAATACTAATACTGCTGGAGGAACGATTAATCGGCTGCGGTTTGAAGCCGAACGAGTTGATTTTGAGACAAGTACCTGGACGGCGAAGAATCTGCGCCTAACTAATGACCCTTTCTCTCCTCCTGAATTAGAATTACGTGCGGCAACCGCAACTTTTGAACAGCTAGATTCTCTGACAGGTAAGTTAAGTACCGAAAAATCTCGTTTGGTGCTGGATGATAGCTTAAAAGTTCCTTTGCTGGTCAGTTCCTTTGAATTTGATCGTCGCTCTAGTAGCCCAGGTTTATTTACCGTGGCGTTTGATGGTGAAGAACGAGGAGGACTATTTGTAGAACGCACCTGGAGCATTCTAGAGCGAGAACAATTGAGCTGGAAAATTACTCCACAATATTTTTTGCAGCGGGCATTAATTCCCACTACTTTCGACTTTAGTGATTCAGATGAAGGAGGCGTATTTAATCCAGATGTATATGGTATAGACAGTAGTTTTTATGCCAATTTTTCGCCGCGCACTAATCTAGATGCTAAGGCTTCCCTTCCTGGCATCGATCCCGATGATATTGAAGATAACCTACGTGCTAAGGTGGGCATTGAGCAAAGGGTTGGCAGCTTAGATAATCCCTATAAATTCGCCATAGAATATAATTTTCGCGATCGCTTATTTAATGGTTCTCTCGGTTTTCAAACGGTGAGAAGCAGCATCGGGGGCGTTGTTACTTCACCTAACATAGCCATTGGCAATACAGGAATAACTTTACGCTATCAGGGGTCAGTTCAAAATATTAGTGCCGATAGCGACGTGCCAGAATTACTACCAGCCAATGAAAGCATTGATATTATCAACCTGAGTCGCTATCAAGCAGCAGCATTTCTCAATAAAAGCTTTGCTATCTGGCAAGGAGATCCTTTACCTAGTACCAAAGAGGAAGGATTACGTTACACTCCTGTTCCCACAGTCCCTTACTTAAATTTATTTACAGGGGTTTCGGGTGTTAGTAGTCTTTATAGTAATGGTGATTCGCAACTATCCTTAGAGGGGACTATTGGTATTCAAGGACAACTAGGACACTTTTCTCGTTCTTGGCTGGACTATACAGGATTCTCCCTCAGTTATTCGCAAAATATTCGCGGTGATGAATCTCCCTTTCTCTTTGACCGCCTCGTAGATCGTCAAATTCTCTCTCTGGGGATTACTCAACAAATTTATGGTCCTTTTCGCGCAGGCTATCAAACCTCTCTCGACCTGGAAGACAGTGATACCATCAGCACTGACTTTCTTTTAGAATATAGCCGCCGCACCCACAACGTCATCCTGCGCTATAACCCAGAACTAGAGATAGGTTCTTTGAGTCTACGGATTAGCGACTTTAACTGGCAGGGCAATCCCAGACCATTTAGCGACCGCGGTATTACTCCAGTAATTCAAGGAGTTGACTGATGTTACGTATTAAGCATTTTCAAGTTCTTCTATAGCTACCGATATATTTGTAATCAAATCTTTTATCATTCTTAATTTAATTAATAAAACAGAAGATTCATTTTCTGGTTGTACTCGTCTTTCTAGCAGTCTTTTTAGTTTTTTTAAGTTGCTCAAATCGTTTTGGTTGCTTCCTATAATTCTATTTGATCTTGATATTTTAGTGAAAAGATAATTAAAGCTACGTAGGTTAGAGTTATCTAAACTCCAAATTGCCTTTTCGAGTTGGAAAATATTCATATAGGCAAAGATTGATTCGGCGCTATACTCGTATTTCTCCCGTATAATTTTAAAAAACTTTTTTGGTTCAGTATCAAGGTGATTTATGAGTTCAATTGCTTCTTGCTTAATAACGCGATTGTATTGGGCATTATTTAAATTAATTATTTGCTTTTTAACCTGCTGATATAGTAAATTATCTTTTAAACTATCAGAATCATCTATAATGTGGCTTATCCTAAAATCGCTAAAGTTGACAGCTTGCAATAGATTTTGATTGAATATTTTAGCATTAGCTTGTTTAAATATATGTGCTAGATTAGCATCGCTTTCGGATATTATTTTTTCTCTAGATAAGTAAAAGAAAAATTGGCATAGCTTTAGTATTTCTGCTACATCTGCTATTTTACAATTGCTTAAATCGTCAAGATACTCTTGTTTTATCTGATCAAAATAATTCTGTTCTAGCTGCCAAAAGTCAGTTAAAAATAGCTTTTTTGGGGTCATCTGGCTATCGCTTATCTTATCTAAGTCATTCTTAAACTCACCAGGACTGAAATAGCCAGCAGTCACATATTGAAAAATAGCTAATGATGTACTATACCTTGAAAAGTAATATTGCCTGGGATAATAGTATTTTTCAATGAACGAAGTTAAATATGACTTTGGTGATTCTTCTGCGTTGCTTTTTGGTATACCAAATTTGCGAGTAAAATCATATCCTACTTCACTCCATTTTCGTAGTAATTCTACTTGCTCATCAGTAATTTTTTCAATCTTAATTTCTATAACTAGGCTAAACACAATTAAAATTATGTCTGGGAAAAGGTCAGTTTGTTCTCCTACTTCATTAAAGAATTTACAACAAATCTGTAAGCACACCTGCAAAGTTCTGTAATTACTTAAGTCTGCTCGTTCAACAATTTTTAAAATAATGACTTTGTTTTGCTCTATTTTTTGCTTAAAATCATTACCGTAAGGTTTTATAAAATGATCTAATGTTTCCTCTATCGAAGGATCTAAAAAGTATGTTTGCCAAATCAGTTTTTCTTTCCATGCAGAATATTTTTTTTTATTTTCCTCGTCTATTTCTGTTTCGTTAGCAATGACCACAGTCTTGATATTGTGTTGCTCTATATACTTATTAATTTCACCTAATAGTTGAGCCATACTGATATTTAAACTAGCTCTTTCTAAGTCATCAAAACACAGAACTACTGTTTCCTTGACATCAAACAGCAGTTTTTTAAGCAGATAATAACTGCCCAAACCCGTTACTGCATCAAACATAGTTTTTAAGTTGCTTCTACCTAGATTAGTTTTCTCACTATTGGCATCTGCTAGCATTGCTAATTCAGCAAAAAGCGAAGTCAAATTATCTTTATTACCTTTAAGAATTTCAGAAATGCTAATTAACTCATAAAGTATCTTTTGCTCTATTTCTTTTGTCGATTTGATACCAAACAAGGAGATCAGGACACACTTTTTTCCTGTTTGGGTTAATGCTGGAGCAATTTCTTCTCTCCAACAGTAGGTTTTACCACAGCCCCATTTACCAGTTATAGCTACACCATATTCAGTGAGATTGTTACTAGCATATTCAATTATTGCCTGTTTTATCTGTTGCGGTTTTGGCATTAGTTGTTAATTTAAAGATTTTATTGGATTAGACTATCGTTTAATCTAAACAAAGAAGTCTCTTACTACTTTTAAGAATTGGTATAAAATAGTAATTCCCAATACAGATGTCAAGACTGCTCCGATCAAGGGATTAGTTTCCTAGATGTAATTTAAATCACCGAACGATTTTATGTAGAGTACAACAAATCGAGTATATAAATTTGGTTGCAGACTCAAGAAACGGCAAATTCGGTATATGGACGAACGCTAGGAGGATGGAAAGCCAATACAATTTTGTCTTTGGGAATTCCCGCTGCTAAAAAATCGTTAGCAATGCCGTCTTCAATGCCGTCTTGTTGAATCCAAACTTTGTCATCGATAATTTCAACGTGGGCGACACAACCATGAACGCGCTTTTTATTATGCCAACCCACATTAAACAAGAAGAAATTGTTCTCTTCTTTGTCAATAAATACCTGCTGGTTAATTTCTCCATAGCTAAAGGGAATCGCGGCATATCCATTTAAGGTATCTTTAATAATCTGACGATATTGAGTTAATTTATCCATCCGACTAACTCCTGTTTATCCGAGTCAAAGGTAATTAATTTTATTTGTTTATTATTTAATAATAATTGACCTATCGGTTCAGCAAATAAATCATTATAAACTTCTTCTCTAATCGCTAAATATAAGATTCTTTCTGAATCTGTACTCTGGAGAATATTTTGATAAAGGACATATTGACCGAGAGCATTCTCTAAATCTTTAATTGGCGACGGACTAATAAAACTTTTAATTTCTACCGCTATTTTCTGATTATCTTTTTGGGCTGCAATTAGTTTTTCCACTCCCAAATCTACATAAAGCGAACGGCTACCGATGGTTAGTTTTAACGGATCATCTGTAATTGTCCAACGATCTTTAATCAAAGCATTTTTAACTGTTTCATGATAAATATCTTTTGCTGGCATGGAAATCATTCCTTCGTAACTTACTCAACACTCAAAAACAGTTTAAATTCAGTGTCTGCAAAATTCCTTTAATCATATTAATAGACGATCGCATCTCAAACACCGATTTAAAAGACATTATTGCAACTTCTGCCTTAACCGACACCTTATCAAAATTTGCGAAATGATTGAAATACATAGCCTATGCATATTTAAAAGCTCTTCCATCCTCATGCGTGATGAATCCACTTGGTCAAGATTTGCTTGTTTGTTGATACCAAACGTAATATTACCGCTAACAGCAACCCAAAGGTAAATGGGGTGTAAATCCACCACGACTCAGTCAACCTGCTGCTAAAACCAACTAGAAATGATAACCAAAGATAATACATTCCTACTGTATGTAAAATTTGCCAATTGCGCCTACCCAGAATTACCGCAGGAGTTTTAAAGGAAGTAATTGTCATCAGGATAATAAATAAATAGCCTAGGTTGGCATGATGAGTGTCCTTGACCATATTCTTTGTAGTCAAGATAGCTACACCTGCGATTTGCGAAGCATAGCCGAAGGCATCGCCAGGGCATGAAAGCCATGAGAAATCGCCATTGATAATCCCAGATAGCGACGATTAGTAACTAACCAGTTGGTTAAGGGGTTTGATTGTATTCGGCGTAGAGAGGATGCTGTAAATGCTAATAGAAACAAAATGCAAGAAGTACGGGCGGTAAATCTGATGGCAATGCGAAAGCTTGTTTCATTAATATCGTTAGTTAATAAGATTAAACAAGAAGCGATCGCAATCAAGATGGTTGAGCATTTAACAATTTGCCATCTTCGTATAGGAAATATTGTGGTCATGTTGCTTCTCCTGACAATTCATGATTGCTCTCAAGTGTTTGCATTTCAGTAATCTTGATTGATCGCATGTAGAGAAATAGAGGCAATGCAAAAGACAGACCAAATATCAAATTAAATACAATATAAATCCAGCGTAATTTCAGATTTAATCTTGTTCCTTCTCGCAAGAGAAAGAGCCAAAATACTACTGAAGAAACGAATACATCGAGACTAAAGGCAGTAGAAATTTGATTAGCAAACAACTCTGAGCAAAAGACAGCTAAATCAAAACCGCGATCGCCCAAAAAAGGAATTAACTGGGAATAAGGCAGAATCAAACCTAGTACAGATAAACCAAGATAGATAATTTGCAAGACTCTAATTGAAGTTAGCGAAACTACTATGCTGATTAGTTTAAAAATTATAGCGATCGCTGTCTGGTGGATTATTCCGAAAATTGTTCTATTTTTACGATTAAATATTACTTAAGCTAATTGCTAAAATCAGACTCTTATTGCTATTAAAACAAATCCCGATAAACTTTGGGATTAATATGAAAATGTTGGCGAAACACTCTGGTAAAGTGACTTTGATTTTTAAATCCTACTTCTAAACAAATAAAGGCGATCGCTAAATCTGAATCACGCAACAGCGTTTTTGCTTTTTCTAAACGGCATTGAGTAATGTATTTATGCGGTGATAGCCCTGTAGATTGTTTAAACAAGCTAGCAAAGTAATGGGGACTGATGGTAATCAGACTAGCTAGCTTATTTAAGGTCAAATCTGTATCTAAGTGATTTTGAATATATTCAATGATCCTTCTCAATTGATAGGGTGCTAAACCACCGCGATATTGTTTAACTACAGAATTTTTGCATCCATATCTTTGCCACAGATGCGCCCCCAGTGCAGTTGCCATGGAATCGGCATAAAGCTTACTATCTTCAGCAGCTAATTCCAATTCAGTTTTTAAAGCTAACCCCATGTGTTGAATCAAAGGATCGCGTAACCGAAAATTTGATTGCAGTTGAACTCTGGCAGAATTTTCGCCGATGCCCTTAAGCAATAAGTCGGGAGATAAAAATATTTCTAGTAAAGGGACTTGGCGATCTATCTTTACACGGGGAAAAAGCTCACCTGCGGCAACTATGACAATATCTCCTTTGCTGTATTGTTCGTGATGCCATTGTCCGTTAACCCAAAAACTGCCCTGACAATCTCCTAAGCAAATTACCAGGGAATGAGCAGGAATGGCTGATTCAGGCATTTCTCCCGCTGGCTCTAATTCGTAAATTAAATTAAGTTGCTCCCATCCTGCGCGATCGCTTGAAAGTAAATGTGTATGCTCTATATATTCGCCGTTTGAGTCGGTGATCAAATTTTCTGAGGTCATACTTCAACTATGGATAATTGCTTTTATACTAAAATCGCAACCACGGATTGTAATCCATGGTTGCGATAACATTATCAAAAAGTTTATTTGGAAACGAAATAATGGCAATGAAGATCTGGTTAAATTTTAAACCTTAATTGACGATCGCCTTCTCCTCTTCTTGAGCAGACTTAATCGCTGACTTATCTTTGACCTCCTCTTCTTGAACCATCAATCTAATGATAGAAGCCTTTTCTAATAGTCCCAAAACTTCGCCTGATTCTCTGACCACAACTAACTCAGGAGATTTTTTGGTTTCAAATAATTTGGCTGCTTCTAACAAAGAAGTGGTGGCAGGTATCTTATCTGACTCGGGTACAGGTTGAACTAACTCGTCAAGATACACTTCATTCCATCTCGAAGTCTGAATTTGCTTTAAATCTTCAGTAGTTACGGCACCAACTAACTGTTGATTGTCATCAACCACCAAAAACTTCTTCCAACGTTCTTTACCAATGACATAGCTATTGACAAACTCACGGATTGAGAGATTCTGCGGCACAATTGGGCTATCCTCAACTACGGCATCTTCAGCAGTATATTGGCTCAACTTGTCTTGCACAGTTGCCGATTGAGCGGCAAAACCAGCATTCTGCAATAAGAAAGTACCAATTAATAAAGTCCAAATGCTTCCCACTTGACTAATACCAAGAACCGATAAAATTCCTAGAGCGATCGCTATCCAGCCGATAACCTGACCGACTCTACCTGCAAAGATCACCCCTTTATTAGGATTACCAGTAGCTTTCCACACAATTGCTTTGAGGACATTACCACCATCAAGGGGCAACCCAGGAATCATGTTGAACAAGGCTAGAACTAAGTTAATATAAGCTACCAGGGAAACAATCGCTTGAATGGGAGTGCTTAAAGGTACTGTAGTAGCAACTAGAGTTAAAACCCCAAATAAAACTAAACTAACTAGAGGTCCTGCGATCGCCACTAGAAAAGCCTGGAGGGGAGTTTCCGACTCTTTTTCTAAGGTAGCTAAACCACCAAAGATAAATAGTGTAATTGACTTAACGGGAATACCTTGTGTAATAGCCACAAAGCTATGCCCTAATTCATGAGCCAAGACAGATGAGAACAGCAGTAAGGCAGCAACCAAACCCAGTAGCCATGGCATAATTCCTGTAAGTTGAGGAAATTCAGCTAAACCAGAGCCATAACTCCAGGTAACTAAACCCAAAACCAAGAACCAAGAGGGGTTAATAAAAAAAGGTATACCAAATAAGTTTCCGATCCGAATGTTGTTGCCGTTCATGGCATTCTCCTGTCTAAATTAAGTGAATATATTTCATCTTTGTCTGAGAAAGAAATATAGTTTTTTTAGTTATTTATGATTAATTTTTTCGTGATTGTTAAAATTGTAACGAAACGTAAACAACAATTCATCCTCCCCAAGTACAGTAAAAACCGTCCTTAAAATTACGGTAGCAACTCGACTGATCTTAGGCATAATGGATCATAGAGAGATGCTGTAATATTATGTCAGATATAAATCCGACCTACCCCGATTCCTACAACCAAGAAGATATCCAGCAAATTCTTCAGTTGGCGATCGCTAAACACCATACTGAAGAAGAGCTGACTAGACAGCAACTTTGGGAAATTGCTGCTGAGTTAGATATCAGCAATGCTACCATTCAAGAAGCGGAAAGAGATTGGCTAGATCAAAAAGTTATTGATCGCCAACGACGGGCGTTTGACTTACATCGTCGACAAAAGTTTAAACAAAAGTTGACCAAGTATGCGATCGTCAATACCTTTATTGTGTCTTTCAACCTGATTGTTGCCGGAACACTTTCTTGGTCACTATATATTTTGCTTTTCTGGGGTTTAGGTGTGGCACTCAACGGCTGGAAAGCCTATCAATCTAAAGGAGAGGATTATGAAAAAGCTTTCCAAAGATGGAGCTTTCAAAACGAAGTTAAGCAAACTGTAGCTACTGTTTGGACAAAGCTACAACAGGCTTGGCAAGGTTGAATTGTAAACGATAATCCATAACTCATAACCGAAACTACCTCTGAGCGCTTTATCGATTTTCATGAGAATGTTTCTAAAAGTTGACCTTTACTGAATCTGAAATTACTTCTGATATTTGATCGCGATGGTCAGAGAAGAATTACCTCGGTTATCGACCCCGATGGGAATAAAATTAGGTATCAGTATGACGCAGCGGGAGATTTGGTTGCGGTAACTGACAGAGAGAAGAATACTACTCTTTATGGTTACAGCGAAGAGCGATCGCATTATTTGGATGAAATTATCGATCCATTAGGTAGAACTGATGTCAAGACTGAGTATGATAATTCGGGGCGGATGACGCGGTTAATTGATGTTGATGGGAAGATGTAGAGTTGGCTTACGATACCGATAATTCGACTCAAATCATTGAAGATGCTAATGGTAATCCTACCACCTATACTTATTTTGGTTCAGCTGGCTGTGATGTCTCCAGGGTAATCGCCTTGAGACATGTCCCATCTAGAAGAAATATGCCCAGCTTGATTGCTGTTGCAGCTGAATCTACCCCACTACTTAATCGATCATTTTTGGAGTAACTTTATACTTAGTTTGCTTGGTAGTTAGTTATTAGGGTTTTCAGGGAAAAATGGAATTGTTGATGCCTAATTGACGAAGTCACCGCACAAAGGCGCATAGTTCTAAGGGCGTAAATTGTGAGGAAACCTCACGTTGTTGAGGACACGGGTGGCGAAGCTTCTTCGCCCCCCGTGAGTTGTCCGTGACGAGTCGTAAAAAGCTTTGCTTTGCGCGCGGTGTAACGGTGACTTAGATAATTGCATCAACTGCAAATTGCCTTACGGAGTGCATTCTAAACTATGAAACCTTTAAGCGTCGGTAACGTTGTTAGTGCTGGGTTACGCATTTATCGTGATAACTTCAAAAAATATTATCGTTTAGCATTTATTGGTTATTTGTGGGTATTTATACCAGCCTTCATCGTAGGTGTTATTGGTGGATTTGTCGGAATCAATTTTGCTCAAGGATCTTCTGACGTAGGCTTTTCTATTTTGCTAATAGCTGTTGCTATAGTAGCTCTGATTTACGGTACAGCAAAATTTTATGCCTATCAAGCACTGATTTCTCGCTTAGCTTATAGTGAAACTATCGAAAAACCCGAAAGTATTCAAGATGCCAATCGACATGTAAAGGGAAGGATGTGGAGCTTTTTAGTCGCAGCATTACTAGTTTCTTTACGTTTCTTTTTAGCTTATATCTTGGGCGCTCTAGTAATTGGTTTAGTTATTGGCGGAGTGACAACTGCTATTTGGGGTCTAACTGCTGTTTTGGGAGATGGTGGAGCAATCATTGGCACAATTCTATCTGTAGTATTATCTATCGCCGTCTTAGTATGGTTTTTTAGTTTTTTATTCAGATTGTTTGCCAGTTATTCAGTTTCAGAACTACTGTTGGCAACTCAAGATGGTGTTACTGCCTCTCAATCTCTTAAAAAAAGCCGAGAATTAACCCAAGGCTATCTCAAAAATCTGATGATGATTTACTTGATTGCTTCACTAGTCAGCTTTCCTTTATGGGGTCTTGCCTATACGCTGCAAATGATACCAACATTTTTGCAAAATACTGATTTAGCTGTTTACTCCACAATACTTACCATTGTGCATCTGGTCTTCAATTTCCTGGCTACGGCTCTAATTATTCCCTTCTGGCAGTCAATCAAGGCAGTAATTTATTACGATTTGAAAGTACGCCGAGAGGGTCTGGGCTTGGATCTAAGCAAATAGAATCAATAAAATTAAGTTAGTCTAATTTTCTCGTTCTTTTCGCAGTTTATCTAGTTTAAACGTTGGTGGAACAATCTCTGGCTGGGGAGGATTGAGCTGAATCTGCCAGATTTTGATATCTTTTTGGGCTGGGGTATAGCTAGTAGTCCCAGCGGGAACTTGTTCGGCGATCGCAATTCCTCTCTCCAAGGAAGTATTAGCAGCTTGTCTAGCGATCGCTAATATTTGAGCTGCCCACTCATTAACGTCCTGCAATACCTGACCACGAACCGAACTACTAGCGGGAGCCTGTTTGGCAATCTGAATCGCCCTACTTAGAGCATCAAATGTACCCCGAAGTGCTAGCTCATTAGCCTGCCGCAAATATCTTTGCCCATCAATTTCTTGTTGCCAGCGGGCAATGCTATTCTGAGCTTCTGCATATAAAGCTCTACCAGAACTAATTTGCTGCGCCGTCTCAATTGCTGCGGGATAGTTATTGATATTGGCAAAAGATTCTGCTTCATCAAGAATTGGTCGATCTTCGACACGCTGAATATTGCTGCGCCAACTTCTGATAAAACCCTGCGCTTCACTATAGAGGGGGCTGTCACCCGAAATTGAACTAGCTTCGGCGATCGCTCTTCGCCAAGCATTAACATTGCTGCCATAGGATAATTCTCGGGCGCGATTGAGGACTGGTTTATCTTCAATTGTTTTAATTTGCCCCCGCCACTTAGCAATTTCTTCGCGAGCTTCACTGTAGCGTGGATTAGCCTTGGGAATTAATTTTGCCTCACTTACGGCTTTATTCAAATTGCCGATAGTTCCTACCCGAGCAAAATCTCTTGCTTTCCTTAAGCGAGCTACGTCTTTAATCTCAAGTTTCCAACGTTTGATTAACTTTTGACCAAGTCGATAGTATTCACTATCTTTTTCCAGTTTTTCTGCCTCTTCAATTGCATCTTCAATGCCAAAAGCAGTATCTAAATTAGCGCTAGCACCAGCATTAGCCAAAATACGCCAGTCCCGATTACGCTTTTGTAATCCCAAGCTGCGAGGGATGCGACCTGTCACCTGTAGCAATTGTTGCCACTCACGGTCTTCAATTAATTGCTCGATACTAGCCACTAATTTACTCTTGGCTTCCACAATAATTTCTTGAGCTTGATCGTAGGTATAGCTATTTTTCTTAATATCATCTGCCCTATCGATCGCCAAAATCAAGTCTTCAATTCTACCGTTGGTTAGCTGCGTTTTGGCTTTAGTTAAACTAGCGTTTTCTTCTTGGGCAACATTGATGTTGTTGATGCTCTCTTCATATTTAGTCGTTGCCCAGTAATCATTAGAGCTATCAGTTAAGCGGACTGCCCAGGTGAAGGCTCCATTCCAGTCTGCTTCACGTAATTTATTTTCTACCTGCTCGTAGGTCTCTTCTCCTGTAGACCAGACAGATTGCCAGTTTTCAATTTTTTCTTCAACCAATTTGCTGGCAGAGACATGATTAGGGATTTTTTTGGCTGTGGCGATCGCTTGATCTAGATTTCCTGCTTGAAATTCTGCTTCTCCAATCTCTAGAATCGAAGTTGCCCAACGATCAATATTGCGGTTAATTTCAGGTCTGAGGGGATGATTTTCAGGAAGAACGGCTACTAGATCAATAGCAGAGAGCAAACCTTTGACATCTCGTTCTTCTGCCGCAGTTTGAGCGCAATAAAGACGAACCGAAGCCGAAGCAATAGGCCATAATACTTTAGAACAACTTTGAGTCTTGGGCAGTTTTAGCAGCATTGAGGTTGCCCCATAGCCAATGCCACCAGAACATAACACTAGCAAAATTCCCCAAATCTGCCACATTTGCCACCAAGGTCTTGTGGTGATCGAAACCATAGAGGGATTAGATTTACTCACAGTAGATACTGGGGGATTAATTGATGATGAAACATTGTCAGGAAAATCCTGAAGACTGGAGCCTAGATCAGGTTTTTGTGGCTTCACACCATTTATATTAGCGCCAGACTGATTTCTTGCTGCGTCTGTGCCAGAGCTTTGTGGTTTCTTGTTGATCGCCATGAATTATCTGATGATGATGCCCGTAAGTTTCAATTGGATTGTTCCCTGTTTTAAGGTTAAATCGTATCTAATCTTATCACTTGATTTTGCTGAGTAAATATCGTAGCTATGTCAGACCAATGAAGATTTAATATTAAACAGCTGCATCTAGCAATTTTGGCTAATTTAACCTAAAAATACCATTTTTTGTTTTAATATCAGGTAATATTAGGATCTGATTTTTTCCAGGCAGCAAAATTACCAGCTTTTATGACACCTTTCATGTATTTTCATGTCTTTACCCACTTTGAGCCTGGAGAGTATCAGCAGCAAAGATTTCAAATTCTCATTAGTCTGGCATTAGCTTTTTTACAATTGCTATTAATATAACTGAGGAGATGACATATTATCTAATTCAGTTAATCAATGAAGTCACTGATGATTCAGCATTTGACGGTTTTCAAGAGCAACATTCCTCTCCAGAATTGATGAGCTACAAATTAAGAGTATTCCTACTCCTGTTTTCGGGAGTAGATTTAAGCTTCCAAATGTTTTGCTTGAGTCCCATTATTCGGTTCTTAAATCAGCGATGAGCTGGTTTAACTGAGTTTCGTTAGCTTGATAAACTTCTCCGCAAAATTGACAGATTGCTTCTGCCCCTTCATCTTTTTCAATCATATCTAGTAATTCAGCTTCCCCCAACATTTTAAGCGCGCCCAAAACACGTTTCCAAGAACAGCCACAGTTGAAACTAACTTCGTAAGATTCAGGAAAAATAAATAGATCCAAATCTCCCAACAATTGCCTCATGATTTCGTTGAGAGTTTTTCCTTCTTTTAACAAAGGTGTAAATCCAGATAATTGAGATACCCGAGATTCTAATAAATTCGCCAGCGATTGATCTCTAGCTGCTTTGGGCATGATTTGCAATAGGATTCCTCCTGCGGCGGTAACACCCATTTCACCGACAAAAACTCCTACCAATAGAGCAGATGGAGTTTGTTCTGAGGTAACTAAATAGCTAGCAACATCATCTCCAACTTCTCCTGAAACTAGCTCCACCGTACTGGAATAGGGCTGTCCATAACCGACATCGCGTACTACATGTAGAAAGCCGTTATGACCAACCGCTTTACCTACGTCTAACTTTCCTCGTTCATTTGGTGGTAACTCAACGCTAGGATTGTGGACGTATCCTCGAACTGTGCCGTCTAATCCGGCATCAGCCAAAATTGTGCCGAGAGGACCATCTCCTTTAACGTGAATATTAACTCTAGAACCTTCTTTCTTCATGCTAGAAGCCAACAATAGTCCTGAAGCCATTGTTCTTCCTAATGCCGCTGTTGCTACATAGGAAAGTTTATGTCTACGTCTAGCTTCTTCCGTCAGGTCAGTAGTAATTACGCCGACAGCTCTAATGCCACCATCTGCTGCTACCGCTCTAATTAGTTTGTCTGTCATTGGTGTTGAATTGGAGGATGAATAATGTGTATTAATATTTAAATGTATATAAATTTATTATTTTTTGCTCCTTTTTTCTAATTGATAACATACCCAAGTCTTGGGGATATAGCTTCACAATTGATTTTGAGTACTCGTAAAGCTTTGACCGTAATTACCTCTGTCTCAATTAGCTGTGTTTATCACACAAGAGGGGAATTGACACCTCCCGCCGTTAAGCTCCTTTGGTCGCTATAACGGGGGATTCCGAAGACTCACAACTTCGGTTTTCTGCTTCGTCCTGTGCCAACTAGAATACCGTTACCGATACTCCCCGTCGCATCCAGTCCACAGACATTT
>JBCDDK010000080.1:0-30154 GCA_039180345.1 Cyanobacteria bacterium P01_G01_bin.39 | reverse complement strand
TATATATAAAATATATCAATAAAGCTGATTAAGTTTAATGTTTTAAAAATCTTAGTAAGTAAAAAATGCTTAACTGAGATGGCAAATATTTTGGTTAATAAATAGCATTTTCCATCAACAACCCATAGAGTATCTTCATGTTAGAAAGCTTGACTCGTTTTGTTAGTTCGATCAAATTGGCTGTTCCTCTACTCAGCAGTATTATTGGTATCTTAATATGGGCTACTTTTTATGAATCACAGGTGGGTTCAGCTACGGTACAGCAAGAAGTATACAAAAGCCCCTGGTTTGGGGCATTAATGTTTTTACTGGCAGTTAACTTGGGTATGTCTGCTATATCTCGCTACCCTTGGAAAGGCGCGAGAAAAATTGGCTTTGCCCTAACTCATTTAGGACTGATTGTCATTATTGCTGGTTCGGCAGGAGTTATTCATCTGGGGATGGAGGGGATGCTTTTGGTCAGGACAGATAATGCGGCAAACGATCGCATCAGAGTAGAGGGTGATTTATTACAGGTAATTAATTCCGATGGCATCAGTGACAGCGGTAGTATTTTTGTCAAGCAGGATGGGACGGTAATTCCCAGATCTATCGGTGGGTTGGAGTTAAAGGCTTATACCAACAATGCCGTACAGTTGATTAGCTTTGGGGGTGGCGGCAATAAAAGTAATCCAGCAGTCAAACTTAGCTTAAGTAGCGATCGCATGGGACAAACTCTAGAGCGAACTCTGGCGCTCGCGCCTGCGGGCTATAGTAAGGTTAATTTGGGACCAGCAGAATTAGAAATCGTCCAAGCTAATGATCAGCGTCAATTAGACCGACTGCTTAATCCTCCTTCAGCAAATAGGCATCCTTGGGGAGAAGTTACCATAGCTGATGCTGTCAAAAAGCGTACTTTCGACGTCCAAAGAAATCAAGCCAAAACTTTAAAAATAGGATCAATCAAAGCTTCAATTATTGGTTTCTTTCCCGACTTTCGCCTCGATGGCAACAAGCAACCAATCACCATATCAGAAAACTTGCGCAACCCAGCCCTAGCCATAGATATAACCTCATCTCAGGGTAAAGAACGCTGGTTTGTTTTCAATCAGATTAATTTTCCTCCTGTTCGTACTTTAATCTCAGGAGAATCAACAGCTAATATTGCGATCGACTATCAAGTACAGCCTCCAGAAGCCTCAGACTATTTCAAGGTAATCGTCGCCCCAGACCAACAGCTTTACTATGCAGCAAAGTCTAGTAGTCACTTCAACTCAGGTAGTTTAACCGTCGGTCAATCCGTTAATCCTGGATGGGCAGATTTTGCGATCGCCCTTGAAGAATATCTACCTCAAGCTCAAGCACAAAGAACCATTACCCCCGCCACAGATAAACAGACTGAGGGATTTCCCGCACTACTCGTACAGACAAAATCAGGACAAGCAACTTGGTTACCCTGGGGTGAAGCCAGCGCAATCCGTGACCAAGGGCAAGAAATATATGCGGCATTTAACCCCAAGGTATATAAACTACCTTTTGGCATCAAGTTAGAAGACTTTATTGTTGATCGTAATGAAGGTTCAGAATCCGTCGCCATGTGGACAAGCAAAATCCGCATCGAAGATCCAGAAAACAATCAGGTTGAACAGCGCAAAGTATGGATGAATAATCCTACTTGGTATCACGGATGGAAAATTGCCCAGGCATCTTGGAATCCTGGAGATCTGCAACAGTCAACGCTTCAGGTCAAGAGAGAACCTGCTTGGATCACAGCATTAACCTGGATTGGCTCAGCTTTAGTCTGTTTGGGACTTGCAGTAATGTTTTATGGTCCTGCTATTGCTAAAAAGCTGCGTCGTAAGTCAGCCCCAGAAACAACACCCGCCAAAGTTGCTGAAGATACACCAGACAAAGAGTTAACAACCGTATCTTGAAGTATATTTGATCTAGCTAAGTAGGTGGGTAAAATTAATTAGAAGATGACTTTTTAGGGAAATAGGGGAAATAGAAGAATAGAGCCAATCATGGGTTTTATATTTAATTCTGCCTACCTACTTATTTCTCTCTGAAGATTTAAAAATATTTAAAGGAACTTTTAATCCTTTCTGAGAGGTTAAGATTTTGGAGTTCCATCTGGGCAAAGTGTTCCAGCAACATTCGATGAATAAAAATATATCCTCCACCTACTTTTTGTAAAAAGGTGCGATGGGTAGCATAATCTAAAAAATGAGCATAGTTCCAGGGAATAAATCCATTGATCCATAGAATAAGCCGTAGACTGAAATGCTGAATAACAGGTTTTCCGCATATTAATGTTGCAGCACTAATACTAAAAAATAAACTTGAAATGATAGAGCAAGAAATTAACTCAGGATTATTTAATGTTTTGTGTAATATGACTTTTAATATAATATACTGATTCAATAAAGTCATTATTTGAAAATAAGGGTAAATAATGATTGTTAAAAATAGTAAGTTGACAATTGATTTTCTAATACCTTGATTAGGAATTATTTTTTGCTTTACTTCTTCGGATTCGACTAAACCATTAACAAAAATGCTAAGGACAAGAAAAGTTAGCATAAAAAATGTAGCAAGAACAATTAGTATCAAACTTTTAGTCACAATATACACAACAATCGATACGATTATTATCGACAATGGGACAAGTTGCTTAATAAGTTTAAATTCTTTTTTCCAAGTTTTTAAAAAATTTTTAACAGAAAATCTTAAATTTTCGACTGGATCAATTTTAAAGTTTTCGTTTATGTTATCGCTTGAAAAATGTTTGGTTCTTGCGAAATAAAGTAGTAAAAACAAAAACCCCAAACCCCAAGTCATTACTTTTGGGGCAAATTTCATTAAATCTATATTATCCATAGAAAATAAAGCCCAGGTTCCCATCAATATCAATAAAATGTGTAGCGCTGCTTCAATTGAAATATATATTAGTAAATAAAAATTTTCATGGAGATAGCTATTTAACCAATTGGGTTGCATCCTCTCAATCAAAAACACTGTTTTTGATTCTTGAGACATTTTTTTTGCAAGCCAAATCAACCATGATTTTGTTTGTTTTTTTAAATATTCTCGTTCATTTTTTGAGGAAGCCTGATAACCAAAAGTTCGATCATAATCCAACATTCGCTCTATATAGTCATCAAACAACTGTGTTTGCCATTCTGCTATTATCTTGGCTTGAGGCATATCTTCGACAGCTACTCCACGGTAAGCCAAAATTATTAAGTTTAGCATTAGAGGGAATTTAGCTAGTTCCTGGAGTGTAATATCTTGTTCAATTAAAGTTTTTAATCCCGCAGTATTAAAATTTAAGCTATTAAAATAATCACGAATTTGATTTAGAGTAAGTAATTTTAGACAAACAACTTTTTGAAATTGCAAACCTTTGTCAAGAGCTTCGTAGTCTTGAATACGGCTGCAAACAACAATTTTTGGGCAATGTTCTTGGCGAAATTGATTCAAAGCATCAACACAATACTCTCTATATTCAGCTTTAACTTCATCTAACCCATCTAGTAATAAAAGTAACCGATTATGTTTGATGAAAGCTCTGCCGACTCTCTTAGGAACTTTATACTGGCTGTTTAGTTCTTCTATTAGCCAATCTGCAAATTTTCTTTTGTTAATACTCCAAGAGGAAAGGTTAAAGATTACTGGAATTAAATCCTCATCATTTTTTTTAACACGAGCAATCAATTCACGAGTAAGATTTAGTAGAGTTGTAGTTTTTCCTGCACCAGGTTCACCTAGTATTAGTAGAGACTCTCCCTCATCAATCTGTTCAAAAATATCAATTATTCTAGTTCCTTTTGGTAATGACTTTGATTCATTCTCTGGTGTCTGTAAAGCTATATTCCAGGGTTGTGCTACTATATCTTTTCGTTCTTCTAAATCCAATTCAATTAATATCTGGCTGTATAGAGATCTTTTCAAAACGCCCTCAATCCAGAAATTATTGACCTTATTAAGTAATGCTTGGCGATTACGCTCTTTTAAACGAGTATTGTCGTTGATAAAAGGATTGACTTCAACATAATCTCCCCCAATATATTCATTGTAGTTGCCGCCATTAGTATGGATATTGCGATGCTCGCCAGCCATATTATTACCTTGAACTTGGGAAACATAGAGCATATATTTGCTTACAGCCTTATTATCTCCAACAAGATATAGTTAGAATTCTGTTAGCAAAAAAACGTAATATCTTCATATTTATGATGTAACAATTATTTCCTGCTTCAGCTATGAGCGGCAAAAACCTGAAACTTAATGTTAAGACTATAGTTCCCTTCATAAATATCGAGAAAAGCAACAACACTATTGCAAAAATACAATTTAATTCACAATAATTAATACTATCTCCTATTACCAATTGGTTTTAAATGATGCCAAGATGGGAGGTAATTCAATTATGTCCTCAGCTTTATTTAATTAACTAAGGTTAGGCTAGAATCAGACGTGAGCAATCATACACACCTCACTTTTGGTTCGATTCTAATGCGAACTTATAGTCCAAATAAAGCTAGGCATAGTTTCTTTGTGAGTGGGGATTGTTGGGGATGTTAAATTTGTGGCGCAAAATCAACTCAGTGGCAATTTTAGGTGCTTCGTACCTAGTTTTTGCTGTATGCACAGAGGTTCATGCCAATTCACTATTAGCAAATAATAATCTTAATTTGCATGGTCAAGTTAACATAGAAAAGAGTGGTCGTCAACAAAATTTAATTAATGATTCGATTAAGAAGTTACCGACATCTGCTCACAAAAATAATAATTGGATCGCACAAATAAATCAGGTTAAACAACTACAAAATGTTAGTCCGACAGATTGGTCTTATCAAGCTTTAAAAGATTTAATTAAGCGCTATGGTTGTGTTGTCAAATTTTCGCCACAGCCAGCAACTTTAGCACCAGAACCATCTTTTATGGTGAAGCCACAAGAGGCATATATTTCACGCGCTGAATTTGCCGTAGGACTCAATACTTGTCTTAATCGGATCGAAAGTATTATTGCTAATTCGCCCAATGTTCCTCGGTCAACGGTGGAAGACGTAGAGCTGATCTTACAATTAATGCAGGAGTTTCAGTCAGATTTAGCCATTTTTAAAGGGCGAATCGATGGTTCTCAAGCACGGGTGCAAGATTTAGAAGTATCACAATTTTCAACTACCAGTAAACTGAGAGGAGAGGCGATTTTTGCCCTGGGGAGTATTTTATCAGGGGGCGATGATAGTACGGTATTCGGCAACCGACTTCGGCTAGAATTCGCGACCAGTTTACAAGGCGAAGATTTACTTTTTACTAGGCTCTCTGCTAGTGCCTTCCCTGGTTTTACGACAGAGACTGGGACATTTCAAGGTAGCCTATCCTTTGCCGAAGATACAGGTAATGACATTGGCATAGATACATTATACTATTCCTTTGGCGTTGGCGATCGCCTGAATATAATCGTTGGTGCAGTAGGATTGGAGGGAGATGATATTGCACCTACCATTAACTTTCTCGATGGCGATGGTGGTTCAGGTTCTATTTCCACTTTTGGCACCAGAAATCCGCTATACAATCCCCCTGGAGATGCAGGATTGGGAATTACCCATAGCCCGATTGAACAAATAAAAATTACAGCAGGCTATTTAGCTGGAGATGCTAGTGACCCCAGTTCAGGAAATGGTCTATTTGACGGGGCTTATAGCGTGTTAGGACAAATTATAATCACGCCCCTAGAAAGCCTCACTTTCGCTGCTACCTATGTTCATAGCTTTAATCAAAGCGATACCGAAACAGGAACTAATCTAGCAAATCTGCAATCATTTACTGCCGATTTATTTGGCGATCAACTTCCCACTGTCAACAGTTCTTATGGCTTAGAAGTATCTTGGGAACTTAACTCTCGTATAGTTATTGGCGGCTGGGGTGGCTTGAGTAAAGTAAGTAATCTCGCAACTTTAGGTCAGCCAATTGATCGCGGTACCCAGGATATCTGGGATTGGGCTGCAACCCTGGCTTTACCAGATTTAGGTAGTGAAGGTAGTCTAGGGGGTATTATTATCGGCAGTGAACCCACCGTAACCAATTCTTCAATTACTAATCTTGATGAAGATAGCGATCGCTCTTTACATTTAGAAGCTTTTTATCAATACCAGATTAACGACAATATTTCCATCACTCCAGGAGTAGTTTGGATCACCGAACCAGATGGTGATATTCAGGATGCAGATGATTTGGTTATTGGTACAGTTAGAACAACCTTTAGTTTTTAAAAATTTACTTTTGTATATTAATGAAGAAATTTTTTTGAATCACGAGATATCAAAAACTTAGTTTGTTTTGGGTTCAACTATTATTTTATTAGCGCCATTTTGTTGCTTAGCAATTTTTCTCATTCTTTTAATGATATCAGGATCTGAGATATTAGTTTTTAAAATAACGGTAGTTCCTGTTTGCGCTACATCAATAGGAGATGCGTTAGGAATAAAATTTTCATTTTCAAGAGCAATTTTTACTCTTTTTGCCAGACCGTTTTCATCATATTCTCCATTTATTCCAGTTTTTGCATTTTTAAGCTGCATATCTTGATAATAATTTATTGAGAATATTGAAAATAATATAATTGTTAGTAAGAAGCTAACTTCCAAACGATTAATTCTATTGGAGTGATTTGAAAGGATACTTTTAATATTTAAAATTTCCAAATCGATGTTTGACAAACTTTGATTAATTTTATCTAATTCTTTACGTTGCCTTCTGTTTTCACCTTCTATGCCACTAATTGTTTCTTTGATTTGAGATATATTATGCTTGATCTTAGTAAGTTGATTATTTTTGTTAATCCCGATTATGATATCTGCACCTGGTACTTTTTCAACTACTGCTACGATGATATCGCCTAATATTGGAGTATTTTGAAGATCGTCTGCATAATTTTCAAAACCTTCCATAATTGAATGCGTACCAACAAATAAATCCATTGCAGCTTGAATAGATTCTACTTTTTCAGGTTTATTTAAATTACCGTTTAAATATTGGAAAGAATTGTTGATCAATTCAACATCGCTTTTTAAATGCTCCTCATACTTCTTTTTAAGATTGTATACATCTTTAAAAGCATCACCTGGTGTATAAGAACTATCATTCATTTTTTAAATTTAGGGAAAAGATCAAAAATATATATTTTAGATAACGTATATATTACACCAGCGTATTCTTATTGTCACTTTTCAAATTTTTGAATATCAGTATACGTATTATTGTTATACTTAGCTTTACAAAAAAAGTTCTTGATCACTTATCTTATAAGTCATTAGCAGCCATTTTATGTTTTGCTAATATCTCAAAAAGCATAATATTGCTGTCCAAAATCTGCGAAAATGATTGAAATACTTTGCTTTCCCATAACTTGTAATCATGCCTGAAATTGATTTAGATATCGATCTTGCCACCTACATCGATCACACTTTGCTCAAACCAAGCGCGATACCTGAAGAGATTAAGCAAGTATGCCAGCAAGCATGGCAGTATAATTTTCCCTCAGTCTGTGTTTACCCCACCTCAGTCAGACAAGCAAGAGAATTATTACATGATAAACAGCCTCAAGTTAGTACCGTGATTGGTTTTCCTACTGGTGCAGCTACTTCCCCAGTCAAACTCTATGAAGCTATGGAAGCTGTGGAAAATGGCGCTACAGAGTTGGATGTGATGATTAACTTAGGTTGGGTTAAGACTAGAGAATCGAGCAGAATATATGACGAAATAGCCCAAATCTGTGCTGAAACTGGTCAAACTGTCAAAGCGATCTTAGAAACTACTGTTCTAACCTACGAGGAAAAAAGATTAGCAGCAGAAATATGTCTAGATGCGGGAGTAGCTTATCTCAAAACTAGTACAGGCTGGTTTGGAGGTGCCACAATAGAAGATGTCAAACTCCTGAAGGAGATTACCAAAGGGCAAATTGGCATCAAGGCATCAGGAGGTATTCGTACCTACGAACAGGCGATCTCTCTTATTCATGCAGGAGCAACTCGCCTCGGTACTTCTCGTGGGGTGGATCTATTGCGGCAACAGAATGAATCAGGATCAAACTGAATTTGCCCATCCCAGTTCGGAGAGAACTGTTATTATTTAGGGGTCAAAAGCCTCAGAGAAGGCTGCTTTGATTCCTTTAGTTGATGAGGGTAAGTTATCTGTCAAACTATCATCTTTCTCTATTGACCAAGCTATTTCTCCCCCTTTTCTCGTTCCTGCCCGTGCAAAGATAAAACCTGCATCACTAAATTCTTGTCCATAGTTGGTAATAGTTTTCGGCGATAACTTCAGTAAATTGGCAAGTTCCGAAGTCGAAAGCTGCCATCCGTTCTGATATGCTTCTTCGATATCTCGTAAATAAGCTAGGGGACTTTTATTATTGGGGATTAATCTTTGAACAACTGTTTCAATTACCCCGACTAACGCTGAGGCGTTAAATGAAATTGTTGGTTCTTGATAGTGAGCTGCTGAACCTACGTCATAGACTTCTGAAGCAGCGGTAGTTGTCGTTACAATTTGGTGCTTATGAGTTGGTTTCTTTTCCATCATGGATTTGTCCAGAATTGTCCTGGAAGAAACTGCACCTAATTATTAACATAAAGTATAGGTATTGTTCGATTTGTAATGGGTTATACTAAATTCTATCTACATACAACACTCTTTAGTTGTGAGAAGTCAAAAGTCAAAAGTCAAAAGTCGCAAAGGGCTAGCCCGCATGCAGTCACAAAGGCGAGGGTTTTAAGGGCGTAATCTGGACAAAGGGCTTGCCTGCATGTGTTCCTCCAGATGTTGACCGCCCGCATTGCTGGATGTAGGATTTTAGCGCAATTTAGACTCTAGATCTAAAAGTATACTTTGGTAATCGGATTTAGTGTTAGATAATAACTTTGCTAAATAAGCGATTGTGTTAGATGACAAAATATCTGTCGGCTTAATTTTTTCAAAGCTAGCTTGAGTCAAAAGCCATTCAATATATTTCGATTCCTGACCTCGAATCTCTGCAATTTCCTTTAGAAAAGATTCAGCGATTAATTAAAACAAATACTGCTACAGCCAAGATAAAGTAGCCAAAACCTTGCTGTAGTTGTTTAGCATTGACATACCGATTAAGATAAGCACCGGCAACTGTACCACCGCTAGCAGCTAAAGTAAAAGATAAAACCAGTTGCCAATCGATAGTTACCTGATTAACGTAGCCCAAAAATCCAGCAATTGAATTAGCGGCAATAATCACCAAAGATGTGCCAATCGCCTGCTTAATCGGAATTCCTTCTACAATTACTAAAGCAGGAACAATAATAAAACCTCCTCCCACTCCAACAAAGCCAGTAATAATACCTACTCCCAAACCTTCTCCAGGAATCCTCAGCCACTGGGGTAATTTTTGCCAAACTGGAGGCTGATTCGACTTGGGTATAACCTGATGTCCTCGACGAATCATGATCACACTTGCGATCGCCATTATTACACCAAATGCTATTAGCTGAACCGTATCTGTGATTCCAGGCAAGCTAGTTAAGGTTGCTCCTAAGTAAGCACCAATGGCGGCAGCAGGAATAAAAGCTAAAGCAATTTTTAAACGAATATTCCCTTTTTGCCAGTGGGGAATCATGCCAATGATGCTGATGATACAGACAATAATCAAGCTCATGGCGATCGCAACTTTGGTATTGAGACCCATAACGTAAACTAAAATTGGTACTGCTAAGATGGCACCACCACCGCCAATGAGACCCAGACTCAAACCGATGACAACCGCTAAAACATGACCGACTATTACTGAAAGCATATTATTTTTGCCGTTTTTAAATTACTGCCATGACATAACCTACCCGATTAACCTCCAATTGATATCTTTAATTAGCAACGCCTTTGCCACAACCTTGATTCGCAGGAACAGCTTCCATCATTTTTCGTGGATAAGCCAGATCAAGATTATTCATTAACTGAATAAAACTCTGACAATCATGCTGTCTAAAGCGCGGATTCCATTGTTTCTCTTCGCCAATAGTTGATACCATGCGACCATGATAATCATGGGCAGGATATACCAAGATATCATCTGCTAAGGTAAATAGCTTCTGGGTGACTGAGCGATAAAGCAACTCAGCATTGCCACCTTGAAAATCAGTGCGTCCACAACCCCGAATCAATAAGGCATCTCCCGTTAAAATGCGGTCTTGATTAACCAGATAGGTCATATGACTATCAGTATGTCCCAGGGTTTCAATGGCCTTAATCTCAACTGACCCCAAACTAATCGATTCACCGTCTTGAATAAAGCGATCTGCACAGTTAGCCTGAGCATTAACAGGCACAACTCCCTGGCAGCTAGTGCGATCGCGTAGTACTCCTGTTCCTGTAATATGGTCGGCATGGATATGAGTTTCCAGACAATATTTTAGAGTTAGGTTCAGTTCTTGCAGTAGCTTGAGATCTCTTTCTACCTGCTCTAAAACCGAATCAACCAAAATGGCTTCTCTCGTTACCGTGTCAGCAATCAAATAGGTATAGGTACTAGATTCGCGATCATACAACTGTCTAAAAAGCATAGTTCTGAACTAGTAATTATTCGTAGGAGTGGTACTAGAACCTTCAGCTTAACAAACCACAAATCAGATAAATAATTAATAATTTAAAGTAATAACTTGTAGGGTGGGCATTGCCCACCCTGTTAGATTGCTAGCTTAACTACTGCTCATCTTCAAAAATATCTAACTGTTCCATAGTTTTACCTTCAGCATCTTTCTGGGGCTGCATCTGTTCAATTCCTTTCCGTAAGCCCATGGCAATCTTACTGTGCTTTTCGATTTGTCCCATCACTTGCTTCGCCCGAGAAATCACCGAAGCAGGTAGCCCCGCCAGTCTTCCTGCTTCGATACCGTAGGATTTATCAGCACCTCCAGGAGTTACCTGATGCAGAAAGATAATCTTGTCAGCCATTTCCTTGACTGTAACCTGATAGTTAGCCACGTTAGTCAGGATCGAAGCTAATTCGTTGAGTTCATGATAGTGGGTGGCAAAGATAGTTCGACCCTGAACCTGTGTGGCGAGATACTCTGCTACCGCCCAGGCGATGGAAAGCCCGTCAAAAGTAGCGGTACCTCTGCCGATTTCGTCGAGGAGGATCAAGGATTTGGGAGTAGCATGGTTGAGAATATTTGCCGTTTCGTTCATTTCTACCATAAAGGTAGATTGTCCTGTTGCCAGATCATCTACCGCACCCACACGAGTAAATATGCGATCGCAGATTGCTAATGTGGCATCCGTAGCGGGGACAAAACTACCGATTTGGGCAATTAGTTGAATTAAACCAATCTGTCTGAGGTAGCAGCTTTTGCCGCTGGCGTTAGGACCAGTCAGAATGATTAAATCGGGATGATCAGCACCCATTTTGGCTGAATTGGGGACAAAAAAGCCTTCTCCTAATGACTGTTCTACTACAGGATGCCTACCTTCAATAACATTTATGGCTCGACCTTTAACCATTTTAGGACAGCAATAGTTTTGATAGACAGCAACTTCGGCTAATCCTGCTAAAACATCGATCGCCGCGACGGCTTTGGAGATACTACGAATTTCTCGGGCTTTTTCCGCTACTTTGGCTCTTAATTCGCTAAAAATATCATATTCAAGGTTATTGAGATCGTCTTTTGCCGTGAGGATTCTAGTTTCTCGCTCTTTTAATTCCGAAGTGATGTATCGTTCTTCATTAGTCAAGGTTTGTTTGCGACGATAATTATCTGGTGCCTGACTGGCTTTAGAACGGGGCATGCTAATGTAGTAGCCAAAAGTTTTGTTGTAGCCCACTTTGATATTGGCTACTCCCACACGTTCTCTTTCTGTTACCTCCAGGTTTGTTAGCCATTGTTTATCGTCTTCTAATCTTTGACGTAATTCATCTAGTCTAGAGTCCACCCCATCTCGAATAATTCCCCCTTCCTTAAGCAACTGAGGCGGCGAATCCACCAGCCTTTCTGCCACATAGACCCCCAACTGTTCCAACTCGGGAGGAACCTGATGTAGGGCTTTGAGATAGGGTGACACGCCAAAGGAGGCGATCGCTGATAAATCACTCAACTTAATCAAAGATGACCCTAACGCTAGTAAATCTCGCGCATTGGCTGTGCCTGAAGCCACTCTCCCTGATAATCTCTCAATATCGTATATTTTACGCAGCATAGAGCGCAAATCCTGGCGCATTGAGGTATTATCCACCAACTCTTTGATTGTGTCCTGTCTAGCAGCTATGCCTTTAATATCAATTAATGGTTGCAATACCCAGCGTCTTAAAGCCCTGCCGCCCATGGCAGTGCTAGTACGGTCTAGCGCCCAGAGTAAAGAACCATGGAATGTATTGTCACGAATAGTCTGGGTGATTTCCAAATTGCGGCGAGTTTGATGATCGAGAATTAAATAATCCGCCAGACTATAGGTGCGTAATGGTTGCAATGGCACCTGATAGGCTTTTTGAGTATCCTCCACATATTCCAGTAAGCCCCCTGCTGCCCTAACTCCCAAGGGAATGTCAGCGCAACCCATCCCTTCTAAAGAACTGACACCAAAAGTATCCTTGAGTCTCTGACTAGCTTCTACTAAAGTAAAAGGCTGTTGCGATCGCAGGGAATAGCAAAAGCTATCGGGCAAATAATCAGCTAAATACTCTGATTTCTCTCCTGGACGGAGTAATCCTGTAACATCTGGCGCATTAGCAGGAATTAATACCTCCGAAGGCTGTAAGCGCAGTAATTCTACAGTTAAGGAGCTTAATTCACTAGATTGACAGGTAAAAAACTCCCCTGTGGAGATGTCGGCATATGCCAGTCCCCAGTGTTCCCCTGCCACCACAATTGCTGCCAGGAAATTATTCTGGCGTGAATTTAACATGCCATCGTCGGTTAAAGTACCAGGAGTTAATAATTTCTGAATTTCTCTTTTAACTAGATTGCGTTTTTCCGCCGCTGCCGTAGCTGCATCCTCCACCTGATCGCAAATTGCCACCGCATAGCCTTTTTCCACCAGCATTGTACTGTAGCGTTCTAAGGCATGGTGGGGAACTCCCGTCATTGCGACCCGTCCTAGTTCTTTGCCCCCTTCTTTACTAGTTTGGACTAGCTCTAACTCTCTGGCAATGGTGACAGCATCTTGAAAAAAACATTCAAAAAAATCGCCGACTCGATATAGCAGCAGTGCATTGGGATATTGTTCTTTCACCTCAACATAATGCTGATACATAGGGGAAAGCTTTGATTTATCAATACCACGGCAATCGGTGATGATGTTTCTCTCAGTCTGGTTGTGCTTTTCGGAGGACATGAATTAATAAAGCCAGATATCTATAACTACTTATGACTTTATCGCACTCATTTCCCCTTAATAGCTGTAACCTCGATCTCTTTTAAGATTTTGAAACACAGAAGGTAAGGCAATGGTTATTAGCTATAAGCTCTAAAAATATTTTCCAGCTAATTTTCTTCGTTTAAGGCGATCGCCATCTAGATTATTCTATAGTCTAGGTACAGTGTTAAAAACTAATTAATAACGCTATATGTAGTGATTGATTAAATATCAATTAGCCTAACTTGTAACGATTGGAGTACAGTCAATAGAAACGAGTAGTAGCCTATGTATTTTAGATTGCATCTATGTGAAATCACTGATCTTTAATTAGTAGTTTAGTTAAATATATTTAGTTGAAAATACCGATTTATATTCAAGTCGTATACGATAACATTTTTAGGAAATTAAATTAACTTGCCTTGTAATACAACAATTGAGCAATTAACTTTTTTCGTGATCAAACAAACCAAGCTTACTCAACATAGTTATAAGCAAAATGATTGAAGAGACAAGTATTGTCGTAACAGCTAAAGAAAAACGATATTCCAACTTGAACCAGGATGTTGTAATTTTAGACCTCAAATCTGAAGAATATTATGGTTTAAATCATGTTGGGGGAACTGTTTGGCATGCACTTCAAGAACCTAAATCTGTCAGTGAAATTAGGGAAATAATTCTGAGTAAGTATGATGTTGAAGCAGAAAAGTGCGATCGCGATCTCAAGGTTTTTTTAGAGAAATTAGAAACTCAAAAGTTAATTGAAGTAAGAAATTAAATTTTTCTGTAAATTACTAAATAGTCTTGAAAATTCTCATTGGGGAAAACCAAATTATGAATAATACTAGTACTTCTAAAATAAAAGAAATCTATGAAGCTCCAGAAGTTTCTGAACTAGGAAATGTTAGAGTCTTAACCTTGGCGAATTCTGGGAGTTTGGTTGTTGGAAGCGATGGCGATGAAACTTTAGAAGGTGGAAGTGGTAACGATACTATATTTGCTGAAGGCGGTGACGATACCATAACTGGTGGAAGTGGTGATGATGAATTATTAGCTGGAAGCGGTGACGATATTGTATCGGCAGGAAGTGGCAACGATGCTATATTTGCCGAAGGTGGTGACGATACCATAACTGGTGGTAGTGGTAACGATACAATAACTGGTGTAATTGATTCAAATACGCTAACTGGTGGTAGTGGAAGTGACCATTTTGTAGTGGGCATGAACGACATAATTACTGATTTCAATCCCAATGAGGATACTGCTGTTGATGCCAATGGTAATCCAGTTGAAATCGGTGATGATGGCAAACCTATATTTGAACCGTTCTAACCAGTCAAACTAATATTGCAGATTATGGAGATTTTGTGCCTTTCTATCAAGCTTATGGACTGAATATTTGTTCTGATTTTTTGCTATGCGAACTAACAAAAGGAGGAGTTGAACAAGATCTTCGTCTCCTCAGAAGAAAATTAAAACCGCTGATTTTACAAGCTACCTCAATTCAAAGACAAGGAATAGAAGCGTGTTTTGGCGGCAGCACTCAAGAAGCTTATTTGCAATGGTCAGGAGTTGCTACTTTTCTGGCGAGAAATGGAGATACTTTAATTGTCGATCCTAGTTATGAAGATATTGACCCAAAACTTCTCAGTTCGTATATCTTAAGTGAAGCTTTAGGTTTAATCCTTTATCAGAGAGGTTTTTTTCTACTCCACGCTAGTGCCGTAAAAATTGGGGACTATGCGGTAGTTATAGTTGGTGCGCCTGGTGCAGGTAAATCGACTATGGCGGCGGCTTTTGCTAAGTATGGTTATTCTGTACTAGCTGATGACATGGTTGCTATTAATAATCTTCAGAATACACCAGCTGTTTATCCTGCTTTTCCTCAAATAAAAGTATGGTCTTCAACAGTTCGAGGATTAGGTTTTAATCTTTCTAACTTACCGACCTTGTTTCCTGGTTCTCACAAAAGAGTTATCAGGCAAACAGAAAACTTTACGACGAAGCCATGTCCATTAGCGGGAATATTTGCTTTGTCAATGGGGGAGAAGATAAAAATCACTCAAATGTTGGGAACTGAGGCATTTGCTACCCTGACTAAGTTTTTTCCTTGTCCTCCTCAATTATTACAAGGTGAGGCTTTAGAACAACATTTTAGTCAATGCACTCAATTGTTAGCAAATGTTCCGATTTTTAAGTTAGAACGTCCTCAAGATTTTGGGGAAATAAGGGAAGTCATTACAACCATAGAAGAACAAGTTAACTCTATTAAGAATGTTCAAAACTGTCGAGCAACTGTATAAAATAATCAGAGATAATAGTTGCGATTGGCGAAGCCAGCCTCCTTCGGAGGATCGCTTTATTTTAATTGAGGCAATGATCCTGTTAATTTTAATCAGATTAGGATTGCAGTTTTTCCAGTTTCAAACTCTACACAAGCTACTAGAAAAAATAGCTCAACCGAAACAAAACAAACAAGTTTCTATCTATAAAATAATCTGGGCAATAACTATGATTAGCCCTCACATTCCTGGAGTAAAATGTCTGGCTAGAGCATTAGCTGCTCAAGTAATGTTATCTCGTCAAGAGTATCCCAATCAATTGCGTATTGGTGTGGGCAAAGATAAGCAGGGTCAATTTATTGCCCATGCTTGGGTAGAAAATCGAGGTCGCACTGTAATCGGTGGTATTGGCAATATGACTACACACTACCAGGTGATGTCATTACCAGAATGGTCAAATATTTATACTCAGAAAAATTATGCGATCGCTGAATAAATAGAGGAGATTAAAGATGAATCAAGTAGAGACTATTAAGCAGAAAATTAGACATATTATATTGGAAAATATTCCTAATACTTCGGCTGATGAACTATCGGATAATATAGAATTGTTTAGCTTGGGATTAAATTCTCTTAATGCAGTTTCTCTTGTATTAGGATTAGAAGAAATTTTTGAGTTTGAGTTTGATATGAATGAAATTAGTCATGAGAGTTTTAGAGCTATGGCTGATATTGTGGAACTAGTTAAAGGAAAACTGGGGGTTAGGGCGTGAAAAGCTGACGACGATCTTTACTAACCAGACGTTGTCTCATTGTGCCTTGCCATTGTCTTACTTGACCATTACTAGATGCTGCACTAGATAGCCACTCTTGGGATACTCTGCCTTCTAAACCTAAACTGGAAACGATATTTGTCTGCAAAGTCTGATCTAAATGTTCTAATACCCAAAGTACAGGTTGAATCAGCTCAAATTTCTCCAGCATTTCTACGAAATCTTGGCTTTGAAGTATGGTTTGATGTCTTTGCCAAATCCTGATCACGTCACCGAATTTGCTCAAGGTCACATCTTTACCATTCATATCTAAAGTAAGCTCAATCCAGGCTTCTTTGAACAGATGCAGAATTGTGAAAATAAATTGAAATTGAGGTATAAAAACAGGTAATTTAACATCACTCATCTCGGGAATAGATTGATAAGTAATATTTTCTAAAGCAACTTGAATCGGAATCTGAAAAGGAGATGAAGTCCAGGTTAGGCTATTAGCGATATCAACTTCTATAAAAGGAGTAATTACATCATTAATCAATAAAACATGAGAAGGTAAATGATCTGGACTTAGACTATATTTAATCATCATGGCTCGACTATGAGGGCGGATTTGATTATTTCCTTGGTCATAAGTACCCATCTGATATCCCAACTCAACTAAGATTTGACTCACAAGCTCTCTTTGTTTAGGCAAGATCATGAAGTCAATGTCCGACATAGTACGACTACCATTACCTTGGTAAAGAGTTGATTCAAAAGAAATACCTTTTGTCCCTACAAACCGAATGTTATTTCTATTAAAAGCCTGAATAATTTTGGCTGCTGATCGACGATGAATTTTGATCTTGTGTTGGTTAAATAATAAAATATTTTCTAATTGTCGTCTTATATCTGGAGGAACTATCTGATCATATTTATCAACAGTTACTGAAACTGCTAAAAGATTTACTATTTTATGTCTGCTTGCTTGTGTTAATAATTCCTGCCAATTCAAATCTGGAGAGTTAATTAAATCAGTAAACATTGCTTGTTTAACTGCTGAAGATAAACCCAGAGTTAACAATTCTAATAATGCCCATTCTTTACCAAAAGCCAAATTTGGTAGTTCACTAGATTGATAAGCTAGTTCCAACTTAGTCCGCTCCCTATTATTTGTTAATGAACAAAGCAAAAAAATATCCTGGTACTTATCCCTCAAATTGGCAGCCTGTTTTACTGCACCAGTACCTACTTCAATATACCCAAACATCTCCAGAGGCGATCGCAATTATCTCTACAAGCTGTCAATGGAGTTATCAAGAATTATCAAATCATGCTTATATCTATGCCGATATTTTAGACAATTGTGGCTTAACTGCTGGAGATAGAATAGTTTTAGAATTAGAAACCTGCCCCCAAGCGATCGCCTTAATTATAGCCTGTTCTTTATTAGGTTTAGTCTTCATTCCAGTTAGTCCTGAATCACCCTTTGAAAGGGTAGAAAAAATCATCGTAACAACCGAAGCAAAATTACATATCAAAACATCAACTAATCAAAAAAGTATTGATTACAATTCCCAAATTATTCAGGGATTTTTAAATCATAATACTCTAACAATCAAAGATAAACTATCGCGAGCATCAAATTTTCCTAAAAGTCATATTCTGGAATCAGACCTAGCTTACATCATATTCACTTCAGGAACTACTGGTAATCCTAAAGGGATTATGATGACTCATCGCGCCATATTGACTTTTTTTAGAGCCTTAGTAAATTACTGTCAATTAACACCAGCAGCACGAGTAGGTACAATCGCACCATTGCAGTTTGACTTTTCTTTATTAGATATGGGTTTAGCTTTGGGCAGCGGAGCAACTCTAGTTCAAATACCTCGCAAACTAATTCTAATCCCACCAAAGTTAGTACGCTATTTAGACAAATATCAAGTCTCTCAATTAAACTGTGTCCCTTCAATTTGGAAATTATTACTACATTATGTGGCAAAAGATATAGCTAGACTTAAATATCTCAAAACTACTTTGTTTGCAGGAGAATCATTCCCGATTCCTAATATAATTAAACTTCAATCTTTGCAACCTCAACTAAAAATCATCAACTGTTTTGGTCAGTCAGAATCAATCGCTTGTTCTTTTACCGAAGTTCCCAATCCTTTATCTCCAGCTACTAAAAATCTTTCCATTGGCTTTGCTCATCCTGGCGCTCAAATGCTGCTACTAGATGATAAGCAGCAAGAAATCAATCAACCAAACTACATCGGAGAAATTTATTTAAAAGGCGCAACCCTCTTTTCTGGATACTGGCGAGATTCAGATGCTACAAATACTGCTTTAATCCCTAATCCACTTAATCCTCAATCTGGCGAAAAAGTATTTCGTACTGGAGACTTAGCTTACAAGGGTTTAAATGGAGAACTATACTTAGCGGGTCGTCGGGATTTACAAGTCAAAATCAGGGGAAATCGGGTTGAATTAGAAGAAATAGAACGCAGGCTGGTAGAACATCCCTTGGTAACTCAAGCAGTAGCTACCACTGTAAATCTCAAAGAAAGTACTTTACTAGCTGCTTTCTTGGTTTTGTCACAAAAAGAACTAATTCCCAATACTCAAGAAATTCGTTTTTTTTGCGCAGAGACAATGCCCAACTATATGATTCCTGACCAAATCCACTTTTTGGATACTTTACCTGCAACTACCAATGGGAAAGTTGATCGCAAAGCTTTAAAACTGATTGTAGAAGACACTTATCAACTCTAAAAACTAAGTAAAAAAAAAGAAGAAAAGCCAAATAATCAACCTTTCTTCTTAATGTTATCTATACTTTTCAAGTTGGGAATAGTCCGAAATTATTTCATATCCAAACTATCAATTATGCCGAAAAGCTATTTTCTTCTACAGTAAAGCTAGTTTCTGCTCCTTCTGTCAAATCAGATTCAGAAGTATTCTGATCCTTATCACCGCAAGCTTGTGCGGCTATTGGGGCAGCAACCAAAGCTAAAGCTAATACACCCGCGAAAATTGATCTAGATTTAAATTTCATTTATTACCTCGTAATATCTTTAAGTTGATATTGATCAGTATGAAAAATAAATATGACGTAGAAATGACAGCAATTTTTGTTTTAAGTCTTTTCTTATAGACTGTTTTAATTAAATAGGTAGATTAAAGAAAATTGAAAACTTAGCGGATCTTAGAGTTTACAGGTAAGCAAATTTGAAATGTTGTTCCCTTGTCCACTTCACTTTCGACAGTAATTTTACCATTGTGCGCCTGAATAATTTGTTGAGCGATCGCCAATCCCAAGCCAAATCCTCCAGTCTGTCTAGTACGGGTTTTATCTACCCGATAGAAGCGATCAAATACATGTGCCAAATCCGCTTGAGGGATTCCTATTCCCGTATCTTGAACCGTGATCAAAATACGACGGGGTTTTATTTCCAGCTTTAACGCAACTATCCCACCCGAGGGAGTGTATTTAGTCGCATTATCTATTAAGTTGCCAATTGCTTGCTGTAGCAAATCATAATCGCCAATTATTTCTTTTGATGTCACGGAGATATCTAGCTCAAACTCTAAACCTTTCTCTTTAGCTAAGGTTTGATATCGCTCACCCAAAGAATTTAGTAATTCTACAATATTTGTCTTATTGACATCTTGAGGATTTAACTGACCTTGATGACGTGCCAAAAATAATAGGTTAGTGATCAAATCGCTCATATATTTACTCTGAGTGACTATATTCTCCAAACGCTGACGAGGTTGAGCCTGATCACCCGTGGGTGCCAGTAAACCAACTTGAGCATTGCTCAGAATTGCCGCAACGGGGGCGCGTAGTTCATGGGAAGCATCGGCAGTAAAACGCTGCAATTGCTCGTAAGAACGCTTAACAGGGCGCATGGCAAAGCCAGCCAATAACCAACCAACTATTCCAGTTATGCCAAGCGTTATTGGGATACCAAAAGCTAAAAATAAACGCGATCGCTTTTGTGAATTATAGATATCTGTCATTGAAGCAGTAACCTCTAGGTACCCAACTAGAAATTTGCCTTTAGTTAGAGGTAGAGTTAAAGTTCGCAATTTAGCCATGTGGGCTTGATCCTCATGATGCTTAATAGTTCTCCATTGACGGGTTGAAAAACTAAACTGAGAACACTGACCAAACGATTTGACTAAGCGTTTTTGAGCATCGTACCAACGCGTACAGGTTATGTTCGATTCAGCAGTAATTAGAGCTTGAGTGGGAAATGTTTTTTCTGTATCTAACTGCCAATTTGGTTTCTGCTTATATTCTGTGCGATCTACAATTTTTTTAGCACGAGCATAAATACTCTCGTCAAATTCTCTTTTTTGTTCTGTTATCTGACGCTGGTAAACCGTAAAGGCAAACAGGATTAAGATCCCACCCATTGAAAGAGTGAACCAAACAGCAAGACGGCGACGAGAGCGATCAAACATTTATCATACAACCAGACGTATCTAACACATTGTAGAATCAACCATGATTGATGGGTACATTGAGAATCTAATGCAGGATAAACATATACCTGGTATGTCTGTGGGTGTCGTCGCCAGTGGTGAAACTTTACTAATGAAAGGTTATGGAATAGCTAACCTTGAACATTCCCCGTGACTGCAACCGAATCAACAGTTTACGAAGTGGCATCTGTAGGTAAAACATTTACCGCTATGGTGCTAATGATGCTACTGGAAGAAGGCTTGATCGCTCTAGATGATGCGATCGCCAATTACTTAACCATACCGACTGCATGGCATTCAGTAAAATTAAGACATATATTATCTCATCAGTCAGGAATTGAATAAACAAATTGTTGTGCATAATGGTTCAATTCTAGGCTTTGCCAGTAATATTACCCGCTTTATTAGAGATCGCCTAACCGTTATCTTATTTTGTAATACAGATACAATTACTCGCCCAGATGCGATCACGCTAGAAATTGCTAAGTACTATTGTCTTGAATTAGCAACCTTATCAATTCAACCACCAATTAGTTAATCGAGCTAAGAATTGTGGCGTTGCACAGTTAAGGGATGATTTCTACAGTTATTATTTTTTCCTTAATTACAAAAAGCTAATAGCTAATAACTAATAGCTAATGGCTAATGGCTACGAACCGTAACATTAAATATGTCATCCTTTTAATTAGCAACGCCAGAATTGTCATGACATCTGCTCAGTTGTTTGAGTTTTATCTAACAAAGTAAATAAAAAAGAGTCAGTTGACACTTCCTTGTCATATTTAAGGGTCACAATAAGTATTAAAACAAGTAGACAATAGATCCGAACGAAATGTTTGATTTAAAAACCATTCTTACAACCTTAATTAGCACAGGTTTTGCCAGTAGTTTGATCGCTTTACCTGTTGGGGCAAATGAGGATAATTCGGTCAAACCAGTTAACGCCGAGTTAATTTTAAGCCAGATTGATTATGGCAATCGCTATAGCAATGAACCATCTGATAGTCTCAAAAATGCTGTGGGCTTAGGTGTTTTGGCAATTGGCACAGGGGTGATTGGTTATCATGTGAGTAGAGCCTACAAACCATCTTTAGTAAATTCTCTACCTACCATAAATAACAGTAGCAGTACTACTTTACTAGCACGTGTTAGCCCCAAACTGCGTCAAGAACTACTCCGACTAGTACACAATCAACAGACAGCCAATCGCTTGCTGAACGGGACTTCTAATAGCCACCCTGGGCGTTCTGCAAACTGGATAGCCGAAAAAGTCATTTACGATCTCAAACGCGATCGCTAGGCTACCCAGAGCGCGATCGCGCTTGTTTATTCTCGAATATCCAAACGATAACCCATGCCGTAAACTGTTTCTAACCAATCTTTTGCTCCAACTGCATCTAAACGCTGGCGCAGTCTTCTAACCAATGTTGTCACTGCATTACTTTCAGGTTCACTGCCCCAACTCCAAAGTGCCTGCTCAATTTGGTCGCGGGATAATACTTGCTGGGGATGGCGCATTAAATATTCCATCAGTTGAAATTCTCTAACTGAAAGCTGTATATTCGCTTCTCCTCTACTTAGTCGCAAACTAGGCAGATCTAGCTTTAAATCCCCTAGATTCAAAGTATCTCCCGTCCATAAAGGCGATCGCCTGCCCAAAGCTCTAACTCTTGCCAGCAATTCTAAAACATCAACGGGTTTGACAATATAATCATCTGCCCCTGCATCTAAACCATCAACTTTATCAGCAGTGGTATCCTTTGCGGTTAACATCAGTACGGGGGAAGTATTGCCTGCATCGCGATATAAACTACAGATTTCTACCCCGCTAACTTGCGGCAACATCCAATCCAGAATTAATAGGTCATACTGTTTCTCTCCAATTAGCCACTGTGCCGTTGCTCCATCTTCTACTGCATCAACCACGTGTCCAGTCTGAGACAAGGCTGTCTGCAATGGTTCTAACTGTGCTGGATCGTCTTCGACTAGGAGAATTAGCATTTTAGTTTCCAAAAGAGTGTAACAAGTTAAATTTCTCTACCAAATTCATACTTGTTAATGTATAGTCCAATGTCAGTAAAAAGTAATTAGGATGAATTTAATTATCAATTATTGTCTGGACTTGTTGCTGATCACTACCAGTAACCACAATATTGTTATCGCTCAATTGACCAACTGCTTTTTCTCCCGTTAAACGAGCTTGAGGATCAGCCTGTTCATAGATTACATTGCCCGTCGCCTCTACTTCCTCCGCTTCCATGTTCCAAATTAGTTGGCGAGCATATAATTCTGAAGCCTTCTGCTGATTTATGCCCTTAACTCCTTTTTCTAGTGTGGCTACGGCACGAGGCAGATTTATTTCCCCTTGATTGCCTGTCAAATTAATTTGGCGATCGCGATCCCAGATTTGAATTGGTCGGTCGGTTTGACCGCTTCGCTGTTGATAATTCCAAACAAAAAAGTCAGTAGCTATTTGCAGTTGTGGCTTTAGCGTAATCAGCTCAATATTTTGATTCAAAGTTGCAGTATGCTCAACTAAATCCACTTCAGCGCGATCGCCAACTAGCTGTTCGGTAATGGTTTGGTCTTCTTGGTAGCGAACTAGTTCAACCGCACCAGGACTTTTGAGCTTATTTTGAGCAATATTCCACTGAAGGCGATCGCTAGTAAGTTCAAGATCAGGCTGATTGGTAGTTCCCACTACGTTACCTTGAATTGCTAATTGTTCGATGTCGGTAAGATATGTTCCCGAATCAGCAGTAACTTTTAAATTGGGATGCGTACCGACTAACTCCTCCTTGATTAACAGTAAGTTTTCCTGTGGTCGCCATTCGGCAGCATCAGTGTTAATCACACTATTGTTACGGGGATCGCTGGCAACTATATCTTGGTTTAAGATAATGATATTGCCATTGTCTCGAACCTCCCCTGTTTTCGCACTAACCTTGAGAATGATAGTGCCGTTTTGCCATAAGTTACCGACGACACGATTTAAGGTGGCAATTTGTTTATCTTCACTGTAGACAATATTATCGGCCTTGATTTTCCAAACAGTATTGTCCTGCTTATTAGATTGCTCCAACATGGCATTGTTTAATACCAATTGAGTATCAGACCTCACTTCACGAGGCTGAGGTTGGGACTTGGGTATTGAGGATTGACAGCCAACTATACTCAGAATCAACAGAGCAATTAATACATTTAGCCGATTGGGGTTTAATTTAGCTAGGCTCAAATTAGGGATGCAGATAGAGATAATGTATATATACTCTATACTCTCGGACTCATAAATGGGGTACTATTTCTGCTGGACGAAACCACTCAAGCTGATGAGGCAAAGCCTAGCTGCGGAGTAGAAAGAGTGATAAACTGATCCCCTTTTGAATCATAGTCTGGCATTGCTTACGAATAATAATTTTGTTATTGCAAAACCAAGGTCGCATCACAGTGGTTAACTAAAAAATAATGTCGCTTTTATTAACCTTAGTCGCTAAAACCGAAATTGCAAAAGGGGGATAATAGTTAATCATCAAATCATCAGTTAATCATCTAAAATGCCAAATCCAGAGAAACTACGATAGGGATCGCTATGCTTATTGCTCTTTTGAATATCCACCTTAATTTGATCCAAATCAATATAGCGATCGGCTACATTAATTAAGCTATCACTAGTCATAGAGCGTAAGCTAACAACTTCTACTCTTGCTCCTCGATAGCTTACTGCATCCACAGCATATGCTAGATCTCCATCGCCACTGACCAAAACGGCAGTATCATAGGCAGAAACCAGAGCCATCATATCAACTGCAATTTCAACATCTAGATTGGCTTTTTTGGAGCCATCAGGAAGCTGAACCAGATCTTTGGCAATTACACGATAACCATTGCGGCGCATCCACAGCAGAAATCCCTGTTGTTTTTCATTAGTGCGATCAACTCCTGTATAAAAGAACGATCTCAGTAACCTAGAACCACCAGTAAGGCGATATAAAAGCTTACTATAATCAATTTCAATTCCTAGCTGAAGCGCTGCGTAAAATAAATTAGAACCATCAATAAAAATCGCTACACGTCCTCTATTTTCGAGAATTTGTTCGGGAGAAAATATCGGGTCGCTGCCAAAATTATCCAACATTGTATTAAGCCTCTATTTTTATGAAAAAAAAGTATTCTAATTGGGTGGACTAGCTCCCTAATTACTGACTGCGATAGAGAACCAACGTCAAACTAACTTAAAAACTGTCGTTTGATGAAGGTGTAACGTAATTTAGTGAGGCAGTCAAACCGATGTATTATAGCTCTAGACTGAAGAAGATAAACCAACGAGTGAAATTGACTTTAGGCACCAGCAGACAACTCGCTTTGGGCTGAGTAATTTGGGTTCAACTGTTACCGACAATAATACCGAGACTCCTCTCCTACTAAATAACCTTATATCAGTAAAAAATTATACTGAGCTAAATTACTTGCCATTATTTAATCTTCTGACGGTATTTCTAGCTTAGAGAAGACGGGACTAGCTTTATCCAACTGCTCCTTGGTGAATAAATTCCCCCACCTAGAGTGAACCTGGAAATCCAAATGCTCTGTGGCTGTCGACCCACCGTTGAAATCCCAATCAAACCCCAACTGCTGATAAATTTTGCTACTTGTGTGAGGAATCACAGGAGCTAGTAAATAAGCTGCTAACCGTACAGATTCTAAAACTGCATATAATATTTCCTCTACTTCAGCCTGTTGCTTTTGCTTGAACAGCTTCCAGGGCGCGCTGTCGTCAATATATTTATTGACCGCCCGCACTAAAATTAAAACTGCCTCGCAAGCTTGCGAAAGCTGAAGATTTTCATAAGCTATGGTCACGCGATCGCCTAAGTCGATACCAATACTCTTTAAAGGATGGTCCCAGCTGTAGTTCGCGCCACTTAGTTGCGGTACAGTACTCTGACAATACTTTTTTAGCATCCCCAAGGTACGGTTGAGTGAATTCCCCAAGACATCGGCTAGATCGTTGTTTAGCACGTTTATGAAACGAGTTTCGTTAAAATCGCCGTCTTTGCCAAGCTCAGTTTCTTTGAGAAAGTAATAGCGTACAGCGTCGACACCATATCTATCTACTAAATCGAAGGGATCAATGGTATTCCCCAAAGTCTTCCCCATTTTGAGTCCGTCTTTGGTTAGAAAACCATGACCAAATACTTGCTTTGGTAAAGGCAAACCAGCAGAAGCTAACATAGCAGGCCAGTAAACTGCATGGAAACGTAATATATCTTTACCTATTAAATGGAGATTAATCGGCCACCATTGAGCCAAGGCATTGTCTAGAGTTGGTTCTTGACCAGGTTCCAGTAGAGCGGTTATGTAGCCCAAAAGCGCATCAAACCAAACGTAGATAGTATGTTTATCATCTGTGGGTACGGGGAAACCCCAAGATAAATTAACCCGAGAAATCGAGAAATCCTTAAGACCTTGTTTGACAAAGTTCAGAACTTCATTACGTCGAGTTGGGGGTTGAATAAAGTCTGGTTGAGATTCATACAGTTGCTCTAGCTGCTGCTGATACTTAGAAAGCCGAAAAAAATAGTTTTCTTCATCACGCCACTCAGCTTGTTTATTAGTATGAATTGCACAATAATGATCTTCAAGCAATTCCCGTTCTTCCTTAAATTCCTCGCAGGAAACACAGTACCAACCTTGCTGACGATCTAAATAAATATCGCCTTGCTGCCAAACTCGTTCAAAAAACTCATTGACAATTTTTTGATGATCTGGGTTAGTGGTACGGCTAAAACGATCATATTTAATGTCTAATTTAGACCAAAGCGATTTAAAGCTTTCAACAATGCGATCGCAATGAATTTGAGGTTCTAGATTTTGTTCTGTAGCAGTGCGCTGAATTTTTTGCCCATGCTCGTCAGTTCCCGTAATAAACAGAACTGATTTACCTTGCAAACGATGAAATCTAGCTATGGCATCGGCGACAATGGTAGTGTAGGCACTACCAATGTGAGGAACGCCGTTGACATAATAAAGGGGAGTAGTTAAAGAAAATTTAGGGTTAAGATTAGAATTATTCATTTAATTAACGTGAAACTGCTCAAGTCAAAAGGGTATCCCTGCTTGATTTATATCCTTTTACCTTGACAACAATTTCCTCTAATTTAATTTGACCGCGAGACAAGCGCTGTCGTTGTTCTCTAAAACATAATCTTGATGAATTTAAAGAGTTTTTTAGCTGAGGTTGTACAGGGTCGGAGAACTTTACTTTCCTAAGTATCATTGACAACCAGGCTTTAAACAGACCTTAAAGAAAATACTTAATATATTTTCGACTTCGTTAACAAACTCTGCTCCATAGACCAGGATAGTATTGAGCAGCATTAGTCAGCAGCCTCTCAAAATAATAGCTTCAGGCAATTTCTTAGCACAATATACTGTGACCCAGCAGACGAATTGAGCGCAAATACTGTTTGCTAAATCACAAATTTGAAGTATTTAGTAATGTAGTAATGAATTGAAAGCTATAGTTCAGTACTAACTATAGCTCTTGGAATCTTGCCAAATCTGAAACTTTTGTTAAATATTAAATCTTGCTTCATACTGTAAATAATCTTGATTTGGCAATGTAATTAAGGTTTTGAGTACCTCTGGGTACAACATACGCTAATAATCTAATTAAATGTTATCTTTTACACCTCGTTTGGTTGCTCAGTCTTTAATATCAACTATTAAACTTGACATAATCCAATCTTATACTCAGCGGATTCCTCAAGAAATCCCGACAATCGTGATTAGTAACCACCGAAGTTTTCTCGATGCTCCCATTTTAATAAAAACCATCCCCAATACTCTACGAATTGCCTGTCATCACTACATGGGACAGACTCCAGTAGTCCGAGAAATTGTAAATTCTTTAGGATGCTTTCCTCTAGCTGAAGCAGACAGCAGACAGAAGCAGTTTTTTGCGCAGGCGAATGAACTTTTGACTTCTAGACAGTGGGTGGGATTATTTCCTGAAGGAACAAAACCCATGATTGAACCTACTGCCCCCTACGAAATTAATCGGTTTCATCGTGGTTTTGCCCATTTGGCTTGGCAATCTCAGGTAGCTAATCTGGCAGTTTTGCCCGTGGCAATCGCTTCTTTGGATGAGACTACTTACCCGAGTATTCCGATTCGCTGGCTGAAGCAGTTTGATCGCAATGAACCTTTTTTTGAGCGTAAAGGTTTACATCCAATGCTGGTTTACCATCGGGTCAAGGTTTTGATCGGTAGACCCTACTTGATCAATGCGACTCAAAAGCAAGAATATAAAGGCAGACAGGCAAAACAACTTGCCCTTGATCTAACTGAGTATTGTCAGAATCAAATCACAGATTTGCTTAAAGAAGGATGTTATTAAAAGAATAGACGAGCAATTAAACCTTGAGGGTTGCGCTCAAAATGATGTTGGTTCATTTAAGCTTTTTTCCATAACCTCGCCTGTGTCAATTTTGACAATCTTAAGAAAAGAGTGGTGAAATCGATCCCCATCAATTAATGACGGATAATTATTAACAATTAATAAATAATAAGTTTTATTTTTAATACCTTAATATACTCATGAGCTTTGAACTCAGCGTAGAATTTATTGATCCCCTACAGACAAATCCAGATGCTCCTCTATTTGTCTATTTACCTGGCATGGATGGCACGGGTAGACTGTTGCAAACACAGTCCCAGAATCTAGCGGCTAATTTCGACCTACGATGTCTATCAATTCGCATCGATAACTATAGTACTTGGCAGGATCTGGCTCAAGATACCATCAGCTTAATCAAATCTGAGCTAGCTACCAAGACTAATCAAGAGGTTTATCTGTGTGGGGAGTCTTTTGGAGGTTGTTTGGCTTTAAAAACTGCTTTAGCTGCTCCTAGAATGTTCAAGAAGCTGATTTTAGTCAATCCTGCTTCCTCTTTCAATCAGCTACCTATATTGAGCTGGGGAGCTAACATTACCTCACTGCTACCCTCTTGGGTACACCGCTATTCCGCCGTGGGACTACTACCGTTTCTGGCTCAACTACATCGAATTGATGATTGCGATCGCGATCGCTTAGTTGAAAGTATGAAAGCTTTGCCACCTCATGTAGTTAGCTGGAGATTGTCTTTATTAAGAGACTTTAACGTTTTAGACGAAGAATTACGAAGTTTAAAAATTCCCAGTCTAATTATTGCAGGAGCAGCAGATGACCTTCTTCCTTCGGTAGAAGAAGCTCAAAAATTAGCCAATCTTCTGCCTCAATCTCAGATGACAGTATTACCTCAAAGTGGTCATGCTTGCCTTATAGAAACAGACATTAACCTCTACCAGATACTAGTAGAACAAAATTTTATGACCGCTAAATTCGCTGTGTGTCGAAGTTAAATTTAATCTAATTTAGCAGAAAAAAGTCGAGATATTTAGCTTAATCCTGTAATTGTGGCAACTGAGCTAAATTTTGTCATAATATTTTCAATACTCTACAAAGTAACTTTAGCTTCTAAGGACTTGAGATACTCTGTATTAACTTTCGATTCTCTGACCAGAGCAATTTTTCCAGTGCGAGCAATTTCACGAATGCCAAACTTGTTTAACATCTGAATAATTGCCACGATTTTACCTGGGTCGCCCACAACTTCAATAGTCAAAGCTTCTTCGGAAAGATCGACAACCCTAGCGCGAAAAACCTGTGCTACCTGAATTACCTCCGCACGAGTGGAGGCAGAAGCGCTAACCTTAATCAACATCAACTCCCTTTCGACACAAGGTTGCTGACTAATATCCTGTACCTTTAATACGCTAACCAATTTGTATAGCTGTTTGATTAGCTGTTCCACAACTTTCTCATCGCCAGGTACAACCATTGTGATCCGAGAGACTCCTCCCTTTTCAGCAGGACCAACTGCCAGGCTTTCAATATTAAATCCACGACGAGCAAATAATCCTGCAATTCGCGTTAAAACCCCTGCCTCGTCTTCTACTAAGACAGAAATAGTTTGCTTGATCATAGCTAAAAAATGAGTAAGTTCTGATTAGGTTAGTTTCCTATCATAAATGAAATTGGCATAGTTTTGACTAAGTGATTCTATAAAAAATTGAGTAATCACTAATCGGTAATCAGTAACCAGTCACAGCGGGAGCATCCCATTTTGGAAAATAGACTAAGCAGCAATCTGTCCATTTAGATAAGCGCAGCGTAATCGCAGCATTGGAGTTACCGAAGAAGGATTCCACTGCGCTCCTGAAATTTTC
>JBCDDK010000079.1:0-30175 GCA_039180345.1 Cyanobacteria bacterium P01_G01_bin.39 | reverse complement strand
TTAGACTCAATTATCTTTTTTCAAGATGTGGTTCAAGAATTACTTCATTTTTCGGCTCACAAATTACCTTGTTACCTCAAAGGTATGAGGGCTGTTTGCCTTGTCCAGTCTACCTTATAACTTGCTTGTCGCCCCCACAGGTATTTCTAAAAAGATCTACTTGATCATTTTGTTTCAATTTCAATTCCTGAAAGATGTTCGAGTTTTTCTTCAGCTTGAAATACATGTTCGGCAGGAGCAAATACAGTTAAACCTTGGGGGATACATTCAACTTCAATGGGAGTAGAACCAATAATTTCGCCATCCACAACCACCTTCTGTGGCGGGTTAGTGGTTACCTTGACCCATTTAGTCCTTAAATAGCCAATATCGTTTCTTTCGGCTGCTTCGTCATTGCTAGCACTTTGCAAAAGATGATAAGAAATAGCGATCGCACTGGCTCTAGTTTGAGGAGAAATAATAGTTACATCCAATAAACCATCATCATAAACAACTCCTGCGGTACCATGTGCCAAGATGGAAGTAGGGGGCGCAGCATTGGCGATTGTCACGGCGTTGGCATCTACCTTAATGATCTTCTCGTCAGTTTCGATAGTAGTTTCAAACTCTTCAAATTCCCGTAACTGTTTCAATCCCGACAACACATAAGCTAACATCCCCAGGCGATCTTTAGTCTCGCGATCAGCATCCTCTACGGTTTCAGCTTCAAAGCCAATTCCCGCCAACAAAATCATTGGTTTGCCGTTACATATTCCCGTGTCAACCTTTTTCGTGGCACCGTCAACTATGATCTGACAAGCAGTTTCAATCTGGTCAGAAATATCCAAAGCATTGACAAAAGCATTAGCTGTTCCTCTGGCGATCGCACCTAGGGGAATATTAGTGCCTATAAGCGCCTCCGCTACCGCCGAAACCGTACCATCACCGCCAGATGCAATAATTATCTCGGCATTGTTGGCTATGGCTTGGCGGGCTAACTCTCCACCGCCAACTTCCTTAGTAGTAAATTGAATATCTAAATCAAATTTTGGTTCTAAAATACTTTTAATAGTCGCCAAATCCTGCTCTGAATCACCTTGTCCAGCAACAGGATTAAAAATCAAACAGGCAGAACGAGTCATAATAAATAAAATTAACAAAAATGTAAATATATATTTTTCTAACCTAGGAAAAATTACCTGTAGTTGGTTCTGTCTGAAGAAAGAAATTATATAAAATACTCTAATGTTTGCTACGAATGAAATTGTTTCTGTTAGTGGTTAATGGTTAGTAGTTAGTTCCATTTCCTATACCTTTGATATGTAACCTCCTTTGTTGGATTTCAAATTAGACTGATATTTTATTGGGTTATCTTAACTTAAGCTTTAGTTCTGAGTTCTAATCATTGCCTTTGACCTCTTCATACCAAGCCATCAAGGGTGCAGCACTAATGCCGTGGGCGATTACGGACATGACTACTACGGTATAAGTAATCCAGGCAATTTGTGCAGCAGGTTCGCCACTAACACCTTTGCCTAAAGCATAGGTAAGATAATATATCGAACCCAAACCTTTAATGCCAAACCAGCCCATCAGACTGCTGGTTTTTTTTGGTAGACTCGCACCCAGCATACTTAGCCAAACGCCGAGGGGACGAATAAGCAATAACAGTAGACCTGCGACCAACAGAGACTGTGCCGCATATTTGAGCATAGGATTAATTAATAATACTGTTCCCAGAATTACAATTGCCGTTACTTCCAACAGCTTTTCAATTTGTTCGGTAAATTCTAACTGTGTCATTCTTTTATCGTGCTGACCAAAGTAGCTGCGCTGAACAACTAACCCTGCCACAAAAACAGCGAGAAAACCATAACCATTAACTAATTCGGTCAACGAATAAGTCAATAGGATAATGCTCAATGCCACAAAATCTTCCATTAGATCATCCACTGGGCGACGTTTTTGCAGCTTGTGGTCGATCCATACCACCGCTTTAGCGACGATAATACCCATCACAATCCCTGCTGCGATCGCCCACAATAAATCAATTGCCACCCACTTGGCAAACCAGTTATTCCAATCAGGATCTTTAAAAGCATAGATCCCAAAATAAACGAAGGGAAAAGCCAAAGAGTCGTTCAAGCCTCCTTCAGAGGTTAGAGCAAAACGTAACTCGTCTTTATCTTCGACATGAGATAACTGTACTTCTGAAGCTAGTACAGGATCAGTAGGTGCTAGAATCGCTCCTAATAATATCGCCGCCCCCCAACCCATGCCCAACAGGTAATGAGCGATCAACCCTAAGCTAAAAATAGAAATGAGCATCAAGATGCCGATTAATCTAATTGTAGATTGCCATGCCCAAAGCTTGAGCGGACGATTAATCTTTAGTCCACAACCAAATACCGAAACAATCACCACAAATTCGGTCAATCTTTCCAAAAACTGAGTTTCTGGTCTGATCTTGATTAAGCCCAAGCCATAATTACCCAATAAAACCCCGACCACCAGATAAATTAAAGCATAAGAAAGGGGTAGCCGTTTGATCCAACCCGAACCTAAAGTTACTCCCAATAACAACAACCCAATAACTAGTAGGTTGAGAATATAAGTGTTCATTAATAGTTTTTGATTAAAGCTGCCTCAACTTAGCGCGACGGCATAAGAGATTAAATCAGTTACAGGTTAGATCTTGAATTTTTGATTATTCCTGTAGTTTAGTTAGATTGCAGCTATCTGTAATGTATGAAAGCGAACAGCTACCAGGTGAAGGCAATACTATGCTGGTCACGCAAACGAATTGCCCACTATAAAACTAACCTATGGGTAGCAAATTTAGACCGCTGTGCCTTCACGTTTATCATACTGTCCTATTAAGCGGGTTTAACATCTGAATCCAAATTAGCTTAGAATAATTAAATACTTTCTACATTCAAGCATAGTAAAGTTCAAACAACTATTTTGCTGGAAGATTAACCAGAAAATGATAGCAGAATCAACAATTAGTAAAGCAGATAAAAATTTAGATAACTATCAAAGCAAACTGAAAAAAGAGGTAGAAAAACTAGAAAAAGATTTTGCTTTAGAATATGATTTAGACAGCGAAAGATTTAGAAAAGAAATATATCCGCTTTTGGATCAAATAGACAAAAAAGTGTCTTTTATAAGAAAAAATGCTGAGAATTCTTTAAGAAACAACTTTATAAATAAGATTGTTACTGATAATATGCTTAGAATTAGCAGTCTGATTCTTAAAGTTGCAAACATTTCAAAAAGCTTTAAGAGTGCTAATCCAGCATTGGCAACTATAATACTCAATTGTTACCATATAGACGTTGAACTTAGATTCCTATTAAGCTGGATAATTCTAAATTTAGAAAGACAAAGTGATACTAGAGAATATCTTAGGCGGATAGAAGAATCTTTAAAATTAATAGATCATACTCAAAGTATAGATGCCCAAAATATTTTTGCTTCTACTATAGACAACAGCTTTGAAGACTATATTATTTATAGTATCAATCTAGCGGAAAAAATAAATATTATTTACGAGAGCATAATTAATTCTCCCAGCTTTTCTCTTATTAATAGAGAGGCTATCGAGCAGCTAAATAAAATAAAATTATATAGAGAAAAAGTAAAAAGTTTTTTAAAAATAATCTTAGATCATGAAAAAAGCCAGCTTCAGCCAGATTTAGAAAAAGACATCACAATTACAATTTCTCAAGCTAGTTGGAGTCAATACGTAAGCCTTTTAAATACTCTTGAAGATGTATCTTGGTGTAAAATTTCGTATGCAGACGAAATATTAAAATTAATGTGTCCTGGTTTAAAACACGAAAATACGAACAGAAGTATTGATACTTTAATAGTGGCTTATTGTGATGAAAAAGAGATGGATTATATCCTACTAGGATCGACTACTGCCAAAAAACAAGAGATAGAAAAAGGCAAAGAACCTGATTCTGGTTATCTGTTTACAAAGCTTGAAGATGATCGAGAAATTCCAGATCTGGCAGTCGAAGTGAATTTTTCTAGTGGTAGCCCTAAAGATTTGTCTATATATAAAAGCTTAAATGTCAAAGAAGTTTGGATATGGCAAAAAAGAAATACTTTGGGGTTTTATGTTCTTACTAATGGTGAGTATAAAGCGACTAACAGAAGTTTCTTTTTAAAGAATATTACTACTGAAATTATTAGCAAATATACTGCTTTGATTGAATCAAACAAGAGAAAGACTAGGTTGTATAAAAAGGAATTTATAGCTGAAATAAATCAAGATACTTCTATATCTTTTTATTAATCGCTCTGTCTGTATTTACTTTGATGTTAATCTATATTGAACACTTATTTATTATTCCGTTTCCGCCTGCTCTAAATTTTCCTGTAAGATATTTAAGACAATCTGCGGATCTGTGGCTTGCTGCATGATTTTTGCTTCCCAATCAGGGCGATCGCTAATATTTGGTAGATCTGACCTTAATTCTTTCATCAACTCGATCAGCTTGGCAATTTTTTGTTCGGTGAGTAAATTAATCTGTAAAATCAAATGCGATCGCTCACAGTAAATCAATTGCCATCCACCTAGTAAACCCGTTACTCTAATCAGGATCTTTAATTGAGATTAATCATATATTAAGTCAAAATTACAATACTTCATAATGATTTATTAAAAGTTTTTTCTGTTTAAAATAACGATATTCTTGAGTTTATTTGCCAAAAAGCCAGTCTTGTAGGTCAGAAAGCTAGAATTTGATCTGGCATTAGAGATTTCTCTCCACATCTCAAACTACAAGGGATAAACACACCGATTGAGTCGCAAGCAGGTTGCGTTAGCAAGCCGAAGGCGAAGGTTCAAGCATTGCTCTAAAAATATCTTAGAGCGAAATAGCTGGGTTTTGAGTCTCTATTATTCAATGCGTAGTATTGTTTTCGTCCTGCAACAGTGGTTGTGGCGGCTAGCTGTAAAGATATATACTATATATAGTCAGATAGCTATAAAAAAGCCATTGATGTTAGGTAATCCTAACCATGAGTTAGACTGAATCTCTGGCATCAATTGTTACAATCTAAGGTCCCACAACGAAGTAGAGAATCCACATAACACAAATCTTTACACTTGGCAGATTCGTCGTCATCAGCGTTTAATGAAACCGAACCCAAAAGCTAAACAATATCATTTGCGAGTTAAGACTGAACTAGAAGCCCTAAAAGAGGTATTACAGTGGTTTGAAGGATTAGTATTTCCACTGGTTCCCCAAAAGATAGGATGGCAATGTGAAGTGGCATTGGTTGAAGCATTTACTAATGCGGTGCGCCATGCTCATCAAGATTTGCCAGAAACAACACCTATTGATTTGGAAGTCGAGCTATTACCCGACTTCTTAGAAATGAGGATTTGGGATCAGGGCAAACCTTTTGATATTCAAGCAAAATTACGTAAAAGCGAACGGGAAGCCAATGTAATGGAAAAAGAAGGCGGAAGAGGACTTCAATTTATCAATAAGTTAACCGATGAGTTGCAATATCTAAACTTACCCAATCATCGAAACTGTCTAGTGATGCGTAAGCATTACTGTTAATTTCGCCTTTAAGCAAAGATTATATGCTGGGCGGCGATGATAGTTTAAACGTATATGGTAATTGAATATAGCTTTAAAAGGCTTGATGTTGATATGTCTGTTAGACCCATAGAGGCTTCATTACAGTAGATGACTCAAGTTTAAATCATATTAGATATTTGCAGAAATTTCTAAATCAAAGTGATTGGATATTACCAACGAACATAGGTAATGATTTTTCTGATTTTAAATTTCATCAAAAGCCCTTTCGATTAATCTTCGAGCTATAGTTTGAGTTCCAGTATGCTCGTAATAATTGGTTGATAAATCAATAAAAGCAGCCGCATAGTCTAGCTTGCTATCAGAGAACTCTAAAAACCCCTGTAAATTGTTCATAATCTTTTCAGGAGATAAATTTTTGCTACTGACAAAATTTGCCATCCAGCCTTTAACCGAATCAAAACTTTCTTCTATAAAATCTAACTTTCCTCCAGCATTACCTCCAGGAATTAATTCAGACACGCCATTAAAGGTGGAGTTTGATTTTAAGTCTTGAGGACTGATGCCACTCAAGGTCGATTGAACCTTAAGCAAAAAATCAGGTCCAAGGGGTACCAAGCCATCAACACATACTAGTGTCGCTATCCGCATCAAAGATTCACCACTGTAATCACTCAATGCCCCGACAAAATCTTTGATGCTATCACCAGGAATGCCATTTATTTTACAAAAAGCAACTAGCTCAACGACCAACTTGAGCGAAAGATCGATCGCCTGAGCCTTATCAGGATTGGGCGTAATTCTAGTTAACAAACCGCCCACTAAGGGAATCTTATTACCAACCTTATTTGCCAATGCCGCTGAACCTAAAGCCTTATCGGCACGATCTACAGTTTGATAAAGCCACATGGCTTGACGATATCCCTGAGACTTATCATTGTAAAGCCAGACAGCGCGATCGCCAATTTGCTGAATTAGTTCTTCGTCAGTTTCTCCTGTTACCTTACGAATTGTCTCAACAAAGCCCACTGTATTTGACCATTCCCCTGGCACAATCGAATCGAGGGATTTCAACATCATAGTTGTGAGATTGCTTTCGGGCAGATTGTCTACCAGTTCAAAAATTGATTCACTCACCGCTTGCTCCTGAAATTTACAGTTATTTATTTAATGATTCAAATCTACACAATGCTAGTTTAGTTTCGACAACCCTCTTAGATTAAATTTTTTGAGCCATCTTTCACGTTCAGCTGAATCAAAGGAATCATCTTTAGAACGAATTTTGACTTGATAGCGATCACTTACTAATACTGCCGTACCTGTTTTGCCCTGGCTAACGGCGGGATAGCCATTGATCTGGCTACTGCTATCTTGAAATTTTGCCACTGTACTAGAATTGCTGACTACGTCGGAGATTGAGAGAATAGCTATTTCTTTGCCGTCTTTGGTTAGTTTAGCTTGAGCATAGCCTTGTTTCTCTTGTGAATAGACTCGCTCATATCCATCGCCACTATCAGGGAAGTAACGGTTGAACACTCCACCTGATTGAGCGTTATCAACCACAGCTGTTGCACCTTTACTAGTGCTTGCTTGTTGAGCATCATCAAAACGGGATGAGGTCTGCTGTGAACAAGATGCTAAAAGTAAGCATCCAGTTAGAAAAAATGTTACTAAGAACTTACGAATACTGATCATTTTCAACTTTTGGCTTCTTTGCTATCTAAAGTTATCATCAGTCTTTTGATTAGCCATTCAAGTTGAATGTATCAAATCTTCATTTTTTGCTCAAGATTATTTAATTTCTATTAAGGTAAAGAAATAGTCAGAATCTAGCAATAGCTATTAATAGGTAATTGATCTAGATTTTAAATGCGCTACAATATCATGATGTTAATACTGCGATCGCAATATTTTATATTGTTTGATAATCAACAACTTTAGCAAATTGTAAATCAATATATTCTAGAGCTGATAATTTTAGGCTTTAGCTATTGCAACAGATTGCTTGTTAAGTCAATCTCAAAAATTGACAACTAATATGCTACAAATTGTTGATTTTTAAAATGACTATTGCCAACACTTTTAACTATACTAAAATAATCAGTTATATAAAAATAAATTCTGCCAAATATATTGTTTAAAATAAGATGCGCGATCGCATAATTGCCTGGCTAGATAAAAATGTTTCTCGCCGTCGTTTAAAGCACATACTGGGGGTTGAGGAACTTTGTATCACTCTGGCTCACCATCACCAACTAAATGAGCAACAGGCGGCTCAAGCTGGCTTAATGCACGATTTAGCCAAGTTTTTTCCGCCAGCCAAACTGCTGCAACTGGCAACATCAGCCCAGATTCCCATAGATGAAATTTGTTTGAATCAGCCTCATTTACTCCATGCCGACGTGAGTGCTTTAGTAGCACAGCAAGAATTTGGCGTTGAAGATCCCGAAATCTTAGCAGCAATTAGAAATCATACTTTGGGAACACCGCAGATGAGTAGATTAAGTTGCGTAGTGTTTATAGCCGATGTACTAGAACCAAATCGGGGTGATAACAAAAGATTAGCAGCGATGCGGGCAGTAGCACCAAAAAATCTTTACAAATGTGTACAGCAGACTAGTGATTATTCATTAGAATATTTATTAGATAAGCAAAAGATTATTCATCCCCGCACTGTTCTAACTAGAAACTGGGCTTTGACCGTGAGAGAGGGCGACGGCTAGTCGCCAACATGCGGCGAACCGAATCGCCTTTGTCTAATCACGGTGTTGAACAAAACGCTAACTCAGGCTCGTGATGTTAAGCAAGGCTCATCTAAAATAAACTCGATTAATTAACCTATCCTAAATTTCAACACAATTATAAAATCATATTTGCATGAGTAAATCATCAGAACAAGCAATTGCCACTCCTAACCAATACGATCAACAACTAAATCTTGATAGTCAGCAACTAGCTTTACAGATTGCCACGGCTGCCGAAGATAAAAAAGCGCACAATATTGTCCTGTTGAAAGTTACTGAGGTGTCATACTTGGCTGATTATTTTGTAATAGTTACAGGATACTCCCGTACTCAACTAAATGCGATCGCCGAATCCATTGAAGAGCGGTTAGAAACCAAGTATAATCTTCATCCAGTGAGGGTTTCAGGTAAAAAAGAGGGAGATTGGATTGTACAGGATTATAGTGAGGTGATTGTTCATTCTTTTCTGACTGAAGCGAGAGAATATTATAATCTAGAAGCATTTTGGGGACATGCCGAACGCATTGAATTTACTTCCCAGCCTAGTTAATATCACCCTGTTTATATGAATAAATCGACCTTAAACTTTTGTCCTGTCCCCCAAGAACAACAGCCTATCTATGAATATGAGCAACTCAAAGAATCCTGGCTATTTAACTGGGGAATATTAGCCACGGGTAAATATGTTCGTAAAATCATCTGGGTCAGCTTTTGGAGTCTGTTGATTGTGGCACCACTTTCAATGTCCATCTATACTCCGATTAAAAATCCTTGGGAGTTAGTTTTATCATCTATTATTGGCGTGGCATTACTGACAGGGTTATTTCTCTCCAGAATTTATCTAGGATGGCAGTACGTTAAAAATCGTCTTAAGAGCGATCGCATATTCTACGAAGAGTCAGGCTGGTATGATGGGCAAACCTGGCTTAAGCCTACTGCTATGCTGAATCGAGATCGCTTAATTGTTAGTTATGAAATTGAGCCAATCATGGCAAGACTACAAAAAACTTATGGCTTAATTGTGCTAATCGTAGCTAGCTGTAGTTTAATTTGGTTGGTTAAGGCTTAGACTGATGATTACTATTAATTTTTTAACGGTTGAATTATTGGATGACTAGAGGAAAAAGAATTCACACGCCATCTTTAGAGGTTCATCTACTGCGATCAGGAATTTTAGAATCTACTCACCAGGTAGAGGCGACAGTCTGCGATAGTCGAGGTCGAGTTCTGTTGATGGCGGGAGATGGTGAAGCCGAGGCTTTTATTCGCTCAGCGCTAAAACCTTTTCAAGCATTAGCAGTGACTAGTACTGGTACACTACAAAAATACAATCTTAGCGATCGAGATTTGGCAATTATGTGTAGTTCTCATCAAGGTACTATTGAACAAGCTAGACAAGCATTTAATATTTTATGGCGTGCTGATGTTGATCCTTTAGCCTTACAATGCCCCGTACCATCAGGCAAGACTAATCGTCTGGAACATAACTGTTCTGGGAAACATGCAGGAGTTTTAGCTGTATGTCAAAATCTTGACTTGCCTCTACATAAATACATTAAGCACTCTCACCCAGTTCAGCAATTGATTCTTAGTAAAGTTTCGGAATTGCTAGGAATGCCTGGGGCTGAGCTAATTGGTGCCCAGGATGATTGCGGCATGCCGACTTATTTAATGCAGCTACAGCAGATGGCACATCTTTATGCACAGCTAGCAGCAGGCAATAATCTGGATTTAGAGCGTATCGCTAGGGCAATGACTTATCATCCCCGCATGATTGCAGGAGAAGGTGGTTTTGATACTGAATTGATGCGTCTGAGTGAAGGAGAATTAGTCAGCAAATCTGGGGCTGAAGGAATACAGTGTGTTGGTCGAGTAGGAGAAGGTATGGGTTTAGCGATTAAGGTTAAAGATGGCGCAAAACGAGCCAAGTATGCTACCGCAATTCATCTTTTGAAACAAATGGGCTGGATTAGCCCTGCTATTGCCGAAATGCTCTCAGATAAGTTTGTGCAGCTAAGTGATTTTAAACGCTTAGAAACAGTAGGAGAATTATCGATTCTTTAGCTTAAGTGAGAGCAGCTTAATATAGTTGTTTTAAATAAAAATTGTAGAAATAAATTTCCCCCTAATCCCTAATCCCCTATCCCTAACGTCAGTTCGGCATAAGAGAGTTAGTCTGTGAGGATATCTATCAGCTCTAAGCCCTAAGCTATAAGCTTTTTGACTATTCTTTGGGCGGAATAATTAGAAAAAAAGAGTAAACACAGCACCGCTGGAAAATACTGTCAGATATAGCTTTTTGCTTAACCCGAATTCAGGTTATCCCTAGTCCCTTGAACAGAATAATTAGAAGGTGCAAAAGTTAATTTAGACGACTATATCCTATGATAGACAGCATTGAATCATTAAACTTAGATGTTCTCTCCTCAATTAACCGCCCTAGCTACCTATTTAGCTGGAGAATTTAGCAATCAATCTCAAGCTAGTTCCCAACCTGCTTGGTATGTCAATTTACGACTCTGGATACGCCCAGTGCCGATTTTTACTGATGACAGTATTACTTTGTTTGCTGAACAGGCTAACGTAATCAAGCTACAACAGCCTTATCGACCGCGAATTCTGCGTTTAAGGCAAAGAGAAAATATTGAGGTTGAGTTTTATATGTTTCTGGATCTTGCTACTGCTCAAGGTGCAGGGCAAGATAAAAGTTTAATTGGGCAGATTACCCCAGAAACAATTAAGCTGTTACCAAATTGTACTCTCAAAGTAGCAACACAAGAGTTAAACCAAGGCTACAGTTTTACCACAACTCCGATTTCTGACGAACCCTGTAGCATATCTTATCAAGGTACAACTTTCCAGGTATTTTTAGGATTTAAAGCAACTCCAGATGAGCTATTGACCTACGATAAAGGGATAGATCCTGAAACTGGCAAAGGAACCTGGGGGGCATTAATGGGACCTTATCAATTTAGTAAGGTGGATGATTTTTCTGGGGAGTTAAATATGTCTTGATTTGAGGTCGATTGTTAGCAGTAATTTATGTAGAGCAAGAAGAATCATGAATAACATCTGGTTGTTATGGGAAATTCCTTTAGCGTTGTTGTCATTGCTATTTAATAAAGTAATGAAGCTGGCAATTGGTATTTTATTTACTATTTACCTGGCGCTCAATAAAAAGAAAGCTTCTCAGTGGCGAGTATTATCTCAAAAAATGATTAATGCTCCCTTGATCTTGCCTGTTTTGATGACCAAAGGACCACGTTGGAATACTCATGCAGTTATTGGCACCCTGGGTCCATTTAAGGTATCAGAAACAATCGCTATTGATCTCGAAACGGCGAATAAATCTTCTCGTTCGTGGATTGCAGTGGTTTATAGTTTTCCTGGTTATAAGACCATTGCTAGTGTGGAATCAGAAAGAATTAGTACAGATAGTTCTTGGCATATCTTAAAACTACCTGCTGGTAAATATTCATTAGGAGTTAGATATTATAATCGCAACGATACTATTGATTATCCCGCAATTAAGGTAGATGATCGCCTATTTGTTGAATCCTATAATGTTCCCCAAGATATTAATAGTTACTATGACAATTTGATTGAAGCTAAAAACTGGTTTTATTCAGGGCTGCATTATTATATTTTTACGTTGCTAAAGCTGCGCCAATACCTGCCAGAGTCTTTTATACGTCGTGAATACCTACCTGTTGGCGCTCCCGCAACTCACTTTGCTTATAATTATTTAGATAAACAACAAGCCCTCAAGATCGAAACTACACCTGAAATTATAGAGCAATTTGATATTTACTTTACACTTTATGATCGCTCTAGTTTGCCTATAACCTGGTGCATCATTACTGAATCGAAGTATGCTTTGGCACCACAGGGAAGACAAGGATACTATTTACTAAGAGTTAGACCAAAACCAGACTTTTTTGATACTAAGCTGCAAGTTTATTCTGAGATATCTCAGTTAGAGGAATTATCTCAGCAACTAAATATTAGTTCACAGTTGAACAATGCACTGTCTTAGATGTAAGTTTTCTCACAACAAAAAAACGGTTTTCAAACAGAAAAATAGTCATATTTCACAGTTGTCTTTAGTCACCTGATGACGATAGCGAAACATATCTTTGAGACGGGCATTAACCCACCAGCCTAAGAATAATTCAGCCCAGAAACCTCCAGGAATTTCATAGGCGATCGCATCTGTAAGTTTGGTTTGATCATTGACCGCTACAAATTCATGACGATGTACCCAAGACTGCATTGGACCTTCTGTTTGTTGATCGACAAATAAGCGATTTGGCTGGCACTCAATATGTTTGGCGATCCAGCGAATGGGAATACCTGCCAAGGATAAACGAAACTCACTAACTGCACCAACGTCTAAACCTCCCTCACGGCGAATGATAGTTACTGGTTGCCAAGGTGGAGTCAACAGATCGAGAATATCTCGGCGTTCATGAAATTGCCAGACTGTCTCTACTGGGGCATCAATTAAACTGGAATATTGGAAATTTAGCATAAAATAAATCCTTGCAGGATCTTGGTTTGGATTTCAGGTTTAATCTAAAAATATAATAGTTTCACGAGTATTAAAATTTCTTAAGCATAAAAATCAATTAATACTTGAAATGATAATAAATGATTTAAAAGAATTTGCTACTATTGTTTGACCTTATTGATGTTCAATAAGTTTTATATACGATTATCACTTTAAGCAAATTTTCAATTATTTTCCTCACAAATTCTTCAAGTTTATTATCTATGGTAGAGAAATAAATTCAAATAACAAACCAGAGATCAAAATGCAAATAGCCCCAAGACCAATTACCGAAGTAACATCCCAGCCACTATGCCACTATCTTAATTCTACTCATAAAGTACAGCTGATTCGGCTCGTCGGTAGTGACAATTATAGTTGCGAAAAGATTGTCTTTCCTTATCAAAGAGTTTTATTTGCAGATATACCCGAAGGAAGATTAGAAGTTTATATCGACCATAAAGGCAAACCAGTACTGCATCATGTATTTTATTGCTATGACCTGCAAATTATGACGACCACTCCTACCAAGGAATATTTACCAACTGCTTGCTAGCATTCATGATTGATAATTCAATTGAGTTTTGCTGACATGCAGTTGTTGAATTCATAGAGTATAAAAAGTTAACTTGGCTGTAAATCTTCTAATTTCTATTCCCCATTTTCATAAATTTCAAATAATCATTTTTACCAAAGCCGTCTGTAAATCTTGGGTCAATTGTGCCACCGCTTGTTTTGCACAAGAACGATTTTGACGATAGGTAATCGCGCGATCGCTGACATTAATTGGTTCACCGATAGTTACGGTTGAGGTGCGCCATCCCAAACGAGGACGACGAGGATTTTTCGTACCTTTAATTCTGGCGATCGCATCAAATAAAATCAAAGTGGTTTCAGCAAATCTTTCAAAACTAGGCTTTTGTCGAATATAGTCAGCCTGAACTGCCACAAAACTTTCAGCTAAACGCATATGTAGCAGGCGTAAATCTGCCTCAGCAGCAATCCAGTCGGCTAGACCCTTTTGGACAGGAGATAAATTTTGTAAATCCTGCTGGTCGTGGCGATAAATATAGTTCCAGCCCGCTTCTTCTAAACGGCGACAACGCTCAATAATATTGCCTGTAGATTTCAAACCAAAATATGATTCGCCAACCTGCAAAGACACGTCAAGCAATTGCTGTAGTCTCAGGGTAAGAGCATCTTCGGTGGTCGCTAAATCTTGAGTTAAATTGGGCAGCTGACAATGATAAAAACCACGATAAAACTGTTCTAATTCCGAGAGTAGATATTCTCCGAGTCTCAATAAACGAGAATAAAATACCTCTGTTGGCGATTCACTCCTAACATCCTTGGTTACTGATTGAGGTAAACCACAATCAGCCTCTAATTGATTCAATAAGCGATCTAGTTTTGACCACTGAGGATTAGGATAGTGATACTGAATATTAATTGGTAACACGATCACTTCCTCTACTCGATTTGCCTTTGCCAAATCTTCGACATTCCAAAACGCCAATTGTGCCACCCCAGGTTCTAAAGGGCTAACAACTTCACTATGACCATTGGTCGCCCCTTCAGGCGCAACTACCAAAGGAAACTTGCCTTTAACCAGCAACTCCCTAAGCAGCTTAATTGCCTGCAAGTCTAAAGCCCTACCTCGATGTACTGGTACGCCGCCGATCTTAGCAAACACCCAACCAAGCCACTTCCCCGCCCAGATTGTCATGCCTCTGTCATACATAAAATGGCTATGAACAGGAGATCTAAGCCGAATACCTTGTTGCCGAGCAAGTTGAGGAATTTCGCGAGATAACAGATGCAGTCCACTGAGAGGATCATCTACTTCACAATGACGAAACGCGAGAATCAGCCGAATTTTTCCTAATTGAAACTGATGGTAAAGCTTGAGCAGAGTTAATCCATTAACTGTACTGATTTTACTAATACCTGCGGGAAGCCAAGGTTGCAGGCGAACCTTTTGTAAAATTGGTAAAGACCAGTGAACTAAGCGGAGGACGAGAGGATTAAAAGAGGGAGAAATAAAGTTTAGTTTTGGTTGGGCACGTTTCATGAGTTGATTCGTAAGTCATTGATGATTAGTGGCAGTTGATTTACCGACTTTGAACTGATCAATCTGGTTCAAGATGTCTTTCTAGCCAATCTTTCAGATCTGCCAGCACCTCTCGATAGTTGAGATCATTGTGGAGTTCATGATAACTATCGGGATATTTGGGCATTTCTTTATCAGCTAAAGTCAAGCCTTCAAAGAAAATTTGGCTACTGGCAAATAAAGTCACTCGATCTGCCTCACCATGAAGCATTAATAGTGGTACTGGTAACTTGTTTCCATTTGCTCTAACCCAATCTATGGTCTTGAGTAATTCCCTCGCTAATCTAGCAGTTCCTTGACCATGACGCAGGGGGTCTTGAGAATTAGCCGCAATTACTTTAGGGTCACGAGAGGCGGTGGCAAAATCAATCCCTGCGCTTAAGGTAAAGCGAGGCCAAACACTTGATAAGAGTTGACCGATCAATAATTTCCACGGTGCCACAGATAATCCCAATGCTGGAGATATTAAGACTAATCCTGCTAGTTGCGGCGATGTTCGTAAGGACGCGACCCCGCCCTCGAAGGGCGGGGCTTGTGTCGTCCGTAATACATAGTCTAAAACAATAGTTCCCCCCATACTCTGACCAGCCAAAAATAAAGGAAGTTCAGGTTCTTGGGCTTGAGTTAGCTTGACAAAAGCATCAAGATCTAAGCGATATTCATCCCAGCTATTGATGTAACCCCGTTTACCAGGCGATCGCCCGTGACCGCGCAAATCGAAACTATAGATTGTATAATCTTGCTCGACTAAGTATTCCACCACATTGGTAAAAATATCACTATGCGCCCCATGACCATGAACAATAATTAATACTGCCTTCGCTGCGGCTTGAGGATGCCAACTTTGATAATATAACTCCAGTCCATTTGCCCCTAAGAAAGTTCCCGGCATTTTTTGCTTTGTCATTATTAAGGATTTAGAGTTTTACGGATCTAGTCCTTTAACTTATACCCGATTATCATGGTGATTTTACTAAATCAACCATTCAATTGCAGCTATCAATAGACAAATGAAAGGGCATTTTAATAACGAATTGCAAAATCGGCAAATTCATTAAATTGACGACTAGCGAACTCTAGCTGAGCAACGTTTAATCCCGCTTCCAAAGCGATCGCTGGCACCTGATCAATATATTCAAACGTAGCCTGGAATGAGTGATCTCCGTCAGTTAAATCCTGCGACCCTGATTAAAGACGATATCAAAAAGTGCAGAACTATTTCTGCTCACAGTCTGCGACACACCGCTGGTACATTAGCTTTAAGATCAGGGGCAGATTTACGTCAAGTTCAAGATTTGCTCGGGCATAGTGACCCCCGTACTACCAGCATCTATATTTATGTAGGCGATCGCTGGGAAAATAATCCAGCTTTAAAACTCAATATTGACATTCCTTCCGTATAGAGGCGGTCTGCTCTACTTGCATCATATCAGAGATACATTTTGTGTCATCAGCTTAATAAACCAGCGAGTAATTCACCGATTAATTCCAATATCCCACCTACTGCCTCTAATCCACCACTAAGAAATTCTGTTGCTACTTCCGCTTCTACTTCTAAGCCACTAGCAATAATTTCTGAATTAGCTTCATTTCCTGCTTCTAATAAGTTTTTAGAATATTCCCAAACTGATGCTATTGCTCTTTCAATGGTACTCGCCCCTAACTCATTAGTTACAACATCAATGATTCCTGATAAGTCGACAATATTCCAAATTGCTTCATTAGTCATAAATTCCCTAAAGGTAACGGAAAAATCATATGCCTGAGGGACTCCTATCGATTTAGAGGTTGGAGTAATAACTGTTTGACCATCAACTTCAAAATACAGTGGCAAAAATTCATTTTCTTGCACACAAGTAAAGTAGGATTCTAGTAAAGTAGTTAGAAGTATAACTAATTCTGTAGTCTCTACCTCTAGATATGCTCCTGAAAAACTCCCATTAAAGCTAATCAGGTAATAGTCTGTTAGTTAACCGATAGAAACATAGTTGACTCGAAACAAAAGAGCATATTGCTCAATTTTTAATACTAATGAGCTAAATTCACTTATTTTCTCTTTTAAATCTCGTTTATTTAGAAACTCTCGACTCTGAGGATAAGAAAGCACTAGCCGAAAATTGTGATCTTCGTAATCCTCGAAAAAAAAAGTTGCTAAATTATTACTAACAACTTCAAGTTCAACTTTGTTGCAGGATATAACTACTGTTTCTGCTAATGTTTCTTGAGAAAACGTCTGTTGTTTGTCCAACCTGGGAGCTTTGAAAATATATTACTCAGTATTTTCATACTAAGGAAAAATCTAATTTAATGTGGGGACTTATCGAAATCTTCATTTAGATATATCTAAATTGTAAATTACCTGAAAGACCAAGTTCAAAGACATCTGTTATGTCTTTATTGATAAACTTTAAATCTTGTAAGAGCAACATAACAGAAATCAGCAAGATAGTGATTGCACTCGCTGCTAAGATCTTTAAATAAGAACGATTCATTAAATCAGATGCCTAAAAACGGCAACTGTAAACATTGCTACCCATACGAGTACTATTTGTTCGTTAAAAATAAACAATCAATGGTAAGCAAACTAAGAGAAAATTAATTTCTTAGATCTTTTAAAAATATCGAGTTGACAAACATGTACTATTCCATTCCCGAAATAGATGTAAACCAGTTAGCAATTTTATTAGCTGAGTCTGATGCAGACTTACAGTTAATCGATGTTAGAGAAAGAAGGGAAGTAGAGATCGCTCAGATTGAAGGTTTTGAGATTTACCCTCTGAGTGAGTTTGAACAATGGTCAGATAAAATTTTGACTGAACTCAAACCAGAGGCGAAAACAATTGTTATCTGTCATCATGGAATGCGATCAGCTCAACTTTGCCAATGGCTATCGATGAGAGGATTTTCTCAAGTGCAAAATGTTATGGGAGGAATAGATGCTTATTCTTGCCTAATAGATTCCACCATTAACCGCTATTAAGATAATCTAAAGATCACTTACTGTTAATCATTTAACTCCAAAAGCCGAAATGACGAGTTATACTCTAGCAAAATTTTAGATCTCTTTAACAATTACTAATTTATAACTAAATCTAATTATTTTAATGGTAAACCAATCAGATCTGACGACTAGACATCAGAATATATTGAAAGCCACTATAAAACACTATATTGCTACTGCTGAACCAGTAGCTTCTAAAACTTTGGCGCAGGAATACGATTTTAACGTCAGTTCTGCCACGATTCGTAACGTTATGGGTCATTTAGAAGCAGCAGGACTACTTTATCAGCCTCATGTTTCTGCGGGTAGAGTTCCATCGGATTCTGGTTATCGTACCTACGTCGATCATCTAATCGTGCCTAATAATAAAATCAATAAGGCAATTCAAAAAATCTTGCAACAGGAACTGCAAGTTGCCAAAGCTAGCTTTGAGGCTTTACTACAACGTGCGGCTAAACTTCTAGCTACTTTAAGCGGATATATTGCTCTAATCACACTACCACAGAATCTGAATAGTACTTTGCGCCACTTACAGCTAGTTAGAGTAGCTGCCAATCAGGTAATGTTGATTGTGGTCACTGATTGTTATCAAACTCAATCGATTATCATGGAATCCCCCCTACAGGAAGATCAAGTAGAGGAATCGGTGATTGAACATGAACTACAATTACTATCGAACTTTCTTGATCAAGAATTGAGAGGATGTTCCTTAACAGAAATTTGTGCTTTGGATTGGGCGCAAATAGACCGTCAGTTTTCTCAATATGCAGGATTTCTCGAAACGCTTTTGAATCAGCTAAAGCTTGCTTTTCAAACTAGTAATTCCAGCCCGATGGTAATTCACGGTATAGCAGAATTATTACGTCAGCCTGAGTTTTCTCAACTACAGCAGGTACAAACCCTATTATCATTGCTAGAAGAACAGCAAGACCAATTATCGCCAGTAATTTTTACTCTGCCTGAGTTTGAAGATTCTCTCAAGCGAGTTAACGTCAAAATTGGCATTGAAAATCATTTAGAACCAATGCGTACCTGTGCCTTAATTTCGGCAAACTACTATCAAGATGATATTGCCGTAGGCAGTGTTGGTATATTAGGACCCAAAAGGATGCTTTACGAAAATGCGATCGCTTTGGTAGAATACACTGCCGATTATTTATCTAATCCTTTCGGACTTGTAGCTTAAGCTTAGAATTAAATTAAATTTAAGACAAAGTCCTTAATCAAAGCGATAAAGCGTTCTACTGCCACCTTACCAAAAACCAAAATTGATGTTGTTAAAGCTGCCCCCATAGCGCAGATAAACAGTCCTGCAATACAGATCAGCCCATCATCTTCTAATAAGCCAAAAGCAATTACAAAAATGCCGATCGCAGGTAGAGTATTGGTTCCAGGAATCGGAATCATCATCGACATTGACATTAGGGCGATCGCTATTCCCAAGATAACTCTTCCAGGCAAACTATTACAGAGATAAGCTTTACGGGGTTTAGTAACGTTTTCAATTCTTCTGATCCAGGGCATCCCCATTTTGACAAACTTCTGTACTGTTTCCAGCTTCATCGAACCTTTGAGCATCTTATCAGGTAGCCACGGGCGATCACGTCCGATAACTAGCTGAATTGCCAAGAAAAACATGGCTATACCAAAAGGAATCGAGTAACCAGGAGCAGGGACAGGTAAAGCGGAAGGTAAGGATAAAATTGCCAGTAAAAAGCCAAATATCCGTTCTTCTGTCAGATTTAAAATATCAAGTAGAGTAACATTTTTTTCTCTAACTTCTTCAAAAAAATAGCGATTTAATTCTACTGATAGTTTTGCCATGGGAATTTTAAAAAATAATTTATGAAATGCAAAAAAGAAAAGGTGAGCAATGCCCACCTTAATCTAAAACTATATTTTGGTAAAGATCTGACTAAACTGAACCAGCTATTACAACTTAGTACTTGTAAGCATCAGTTTTAAAAGGACCTTCAACTGCAACATTGATATACTTAGCTTGTTTCTCAGTCAACTGAGTGATTACTCCATCAAAGCCAGCAACCATGTAGCGTGCAACTTCCTCGTCTAACTGCTTGGGTAGCACTTCTACTTTAATGGCATCAGCCTTTTGCGCTTGGGGCAAGTCAGCAAACTTACGCTCGTATAAGAACATTTGTGCTAATACTTGGTTGGCAAAGGAACCATCCATAATTCTGGAAGGGTGTCCTGTGGCATTACCCAAATTAACTAAACGACCTTCAGATAACAGCAGCAAGAAATCTTGCGGATCGTCGCTACGATACACCTGGTGTACTTGAGGCTTAACTTCCTCCCAACGCCATTCACGACGCATGAAAGCTGTATCAATTTCGTTGTCAAAGTGACCAATGTTACAAACAACGGCACCTTTTTTGAGACAGGTCAACATGTTAGAGTCACAGACGTTAAAGTTACCTGTTGCAGTAACAACCATATCTAAAGAACCTAAAAGTTCTTTATTGATGCTGTTGATGGTACCGTCATTAACACCGTTGATGTAAGGTGAGACAACTTCAAAACCATCCATACAAGCCTGCATAGCGCAGATAGGATCTACTTCAGCAACTTTAACTACCATGCCTTCTTGCTGTAAGGAAGCCACAGAACCTTTACCTACATCACCATAGCCAATAACTAACGCTTTTTTACCAGCCATTAGGTGATCCAAACCACGCTTGATCGCATCATTTAAGCTATGACGACAACCATATTTGTTGTCATTTTTTGCTTTAGTAACAGAGTCGTTGACATTGATGGCGGGAATTTTTAATTCGCCGTGTTCCAACATTTCCCAAAGACGGTGAACTCCAGTGGTAGTTTCTTCAGTAACACCATGAATTTTATCTAGCATCTGAGGATATTTCTCGTGGATATGACCAGTCAAATCACCACCATCATCTAAAATCATGTTGGCATCCCATAGTTCTCCTTCAGAACTATGACAAGTCTGTTCAATACACCAAATATATTCTTCTTCAGTCTCTCCTTTCCAAGCATAGACAGGGATTCCCGCAGCAGCGATCGCAGCAGCAGCATGATCTTGAGTTGAGAAGATGTTACAAGAAGACCAGCGTACTTCAGCACCCAGTTCAACTAAGGTTTCAATCAAAACTGCCGTTTGAATGGTCATGTGAATACAGCCAATGATTTTTGCTCCTTGCAATGGCTTGCTTTCACTATACTTAGAACGAATCGTCATTAGCGCGGGCATCTCACCTTCGGCAATGGCGATTTCTTTGCGGCCCCAATCTGCGAGGGAGATATCTGCTACTTTGTAGTCTTGAATATCTGTTTTCTCTTTGGTAATAACCTGTGTACTCATAGATGGTTGATTTAATTAAACTAATGTTTATAAAGTATTTGCCTGTTGATTTTGCCTTAGCCTGGTTTAGCAGCTTGCGACTTAATACAAGTTGGTGTTTACCAAGTCAACCAAAGTCCAATGCTTTAATGTTATACCCTGATATCAAGCTGGATAACCCAACCTAAAATACTGTAGAGCAAGTATTTGTACATTAATGTAATGTATATGTCTATTTGCTATAGGCGCAATTGTATAGTGCTATGTCAAGTAGCCAAGCCACCAAAAAAGGATAAAGCTTCAACATTCAATGTCAGTGAAATTTCTTAAGTAATATAACACAGTTATAAAATTTGATTAAACCTTCATCCCTAATAGTTTTAGCGGTTGACAAATTTATCGTGCTTTCAATTAGCGATCGCTTAATTTAATTCTCAATCCTGTTGACATACAACATTTAAAGGCTAGGTTGGGTTACAAAGGGCTTGCACGCTTATAAGTAGAGAGTAGGAGGTAGAAGGTGGAAGGATTTGAGGGGATTTCACTCTTTTAATCTATAGCGCCTTTTGGGAATCGAATTTAGTATTAATTCTAATTTGCAGTAGTCGGAACTTTAGTACCAACTAAATTAGAGGAATTAAAGTTTATATGCTATTCTCCATCGGTAAGACATAATTCTGATGACAGCTAATCTATTTCTTTCTTATTTCTTAAGAGGCTGCGCTGTATTATGTTTGCAAATTGCCATAACGCATTGTCATTAGGTCAACAGTACCCTGCCTTAAAATGACAGGGCTTGCGTTGACTTCGTAAATAAACTAGATCAACTATGTCTTCTGAAAACATCGAAACTTGCCGAGTGTGTCAGGTCAAAATCAAAAATGATCGAGAGGTGATATTTAGCGCTGGTCAGCCAGGTGATCGCACCAAGCTATGGGCGAGGGTCTGCCAATATGTTGTCGAACGACAAGATGGCTGTATTAATCAGGATTCGGCTAAAATTTCGACAATTAAGTCTACCGATAGCTATCAACCAGTCAGATTTGAACAAAGAGAATAACAATTCCTGATTGATAATTAGCTTAAAAATAATTTGTAGGAGGGGTTTGAGCTTTCATCCCAATAACGATACCCCACCGAGTTAAGAAACTGCTGCCATGCTGTCATTTCATCAGGTGGCACCTGCATCCCGATCGCAATCCGTCCATAGTCTGCACCATGATTGCGATAGTGGAAGAGGCTAATGTTCCAGTTAGAACTCATGCTGCTCAGAAACTTAACTAATGCCCCTGGACGTTCGGGAAACTCAAAGCGATACAGCAACTCATTTTTTGCTAATGGAGATCGCCCTCCTACCATATGACGCAGGTGCATTTTCGCCAATTCATCATCAGTCAAATCTATGGTACTAAATCCATGAGCCTCAAAATTGGTGACAATAGAAGCCGCATCAGCACGATCTTTAATTTGGATACCAACAAAAATATAAGCTTTCTGGTCATCAGAAATTCGATAGTTAAACTCAGTCAAATTACGCTTGCCAATACACTCACAAAACTTGAGAAAGCTGCCTCTTTCTTCGGGAATGGTAACGGCGAAGATTGCCTCACGGCGTTCCCCTAATTCTGCCCTTTCAGAAACAAATCGTAGTCGATCAAAGTTCATATTTGCTCCACAGGCGATCGCTACTAGAGTTTCCCCTGCAATATTTTCTCGCTCAACATAAGCTTTAGCCCCTGCGATCGCTAATGCTCCTGCTGGTTCTAAAATAGAACGAGTATCCTGAAAAACATCTTTGATTGCCGCACAGGTATCATCTGTATCCACCAAAATAATCTCATCAACATAATCCTGACAGAGGCGAAAAGTTTCTTCGCCCACCTCGCGCACTGCCACCCCATCAGCAAATAAACCCACTCTAGGTAAGCAAACTCGATATCCTGCCTTGAGAGATTGATACATTGCGTCAGCATCAACAGGTTCTACGCCAATAATCTTAATTTCAGGACGTAAGCGCTTGATATATGCGGAAATACCTCCAATCAAACCACCGCCCCCAATAGCGACAAATATAGCGTGAATTGGCTGCTGATACTGGCGTAATATTTCCATCCCAATCGTACCCTGCCCCGCAATCACATCAGGATCGTCAAAAGGATGAATAAAAGTCAAACCTTTTGATTGGCAAAGCTGTTTGGCATAAGCACAAGCATCATCATAAGTATCTCCACGCAACTCTACATTACCTCCACGAGCTTGCACTGCATCTATTTTTACTTGAGGTGTTGTTACTGGCATAACAATAATTGCCGTCGTACTCAAACGCTTTGCAGCCAATGCCACTCCTTGAGCATGATTTCCTGCTGAGGCAGCAACTACTCCCTGCTTTAAAATTTCAGCAGGTAACTGTGCCATCTTGTTATATGCACCTCGCAATTTAAAAGAAAAGACTGACTGTATATCCTCACGTTTTAACAGCAGCTTGTTATTTAGTCTGATTGATAAATTGGAAGCATATTCCAAGGGCGATTCTTGTGCCACATCATAAACGCGGGCATTAAGAATACTCTCCAGATAGTCAGATTTCATGGGCGGGAGAAAATACAAAGATAATCTTTAGATTTTATCAAAATTTCTTAATTTTCAGCCCAGCTATAATATTAAAGGCTAGCTTGAGAGTCTCAATCGCTACCTTGAGGAAAATTAAATGGAATAAAATTTTTAGGGTTACAACTTACCTATCTAAGTCTCAAAATGAGCAGTTAAGCAACAAAAATTGCTTTCCAGACTACTTATTGCTAGCTCAGGCTTATTGTTTATTTTATAGCTGTAATCATAATATATATGCAATTGTTTTCAGAAATTGAATAATCGCAAAAAATAGAGTCAGTCTTACGAAAAATATTTACTGAAGATTATACTTATGGAGGCATTTTCATAGAAACAATGCCATTAAAAAGAATTATTTATGACAAGAAATTATCAACGGATTTTTCTTCTTCCTTGAGTGATGCAGTAATTCAAGCAGCAAAAAAGCTAGGAGATCAAGGTTTTTATTGGACTGTAATGCTACAACAAAAACCTCGTCATTGTTATTTATAATTTGATGAAGTTATGAATTTGAGTTATCAAGAAGAACTAGTAAATCAAGAAGATGAGTATATTTTAGACAGCTTCGATGTTTTAGTTTCGAGTAGCAAATTCATAACTTCTTAGATTATTGGTCTTATTATGCTTCTAATCCTTATCATATAACTTGGATTTGGGAGCAGGTCAAATATGTCAATACAAATGAACTAAAGCATGAGGAACTGCTGGTTACACTGACGAATTATCTACACAGTTCAAATGTTCTTATAAAACTGACCTACTCCCCTTGGATTTTTTCATTATTAACTCAAGTTTGTGAAAAAGAAAAAGCTAAACAACTGTTAGAACAATACAAAATGCAATTTCCATAATTTAGAATTTTTAGAGTGAACAATAACTTATATCAATGAAAAGTTGACTACATGAGTTGTAGTAGAATAAACAATCTGTGGTTTTCAAACTAAATGGTTATAACATTAGTTTTGTTTTGTCATTAGCTTATTTACTAATTTATGATTTTTTTTATTAAAGCTTTGTTCTATTCTTTCTGTGATGAATTTGTATCTATTGCTTAAAGTTTTGATGAACTTGATACTGCTTTAACTGAGGATGGATTAAATTTAGACGTATAAAGCTTCATGAAAAATAGATGGAGTTATTGTGGCACCTTTTGAGGTGTCATACTACTAAATATACTTAATATTTGAAACCTATATTATCGTTTCACCTATAAATTAGCTTGGCAATATTGAAGATCTAAAATATTAATGGAGTAAAAGAATTTTTTAAGATGGCAAACCCAGAACATTTAGCATTAGTTAGGCAAGGGGTTCAAACCTGGAATGATTGGTATAATCAGCATAGAACAGTAATTCCTGATCTTTCTCAAGCTAACTTAAGCCAGCTTAATCTTAGTGGAATTAACTTAAGTAAAGCCAACCTCAAAGAGACAAATCTAAGCCAAGCAGACTTAAGCAAGTCACAGCTAATTCAAGCAGATCTTACTAAATCTAATCTGTTAGGAACAAATCTAAATAATGCCAACTTAAAAGATGCAAATTTAGACTTTGCAATTTTTACTCAAGCACTTCTTAATCGTCAAACTCAAATCTCAACTAAATATCTCACAGTTTACAAAATTGTTAATCAGAAGATTGAGGATCAAGAATTTTCAGGGATTGATTTAAGCAATTCCAACTTGTTTCGTGCTGATTTAAGTGATGCTGATTTAAGTAATGCTAAGTTAATTAATGTTAACTTTAATAGTGCTAATTTGAATAACGCTTATCTATATAAAGCAGACTTAACTAGAGCTAATTTTCAAAATGCTGATTTAAGAAATGCTTATTTCAGCCATGCTAATCTCACTTCGGCTTATTTAGCAGGAGCTTTATGTTGTGGAACCTATTTTAAAGACGCGGACTTAAAATTTGCCCATTTAAAAACAGCAAAGTTTAGCCCTAAAACCATGATTGATCCCAAATGGTATTCCGTATGGGAAATCGTAAATTGTGGGGCGGTGAAAAAAAATCTTAGAGGAGTCGATTTAACCAATGCCAATCTTCAGGGAGCTAACTTTGAAGAAGCTAATTTAACTAATGCCAAAATGAACCATGCTATTTTGCGCCACAGTAATTTAGCTAATGCCAATTTAACCAACACTGTTCTTGTGGGAGCTAATTTATGCGGAGTTGACTTACAAAAAGCTCATCTAAAACGAACCAAACTAAAGTCAATCATTAGCGATTACCATACTCAATTATCTGCCACAAATCCTTCTAATAAGAAAAATTTAATAACTGCTCAAAAACCCGCACTCGAAACAGCAATCCCAACTGTGCCGACGAAAACAAAAACTGAGCAGTCAAAGCAGAGTAAATCAAATAAAAGTCGAGGTGGTGTTTTATTGATTTCTATTGCTATAGCAATTGCGGTAGGATACGTCGCACTCTCTCAGAATTTAAGTGATTTTCGTCAGGAGAAGCTTGAATTTGTCAAGTAGCAATTACAATATTTAAAGCCACCCAATTAGCTGATATTACTAATTGGATGGCTTTGATTAGTATTTTATTATGTTGAAGCGATTAGTCGTTTTCCCACTGATCATAGGACACCAAATCTCCAATCGGATCTCTAAGCAGATAGTCACATCTTTCAAGTTCACATTCAATTGTCACCCATTCACGAGCTGGAATATACTTACAGAGAGTATATATAGCCTGTTGGCGAGAGATAATCCCTGTTTCAATTAGTTGTCTGGCTTCATCCTTGAGGGTCTCGATAGTGTAGCTATGGGAAATAGAAGGGCATGGAGTAGCAACAGTCATGTTTTATCACCGTATAATAATTTTTAATTTAAATCTCTCTACAAATATAAACCATATAGTAGCTGGTTGATAACAAAATATACCAAAGCGCTGTATCGAAAATTACAAAATCACTATTTTATTAATGATTTTGAGCATAGTTGAAGATTTAATTAATTTATTTTCTCCTCTGGCGCTTATTCTTATGATTTAATCGAATCAATATGTAAATAATCAAATTAAAATCCAAAGTTATTTGATTTGAAGTTGGAAATACCTCCTTGATCAGCCAATAAACTGTTAAGAGCGATCGCTTGAGCTTGATTCATTTGTCCATAACTAAACACTAAAGGAATATCTGGGTCGATTATGGATTTAAACCATTCCATAACATAAGGACTTCCATATATAGCTATAGCCAAAACTTGTTTACTGGCAATTAATTGCCGATAAATCTGTTTAGTATTGGAATTCAAACCAGCGCTGCCACGAAAAGGATTACCTCTAATAAATATCTGTAATAGTGTAGGATTAGGATCCTTTCCAATATGTTGAATAGTGTCACTATCTACAATTTGTCTTTGATAACCTATCCCCTGGGGAATTGTAATACTGGGAGAATTAATATCTAGATAAGAAGTATTCAAGACATCATCCACCACAATTAAATTACGGCAGTTTTGATAAGCATCAGGATCGAGAGTGCTTGCGTTTCTTAGCTGTGAGTCTTTCAACATCGATGCAACCAATTGTTGAGCTTGATGATCAAATAACTCTACAGCTTTGTCCTTAATGGCAAACACACGATTTTTAGCTTGCCAAATACGTTTCAAAGACTGATGAATTCTTTGTGCTGTGATTCTTCCTGATTGAACAGCATTGTAGATCGCCCAGATTGCTGTCTCAGGATCATCAGGCATTAATAAAATATCACTTCCTGCTTCAATCGCCATTACGGCAACTTCTTCAGGAGTGGCAAATTTAGTTATGCCCCCCATAATCAGAGCATCAGTAACTACCAAACCATCAAATCCCAGCTGATGTCTGAGCTTTTGGGTAACAATAGTTTTAGATAAAGTTGCTGGCTGCTGTTGATCCCAAGCAGAAATCAATAAATGAGCCGTCATCACGCTATCGACTTGGTTAATGATTGCCTCTTTAAAAGGCGGTAATTCAACTGCTTCCAGTCGAGACTCAGAATGAGACAGAGTCGGTAAAGCCAAATGCGAATCCGTAATAGTATCTCCATGACCAGGAAAATGCTTGGCAGTAGTTAAAACAGCAGTAGTTTTTGCACCCCGAATAAAAGCAGTAGTCAAAGCGCCAACTATTTCAGAGCGATCGCTATATGCCCGAACATTAATTACAGGATTATCAGGATTATTATTTACATCCACTACAGGAGCCAATAACCAATTAATTCCGAGCAATAAAGCCTCTTTGGCAGTTACTTCACCCACTTGATAAGCATAATCTTGGGCTAATTGGGGATTTTGCCGATAAATCTCATTTAAAGCCATTGGTGCTGGAAACCAAGTGCCACCAGGAAACCGCTGTCCCACACCTTCTTCAATGTCTGCGGCAATAAACAAAGGTGTTCTCGCCCAATTTTGTAGCTGCTGCGATCGTGACTGTAATTCAACGCTGCTTCCTCCTAACAGAATTACCCCACCCAAATTGAATTCTGATAGCCAATTTTTCAATTGCGCATTGCTAGCTTCCCAAACAGGATAACGAATCTGATGATCTAATAAATGACCAGAGGCGCGAACAACAATCATTTGAGCAATTTGCTCTTTAAGAGAAAATTGTTGCCAGTCAGGAATTTTCAATCTTGGTCTCCAAGCTACAAATCTTCGCCTAATTCTACTGTTTCTGTTGGCTGTTGTCGTTCTTGACTGATCTTATTAAGTAGGTCTAGCATCTTATCTCCCCTTTCAAGAGATTTGTCCTCAAAAAATTTAACTGTCGGTGTCCTTCTAAGCTGCATGCGACTGCCTAACTCTTTACGGACATAGTTAACCGAAGATTCTAATCCTGCCATAGTCTCCAACTTAGCTTCTTCCGTGCCGTAAATACTGACAAAAATTTTAGCATGCTGTAAATCACCTGAAACGTTGACTTCAGTGACGCTTACCATTCCTGCTCCAACCCGATCATCTTTGATTTCGTTGAGTAACATTTGGCTTACTTCTCGCTTGATCAAAGCGGCTACACGAGCCACACGACGACTATTAGCCATAATTTACACCTTTATATATAAGTAACTATTCAATCTATTGTCTTACAAATACGTTACTGTATCTAGCTGGCTGTTAGCAGAGGAAATCCTAGACTCTCTCTCTGTTCTAAGTATAACTGCGCTACTTGACGAGCCATGCCGCGAATTCTGCCGATGTAACGAGTTCTCTCTGTAACAGCAATAACTCCTCTAGCATCTAACAGATTGAAACTATGTGAACATTTAAGTACATAATCTAGGCTAGGAATTACTAATCCGCGATCAATTAAGCTTTTCGCTTCTTGTTCATAAAGACCAAACAAGTTGAATAGTAAATCTGGATTAGATGCTTCAAAGTTATAAGTACACTGCTCTATTTCAGCTTGGAGAAAAATATCCCCATAGTTTAAGCTATCATTCCATTTAATTTTGGTAATGGCATCTACCTCCTGTAAATACATGGCTAATCTTTCTAAGCCATAGGTAATTTCAATCGATACAGGTCTGCAATCAATTCCCCCACACTGTTGAAAGTAAGTAAACTGAGTTACTTCCATCCCATCTAACCATACTTCCCAACCTGCACCCCAAGCACCAACTGCTGAATCTTCCCAATTATCTTCTACAAAGCGTATATCATGATCCCCTGGGATTATTCCTAACGCTTCTAAAGAATTCAAATAAATTTCTTGGATATTGTCAGGGGAAGGTTTAATCAATACCTGGTATTGATAGTAGTGTTGAAAGCGATTGGGATTTTCACCATACCTGCCGTCCGTTGGTCTTCTACACGGTTCTACATAAGCAACAGACCAGGGTTCTGGCCCCAAAGCCCGCAAAAATGTACTAGGATTTTTCGTTCCTGCTCCTTTTTCCGTGTCATATGGTTGAACGATGACGCAATTGCGATCGCTCCAAAATTTGTTTAGAGTAGCAATGATTTCCTGAAAAGATAAAGACATAGAGAAAATACTGAATTAAATATCTGCCCAAACAACATAGCATGACAGGCTTTTACAAGTAGCAACGAAAGAAAAAAGAAAAAAGATTGAGATTAGGGGTTGACTTTGTTATTTATCTTCCCTATATTGGTAAATGCGCGGTTGAGAGACGCAAGTGAGTCAACAGCGGACAGAACCTAGACAATGCAATAGTTTGACGGTTTTTAAAACACATAGTTTTTTGAATAGAAAACAATCAAAAACCACCCCAAATGAAAGATTTTAATGAAGAGCTAAAAACTTCATAGAATCTTCATAAAAGGAATGGTCGAAAAGAAAAAAGAGCTA
>JBCDDK010000078.1:0-30376 GCA_039180345.1 Cyanobacteria bacterium P01_G01_bin.39 | reverse complement strand
GAAGTTGATGGGACAAAAAATAATCACTCAATTTTTGTTCAATTTGTTCAATCGTTACGTTAAAAGGCAAATGGTGTAAAAATTTTAATCTCGCCGAATATATTATTCATTTATTGAGACTCAAATTTTTACACCATTTGCCTTTTAACGTAACGATTGAACAAATTGAACAAAAATTGAGTGATTATTTTTTGTCCCATCAACTTCAGACACCAAAGCAGATTAAGAATACCATTTGTCATATCGGTAATTTGATTCGGTAATCTTCAGGTGGGATGGTAGTATGAGTTAAGCATAAATGATAAATTAAAAAAGCTCCTCTTCACACACAGTTAAAGCATTAGGCTCTGAACACTGCTCTAACTCTAGATGTATTCCTTGGGCATCTTCCTTCATCAGATCTTCAACAAACCCTGCCTGGAGCGCTTTCGCTTCTAATGGACTATCAAAAGGACCAAAGTAATAAACACACTTAGGAACTTTAGTAGTTATTTTTAGCCAGTAAGGTAGACTTTTCTGCTCTTTTACACCAAAGATGTTTAATATTTTTGAAACCAAAGACATAATAAACTTTAACTATTTGATAAATTTTTTAAATATAAAATTCCTCTAGTCTCTGGCTAGATACAATTTTTTTCGGGAAATTGGACAACATTATATTTAGCTAAAATCTGATGTTAAAGAGTAATCAGATATACAATTTACCATAGTTTAAATGCTCAAATTTAACTAATACAAAATTATTGATTTGTCTTGCAAATTCCCAAGATAATCTTATACAGTAAGAGCTGTTATTAAGGGTCTTTGGTATAATCTTGTACATTTCTAATAATTACTAAATTTATTAAAGTCTAATCAAAGTTTCCAAATTAGTTAATGGGATTACAAATAAAAATACTACTGATTTAAACATGAATTGACCGACCTTAGTAGAACACCTGTGACTTTAGGTGAATTTTAGCTGATGTATTAGGCTTTGGCATTTTAACACAGATTTTTTTAAGATATTGAACCAAATCACATCTAATAGTTGATCTTCTTTGATCAAGATTTATCTTCACTTAAAGAATATGTTATGGCACCCAAGCTGATATTGAAGAGCAAAATCTATTTATTAATTCTTTGACTTCTTATTAAGTAGATAGGTAGAATAACCTATGATAATTGATATTTAAATTTTATTTCCAAGTCCTATTCCCAAATCACTATTCCCTAGCTAAATCATTTTATATTGAATTATTACCACCCACCTACTATTAACTGTTATAATAATAGATTATCAATCAATATTAAAATAAAATCATATTTTATCTATTACATAATAAAGAATATTTAACCAGAATAAAATATTTTAGATATTAAATTAGCAAACTAATTATATGTCATCGAATATATCAATAGTAGAGCAAGCATCTAATTGTAAAACAAACCAAAACAGACCAGATCCATCTGAAGTAGTACTAAGTTTACTAGAACTAGAAAAGCATTATAAAAAAATCAACACCGATTGTTCCTTAGCCGACTTAATTGGTTGTTGGAACCTGAGATTTATTACAGGAACTAAGAAAACTCGCAAAAAAGCGGGAATCGTTATGGGTGCGGGAAAATTCATCCCTCATTGGCTCAAAATCCAAATTATCTATGAAAACGATCCACAATCAACCACCAATATCGGACGAGTCAAAAATTCTATAGAATTGGGATTCTTGAAGCTATCATTGAGTGGTCCAGTTAAATTTATTCCCACCAGAAAAATTTTAGCCTTTGACTTTACCTCCCTGAATCTTAATGTACTGGGTATAAAACTATACAGTGGTTATATTAGAGGCGGATTAGAAACGGAAACAGAATTTTATCATCAAGCACTAAAAGAACAAGCTTTCTTTCGCTATTTTTTGCTTCAAAACAATTTAATTGCCGCCAGAGGAAAAGGAGGTGGTTTAGCGTTATGGAGTCGCCAAGAATAGTCTATTTATTGTTCACGAATTAAGGGGTGCGGCTATTTTATTCTTAAGCGTGTCATTTTGTGCATTCACGAAAATGGGTAATTTTAACTGTAAGTTAATTTAACCATTGCTACCCCAAAGCTAGTGAAATCATTGATTAAATTTAGAATGAAATGACCCTGTTTTTCAGTTAACTGAAGATTGTTTTTAATTACGCTATTGACTAAAAAGTCAATGCCATAAAACGAAATAAAGCCGACCAGACAATACAATAGTACTTAAGTGCTGAACTTTTGTTCGAGAAAAGACAATAGCCAGTAGAAAAGCTGCTGTAGATAAAACTCGCATTCAAAACAAATTATCAACTAATAATTTGATCATTATTTTGTCAATAAAGAACAATTAATACTCATAGTCTTCCATATTAGGTGATTCTGCTGTGCTTAGTGCTTAATGCTTAATCTTTGCTCATAGCTCATATTTATTCCTAAGCATTACGATCAATTTATGAAAGTTATGATGCGCTCGCAAAGTTTGTAAAAGATAGAGATTAAGCTTTGATTGTCCTGTAAAACGAGTCTGAAACTAGCTTCTGAGATTTAGTTTGAATAAAAACTTTAAGTTAATTTCTAAAATAAGAAAACTTAGCTGTTACCACAACGGTAAAAACAGATACCGTTTTACTCAATGGTTAAAGAGCTAGAGATTTCGACACAAGTAGGCATGAAATAGTGCCATGTCGCATTCTCCCTATGGCTTTTATTGATGACTTAAGCTCTTTCCAGTTCGGTTTTTCAGTGGTTTGGCATTTCTGTTAGGTGATATTGGTAAAAGTTTCGTTATCAAACCATTTGGGTTTCATTTTACCAGCCTACTTAATTGAGCCAGTAACAAAGAATACTAAATAAGAGGGCAATAGAAGTGAATACACCGAAGAGAATCAATCGTAGATTAGCTATTGTAGGTGGAGGCTTGACTGGAAGTTCATTTTTATCTTTTTTGATTGGAAAATTACGTCATAGCCAGCTCAAATGTAAGATGGAAGTCCACATTTTTGAGGGAAGCGGTGAATTTGGAACAGGTGTAGCTTACAAGACTAATCTTCCCGTAACCTGTATACTAAATCAAACTAACGATGAGATGGGTTGGGTCGCACCTGAAAATCCCAATGCAGGTCCAGAAAATTATCTCGAGTATCTGCAAGATAATGCAGCAAGGTTAATAGCAGAGTATGATTGCCTAGATATTGATTCTTTAACAGATCCTAAAGGTTACACTCCTCGTTTTATTTACGGACAATATCTTAAGGGCGGATTTTTTAAGATCGAGACCTTAGCAAAACTTTTGCAGATACGCCTTGTCAAACATGCCGTCTGTGTTAAAAAGATTCGAGTTATTGATCAGGTGGCAGCACTAACCTATAAAGAAAATGGTCAATTGGTAACAACTGAGTTTGAAAATGTTGTTTTAACGACAGGTCACTGGAACTCGTTATTTTTAGAAGAACTGGCAGAAACTGGTAGATTTTTCCATGTTTACCCGATAGAACCTTTGAGGAATAAAGATATCTTGACTGGTAAACGAGTGGCAATCATCGGCACTGGTTTATCAGGAAATGATGCGGCTTTTACCCTAAGCAAAAGCGGTGTAGACAAAGCCATCATGATCAGCAGAAAAGGTCGGTTGCGAGCTATTAAATGTCCAGTGGGCAAGTACCATCGAAGATTTTTTACCAAACAGACTGTAGATCAGATTATCAAGGAACAAGGCTATATAAAATTACAGCAAGCTATTGATTTATTTCTGCAAGAGTATCATGTTGCTTTAAACACCTACAAAGCATATCAAAATCAACCGCAGCAGTTTGAAGGGGATGCTTGGTCGTGCCATATTGGACAAAACTTTTATGTTGCTGAGGATCAACCAGACGGCGAGGATTTTCTGACTCCAAAAAACCCTATAGAGCATCTCAGATATCAAATTCGCGAAGCCGAAGACTGCCCTTCTGGTAAAGGAGTGCTGTGGCGCTCAATACTCGTTTCCTATTACGAGAAAGTAGATGGTTATCTGGAATTTTGCGATTATGTTTATCAAAGAATGCCCGATGAAGATAAAGTTAAATTTTTTAAGGAGATATTCAAAGTAGGTATCAATTTTTATGCCGCTATGCCTCTCTCATCAGGAAAAAAACTCTTGCAGCTATACGAACAAGGTACGCTAGAAATTGACTCAGGCTTTACCAACATTGCCTTCGATGTAGATTCTTGCTCCCTCAAAATGGAGCAGAATGATGGGCAAATAACCTATGTTGACTATGTCGTAGACGCTACAAATCAGACTACAAATTTAAATCGTCATCCTCTTTATGGTCAGTTGATTGAGGACGGATTAACTCTCACTCATCCTGCTGGTGGGATCTCCATTGAACTAAAGACTCACAAATTATTAGATTGTAATGGTTGTCCATCTCCTGTCTTAAGAGCGATTGGTCCAATTACCCTGGGTTCTGCTTACGCGATGAAAGCTTCTTATTCACTGGGAGATGTAGCCTCAGCTCAATACATTGCCGAGCAAATACACGACGAAATTGCTCAAGAATTAACAGTTGCGATCGCATAATTAGCAAACAAAAATTGAGTTGATTAATCTCGATTCAGCCACAAAACATGTAGCTAATATTAAATTCTGGATAAGTTTACTATGGTTTTCAGAAACTGCATCGCTTCGTTCTGTTGTAGTAAGTAGTGGTGATCACTTTCCCTCAACATTATCACCCGAGGAAATTATCAACCACACCATGAAGCAAACACAGGTTGCTGGAGAAACGTTGCTCCCCAAGGTTGCCAAACGTCAGCTACAAGATTTAACCAAACTTCTGTCGGAATTAGGAGTAGAAGTTATCACTCCGCCCAATCAAAAAATTAGCTGTTCTCAGATTTACACTAGAGATCCTTTTATCGCGATCGACGATAAAATAATCCTCTCTAGAATGAAAGAAAAAGTAAGACGGGAAGAAGTGTCTATTTTTGCCAGTCTTTTCCGTGATCATAACAAGCTGTGTTATCTTCCAGAAGACTGCTTTCTCGAAGGCGGAGATATTCTTCTCGATCAAGACTTTATTTATGTTGGTGTCGGCAACCGAACTAACCTAAAAGCAGCAAGGTGGTTAGCTGAAGAGTTTCCTCATAAAAAAATAGTCACGATTAAATTAGGCGATGGCATACTGCATCTAGATTGTTGCCTAAATCTTTTTGGTGAAGATGGGGCGGTAATTTTTAGGGAAGGAGTAGAAGATCAAACAGTTTGGCAAAAATTATCTCCTGTCAGAAGAAATTTTATTTATGTGTCAAAAACAGAACAAAGTCGCTTAGGCACTAATTTTCTTTGCGTATCCACAGAAACAATCATCTTAGGAGACGATACTCCAGATCTCTGTCGAAATCTCCGTCAGAATAGACAAAATGTAATTACAATGGATTTTTCTCAGCCTTTGCTATTGGGAGGTAAGTTGAGATGCTGCTCCAATGACATAGAAAGATTTTAAATCACAACTAATCAAGATCTTGATGATCAACATAGTTAAGGAGAATGCATCATGGTACATCCAGGCTGGCTACGTACAGAATCACCATTTCATGCTGGAGAACTGGCAATTCAGGCTCACTTAGGAGTTCAAGACCATGCGAACCGACAGGGAAGACGACTGATTCGCGAATCTCTAATTCCATGGCATCAAAAGTTTTTTGCCCGCCTGTCCTATCTGATTGTCGGGACTTTAGATAAATCGGGTTATCCTTGGGCATCGATTTTAGTGGGGGAACCAGGTTTTATAACTAGTTTCAGCGATTGCGATCGCAAGTCGCCAGACTCATCTAGCTTTGGGCATCGCATCCAAGTTATGGCAAAACCTCTGATGGGTGATTCCTTAGCACATAACTTGGCACTAGGTATTGATATTGGCTTGTTGGGAATTGAATTGGGTAAACGTCGCCGTAATCGGTTAAATGGATCTATTTCAGCGATCGCATCTAACGGATTTGAAGTTACGGTTAGTCAAAGCTTTGGCAATTGTCCTCAATATATTCAAGCTCGTAAGTTTGAATGGGTAGAAACTTCTAGTGAATCATCCCACGAGATTATAGAGGTTCATTCTTTTGGATCAATAGAACGCAATTTGATCACCAATGCAGATACCTTTTTTATCGCTACATCATACCAAGAAGAGTCTGCGGGAATTGCTGGGGGAGTAGATGTTTCTCATAAAGGAGGGAAACCAGGCTTTGTCTTAATTAATAATGATCAAACTATCACTATTCCCGACTTTTCTGGCAATAATCGTTTCAATACCATTGGCAATATATTGCTAAATCCTCCCACTGGCTTGTTATTTATAGATTTTGAACAAGGCGATTTACTATATCTCACGGGAACAGCAGAAATAATTTGGTCGGAGGCAGAAGTTAGCATTTACTCTGGGGCAAAACAGCTAATTCGCTTTCACTTGGAGCAGGGATATTTAGTAAGAGCAAGTTTACCCCTACGTTGGTCAAACCCTGAATTTTCCTTTTTCTTAGAGCAAACTGGTTCTTGGTAGTTACCAAAGATAGTGAACTTAGCTTAGTTTGTAGAATTATCAAAATATATTGCGTCGCAATTAAGTTTTTCAGAGGCATTTAAACCAGATATGGTAAACAGAAATCAATCAGAATATCTTTATGGTGAAATACTGGCGAAAGTTGCTAATGAATGCTAGTAATTTAATGTTTCTAAATTAGAAAAAAACGCGCAAAATTTTCATTTTGAATTGTTAAATTATTCTTAAAAGTTCGCAATTTTAACTGGTAGCTGTAGAAAAAAATAACATACCGTGGATAATGTGAGAAAAAATTAGCAATTAATAGAGATGTCTAGCAAGTAGTAACGTGACAATAAATTGCTAGATATATTGATACGAACATCCATTCTATACCAATTGAAAGGACAAGAATTATGAATCAAGTTCACACTACAGTAGATAAATTGATGATGGATAATCGAAGTTCTGTTCGCAATGAAAGAGACCAGACTTCATGGTCAAAAAAGATTTTACACACACTTTCGGAAAATTGGTCAAGCAGAGCGCAAGTAAAAAAAGAAGAAATAGCTAATAATGTTTTTCTCCTCGAAAAAGAAGATTTTTTAGCTGATTTACTACCATTTAATGAGCATCCTCTATTTATTACAGCAAGGGAAACAGATAAAAGAAATATTCTTTCCTGTGGCTATCTTGCCTATAATAATAAAACACTTGAGATTGAAAGTTCTTTAATCGCACCAGCCTGTTTTGAGGTTTTGCATGAAGTCTTTCCTGGCGTAGACAGTGAGTTTTGTAAAAGATCTATGAGTGAAGCTCTTGTTGATGAGACATTTCATATTCTAATAACTATTCGCGCTTCCCAGATTACTAAAGAACATCGAAAATTAGAGCAATTAAATGTTCCTAAATCAAATTTAATTCCTAATATTCGCAAATTACAATCAAGATATCCAGAACCATGGCAGAAGAGTACTATCTTGCTAGCCACAGCAGAGTGCATCCCAATAATGCAGTAAGTAATAATACTTAGTGATCAAAGATGATAGAAAAATTATCCTGAGAGAAAAGAAAGGGTAATCAAAATGGAAGCTGATAAACTCAAACAGATTAAAGCTCATGCCAATGCAATCGCTGAATTACTCTATACCGAAACAGATTCAGAACAGGTGAAAACATTGGAAGGAATAGAAGAGGTAGTAAGAAAACATCTGATTGACTATGTTAATCCAGAAGTGGCAAAATTTTTATCTCAAGCAGTAGCCGAACAGAAGCAGGAAGAAAGCGGAACATAAAAAGCATCATCGGGTGTTTAACGATTACGGAAAAACAAGCACAGAGACTAGCAGTTAAAAGCCGAACTCGATGGAGTCCTTATTTAGAAAAATGTTGTTTACTGCTTAGTGCCAATGAGTCTTATCAAAGAGCAGAAGAAGATATCCAAGTGTTGACTGGAATTAAAGTTTCTCATGGAACACAGCAGAGAATGGTGCATCGTCAAACTTTTGAGCTATTGAAAGTTGACCATAGTGTCTCAGAAATTAGTATCGATGGCGGAAAAATACGATTGAGAACACCTTTAGGTCAACCATGTCAATGGCGAGATTATAAAGCAGTTAATCTTCATGACTTAGGAGTGGAAGCATTTTTTCTAGAAAATCGCATTTTAGCTGAGTGGGTAAACCAGCAACCATCATCAGACCCTTTAATTTGTCTGGGAGACGGACACCAAGGTATCTGGAATATTTTTGCCACGATTGGAGATTTGCAGCAACGTCGTGAGATTTTAGATTGGTATCATCTAGTAGAAAATTTAGGTAAAGTGGGTGGTTCAATCAAACGTCTAAATCGGGTTGAAGCTTTGCTATGGAAAGGTAAAGTCGATCAAGCTATTAAAGAATTTAGTAATTGGAAGCACGAGAAAGTGAGTAATTTTATTACCTATCTTCGGCAACATCGACATCGAATTGTCAACTACGATTACTATCAATCTGAAGGGATTTCTATTGGCTCTGGAACAATTGAGTCGACTATTAAACAGATTGGTAGGCGGATTAAAATCTCAGGTTCTCAATGGAAAACTGAAAATGTTTCCCAAGTTCTTCATCATCGGTGTGCTTATCTTAATGGCTATTTCTCAACTTGATTTAACTGAGTTTTTCTACCTATTACATAACTGGGATGCACTCGGCCACAGCAATTGTTTGTGAGGTTTTTATTGGTGGATATTTAAGATCTTTAGCTCAAGCAAAGGATATTCAGCCACTTAGTCAGATGACCACTCAGGCTCATATGATGGATGAACTTTCTCATCATGCGATATTTAGAGAATTAGCCAAGTTAACCTATTCGGCAATGAGCAACACTGAAAAAGAATTTTTTGCTCAGGTTCTACCCTATCCTGTCTATTGGTTAGTTGATAATGATTTAGATCAGTGGGATTTGTTGCTGCAACAAATTAATTTTAAACCAGGAAAAAGCATGATCGATGATTACAGAGCAAATTCAAAATCTCCTCTGGAGCGAGCAGATTTTTCGGCATTAATTAAGCTGAGTAAAGAATTGGGTATTGATGATATAAATACTAGAATTTTAGAATGTAAAGTATGAGTCTTCTAATATCTGATGCGGTTATTCTAATTGTTCAAATAGAGTCGCCAGGATCGTATTAGAAAACAAAAATCCTTCGGGATCACTGAGACGGAATTTGCTTGTTGCTGCTAGATCTTGGGTTGAATTAAGATTAGCTGAATTGATCTGGTTGCCATCTACATCGATTATCTCAACCCATCCTTGCTCATAATAAGGTTGGAGACATAACCAGATTTGTTGTAGATTTTGGGGATTAAACTGTTCTAGATTAATTCCCTCTGCTAAACGCAAACCCAGCATCAGAGTTTCTAGTAAATAATCTGTGGCAGATATTATTGGCGCATCGATAATTGCCCCTGCTTGCAACCAGGCAGAATATTCTCTGCGAGTGCGGGGACGACTAAATCGTCGACCATCAACATAACTTGCTGCACCCATACCAAAAGCAAAGTAAGATTGGTTTTTCCAGTAAACACGGTTATGGCGACATTGATAGCCTGGTTGAGCATAGTTTGATATTTCATAATGTTCGTATCCTGCACTTCTTAGGATGCGTTGAGTCTGGCGATACATCTCGGCAGCAGTATCATCATTGGGTAGAGGTTTCTTGCCTGGCTGATACTGTTTGCCAAAGGCAGTCACAGGTTCTAATACCAAATCGTAACAAGATAAATGCCGTGGTGCGATCGCAATAGCCTGTGCTAAAGATGCCTGACAGTGATCTAAGGTTTGATGGGGTAAACCCGAGATCAGATCTAGGCTAAAGTTATCAATATTCAATTGTTTAATAATCTCCACTGACTGCATCACATCTTTTAATGTGTGCGATCGCCCGCAAACTTTTAGTAACTCTTCATCAAAGGTTTGTACCCCTAAACTAAAACGATTGACACCTACATTTAGATATCCCCTTAACTTTTGCCGACCAAAGGTACCTGGATCGATCTCCATCGAGATTTCGGCATCACTGGCAATTCCCAACTGAGCAGCGATCGCCTTAACTATTTGCTCTAATTGTGAAGGAGAAAGTAACGAAGGTGTTCCTCCACCAAAGAATACGGTTTTTAGTGGTGTTGCCGATGGTGCCGTAAGTTGAATTTCGCTGATTAAAGCATTAAGATAATCTTGAACCATAGTTGAAGTGCTTCGTCCCTGGTCTCCCACGACTGAAATTGGAAAATCACAGTAATAGCAACGGCGACGACAAAAAGGAATATGAATATATGCCGCAGTGGGTGTTGTTAGAGACGAACTGACAAGAGAATTAGTCTGAGAATTTGTTAAAGATATATTTTTAGTCATTACTAAATATTCCAACACTTTAAAAATTGTGTTGAGCTTGATTCACGAACTGAATAATATGTTCTTAATTAGCAAAGAGAAGCCTGCCAAAACGTAATTTTAGAGCATAGCTTTGCTAAGAAAACTAATCAGGGCAATATTAAGAACTGCCAGGAACTTTTCACACTATTACCAAGAATTTACTACAGTAAAGAAGAAATACATCCTATATCATCTTATTCAACTAAAGTTATGGTTGATGCCATCATAATTGTCATTTGTATCATTGCAGCGGTAAACATCGGATTTGATAGTTTACAGTTGTTACCAAACGATATCCTCGAAGGGGTATCAAACATTGAAGCTTTGCGCTTTGTGATTGCAGGATTCGCCACCATTATTGGTTTAGGGGTGGGAGTTGCAGTTCAGACTACCTACCGCCGTCTGGAAAAGCAAATCCGCAGTACTAAGATTGAAATTCTCATTACTAGGGCGATCGGTTTGGTGATGGGCTTGTTAGTGGCGAACCTAATGTTAGCCCCAGTTTTTCTACTGCCAATTCCCAAAGAATTAAGCTTTTTTAAACCTACTTTTGCTGTCTTGGGCAGCGTCATGTTTTCCTATCTGGGTATTGGGTTAGCTGATACCCACGGGCGAACTTTTCTGCGCTTAATTAATCCCAATAGTATCGAGTCGATGTTAGTAGCAGAAGGCACCCTAGAAGCGATGCCCACCAAAGTTCTTGATACTAGCTGTATTATTGATGGCAGGGTAGAGGAATTACTCAAAACAGGCTTTTTAGAAGGACAGGTTTTGATCCCGCAGTTTGTACTTCAGGAGTTACAAAACCTAGCTGATGCCAGTAATTCCCAAAAGCGGATTCGGGGCAGAAGAGGTCTGGATATTCTAAATCAAATGCAGGAAGACTATCCTGATCGCATTGTAATCAACAAGGCAGACTATGAAGACATTGATACTGTAGATGCCAAGTTAGTCCGTTTAGCACAGGAAATTAGCGGGACTTTGCTGACTAACGATTACAATCTCAGCAAGGTGGCAAATCTGCAAAAAGTTCAAATCCTGAATATCAATGACTTGGCGCGTTCTCTGCGACCCATTTATCTACCTGGAGACAATCTAGAGTTAAAAATACTCAAACAGGGTAAAGAACCCCAACAGGGTATTGGCTATCTCGACGACGGTACTATGGTGGTCGTAGAAGAAGGAAGCGACAGCGTGGGTGGAGAAATCCAGGTTGTAGTCACTTCCTCCTTGCAAACTTCCGCAGGGAGAATGATTTTTGCCAAACCACAGTCAGAGACAGAATCAGAAAGCTATTCTAAAGCAGTTAGCTAGTTAAGTTAATAATCAAAAAACAATTCTCCCAAAATCTGTTGACTGTTGACTGTTGACTGTTGACTGTTGACTGTTGACTGTTGACTGTTGACTGTTCATTGTTCATTGTTGACTGATTTAGCTTCTAATTTAGCTAAACGACTAGTGAGATCTTGGTTAGCCTGTTTCAGGCGATCTACCTCCTGACGTAACTCTTTGACTGCCTTGTCTGCGCCGAGATTTTTTTGTACCTTGGTTACAGCTTCCTCCGCACGACGACGTACTCGACCATCAGGAGTTTGAGCCGCTAGATCGTTTAAAATTTCAATTGCTTGAGCCGTTTGCATTTGCCCTAAAGCACCTACAATCGCCACCTGAGTAAGGAAAAAAGATTCTCCAGCGATCGCCTCTAATTGCTCCAAAATTTCTCCTAACTTCTCAGGGGTTTGCCCAGTAGAAACTGCCCCCAGACTACGAATTGCTCCCAGTCTCAAGGGTTGAGGAGTTCCTGGCTTAGTGTATGCCATGATTAAATCCACTGCCTCAGCCGAAGTTTTCATTTTACTCAATCCAGCGATCGCGCCACTGCGAACCACTTCATTCCAACCTGCACGTTGTTCTAAGACAGTTTTTAGTAAAGCGATCGCTTCTGGTTGCTGATCTTTAAGCTGACCTGATACCATCCCACCTAAACTACGGGCTGCTGCGGCTTCGGTGTAGTAGCTAGGGTCGCCGTTTTTAAGGCACTTAACTAGAGTTTCATAGCTATCGGTAGTTTTAAAGTTACTCAAAGCTGCGATCGTTGAGCGACGTACCCTGGCATCGGGATCTTGCAAACCAGTTGATAAGACTTTAATTGCCTGATTGAGCTTAATTTTACCCAGTTGTTTGGCTACCTCCACTCGTACTCCCCAGAATGGATCATCGGTTAGGGAACTAGCTAGGGCTTTAACAGCTTCCAGTCCACCTTTTTTAACTAATGCTGTTGCGGCATAAATACGAGAGATGGGATCAGGGTCGTATTGTAACTGGGTTTTTAATTCCGCAACAGGATATTGCAAGGTAACAGTTTTGAGAAAATTATTATTAACATCAAAGCTAATAAAATCAGGCTTTTTCTCTAACGGAAAATAAAAACTTTGTTCTCGTTGATGGATGCGGAGGGCAAAAGTTTGCAACTGAGGTGATTCATTCACCACATAACCAAATCCCACAGGAAGCTTGAGGTCAAATAACTCTTTACTCTCACTATCTTTTGCCTGCTTCTGAGTAACGGTTAATTTTGCCAGCTTGCTGTCGCCATCCCAGCTATAAGCCACCTTATAATCAGGGTGTCCGCCACGAAATACATACTGATCGAACAAGAACATCAGATTATAACCAGTGGCACTATCGATCGCCCGCAACAGATCTACTGTTTCTACTGTATTGTGAGCATTATCCTGAACAAAAGTTTGGATTGCTTTGTCAAATAATTCATCTCCTAAGATTGCCCGAATCATATGATAGACACAGGCACCCTTTTCATAAAGATGACGGTCGTAAAGCTCAATTGCCTCGCGATAAACATTAGTAACTATAGGACGACGATAACGAGTGCTGTCTTCAGAGATGTAAGTCCGCGCTTCATTTAACAGATAGTATGCGGCATCATCCTTGCCATATTCCTCTTCTGTCCAGAACACCTCGGCATAGGAAGCCATGCCCTCTTTGATCCAGGCATGTGACCAGTGTTTGATCACAACTAAATCACCAAACCACTGATGTGCCAACTCATGGAGGACTAAGCTTTCCGTCCGCATATTGTCTGTTGCCGCCCTTTCATCCAATAAACAGCGGTCGGTTAACAGGGTGGTGGAGGTATTTTCCATCCCGCCAAAGATAAAATCATCAACGCAGACTTGAGCATATTTAGGATAGGGATAGTCATAGCCGTACTTCTGGGATAAAAACTCAACCATGCGGGGAGTCTTACCCATACTGCGCTTGCCATCAGCTTCTCTGCCTTTTTCGACGTAATAGTTAACGGATTTACCGCGCCACTCATCTTTAATTTCGGCAAAGTCTCCCACTGCCAAGGTCATAAGATAAGTCGGGTGCACCTGCTGTTGCGACCAATGGTAAACAATACCATGATCTACTTGTTCAGTACCAATCAATTCCCCATTAGAAATTGCCATCATCCCTGCGGGTACCTGGACTCGAATCTCTGAGGTAGCCAGTTGACCAGGATAGTCAAAACAGGGAAACCAAAAGCGCGAATCTTCATCCTCCCCCTGAGTCCATACCTGAGTTGGTTTATCAGGATAATCATCTGTAGGTTGAATAAAATAGATGCCCCGTTGCGGTTGCTCTTTACTATAGGCAATTTCCACCTTAATCGCGGCGCTAGTGCTAGGTTGCGACAGATGAATCTCTAGCTGTGACCCATCATAATCAAACTGCTGACTAACACCATCAACCAGTACCGATTCAATATCCAAATCCACCGCATCTAAAGTTAACCCCTCAATACCAGCACGCACAGGAGTAATCGTAGTGGTGCAAGTCCCCTTAAAACTTTGCTGGGTCACATCTAAAACCAAGTCCAGAAATATATGCTCTACCTGTCCTGGTCGATCAGGATTATAGTGAGGTTTTGCCCCAGGAAGCTCAAATTTGCGATCGCTTTGTTCGGCATCGAAATAAAAGTGAGACATGAATTAATTAGATAATTGCAATAAACAGTTATTGATTAGGTTATCGAATTCAGCCAAATTTAACCTGAGTAGGAATTGGAGATTAGGAATTAGGGATTGGGGATCAGGCTACGTTTATTGTTTCATTTCCAATTGTTAGTCCCTAGTCCTTAGCCTTTAGTCCTTAGTCTTTAGTCCTTGGTAACCAGTCCCAGACAAAACCTAGATGTACCCTGCTTAAACGAGAATTGCTATAAATAAACTAAATTGGAAACAGAGTGTCAAAAATTTGCCTGCTTACCAGGGCAAGATATTTCCATATTCAATAAACTATATTAATTTCAAATAGAAACCGTAGAATTTTAATCAATAAATAATTATCACACTACCCACTATCTAGAAACGATAACTCAGAAGATAGATCAATTAATTGGAATGACTATATTATGACTAGCGTTGCTTTAAGCCTTAAGCCATTTGTCGATAGGATCGCTGATACAGACTTAGAAAACCTTTGTCAAGCAAATCCCGATGCCAGACTAGAAATCGACCCCGAAGGGAAGTTAATAATTATGTCACCGACAGGAAGCGAAAGCGGTAAGCGCAATACTAGCTTAATTTTTCAGGTTGAATTATGGAATCGTCAGCAAAATTTAGGAGTTGTGTTTGATTCCTCCACAGGATTTAAGCTCTCTAACGGGGCAATTCGCTCTCCAGATGTAAGCTGGGTAATATTGGCTAAATGGAATAGTTTGAGCAAACAACAACAAAGAAAATTTGCACCAATCGACCCTGACTTTGTGATTGAATTGATGTCTCCTACAGATGAGCGAGAAGAATTACAATCCAAGATGCAAGAGTATATGAACTGTGGTACTCAATTGGGCTGGCTAATTGACCCTGATGTTAAGCAAGTAGAAATTTATCGCTCATCTGGGCAAAAGTCTGAAATATTAGACAATCCTCAAATTTTGTCGGGAGAGGATATCCTACCTAACTTAACTATCAGTTTAAAAGATATTTTCGAGAACTAAATTAAATGAGATAGAGATAATCAATTTCTCTCCTTTTTGTTTGCTCGTCGTGCAGATTTGATTCTGACTACTCCGTTTCTATCTAAATGAACTAAATGAACTAAAAGAATCACAATAACTAGTAGACGTGGGCGTAAATCGAGTAACCATTTATTTCAGTTAAAATCCTGACTGTATATAACTACATGCGGCTAAAGCCTTTGTTACTTTCTACTTCCTACTACATGCGGGCGAAGCCCTTTGTTACTTAAGCGAAGCGGTACTAGTTGTCTAGGTAGTAATAAGTTGTCCTATTGAGAGTTCTCTTATTTCCTCATAGTTAACGCGATCATCCACTTGGCGAGGCAGGTAACGACCAAATTTGATTGTCGCCTTCGGTAACAGCGTGAGGTCCAGAGATCATTGCCCGAGAAAAGGGAGCAACTTGAACATCAAATATTTCATCTATTCCTGCCTGAAATTCTAATAAACTAACCATCTGTCTTGATTTTAAATCAACTACAGCAACGCCACATTTTAAATCTTCAAAGCGATCGCCTATCGGTAAATTGCCAAAAATAGCTGTTTCCCGAATTTTAGACAAGCCAACCACAGCATAGTTACCAAATAAGGCTAATCCCCGCGTGTAACCAGGTAAAGAAATTACTTTTGCTTGTTTACCAGAACCTACATCTACCATTACTAGCTCACCATGACCAGAATTGAGTACCCACAGATGATTACGATACATTCTGGGAGAATGAGGCATAGATAAACCCTCGGTAATTACTCGACTACTGGGAACCTCTAAAATACAACCACCACTAGCTTTTTGCTCTCGCCAGCCTCCTGGAGTATCAGTGCGACCTAATACAGTGACATATTTTGGTAGATGGTTAACCATTGCCACACCGTTGAGATGACAACGATCTTCAGGTGCGATCGCACTGACAAAATTGGGTCGCCATTGGGGTAAAAAATTATAGTTATTGCTTAGAGTACAAAGACAGGAAAATCTGGTATTGACAATCCATAACTCTTTACGTCCCCAAACTAAATCGTGAATTGAAATATCCCCTGTATACTGTCCACTACGAGTCAGAAAACAGGCATTATAACTACCCGCGGGTTTGATTTGAGCAGCTATTTGCGTATCGTTTTTGAGCAAATAAACCCAGTCTTTGCCTCCTACCGCCATTTGATGGGAATTGAGTGCCATTCCCATTGCTCTTTGGAAATTATGAAAGCGAATACTAAGAGCATTGTTCTCAACTGTAACAACTCCCAACTTGCCAGCTTGATAGGTAGAGAAAAATAGGGAAATATTAAGTTGATTAAGAACACTAGCTAAATTCTTACTATATTCATAACGGACTTCTCTGGTATGCTCTGGTTCACCATTGATGTTTTTATTTGCAGGTTGAATCATCAAGATTTCAAAAATCAACTCAGGATGTAATGGATATACATATCGAAGATGGATATACATATCGAAGGAGGTAGGAACTTTCCCTATACTAAATCCGATTGACAAAAGGTACTATAGATTAAAAGCGTGAAATCAACTTAAACCCTCCTAACTACATGCGTGCAACAAAGGCGATTCGGTGAGTCCTTCGGACTTGCTTCGCAACCGCCGCATGTCGGACAACTCACGGTACGCGTCATCACCACCCAAACCATCGAGAGTATCGGCATCTTCACCACCATCGAGGTCATCAGCATCGCTGGTACCAGTAATAACATCGAGATCGTCAAATATTAATTTAAACAGTTCTGTCCCAGTCTCACCATTATCAGCACTGAAAAATAGTTCATCGTTGAAGACGGTCAAATCTGAAGGATAAGAGCCAAAGGCAAAACCATAATCGCCAATGCCAGGATTGATATCTACCAGTAGTTGAGTTCCTTCGGCGGTACCATCACTGACAAAAAGCTCTTCACCGTTTTCTCCATCACTAGCACCAAAAAACAGCCTGTCTTCGAACATAGTCAGGTCTGAAATATAAGAGCTGTAGGCAAAACCATAATCGCTAATTTCAGGATTAATATCTTTGACTAATACTACTTCAACCGTATTGTTTTCCATTGATTTTATTATGGTTAGTTTAGTTTCTTTAGTTGTTTGTTAATGAAAGTGTGATCGCGTAGGGTCACCTTTTGGCAATCAATAACAAAAAAGCGGTAAGTGTTGTCTAGATTACATTTGAGCCGAGTAGCTTGTCTGATTTTGCTCGGAAACATAATTGTCCCATATTGTTCAGGGTTGCTATCTGGTCTTAATTTATTGTTTCAACTTGCATAGAATTATTGCTTGTTTTGCGATCGCCAGATTAGAAGTCGCCTAATTGCTAAAATCAATTATGATAAGAATATGAAAAAAAAGTGATATGATTATGATATTAAGGTTACTTATTTTTCTATGGCGAAAATTATTTTGAGGCGAGGTATGGTCTTAATCTTTAGCATAATGCTAGGGACATGGATTGCTGGCTGTAACGGAACAGATGGAACGCCCTCAACAGATACATCAAAAATAGATACCGCTGACGTTGCTGACCCATCAGCCGACAACGAAGCTGAAAAAAAAGTCCTGACCACCTTTACCGTCTTGGAAGACATTGCTCAAAATGTGGCAGGGGACAAGCTGAATGTAGAGTCGATAACTCGTATTGGTGCGGAAATCCATGGTTATGAACCTACCCCGAGTGACATAGTAAAAGCCCAGTCAGCCGACCTGATTCTGTACAACGGGATGAATTTAGAACGCTGGTTTGAGCAGTTTTTAGGTAATGTGAAAGATGTTCCCTCAGTATTGTTAACAGAGGGAATTGAGCCGATTCCTATTGCTGAAGGTCCTTACGCCAACAAACCTAACCCTCATGCCTGGATGTCTCCCCGTAATGCCCTGGTTTATGTAGAAAATATTCGTCAAGCCTTTGTGGAACTAGATCCAGACAATGCCGAAACTTACAACGCTAATGCAGAGGAGTATAGCGAACAGTTAGCCGCAATTGATGCCCAATTACTAGCAGATTTAGAACAAGTAGACCCAGGGCAACGCTATTTAGTAAGTTGCGAAGGAGCATTTTCTTATCTTGCTCGCGACTACAACCTGAAAGAAATTTATATGTGGCCAATCAATGCCGAACAGCAGTTTACGCCTAAGCAGGTACAGAGAGTAATTGAGTCAGTCAAAGCCAACGATGTACCGACTATTTTTTGTGAAAGCACCGTCAACGATGAAGGACAAAAACAGGTGGCTCAAACAACAGGGGCAAGATTTGGCGGCAACCTCTATGTAGATTCCCTTTCCGCCGAATCAGGGTCAGTCCCCACCTTTATCGATTTACTCGAATACGATGCCCGCACAATTACTAATGGTTTGCTGGCGGGTAGCGAGACTCAGTAGGTATTCATTATAGAAGAATAAAATAACTCATATCGAGATATTGGGATGTACGTTTTTCTACGTCAACTGCCAAATTCACGGGGCATACAAGCCCCTTATCTTTCTACTTAAAACTAGGGGAAAAAGATTATGCCAACAGCAACACAAACACTAGATATCAACGTTAGTAACCTCACCGTTACCTACAGCAATGCTAGACTTGCTCTTTATAATGCCAACTGCATTGTTGAACCAGGGACAATTACTGGTTTGATTGGACCAAATGGTGGTGGCAAATCTACTTTGTTTAAGTCAATTATGGGTTTTTTAAAACCCAGTCAGGGACAGATTCGCGTTGGTGGCATTTCCGTTCAAAAAGCGCAAAAACAGCAGTTGATGGCGTATGTACCTCAGTCGGACGAAGTAGACTGGAACTTTCCCGTAAGCGTATTCGATGTAGTAATGATGGGACGCTACGGCTATATGAACCTGTTGCGTATTCCCAGTGCTAAAGATCGTCGGCTAGTCATGAAAAGTTTATCACGGGTGGGCATGATTGATTTTCGCCATCATCAAATCGGCGAACTGTCTGGAGGTCAGAAAAAACGAGCATTTTTAGCCCGTGCTTTAGCTCAAGAAGGGAAAGTAATTTTACTCGATGAACCCTTTACTGGGGTGGATGTCAAAACCGAAAAACGTATTATCGATCTGCTGATCCAGTTACGGTCAGAAGGACACACCATTTTGGTATCAACTCACGATTTAGCTTCGATTTCCACATTTTGCGATCGCACGATTCTGCTCAATCAAACTATTCTGGCTTCTGGAACAACCGAAGAAACCTTTACCGAAGAAAACTTAACTATGACTTTCGGCGGCTTGCCAGTTACTAGTTTACGCCAGATGTTCCAGACATCTGAGGTAAATAGATGAGTAATGTAATTGCCAATATTCCTTTAGTAGACTGGCTGATTGAGCCTTTACAGTATGGTTTCTTAGTACAGGCGATTTGGGTTAGTGCTTTTGTCGGTTTAGTCTGCGCTGTGCTTTCTTGTTACATTACCCTTAAAGGGTGGTCGTTGATGGGAGATGCTGTTTCCCATGCGGTTGTGCCTGGGGTAGTAGTGGCATATGCCTTAAATATTCCCTTTGCTATCGGCGCCTTTGTCTTTGGCTTTGGTGCCACGGTGGCGATTGGCTATATTAAATCAAAAACTCGCCTCAAAGAAGATGCCGTTATTGGTGTAGTGTTTACTGGCTTTTTTGCCTTTGGTTTGGTGTTGGTCACAAAAATTCCTAGTAATATCGACCTGTTTCATATTCTGTTTGGTAACGTTTTAGGCATATCTGATCAGGACATTATTCAAACTTTGATTGCAGGTATAACTACTCTAGTGGTGATTTTGATCCGACGCAAAGACCTACTGCTATTTTGCTTTGACCCCAATCATGCCAAAGCCATTGGTCTGAATATTCAATTTATGTACTATACTCTGCTATCAGTGCTGGCTCTTACTATCGTCACTGCCCTACAGACCGCAGGTATTATTTTAGTTATTGCCATGCTAGTCACCCCTGGATCTACAGCATACCTGTTAAGCGATCGCTTTGACCATATGCTCTTAATTTCTATCGCTACAAGTATCTTTTCTTGTGTAGGGGGGACTTATCTTAGCTACCATCTTGATGTATCTACAGGCGGCTCAATTGTCGTGCTAATGACCGTTTTGTTTATGTTAGCAATGGTCTTCGCACCTAAATATGGCATTTTGGCTCAGAATTCTTATCAGCACCAACCTGTTGAAAATCAAGCTAAAGGCTAAAGGCTAAAGGCTAAAAACTAGTAAGTTAGAAGGTCGCTAATTTACATCAGGCATATTAAAAAAGTCGCTACTATCCAAATTATCAGGATTGATTCCAAGCAAGATACCGATTTGCTCTCCTTGATAGGAAATTAGGCTATTACTGCGACCCGTAATCTCTAGTTGTGACCAAGTCAGATCTTCCGCCAGTCCAATGCGATCAATACCTAATTCAAAATCTTGAACCCAATTAGGTTGAGAATTTTTATAAACTACAAACGTGTCACTACCCGAACCACCGTTGTAAACATTGGTTCCTCCAACACCATCTAAGAAGTCGTCACCATCACCACCCCCGAGACGATCAAAGTGATTTCCGCCCATCAAGGTATCATTGCCAGCATTACCCTCAAGAACATCCTTGCCAGATTGTCCCCGCAGCAGATCGTTACCATTACCACCAATAAGCGTATCTCGACCATCAGATCCCAACAAAAAATCGCGATCGCTACCTCCATCTAGTACATCGTTGCCTGCTTGACCTTTTAGGGTATCTCTGCCCTTTAAGCCTTCAATATGGTCATCTTGAGGGCTACCAATTAGCCGATCTGCATTATCAGTACCTGTAATAATTACATCCTCTACACTGGAGTTGGCAGAATCCAACCTGTATAGTTCAGCCCCAGTGTCACCATCATTAGCACTAAAAAATAATACATTGTTCACTACGGCTAAATTGGTACCAGTATAACCATAGCCATAATCGTAACCATAACCATATTGATTACCAGACTCAGTCCTAGGATTAAGATCTACTATAAACTGGGTACCTTTGGTCGTGCCGTCACTGACCCATAGTTCTCTACTTCCATAATCACCAGTGGTAAAGTACAGCTGATCCTCAAATTCTGTAAAATCATTAGGAAATGAACCACCTGTACTATATTTGTACACCTTGGGATCAATATCTGCTAATAGCTGGGTTCCTTCTTTCGTGCCATCACTAACCCATAATTCACCACCAGTTTGACCATCATCGGCATTAAAGTATAGCTTGTCATTAAACTCGGTAAATCCAGCAGCATAAGAACTATTTACACCATAGTTACCCGCACCAGGATTAATATCTACTAATAGCTGGGTACCTTCTGTCGTACCATCACTAACCCATAATTCATTACCGTGTTCACCATCATCAGCGGTAAAGTACAGCTTGTCATTAAATACAGTAAATCCAGCAGTATATGAACCATATGCACCATACTCATTACTTTTAGGATTAATATCTACTAATAATTGAGTACCTTCCGTCGTACCATCACTAACCCATAATTCAGCACCATGCTCACCATCATCAGCGGTAAAGTACAGCTTGTCATTAAACTCAGTTAAGCCATAAACTCTAGAACCAAGAGGATTCTCAAAACTATCAACGTCAGGATTAATATCGGCAACTAACTTAGTCCCCTCAGTGGTTCCATCGCTAACCCACAATTCATTACCGTGTTTACCATCATCAGCGGTAAAGTACAGCTTGTCATCATACTCAGTCAAATAAGAGATCGAAGAACCAAAAATATAACCATAATCACTCTCTTCAGGGTTAATATCGGCAACCAATTGAGTTCCTGATTTAGTACCATCACTGACCCATAATTCATTACCCTTTTCTCCATCGTTAGCCGTAAAGTACAGCTTGTCATCAAACACCGTCAATTGGGAAACTGAGGAATCAAAAGGATAGCCATAACCACTAACTTCAGGATTGATATCTGCAACTAGCTGAGTCCCCGATGAAGTACCATCGCTGACCCATAATTCACCACCAGTTTCACCATCATTAGCGCTAAAATACAGCTTGCCATCATACTCAGTAAATCCAGAGAGCAAAGAACTGTAACCAAACCCATCATTGCGAACACCAGGATTAATATTAGCAACTAATCGAGTCCCCGCTGTCGTACCATCGCTGACCCAGAGTTCCTCACCATGTTCACCATCATTAGCGCTAAAGTACAGCTTGTCATCATACTCAGTGAAAGATTTGAGAAAAGAACCATTACCTTCACCCTCATCACTGATACCAAGATTAATATCTTTTACCAATACAACCTGATTCTGATTGCTTGCCATAGCTAGAGCCTTACTCGTTAGATAGTAGTTTATGCTTAAAAATTACCCAACTGAGCGATCGCTTTACCCGATAAACATCACAATAAAATGCTGCAAATCGATCAGCGAAAAATGGGTTAATTTACCAACGAGACTAACTCATCATCTTTAAATTTGTCACCTACAGTAAGTGGGTAAAATTGATTAGAAGATGGTTTAGTATGAGGAAGTAAGGGAGTGAGAAAGGGTAGTTTTTTTTACAAAGGTGAGAGCAGAGTCTCTACCTGAATTGCCTAGGACAAGTGACTTGTTTTAAAAGCAGTAGAATGATCGGCTAAAATTCGATTAACTTGTTCTGGTAACTCTAATGGACGAAACGGTTTATTAATTACCCCTGCCAAACCTAATTCCTTTAATTCAATAGCGATCGCCGATTGGGTTTTAGCAGTCATCAAAATCACAGGAATGATCGCAGTAGCAGGATTAGACTTTAAGTGCTTAAGAGTCTCCCTACCATCCCACTCGGGCATCATTAAATCTAGCAAAATTACATCTGGTTGTTCACTTGCAGCTAAATCTAGTCCAGATCTTCCTGTACTAGCGGTGATAACCTGCCAGTCTGCTGCCATTTCTAATCCGAGTTGGGCAATCTCTTTAACATCTGATTCATCATCAACAATCAAAATCGTTTTGCTCATATCCCACCTCACCTAAAATCAATTTGATAAGTTTAATTTAAACTTTGAGTGAGAAAAACTAGAGAAATTTGTCTATGTTATTGATTGGGGATTAGGGATTAGGAAAAACAGAACTACTCATCAAGAATGTCCTAGCTTAAAACCTATTGCTACCTCAATTGCTTTGTGTAGTATTTTGCAGAGGTAAATCAATATAAAACTTACTACCCTGACCTAAAACACTTTCAACCCAAATTTTGCCTTGATGAGCTTCAATAATATGACGACAAATAGCAAGCCCCAAACCCGTACCGCCCTTACTACGGGAGTCGGAGGCATCTACCTGCTGAAAACGCTCAAATACTGACTCCAATTTATCTTCGGGAATTCCTCGCCCCGAATCTTGGACTATAATCTGACAGCGATCGCTATTAACAGAAGCGCTTAGTTTAATCATGCCCCCAGGTTCAGTAAATTTGATTCCATTACTTAGTAGATTGGTTAATGTTTGCAATATACGATCACCATCCAAGTAGAGGTTAACACGACAAGATTCCAGCAGTAATTCTACTTGAGCTTGTTCTGCCATTGCCTCCATAGTTTCAGTTGCCTGCTGGAGAATTGTTTCGATACTACAGTTTGTGGGTTCAATGGCAATTTTACCCGATTTCATTCGTTCGAGATCGAGGATATCGTTGACCAAGCGAATTAAACGTTCGCTATTGCGAATCGCCACCTGGAGAATTTGGCTACCGCGATCGCTTAAAGTTCCTAACTGACCAGAGTTTAATAGATCCAACGCGCCAATGGTAGAAGTCATGGGAGTGCGTAATTCGTGACTTACCAACGAAATAAATTCATTTTCCAGTCGTTTGCGTTCGGTAATGTCGTTGAGGATTTGTAGGGTGCATTTGCTTCCCCCCAAGTCAATCAATTCCATTGACAGTAATACGGTTTTAACTTGACCTGATTTAGTGGAAAAATTCAATTCTAGGTTACGGATAAAACCCTGAGATTCTAGCTTTTCCAGGGCATGTTGATAAACCTCTAAAGCCCCAGGGTCGTAGATCTGATTCAAATGTCGCCCAATTACTTCAGACGTGTTGTAGCCACTCATCTGAAGAAAGCTTTTATTTACCTCTAATACTTTTCCCGAATGATAATCAGCGATCGCAATAGGATTAGGACAAGCTCGAAAAGCTTTAGCAAACTTGTCTTCAGCGGCAGTTTTTTCGGCTATTTCCTTTTGTAGTTGTGCATTTTGTGCCTTAAGTTTAATTTGTAAATTGCGAATCGTTAGGTGGGTATCTAACCTGGCTAATACTTCTTCTACCTGAAACGGTTTGGTAATGTAGTCGACTCCGCCCACCTGAAACGCTTTGACCTTATCAAATACATCCCCTAGAGCACTGATAAAAATCACTGGAATATCGTGAGTCAGAGGATTTTCTTTCAACTGTTGGCAGACTTGATAGCCATTCATTTCAGGCATCTTAACATCCAGAAGAATCAAGTCTGGAGGTGCGGCATTAGCTCCTCTAATAGCAGTAGAACCTTTAGTGACACTTCTTACTTTATAACCCTTTTCCGTTAGCATCTGAGAGAGCAACGCTAAATTTTCAGGAGTGTCATCAATGACTAAAATATCAGCTTTGGGTTGATAGTTGCGTTCTCTGAACATTTTGAGGATGTAAGGGAATAGAAAATAATTTTGGGCGTTGCTGATTTAAATAAATGCTATCTGTTTATTGATCACAATAAATCTATTTGAATAGAGCAAAATAACCAAGTATCAAAATAATCGCCAGCAAAATCAAATTAACAATTAGCTGAGTCTTAACTATTAAGCTTGTTTTCTGGCTTAATCGATTGAATTGGTATCTCAGACGGTCAAATCTAAATTGTAAATTGGCATCTTGCTCGTGTCGAATAGACATTTCTTGCTTAACCAAATTTTCTACTGTTGTACTTAGGCTATCGGGGGTTAATTCCTCTAAGGAGTCAATCTTCTGTTCCACCTGCGCTAATACCGCATCAACCATGTTCAATTTGTTACTTAATTCTAAATCTTGAGTTGCCTGTGGACTAAATGATTGTAGCTGACTAAAGTGCTTCTCTACCAATTCTAAAGCCAACTGAAAGTAACCTTTGTGAACGTGGCGAATTGCATCTGCTAGCTCTTTAGCTGTGGTATTTTTTAGCCAGTAGCCTTTAGCTCCTAACTTCAAAGCTCTGGCTACATCCTGCTCGCGATCGCAAATGCTTAACATCAGCACTTTGGTATTGGTAAATCTTTGGGCAATAGTCTTGGTTGCAGTTAAGCCATCCATAATCGGCATCTCAATATCCATCAGCACTATATCTGGTTTGAGCTGCTCTACCTGATTGATGGCGGCTGCGCCATTTTCGGCAAATCCAATCACTTTGAGATCTGATTCTGCTTCTAGATACGACTCTAAAGTTTTGCGAATAAAATTCTGATCGTCAGCGATAAGAACATTGATCATAACGGTGGTAAGTCTCGAATGTTGAATAATTTTGAAAGACTCTGAACAGGAACAAACACAATTAATATTCGGCTTGATAGCTCCTGTATATAGCGTTTCTCATTAAGGTGAGGTACAACAAAATTAATCGTTTTGAGGCAGGGGGCAGGTGTACTTCATGAATTTGAGAACTGCTATAGTTATTAGATAATTAATAAATCTGGTATTACTATGGTTTTAAGTTTTACAATCAATGATAAAAACTTTATCTAAAACTACACAAAATGCGCTATTTGAGCGACAAAGTAATTTAGATACTTTTATATTGATGCTTTAAAACCACGCTATTTTTAAAAAATATTTAGTTCGATTTTTCCAGCATTAAAGACTGAAATGCTAAATTGAACAACCGCTTAAATTAGGTTGTTTCAAGTGTCAAATGTCCTCCTAGATAATACAAACTCTATGTATGATTATTAGTTATCCAGATTACAAAAAAAATTAAATTTCTTGGAAAATTGGCTATGCTCTTCATTCAAAAAGAGTGTAACTTGCCTAATACACCATGTTCTAGGGGTATTTTACTGTACCCTGTTCACTCTTCAAATCACCATCAGTAACTACTAACCAGACATAGTTAGGGCGGATAAAATTAATTAGAAGATGGTTTGTTTAGTCTAGACTTAGACATGGACACAAATTGCGGAGCAAGCAAACATCGCTACAAATGCAAAAGTTTTAAGTAGCGCTTTGCCAACCCATGTTTGACTCAATGTCTTAAGCTTTACTTCAACTGCTATATATTTAACTCTGCATACTTACTCAATGAAGATGAATCATTTACAGGCAAATTTGCTACGGTCTTTGAGACAGTGTGCCAATTTTAAGACCAGAGTGAATCACTTAGTGATTGTTACTAGCTGTCTCGGTTAAGATGTTGTCACTCTTACAAATTATTTGGAGTCAATAACTTGAGACACTAATAGTCACAGAAGTTAGAGGTACTGTAGCAGGAAGATCAAAGTTTTTGTTTTTTTGCTTATATCATAATGGTACTGGCGCTCAATATTACGTGGTAATTATTAACTTCATAATATGCTCTTAATACTAAATAAATTTCGGTATATTCATTAAATAAAATCTTTATTTTTATAATTTGGTTGATTATTAAGATGGAATGCAAATTGAATATTTCTAGCTTAGAACCAGCTTCTGAAACTCTTCTGGCTACAGTTTACTTAAGAAGTCTGGAAAGCAAAATGAGGCAAGGAATTATTAAAGATGATAAATCCATCGAAATTATCAATCGGATTAATTACAATTTTTCTAAATATGATTGTCCTATTAATCAAGCTTTAATTGCAATTAGAACTAAAATCATTGACAAATTTGTTAGCGATTTTATTGTTCAACATCCCCATACTACGGTAGTTAATTTAGGAACAGGTTTATGCACCAGATTTTTTCGCTTAGATAATGGTTTGATTAATTGGGATGGTATTGATTTACCCATAGTAAAGCCCATTTGGCATACTTTGCTGGGAGAAACAGAAAGACACCGATACCTTTCCTATTCAGTTTTAGATCTTGACTGGATGAAAGAAGTAAAACAGACAAGGCAAACTAAGGTTCTCTTTATCGCCGAAGGACTGCTTATGTTTCTCTCGGAAATAGAAGTTAGGTATTTACTACAAAATATTGGAGATAACTTTGCAGATTCAGAAATAATTTTTGACTCCTTGGGAATACTATTGGCTCGCAATAGCTGGCGGAATATCAGTACACCAAAAGTTAAGGGGCTATACCAATGGGGAATTAAGGATTTATCAGAAATTGAAACTTGGGGGAGAAAAATCGAGTTAGTCAACCAGTGGCACTACCTTGATCAATATAAGACTCGACTAGGCTGGGTAGGATTAGTCAGCTACTTACCCTTATTCAGGAGACAGGTAAAGATTGGGCATCTGAGATTTACCTGAGAAAATTATCAGTTTAAACTAAGATTTGTTTGCTTCAATAATAGTCAGGTTTATGGCAGTTGAATTTTACATGTCTATAGTTTGACACATTTTAGATAGCATCATAAATAAAACTACTTTAAATGATTCTATTTATAGAAAGCCAATTAATTATTATTAATTAATTTTATACTAAAATTTACATTTATATCTTGTATTATCTGCTAATGTCTATTATTAAAGCTGCCTCAAATTGCAGCAAAATCCTGAATTGAAAGCTCAATACAATTTGGTCAAATCATAATATTAGATTCTCTTGTTTTACAGTCAAATTGATTGCTTATAGAGTTAACTTGGGCAATACTCAATTATGAATTTGATGCAATTCTCAAAGTAAAAATACTTTATTTTTAGCCTGATTGTAGTAAAAACAAAATGCAATTTTTATTGACTGAGCAACTTCTACTAACTAAGCGAGACCAATATAATCTTTGACCGTTGATAAGTATTAGAACTTTCAGTTCGTTTCTATACAGTACCTTTTAATCAAGAACTTCGTCATGACAATTTCATCTTTCAAAAAAGTGTCAGCTTTAGTTATTGCTATACTACTTGCTCCTTATTCTGTAATGCTAGTTCAAGCACAGACAAAGTCAGAGAATAGTCTGCTGGCACAGCGAGCCATCCGAGAACCTAAAATGATTGAAGGAAATCGAGCTCCATCCATTGCTGATTCAGGTCTTTTAAACGCTAACGAAGATCACTACTTTGATGTTCTAGTGAGTGGAGAACCATTAAGTCGACTTGAGGTGCAGTGCGTAACTTTTCATGAACTGGATGAAGCAAAAATCCTCGACCCAGAAACAGGTCAAGAAATTCCTCATACTCTTAGCTATGGCTTTGAAGAATTTGCCGTCACCTTTGATGAATCAGTACCTGTCGGTCAAACAGTCAGAATTGTTATGGAAGGATCTACAGTTCGAGGTGTAACAACGGACATCATAGTTCCCTATCGGGTTTTTGGAACTAGTGAAGTTTTAGGCACTATTCCTTTAGGTACCGCCTTGGTTAGAGGTCCCAGCATAAATTAATTACTACTTTTTTGCTGGCTTTTATTTGAACACTTGGTTTGAAAGATCCAGGAGCAACAAGGCTTTATGTTGAGATAGCGATTACCAATTGCTTGTGGAGAGCTAAATAAACTTTATCTTAATTCAAGTTTTTATGGCTGCAATACTGCTATCAAAGCCACAGATCTAATTTAAAGAATTGTCGAAGTGTAGCTACAGTTGATACTTCGACAATATGAACAGTTATCATACAATATTAGTAATATTTTCAGCTATTTGAACAAGTCAGCCTATCCCCAGTAAGGCAAACTTGCAATTGCAAAATATTCTTTGTAGAGATTAAATGCGATCGCTATTTGAGTATCGTGTTAATGTATTTGTACTCTTGATAAAAATCCATTGTACTAAAGCTGGCATTACGAAGTTTGCAAATCTCGTTTTTGAGATCTTCCTCAGAGCTTATTTGATCGAGAATTATTAGTAGTTGAGGTAAACTCAGGTAGTAGCAGTTGAAGAATGGTTTTGATTCATACTGAGATTCTAATTGAGTAAGCTCGGCAAAGTTAATCTGAAACTGAGTAATCATGTTGTTTATTTTGCCTAATTTTGTGTTTATAGCATCATTATCAGATTGTAACTTAGCTGCCAACATACAACGTAAAAATTGAAAAACAAAATCTCTATCTTGATAGCTGCCAAAGTCTAGCAATGAAATAGATATTTTAATAATTTTCTTATCTTTAAAATGTAGCTTATAATCAGAATTCTTAAAATGAATATATCCCTCTTTTCTCAAGAATAATTCATGCTTATTAGCTTGATATTGAGAGTGTAATAGTGATTCTGACAAGTCAATAAAAAGATCTAAGTCCTTTCCTACTCTAGACTTTCTAATTAGAGGTTTAGCTTTTAGTTCAAAAAAGATTATAGTATCAGATGTTTCTACTACAATATCTATTTCATCTGGAGAGTCGTAATATTTACCAAATTGAACCTTTATACCTCTTTCTATTAATTCATTTTTGATAATATCTTCTATTTGATAATATCTTCTATTTGATAACATCTTCTAGTTGATATCCTAATCTATCTCCGATTTTTATATTACCTTTTTCATCCTGAAATTTAAGATCGCGAACCTTCGCCGCAATTGCTTCGTAGAATGCAGGAGCGCAATACACAGAACTAACTAGTAGATATTTACCTGTGTTTGACTTAATTAATGGCTTGTGTTGAAAATAATTATTGAATTCTATGTTGATTAACTCGTCTGGAATATAAAAATTTTGGTTAACTAAGTTAGATTCATGGGACAAGACAGATCAGGGTAATCGCATCAAACGAATAGAGAGAAACATGGGAAGATAAAATATTTGTTCCCATGACCAAAGAATCCTTGAGAGAAGCGATAGAAGAACATTTTGGCAAGATAACAGACCAGAGAGTTACAACTAGAAGTTCT
>JBCDDK010000077.1:0-30950 GCA_039180345.1 Cyanobacteria bacterium P01_G01_bin.39 | reverse complement strand
AGAACTTCTAGTTGTAACTCTCTGGTCTGTTATCTTGCCAAAATGTTCTTCTATCGCTTCTCTCAAGGATTCTTTGGTCATGGGAACAAATATTTTATCTTCCCATGTTTCTCTCTATTCGTTTGATGCGATTACCCTGTGCTATTGACAAAAATTATAATTTTTCCCAGGACTTGAACTGCTAAATAAATCCCATTCTCAACAAAACTCAACAGCAAAGATATTAGCCTGTCCAAATTTGGTTAAAATACCTAAGCAAGAGATAATAAAAAGTAGAGTAACAACTATCTTGACCCTGCTATATGGTACAAGCCAACAAGAAACTGATAGAGCCAGAAACATCTACCATATTTGACTTAAATAACTATTTAAAGCAGCAAAAAAAAATAGTTGAACAAGCATTAGATAAGTCAATTGCGATCGCTCGTCCTGAGAAAATTTACGAGGCGATGCGCTACTCGTTGCTGGCTGGAGGCAAAAGGCTGCGTCCTATTTTGTGTTTGGCTACCTGTGACTTAATTGGTGGTACGGTGGAAATGGCAATGCCTACTGCCTGTGCCTTGGAAATGATTCATACCATGTCGCTGATCCATGATGATTTGCCCGCGATGGATAATGATGATTTTCGCCGTGGTAAGCCGACCAATCATAAGGTTTTTGGTGAGGATATTGCGATCCTAGCAGGAGACGGTCTACTGGCATATGCTTTTGAATATGTTGCCACTCAGACCAAAAATGTGGCAGCAGAAAACATAATCCGTGTTGTTGCTCGTCTGGGTCGGACGGTGGGGGCTGCGGGCTTAGTAGGAGGGCAAGTATTGGATCTCGAATCAGAGGGTAAGACTGATATTACCGCCGAGACTTTGAGTTTTATTCATACCCACAAAACAGGGGCGTTATTAGAAGCCTCAGTAGTGTGCGGGGCAATAGTTGCCAATGCTGGGTCAGAGGATATTGCCAACCTATCTCAGTATGCTAAAAATATTGGTCTGGCTTTCCAGATAATTGATGATATTTTAGATATTACCGCTACTGATGAACAGTTAGGTAAAACAGCGGGCAAAGACCTAGAGGCGCAAAAAGCTACTTATCCTAGCCTTTGGGGGATAGAGAAATCTCAGCTAAAAGCCCAGGAACTTGTGGATCAAGCGATCGCTCAGTTAGCGGGTTATGGTGCTAAGGCTGAACCACTAAGAGCAGTGGCAAATTTCATAGTAACCCGCGATCGCTAGCAAGTATCATTTATTGTTCAATTAAAGTTTTTGGGGCGAAACAGACACACCATGCAGGAAGTTGCTGATATCTTACAAAATCGCATATTGCTCGTGGCAATTATCGCCTGTCTCTCAGCTCAAGGATTAAAGCTGGTGATTGACCTATTACGAAGTCGTCGGTTAAACGTGACTTATCTCTTCTCTCCAGGAGGCATGCCCAGCGCTCACTCTGCCCTAGTGGGGGCTTTGGCTACTAGTGTTGGTCTGACTAAAGGTTTATCCTCTGCCGAATTTGCGATCGCCTGTCTGTTTGCGATTATTGTGATGTACGATGCTGCTGGGGTACGTCAGGCAGCGGGAAAGCAAGCAAGGATTCTCAATCAAATCATCGATGAGTTGTTTCAAGATGAGCATAATCTCAACGAAGAAAGATTGAAAGAATTGCTGGGACATACTCCCTTCCAGGTTTTAGTTGGTCTTAGTTTGGGAATTAGCATTGCTATGGTGTTTTCTAAATATGTCTGGGAAATGGTCTGATACTAAATCCTGTTTGAATATGCCATTTACAGGCGGTGACAGGTAAAGGGTAGAGGGTAAAGGGTTTCAAGCTACTTTCAAGGTTTTATTCTTAAGTATCCTTTGTAAATTGAATTTAGTATGAATAGCTAGTTGAGAATAGCAAAGTAAATATTTAAAAGCTGCCACTTGGTTCCATTTGATGTTTAATTAGATGAAATAAATTAGGCAGTTTTACGGTGTCCAGCAATAGTAATTTAAGTCGAGCAAATTGTGATAAACTAAGGCGTTATCTCAGTTTGGGTATGTTATCCCTCGGTATTTTGGTGCGGATAGTTCAGTACCTTAGTAACCGTTCTTTTTGGGGCGATGAAGTTAACCTAGCGCTCAATATTATTGAACGATCTTATGGAGAACTGGCTCAAGTATTAAACAATAATCAGGCGGCACCGTTAGGATTTCTTTGGCTAGAAAAGTTAGCAACCCAAATTTGGGGCAACAGTGAATATGTGCTGCGACTATTGCCGTTTATAGCCAGCATTGTCTCATTGATATTATTTTGGCGTTTAGTTAAAAGCTATAGCTCTGCCTGGGCTGCTCCCATTGCGATCGCTTTATTTGCTGGTGGTCGTTATACCCTCTACTATGCCACCGAATTAAAACCCTACTCCAGTGATGTGGCAATCGCCTTGCTTCTTTTTTGGTTATTGGTTAAATCACGTCAGCAAATTTTACCAGCTAAAGAGTTATTCAGACTATCGGCGGTTGGCAGTGTGGCAATCTGGTTATCTTATCCCTCAATTTTTATGCTGTCAGGTTTGGAGGGCTGGAACTTTCTAACTTCCCCCACCAGATATTGGCGCAAAATTATTATTAATCGCTGGGGAATGTATCTATCCTGGGTAGTTAGCTTTGGCTGTTTTTACTGGGTGGCAATTTCTAAAACTCTCGGCAATGAGGAACTCAATTCATCTTGGTCATCTCGATATCCTGATTCTGGAGTAGATATTCTCTGGTTGTTTGATGCTTTAGGAAGATTTTTTTATCATCCCCTGGGTTTTTTAGGACTAACTGATGGCGTTGGTATCTTGGCATTTATTGTGGGCTGTGTTGTTTGCTATCGTCGTCAGCGAAATCTGTTTTTAGCTTTGATTGCTCCTTTTGCTGCCACTATCATTGCCGCATATCTCCAAAAATATCCTTTTCGCGATCGCTTAATTCTATTTTTGGCACCTTTTGGCATCATGATTGTGGCTGAAGGAATTGCTTTAATGCTTTCTCAAATCAATCATCTACGTCTAAATAATTTTGCAAAATGGTCTGGTTTATTCAGCCTGATTGGAATTATCTGCCTTTGTTCCTTAACCTTGCCCGCAGTCTATCGAGCAAGCAACTTCATAGTTAATCCCGAACAAAAACATGAACTAAAGCCAGTTTTGGAATATGTAGTCGAGCAGTATCAACCAACAGATAAAATTTATGTCTATGACGAGGGCAATCAGGCATTTCTTTACTACGCAAAACTTAAGGGATATGACCATTTAGACTACACTCACGGCACTACTAACTTCGATGATCAAGAAAAAAAATTAGCCGATAAGCATCGTCAATTAGCTAAAGATCTGCAACCTTTAATAGGTCATCAAGTTTGGTTTATTCTACGTGCCGATACCACCGCAGAACAAGAAATTATTGAATATCTTGACCGCAATGGTAAAAGGAAAGACTATTTTCCGCAAACTGGAGCATCTGCTTATCTTTATCAGCTATAGGGATTAGGGATTAGGGATTAGGGATTAGGAGACTAGGCTCAGGTTTACTAAAGCAACCGAAGGTTCTCCCCATCTCCCTCATCTCCCTCATCTCCCTCATCTCCCTCATCTCCCTCATCTCCCTCATCTCCCTTGTCTCCCTCATCTCCCTCATCTCCCTCATCTCCCTCATCTCCCTTGTCTCCCTTGTCTCCCTTGTCTCCCTCATCTCCCTCATCTCCCTTGTCTCCCTCATCTCTCCATCACTTGATTTATATCATTCTTTTTGAGATGTCATATTACATTATTAAATTAATGCTCACTTAAATCTCTCACATCAGCAACCTCCCCCTTAACTGCTGCTGCGACCACCATCGCGGGACTCATTAATAAGGTTCTACCTGTAGAAGACCCTTGACGACCTTTAAAATTACGGTTAGAAGAAGAAGCGCTAATTTGCTCTCCTTGCAATTTATCAGGATTCATCGCCAGACACATGGAACAACCAGGTTCGCGCCATTCAAATCCTGCCTGCTCAAATATCTGATCAAGACCTTCTGCTTCTGCTGCTTGTTTCACCCTTTCTGAACCAGGAACTACAAAGGCTTTGACTGCCGATGCCACATGATGTCCTTGAGCAACTTTTGCTGCTTCTCTGAGATCGCTAATTCTGCCATTAGTACAGCTACCAATGAAACAGACGTCGATTTTGGTTCCTTTTAGAGGTTGACCTGGAGTTAGCTTCATATAATTATAGGCTTCTTGGGCGATCGCGCGATCGCTTTCTGGTAGTTCTTCAGCAACGGGAATATTTTCGCTAATTCCTAATCCCTGTCCTGGGGTAATACCCCAAGTTACCGTAGGTTCGATCTCAGCAGCATCAAACTTAACCACGTCATCATAAACAGCATCATCATCACTACGAATATTACTCCACCACTCAACAGCTTTATCCCAAGCTTCACCTCGAGGCGCCTGATCTCGTCCTTTAAGATAAGCAAAAGTAGTTTGATCGGGGTTTACATAGCCGCACCGCGCCCCCCCTTCAATGGACATATTGCAAACAGTCATGCGCTCTTCCATGCTCATAGCTTCAAAAGTGGAACCAGCAAATTCGTAGGCATAACCTACACCACCTTTAACACCCAACTTGCGAATAATATGCAAAATGACATCTTTGGCGAAGACACCGTGAGGTAGCTTGCCATTAATTTCAATCTTACGCACTTTTAATTTTGCCAAAGCCAGAGTTTGAGAAGCCAAGACATCTCTGACCTGTGATGTCCCAATTCCAAAAGCGATCGCACCAAATGCGCCATGAGTCGAAGTGTGGGAGTCGCCACAGGCAACAGTCATCCCTGGTTGAGTCAAACCTTGTTCAGGGGCAATTACATGTACGATACCCTGATTTCCCGAACCGACGTTATAGAATCTGATGCCATAATCTTTGGTATTCTGTTCCAAAGCCTGAATCATCTCTTCAGCCAGCACATCAGTGAAGGGACGAGCCTGATCTTCAGTGGGAACAATATGATCCACTGTGGCAACAGTTCTATCAGGGAACAATACTTTGAGGTTTCTTTCTCTCAGCATCGCAAAGGCTTGAGGACTAGTTACTTCATGAATGAGATGTAAGCCAATAAATAGTTGGGTCTGTCCAGAAGGTAAGGTACCGACAGTATGCAAATCCCAAACCTTATCAAATAATGTTCCCTGACTCATATAACTATGCTGCTAATGCTACTGCTAAAAGTATCTGTGACTTATTTTACATTTTTTATCTTGAGTACAGCTTGAGTTTTCCAATTTGCTCAAGTTTTGTTTTGAATCGTTATGTATTTCCGACGTATTGTAATTTAATAAATTTAAATCTGGGTACTTTATAAACATGTATCTCAATATTTATTAGCCAGTTTATAATTTCACGTCCTAAAAGTAAATTTGTACCGTTCTATTAATTTCACTATGAATACCCTTAATTATCAAAGTCCTAGTGCATTTTTGATTCTTCACTATAAAATGTCCGTCCAGGAATCAAACCTAATCATTGAGAACTGGTTAAAACAGCACCCCCAAGAATCACGTTCCTCTTTATCCAAACTACTTGAGAGTCAAAAAGTCCTGGTCAAAAATAATAGACTGTTCGATCTGCCGCAGCTTTCCCTGTCAGAGGCTACTGAACTAGCGCATGACATTGTTAAAAGTAATGAATTATCAATAAAAGACCGTCGATATCAGCTTGCTAATTATCAACAATGCTTTATTGGTTCAGAACTAGTTGATTGGTTGATTAAGCATAAAAACTGTCTTGAGCCAGAAGCAGTTGCCATAGGACAAAGTTTATTAGAACATAATCTCATTGCTCATGTACTTAATGAGCATGAGTTTGAAAATAAATTTTTGTTCTATCATTTTCCTAAACAGGGAGTGGTGTCTAACCAGACTCAACAGCGTGAACGTCTTCTTCTATCACTTCCAGAGGCAACCCGCTGGGCACAGGATTTACAGAAAGATAGTGAATTAGAAGTAAAGGATCGTCGATATCGCCTGAAAAATTATCGACGATGCTTCGTTGGTTCAGAACTAGTTGATTTGCTATGTAAAAGCAAAAATATTACCCCAGAACAAGCAGTTGCTATGGGACAAAGTTTGTTAGAACATAATCTCATTGCTCATGTACATAATGAGCATCAGTTTGAAAATAAATTCTTATTTTATCGCTTTCAAGATTGAGTAGGAGTTTCACTTTACAGGGATAAAAATAGATTGATCGCCTCTACAGCTTACATGTTGTGTCTTTTTTTATTTGGTATAACTTACAAATAATAGACAATTATATTTTTACTAATCAATAAAAGAGCAGTATTCACCAGAATGAATACTGCTCTTTTCTAACTTAATAGTTCAGTTTTGATTTAACTACGCCAAAGATGCCATCTTGACATCATTGCTAGCCAAAACATCTTGTAGTTCATCTGCTTCGACTGTTTCTTTTTCAATCAGCATTTCTGCTAGACGGTCTAAGATATGACGATTTTCGCTTAAAACTCTTTTGGCACGACTGTAAGCCTGATCAACATAGTTACGTACCTCTTCATCAATCGCTGCTGCGGTTTCATTGGAGAAATCACGGTCAGAAGCAATATCACGACCCATAAAGACGTTACCGTTCTGACGACCAAGAGCCACAGGTCCCAAGCGATCGCTCATTCCAAACCGAGTCACCATCTGACGAGCTACTCTTGTTACCTGTTGTAAATCATTAGAAGCACCAGTAGTTACTTCTTCTTCACCGTAAATAATTTCCTCTGCCAAACGACCGCCCAGAGCCACTGCCATTTGGTTTTGTAAGTAGGAACGAGAGTATAAACCAGACTCCATGCGTTCTTCACTGGGGGTAAACCAAGTCAAGCCGCCAGCACGACCACGAGGGATAATACTAATTTTTTGTACGGGGTCATAGTCAGGCATCAAAGCACCAACCAGAGCGTGACCAGCTTCGTGATATGCCACTAGCTCTTTACGTTTTTCGCTCATGACGCGGTTTTTCTTCTCTGGACCAGCCATAACGCGATCAATCGCATCGTTAACCTCATCCATGGAAATTTCGGTTAAGCTACGACGAGCAGCCAAAATTGCCGCTTCGTTAAGTAAGTTTGCTAAGTCTGCACCAGTAAATCCAGGAGTACGACGGGCAATCTTATTGAGGTCTACGTCTTTAGCCAGGGTTTTACCACGAGCGTGAACGTTAAGGATTTCTTGACGACCTGAATAGTCTGGACGGTCTACTACAACCTGACGGTCAAAACGACCAGGACGCATTAAAGCTGAGTCTAAAACATCAGGACGGTTAGTCGCGGCAATCAGAATAATACCTGTGTTGCCTTCAAAACCATCCATCTCGGTCAATAACTGGTTAAGAGTTTGTTCCCGCTCATCATTACCGCCACCAAGACCAGCACCACGCTGACGACCAACAGCATCAATCTCATCAATAAAGACGATACAGGGCGCATTAGCTTTGGCCTGTTCAAACAGGTCACGAACACGGGAGGCACCAACACCGACAAACATTTCCACAAACTCGGAACCAGAAATGCTAAAGAAAGGTACTCCTGCTTCACCCGCAACTGCTTTAGCCAAAAGAGTTTTACCTGTTCCTGGAGGTCCTACTAATAAAACTCCTTTAGGAATTTTTGCACCAATAGCGGTAAAGCGATCGGCATTTTTCAAGAAGTCAACAACTTCAGTTAGCTCTAACTTAGCTTGTTCAATACCAGCAACGTCGCCAAAAGTTACCTGAGTTTTTGGCTCCATTTGAACTCTCGCTTTGGATTTACCAAAGTTCATTGCTTGGGAACCAGGACCACTTTGGGCTCTTCTTAACAAGAAAAATAAACCGACTAATAACAGTATGGGGAATAAGAGGCTGCTCAAAGCTTTAAACAACCAGCCTTCATCACCCTGGGGTAAAACTGCAATGTCTACGCCATTGTCACTCAGGATATCAATCAACTGAGGATCGTTGGGTAAGTTAACTAGAATGGGCGTACCCTCTAGATCTATAACTTGTGCCTTGGTGCGATCAGCACTAATTTTTACGGTTTCTACTTTATTATTTTGAACTTCGTCAATCAGCCTACTATAGGGCCAAGTTTGACTAGCCTGGGGTTGTTTCTCTAAAAATGCCGTACCCAATGCCACCACTACTATGGCTAGCAGCACATAAAGCCCTGCATTACGCCATTTTTTATTGTTGTCTTTACTCACTCTGACAGCCTCCCTTAGCTGAAGATATAAAAATCTTTTACTTTTATTTTAACGAAGTGCCACTTCGCCGAGACTCCACAACATTTGTGGAGCTACATTTAAGTTACATTTACTTTGACCACTGACTATGACACTTAGCCCACATCCAGTCTCTAGTTATGTAACGACGAAGAAATACTAATGTTGATTACTATTCCTATTTTTTAACCTTGTTAACTTATGTTAACGTTTCTCAGGAAATATTTACCAGGTAATTTTATAGAAATTAAATTTTAATAATCTTAAGGTTATAGATTATGGTTCGTCTAGCACTTCAGCAAAGGTAGCGCCAGCAATAGTAGGAGACGATCTTTAGGGACAAATAACTTAGCAAGTCGTGTGTCACAGTTGCGGCTCAAGCTTTACTCGTCATTTGACGGTAGGGTCTCTCTGACCGTCTGTATGTTTTTGAACAAACGATTCAGTTCAGAACAAAGTCTAGCTAACTGAAAACGACGGAACAACATCTCAGGAAGCAAATATAGCGCAAAGCGCGCGGCTAGGATAGAATTTTTATTCTATCAAACTAGACCACGCCAATAAATAACACCAACTAATATGAAAAGGTGATTAAATTACCTCACATATTCATAATAGTCAAGGTAGATTCAGATTCACTATTATGACTGCACTAAGCTCCATCCTCGACTACATTTTACTTTGCCTTGGATAACAGTATTTAAATACTGTATGCGAATGCCATATTTGCTCCCTAATTCCTTTGCCGTGCAGTGTTCGGATATATTTCTTTTCTCGTTAATCCAACTGTAGGTTTTTTGATAAAGAGTCGTATCTGTTGACCTAACGGCAGATGTTGTTTGAGGAGTAGGAATAAATTCTATAACCGACTCTTCAACTAAGATTACTTGAGCCATTAATTCTCCAATTTCTTGATTGGTAGAGGCTAAGTTTAATCTTTTCATGCCGTCTTTAACATTGAGCTTTTTCATGCCAAATCGACTTTTGCTACCATCTGTGGCAAATACAATCGGATCCTTGATTCCATTTTCCAGCATGTCTTGTGCTAATTCAGGATTACTGTAGTTTTCAGTGGGAATCAGAAGTACAAGATCTTTTAACGCAGCTTGATAGGTAATTTTTTTCATGATTAAGTTAGCTCTGTCTAGGTTGATTGGGAAAACATCAATCAGAAAAACACCTACTTGTACGACTCATGCAATTGTTTAGGATCATTTTTCTTGGCAGAAATATATGAGTTGAAGTTCAGGTAAAGATTGATTTTTTCTAGATCGGAAGACTAGAAATAGTTTGAACTGCCTATTACAGATCTAAAACAATTTTCCTAAGTTTTGCAGAACCGTAACCTGAGGGTTTTCTAGGTATAAACTCTGTTGGAATGATTAAGTCTTGACTCTTATATTTTATTCACTTACGCAATTTTACTCATCCGTATTATCACTGATTTTTAGCCTTATTTAAGGAAAATAATTAGAAGCTTTTATAAGCAACTTTTGAGTTTTATTTGGATAACAAAAAACAACAGTTTGATTATACATGATGTCAGAGATATATTTATTGCTATTATCAATAAATGTGTGTTCTGTAGAGCCTTTTAGTTCTAATAGTAGTCAACATCAGTAATTAAATGAGCCATATGATTAAATTGAGAAATAAGCAAATATTAAATTTTTTAGTAATTTTTTCTTATTTTTGATTATTAAGTAAATTAATCAAGGCAAATTTTAAGAGTAATAGGTCACGAATATTAAATCGCAGAGTAATTCTTTGTGGTTAACTTCAGGAAAATTATTGGTAGGCATTTTAGTTACAAATCGATTTGATTAGAGATTGGCGATCGCGTATTTTTACGGCTGAGTAAATACGGAGTAATCTTTAGTAGTTGAGACTTTGAGGTTGATGCTCAATTATCTAATCAAAAGCAGCCTCTAAATAATCTTTAATGGTCAGTTGATAGCGGTCGATCATAATTGGTTGGTCAATTTTGAGGTGATGGATTTGAGACAAGGGAGGGTTATTATATCGAGGAGATTTATAGTGTGAATAGCTAACCAAGCCCACATCAAAACGGCAGGGTAATTCAGCCAGGTGAGGATTTTGAGCTAAAAACAAAGATGCTGTTTGGATTAGCTTATGTTGTTTAGCAGTATCAACCGCCAGCAAGCCATCTGCATCCCAATTAAACAGACTGCGAGTTTTGACCTCAGTAAAAGCGATCGCCTTAGTTGCTCGATCTTGAGCAATTAAGTCAATTTCACCCCAACGACAGCGCCAATTTTGCTCTAGTAGTTCGTAATTTTGTAACTCTAACCATCTGGCAATTAGTTGCTCGCCAAAAACAGCAATTTCGTTCATTGAGATAATTTTTCGGTAATTTGTGAAACACACATGCTTAACTTAGTTATCCTGAATTCAAACCAAGTCAAATAAACTGACAAAATAGTAACGCTTCACAACATTGTCTGTTTCGTTACAGAGAAAAAACCCTATATTAAGAGAAGTTGAGGGAATAATTCAACAGTTTGGAGTGTAAGTGAACTATGAGTGAGCCGAAAATTTTCAATCACGATATTATGCACTGTACCCATGATGCTGTAGTTGGTAACTACCTATATTCTGGTAGAGTTTTGGGGATGAGTGAGTCAGAAGATCTTATTCAACTACACCCAGATCTACAATCTCAATGGACAGCAATTACAGCTCACTATCAAAATATCAATCTTAGCCACAGTCAAAATCCAATTTGGGATCTTTCATTTGAGCAGTTAAGAAAATATCCTCAGCATCAGCCATCAGTATTTATTTTTGGCGATGCACTGCATCATCAAAGTGATGATGAAGATTGGTTTCGTGATCGCAATCAAGACTGGCAAGATGTAGTTGAATTTATTAATTCTAAGAATAATTTTATTCGTTTGGCTGAAGAGTTGCAGGTTAAAGTACCTCGGACTATTTGTGCCGCTAATCAAGCGCAACTAAAAGAACATAAAGATCTGCCTTATCCTTGTTATCTCAAACCTGCTGTTTCCGTTGATGGGGTGGGTATTTATCGTTGTGCCAACCCTGAAGAATTAGCTAATGCTTTGGCAAAGTTAGATTCCAATACTCCTATACAAGTTCAACAAGAAGTAATAGCAACCAAATTTCTCAATTTACAGTATGAGGTGATTGAGCAGCAGGCAAAACCTTTAGCCGCCACAGAACAAATTTTAGATGGTTTTGCACATCAAGGTAATCGTTATCCTACAGTGTATAAACCCTGGAGTTTAGTAGATCCCATGGCGGAATGGATGGCAAACAAAGGTATGAAAGGGATTTTTGCTTTTGATGTAGCTGTAGTAAAAACTGAAAATGGCGTTGATTACTTTGCTATTGAGTGTAATCCTCGTTTCAATGGGGCTTCTTACCCCACAGGTATTGCCCAAAAGTTAAATATTGAAAAGTGGTGTAGCGATAATATCAGTACTAAATATCGCTCTCTCGATCAAATTAATCTGGAAGATTTAGAATACAATCCCAAAACCGCAACAGGAGTAATTATCGTCAATTGGGGTAGTATCCTCGTGGGTAAATTGGGAGTTCTCATAGCTGGCTCTATTGAACAGCAAGAAGAATGGCGGCAAGTATTGCGTGACAAGCTGAATTAAAAAGTAGTTAGTTGTTAGAGACAAGGCATGCCTTGTCTGCACACTTGTTAGTCATTAGTCATTAATCTAATGCCAATTTGAGTTAAGGATTAACCAGTTGAGTTGTCCAAGTTTGATCTGTTTGTAATAAATAGAAACAGCGTTGCTGGGGATTACCTCTTAGCTGAAGGTGATCCACTTTGTGGGGAGTCAGCAATAACAAACAAAAATTAGCAAGAGGATTATTGGCATCAGGGGTCGCTACTTCAAAAGCCGACTGATCTGCCGCTGGTTGAGCAGGATCTGGCCAAGCAAATTGCGATCGCGCCGAGTCAGAGATTTGCTGCCAGGTCTTTTGTCGTGCTTGTTGTAGATGATGTTCTTCTACAGTATCAGTAACTAATAGTAGGTTCCCTGCAAGGCGAAACTGTTCCCTAGTCTTGGTAAAATACCAGCAAATTTCAGCCTGGGATTGATATTCAATATCTTGAATTTTGCTGCTACGAGCATCAGTAATGATTTTGAGAGAATTATCCTGATCGTTGTCAAAACCACGGAAAACAACGGTACGATTGGCGGGATAACCTTGGGGAGTAACTGTAGCTAATTGGAAATAACGGGCATGGGGTTGAGAGCGATTACGGTGGATAGCGCTGGATAAAAGCGATCGCCAAGGAGCAAGCATAGACAGTAAACAGTGAGCAATGAACAGTCAACAGTCAACAGTAATTAATTATCCCGCAGCTAGATAAAAACGATAATAGCCTAGTAGATAAAATAGATCGATGATGATCACAATTCCTCTTGTCCAGGGTGAGTTAAGCAAAATCCAAGCAATAGGATTAACTGCGATTACCAAAGCCATCTCAATAAAAGCCACAATTGAGCCGTAGTGATTTGGGTCCCAATAGGAAAAAGGGCTGATGAAACGATAATTACTCAGAGGAAAGAAATGGCGATGAGCATCATCATTATGGACAGGCAAATCTAAGAGAGAATGACAAACCATGCTGATAAACAAAATCATTCCTGGTTTCCAATTAAAACCATAACAAATAGCCGCGCCAATTAAAGCCAAAGGAATCGAGTGAAATAATGCTACTAAATTCTGCCAGAAAGGTTCGTAGTAAGCTTCCGACCAAATTTTACCTTCAGGCATTCTGTAAATAAATTTTGCCACAAAATAGAAAATAAAGATTGGCACATCAGGTAAAACAGCCCCTAAAGCAATTTCTAAGTTATTTTTGGGTGTAATTGTTTTTCCCAGTAAAGCGAGATTGAGAATATAGTGACCAGGAGTATTCATTTAACCATTGAACATTGAACATTGAACATTGAACATTGACTTGTTCAAATGGAGATTTAGACCCCAAGTGAACGAACGATACAAGCACCGACGAGGATTGTAGCGAATCGCTTTTGTTTCTAGGGCGGTATCACGTCCTCACTAATACAATTTTTCTTAGGATGGGGATTTAAATCCCTAATAAATATTAAAAGACTAAATGGTAAATGTTAATTGATCAATGATAAATGTTCCAATCCTTTTCCACCGTATTGAACTACCATAGCCCCCGTATGTCCCGTAAATAGCCACAAAATGGCTCTTGCTCCGTCTCGCCAGCATTTCTCTATAGGCTCAGGGGGGTTATTAGAAGGAACAGAAACTGGTTTAAAATTGATGCCACGACTCCCCAAAACTATATCACCAATTATCTTGGCTCGCTGCATATGGTTTTCTGAAGTTACTAGATATACACTGTCAATTCCCTGAGCCTGGAGTTCATCCACTAAAGTTGTAAAGTTGGTAACGGTATCACTAGCTCGATAATCAAATTTTAAGCGATCGCTTTTAATCCCAGCTTGGGCAAAAATCTTTTGGGCATAGGCTTGAGGACTTCCTGAAGAAATCCAAATTGGTAATTGGGGATACTGCTGTCCGAGTCTGGCTGCAAATCTTTCTCGCTCTTCATGTCCCCCTAAGACTAATACTGCATCAGGAGCATCGCTAGGGGATACACTAAGATTCTGGCGTGCTGGTTTAAAACCGACACAGAGGGAGGTAGTAACCACCGACAGCAACAATAAGTATCTTAATTTGCTGGCAGGATTAATATTAATTAAATCAGATTCTGCTTTAGAGGGTAAGCTAAGAAACATAGGTATAAAGGAAATAAACTCGATTCTGATCAAATAGCAAGCTGCCCACAAGATTATAGAGATATAAACTAAGTTTTACGTCAAGAGCGATTACCCAAAGGGTACGCTGCGCGATCGCAAAGATACATATTTTTTTAATAAACTTAACCCATTGTAGATAGCTTTAATTGAGATGTCTCTAGCTAAATATAGTTAATTTTATCAGAGGTATTACGGTCAGGCATTGCTTGCTCTAACCGCGTAAATACTAAACAATAAGGGGACAGATTTTGTTAATCTTAAAGACGCTGTATTTTACTTAATGACGTAGCTATAAGGCATGAGAACTAATTACTGTGGCGAATTACGAGCCGAACACATAGACCAAACCGTTACTATCTTTGGCTGGGTTGATCGTCGCCGTGATCATGGGGGAGTCATTTTTATTGATTTGCGCGATCGCACGGGTACTGTTCAAATTGTGAGCGATCCGCAACGGACACCCCAATCTTATGCTGATGCTGAATCACTACGTAGTGAATATGTAGTAAAGGCAGTGGGCAAAATTAGTCAACGTCCTCCCGAATCTTTAAATGACAAATTACCTACGGGGCAGGTGGAAATTTATGCTGAATCAATTGAAATTCTCAATGCAGTTAGCAAACAACTGCCGTTTCAAGTTTCCACCGCCGATACAGAAAATGTCGGGGAAAAGCTGCGCCTCAAGCATCGTTACTTAGATCTAAGACGCGATCGCATGGCAAAAAATCTCCAGCTACGGCATCAGGTGGTCAAGGCAATGCGACGTTTTTTGGAAGACGAAGCCAATTTTATGGAAATTGAAACGCCAATCTTGACTCGCTCTACTCCTGAAGGGGCTAGGGATTACTTAGTACCTTCGCGGGTAAATCCTGGGGATTGGTATGCTCTACCTCAATCACCTCAGCTATTTAAACAGTTATTGATGGTGTCAGGTTGCGATCGCTACTATCAAATTGCTCGCTGTTTCCGTGATGAGGATTTACGGGCTGATCGGCAACCAGAATTTACTCAGCTAGACATGGAAATGAGTTTTCTGGATCAAGATGAAATTATCGAGCTAAACGAGGCTCTAATTTGCCACATTTTTAAAACAGTTAAAAATATTGAGTTAAAACGTCCTTTTCCTCGCCTTACCTATGCTGAATCTATGTCGCGCTATGGTACAGACCGTCCTGATACTCGATTCGGACTGGAATTGGTCGATGTTTCAGATATTGTTAAAGATTCGGGATTTAAGGTCTTTTCAGGGGCGGTAAGCAGTGGGGGACAGGTTAAGGTGCTGCCCATTCCTGGGGGCAATGATGCTATTTCCAATGTCAGGATTAAGCCTAAAGGCGATATTTTTAACGAAGCGGTGACCGCTGGGGCAAAAGGCATTGCCTATATTAGAGTCAGAGATAATAACGAAATTGATACCATTGGTGCCATCAAAGACAATCTCGATGAAGCACAAAAAGCAGAACTATTGCGCCGTACAGGGGCAAAACCAGGACATCTATTACTCTTTGGGGCGGGAGATACCGCCACCGTTAACAAATCTTTAGACCGCCTACGACTGTTTATTGCTCAAGAAATGGGGTTAATTGACAACGAGCAGGTTAACTTACTTTGGGTAACTGAGTTTCCCATGTTTGAATGGAATGCCGATGAAAAACGCTATGAGGCACTGCATCATCCTTTTACTGCCCCCTATCCCGAAGATGCTCACGATCTGACTACTGCTAGAGCGCAAGCCTATGATTTGGTATACAACGGAATTGAAATTGGCGGTGGTAGCTTGAGGATTTATCAAAAAGAAATTCAAGAGCAGGTATTTAAAACTATCGGCTTGTCTGATGCCGAAGCAGATAACAAGTTTGGTTTTCTGTTAGAAGCGTTTGAATATGGAACTCCTCCCCATGGCGGAATTGCTTTTGGCTTAGATCGTCTGGTGATGTTACTGGCAGGAGAAGAATCAATCCGTGATGTAATTGCTTTTCCCAAGACCCAACAGGCAAGCTGTTTGTTAACCAATGCACCTGCTGCTGTGGATAGTAAACAATTAAAAGAACTAGAAATAGTCTCGACCTATAAACCAAAGAAAGACTAGTAACAAGGGCTAGATCTTCTTTAATTAGACGGAGCAAGATAGTATTTTTGTATTTATAAAATCACTATCTTCCGCTCCGTTATTACTTAAAAATGATATCCTGAGATCTAATATAAATGTATTAAAGAGTCTATATTGAGCGAACTGAAAACATAATCTACATATTTAAAGACTATTATTTAACTAAATTTTTTCAACCAAAAAATTATGCCATCATCTAGGTTTGACCACAATGAACAATATGAAGAGGAAACTCTGACGATTGTTGATGAGGATGGGCGATCGCTCCCCTGTTATATCGAGCAGTCTCTGGAAGTAGATAATATGACTTATCTATTGCTAGTTCCCGTAGACATTCCCGTAATCTTAATGAGCATCAACCAAGATACAGATGAAGAGTTAGAAGCAGCAATGCTCGATGATGATCAGGAGATTGCCGAAATTTATGATAATGCTAAGGCTGTTTTAGCTGAACAAAATCTTTCCTTGCATCATACGGCGTATACTCTGACCGCTACGGGAGAACTGCCGCCAATTGAGGAGGAGCAAGTTTTGACTTTAGATAGCGGTGATGAAGATGATCTCGAAGAAGAGTTACAATCTTTATGTTATTTTTTTCATGCCGATCAAAAGTACGGAATTTATACTCCTTTGACCCCCTTATTGTTCTTTGCTCGATATGACGCTGAAAATCATTTAGAGCTAGTTTCTCCCGATCAAGAAAACTTGATGCCGATTCTTGAGGAATTATTGTCAGAAGATTAATTTTAACGATAAACTACCTGATTTAAGATAATTTTGCAGCAGATTCTATTTCTTGCCAATATTTAAAAAGAACTAGGATAAAATCAATTAGCCAAAAATTAGCTCTGGGTGATTAGCTGATTGATTAATAATTTAACCAATAGTAATTCGAGCTTGGATGACCACTAAGAAGAAGCCTAAACGTAAACTAAAAGTTAATTATCATCAAACTAGACGGGCTATAGCAATAACGTCAGGATTAATTGGAGTTCTAGCACTGCTAGGGTGGGCTGGTTGGCGCGGATTAACTGCCCCTGTCGCCGCTAAAAATGATGCTGAGGAGAATCAAGCAGTTCAGTTTGTAGTTAAACCTGGAGCATCAGGGAACGAGATTGGCGGTCAATTAGCTCAGGCGGGTTTAATCAAGTCTCTTAATGGCTGGAAAATTTGGACAAAATTCAAACAAGTAGCGGACTCTTCTGGAGGTTTTAAAGCTGGCACATACCAAGTATCCCCCGAAGAATCCTTAAGCAATATTGCCAGTAAAATCTGGGATGGCGACATAGTGCAAACCAACTTCACTATTCCCGAAGGCTGGTCAACTATACAGATGGGAGAATATTTTGAGGCGCAAGGTTATTTTAGTGCCGCAGAATTCGCCACTGCGGTGACGGAAATTCCTCATAATCGTTACTCTTGGCTACCCTCAGATCTCCCTATTCTTGAAGGTTTTTTATATCCAGATACCTATCGTATCTCCAGCGATATAACCAGCAATCCTCAAGCGATCATCAACATTATGCTCGCTCGTTTTGAACAGGTAGCTTTGCCTGTTTATCAAGCAGCTCAAACCGACATGAGTCTGTTAGATTGGGTTACTTTAAGTAGCATTGTGGAAAAGGAAGCTGTCATTGGCGAAGAACGTCCTTTGATTGCGGGGGTGTTTACCGCCAGACTTGATAAAGGAATGAGATTAGAATCTGACCCAACAGTAGAATATGGCTTAGGTATTAGACAGACAGCGGATCAACCACTAACTTATGCCCAAGTTAGATCTCCATCACCCTATAATACCTACAGAAACTCTGGACTACCCCCCACACCCATAGCTGCCCCTGGAATTGCTAGCCTGAAGGCAACTTTAAATCCTCAAAGCACAGATTACCTCTTTTTTGTAGCTCGTTATGATGGCACTCATGTTTTTAGTAAGACATTAAGTGAACATGAAGCAGCTACAAGAGAAATTCGCCGTCAAAGAAATCAATAGTATAGCCATATTAATTTTTCCTAACGTGTTAAAGCATCGGCAAAAGTATAAATTATGAGAGATAAAGGATAAAAAATAGTACCAAAAAACTTCAATTTTTTATTTGAACAGTAATTTAAACTAAATTACGCTCATTCTTCCTTCCTTGTTCCTCATTCCTCATTCCTCATTCCTTTAAAATGGATTTATTGCGATCGCTGCCTATTGGTTCCTATCTAGAGCAACCTGTTACCTGGCTACATACCGTTGACCCCAGAGTCAAGCTGACGTGGTTGATGACTTTTTTGATTGCGCCAATCTTAAGCAATCCTTGGTGGCGTATTGGTTTAGCTGCCTCTTTGATTCTGTTGACTATGGCGGCAAGAATTCCTTTTCGAGTCTGGCGGCAGCAGATTGGCTGGTTGATGATGTTGTGCTTTTTTTTGTTTTTGTTTAGCAGTGTTGCTCCTGATAGTTTAGCGGTTAGTCATCAGCCCCGAGTCTCTCAATGGTGTCCACCAATAGTTGCTGATGCTAATGATACAGACAACCCAGCTCAATCATCAGGATTATGTGAATTAAACCTGCCTCAACCGACAAGCTACCGCTATGTTTTATTTGATCAGCCCCAGTTCGCTATCATACCTCGGCTGACAGTTACCCGTCGTTCCATAGATGTTGCGGTAAGAATTTCAACTTTGATTTTTACTCTGATCTACAGTACCAGCCTCTATCTTTTGACTACTGCCCCAGAAGAGATTACCGCAGGCTTAGAAGATATCATGAATCCTCTGCGTCGGTTAAATATTCCTGTGGCGGAAATTACTTTGACTCTGACTCTTTCGCTACGGTTCATTCCCTTAGTATTAGAAGAGGTACAAAATCTGGTTCGCTCAATTCGTACTAGAGCTATAGATTGGAAAAAACTAGGTCTGCGTCGTAGCGCCCAATTATGGCTAATTGTGTCGGACAAACTGTTAGAAAATCTTTTGCTCAGGGCAGAGCAAATCGCTACCGCGATGGATGTCAGAGGATTTACTACTCCCAATGAACATAGAGTTCAGTGGCACCAACTACGGCTTAGAGGTCGCGACTGGCTGGCATTGGGAATTTTGATCCCTTTTTGGTGTGCGCGGTGGTTTATTGGTGGGATGTATTGAATAAAGAATAATAATAGCCCGTTCCTCGTTCCTCGTTCCTTAAGCTCACATGCCATGCCTACTACAAAAGTAAATTATGCTCTACAGCCATGGCATTGGCGATCGCTTCCTTTGGATAATCGTTCTGCCTCAGAAGTATTTGCTGCCTTATTTGGCGATCACTCTATCGCCACTTTGTTAGAAAGTCCTAGTCCTAGCATAGTTGATGCCCAACAGTCACATCTATCACGCTATTCGATTTGTGCTGGCGATCCCAGAACTATTGCTGGTAAACCCAGATTATGGACTCCTAAGCTAGGAACAGTTTTGCCCTGGATGCGATCGCTATTATCGCCCCAGCCAGAAGATACTCAAACGGCACATTTACCTTTTACTGGTGGCTGGTTGGGCTGGTTGGGCTACGATCTGGCATGGGAAATTGAAAATTTGCCGCAGCTAAATCAAGATAATCTACCCTTTCCCGTAGCTTATTGGTATGAGCCTGAATGTTTTACTGTTTTAGACCACCAAGAACAAACCTTGTGGTTGGCGGTTAGCCAGATTGAACAGTTAGATTACTTGGAAAAGAAGCTAGCCCTTGAGACTTTAAATCATGGTGAACCAGCTTTTATTGCGACTGCATCTAGAATTACTTTTAAAACTGATCGCCAACAATACCAAGATGCCGTTAGACAGGCACAGCAATATATCCAGGCAGGAGATATCTTTCAAGCCAACCTATCTCTGAGATTCCAAACTAGCACTACTGCCCCTAGTTGGTCTATTTATCAACAGCTACAGGCGATCAATCCTTCTCCTTTCGCCAGTTATTGGCGATCTCCTTGGGGGGATGTGATTAGCTGTTCTCCTGAACGTTTAGTCCAGTTATCGGGTAAGCAAGCCCAAACTAGACCCATTGCTGGAACCAGAAGCAGAGGAAAAACGGAACAGGGCGATCGCGCTTTGGCAGCGGAGTTACTGGCAAATACAAAAGAACGAGCAGAACATATCATGCTGGTAGATCTAGAGCGTAATGATTTGGGACGAGTCTGCCAGTGGGGTTCGGTTGAGGTGGATGAGTTACTGGTGATTGAACGCTATAGCCATGTGATGCACTTAGTAAGCAACGTTAAAGGTATTTTACAGCCCGATTGTGATGGGATTGATTTGATTCAGGGGGTTTTTCCTGGAGGAACGATTACAGGCTGTCCTAAGGTGCGCTGTATGGAGATTATTGAAGAACTTGAACCAGTGGGTCGCAGCTTATTTTATGGTTCCTGCGGCTATCTTGATCAGCGGGGTAATTTAGATTTAAATATCTTGATTCGGACTTTACTCTACACAAAAGCTGCTGATTCTGATCTGGCTCAAGTTTATGGACAAGTGGGTGCAGGAATTGTTGCCGATAGTGATCCTGAAAGAGAATGGTATGAGTCTTTGAACAAAGCCGAAGCTCAGATTGCTGCATTGCGATCAACAATAGACTAAATAACTAACTGGTGTTGCGTACTAATTGATCTGTGAGGATTGGGAAAAGGTTAAGGGGAAAAGGGAAAAGGGTAAATTATTATATTTTCATAGTCCATTGAGACTATTAACTTTTCGTACATGCTTGTCAGCCCTTTGTTTTGCATAACGTCAGTAACCAAATAAGATAATTAAAGCTTAGTTTCCAACTAAAAGTATGACGATTAATATAACTTATCCCCAATTGCAAAAGCCAAGACAGCAGCATTCCTATCAGAAGCAGTTGAATTAGCAGTATCTTTATAATTTGGAGCAATAAATCTAAGTCTTAAGATTAGGAGATCGAGCAGAAGTGTTAGCTCGATCTATCCTTTATCCTTACGAGAAACTATCCACCACAGGTAAAGATCATCCCCATGAGTTGATGAGTTATAGGCAAGGTATCGACAATCATTGCCACGCACAACAGCATCATGTAAAAAATGGAGTATTTAAACATACCACGGGCTAATTGATTATTAGTCGGATCTTGTTTTAGCGCCCATGCTTTAACCAAAAACTTATATCCCAAGTAAAGAGCGATCGCACCATACAATATACTCAAGTTACCTATGGGATACATGATTAACAGGCTGCTAGGAACTACCAACAGACTATAAAGCCAAATCTGCTTGACAGTTTCAGCTTCTCCTTTAACTACAGGCAACATTGGTACTCCCACTTCGGCATAGTCTTCTTTGATCATTAAGGCTAATGCCCAGAAATGCGGTGGAGTCCAAAGAAAAATCAGAGTGAAAAGCAACCAGGGAATCAAACTTAACTCACCTGTGACCGCAGCCCAGCCAACTAGAGGGGGAATGGAACCAGCAGTACCACCAATCACAATGTTTTGAGTCGTGTGGCGCTTGAGCCAGTGGGTATAAATCAGCATGTAGAATACGATGCCTGACATCGCTAATAGTGCTGATAACAAGTTAGCGAAGACTGCCAACAGAGAAAAAGATAAGGCTCCTAAAACTACGGCAAAAATTAAGGCGTGAAGAGATTGGACTCTACCAGCAGGAATGGGACGTTTACGTGTCCTGGTCATGGAATAGTCAATATCGCGATCATAGATACAGTTTAAGACCTGTGCCGAAGCCGCAGCCAAGGTTCCTCCTAAGAGAGTTACGAGTAATAGTAAAGGATCGACTCTACCATTAGAAGCAATCCACATTGATGCAGCAGTAGTAATCAGCAACAGAGGAATAATCCTTGGTTTAGTTAGCTGATAATAACTTCTGATTACTTCAGCGAAGTTTTGATTACTGCGAGCTATACTTGTCCCTGTCATTATGTCTTTCCCTAAAGTTTAGTCTTGAAAGTCGTTGGGTTGTGGTCAGCGGTAAAATTTATAATTAATAAATGGTTGATTCTGAGGTGCTGTTATCTCTAATCGCTAATACGGTAAAGGCAATTAATACTCCGAGTAAGCTTGCTCCTACTGCTTGATGAGTGACAGTTAATGGTTCAACCTGAAGATGTAACTTGAAAGTAGCGATCCCCAGTAAGATTTGTAAACTTACAAGCCCTGCTGCCCAATTTGCTAAAATTCGCAGATGATTATGTAATCCAGGGGTGTGCCAAGCAAACCAAATAACTGATATGGTGGCTGCTGTGGGGGGAACTACGCCCAAGATATGAGCATTCATAACGTTGCATAACTGAGAACCACCGAAGCATTGATGCAGCGCCCAACGGGAACCAACTAATCCCCCTAAAATACTCTGTAAGTAAACTAAAACAGCTGCACTAAGACCAATCCAGCTTAGTTTACCTGCTGCTTGAGTTCCTTTATATGGTGTCAAAGCAGTGCCAATAATTATCAGGGTGCTAAAAAACAGCAGAGCTGTCCCCAAGTGTGCCGTTACAATATCAAAACGAAGAAGTTGGGTTACAGTAAGCCCTCCCAAAATCCCTTGAAACACAATCAGAAACAGGGCAAAAGTTGCAGCCCAGGGCAGCCAGCGTGGTAACTCCCTACGAAACCACCAGCTCATCGATGCTAGCACGATCGCACTGATTCCAATCAAAGCGGCATCCAAACGGTGAAACCATTCTAAGAATACCTGAAGGTTCATTTGTCGAGTTGGCACTAGTTGACCATAGCACAATGGCCAATCAGGGCAAGCCAAGCCCGCATTCATAACTCTGGTGGCGCTGCCCACCGCCATTAATAATAAAGTGGCGATCGCTATTTTCCACACCAAACGTCGCAGCCAAATTTGGGGCTGAGACTGCTGATTGTGGGTAATATTAATGGGCGATCGCAAAAGTGTTTCGGTCATAGCAAAATTGTATGAAGCTAATTGAGATAAATCTTTATATAAGTACAAACAACTGCTTAAATTGTTGCAATTTAGCAAGTATTTACTTAGGTTTTGTATTCAAGCGAACTATCGACTTTCAGTATTTATCTACCTTTAATGTAGCGACCTTTTACTAATAGTTTTATCTTTTTAGATATTCTTCAGATTGCCCCTTGATAATGCCTACAAAACTTAAGGTTTATAAAAAAAAAGTTAAGTTTAACCAACTAAATAAATATCTAAGCTATGTCTTGAACAACATAAGTTTGGTAGATCCCAAACAAAAGCTAAAGAAACTAGATAATTTTATCTAACTTGAAGCAAACAACTGTTTATTTCTTAGTAATTTGATCTAACCTAATAACTAGACGAAAAAATATTTTTGTAGCTGAAATTTTATCTCTTTATTTGAATTGTCACCTTCTGGTTTATCACTAGAGAAGTAACAGAATATAAAGTTTACTTACCTTTCTGAACTTATCAAATCAAGCTCAACCACTGAAAAATCGCAGACACACTACCTCAGATTATCATTGTGAATATTCCCAGCAGCATTCTGACTCTAATTGCAGGCGTGGCAATGACCCTGATCAGCCTTTGGTATGGTCAAAACCATGGTCTTCTACCCATGGCGGCATCTGTTGATGCAGGAGAAGTAGACGAGTTGTTTAACTTTATGATGACCATTGCCACTGGGCTATTTCTTCTAGTTGAAGGTGTTTTGGTCTACTCCATAATCAGTTTTCGTCGTAAAAAGGGTGATACGACCGACGGACCACCAATTGAGGGTAACGTTCCCTTAGAAATCGTTTGGACAGCAATTCCCACAGTCATTGTATTTATTCTCGCTATCTATAGCTTTGAAATTTACAACCGCATGGGGGGGCTAGACCCAATGGTGGCAGGAGACCCAGGACCACAAATCGCCCATGCTCACCATCATTCTCAATTAGTGGCACTAGATCCCGAGCAGCAAAACCTAGCTTTGGGCTTGGGTGCTTCTCCTGACTCCCAGCAAGGAACTGATCCTTTGGAGATCAAGGTAAATGGTATTCAGTATGCTTGGATATTTACCTATAGCGAGAGTGGAGTAATTTCTGGGGAAATGCACGTTCCTGTTGACCGTCCTGTATCTCTGGTGATGACTGGAGGAGATGTAATTCATGCTTTTTGGCTACCAGAATTTCGCATTAAGCAAGACGTTATTCCTGGAAGAGAAACTAACTTGGTTTTTACCCCCAACAAAATTGGTAAATATCCTGTAATTTGTGCCGAGTTGTGTGGTGCATACCACGGTGGGATGAAAACTCAGCTTTATGTCGAAAGTGAAGCTGATTATCAAAAGTGGATTCAGGAAAACACCTTTGCCATGAATGGTGAAGATAATAAATCCGTGGCAATGAATTCTGAGTCTAATCCCGATGTAGAGTTTCTGGCTCCCTATGCTGAAGACATCGGAGTTGATAGCAACACCTTAGCAACTTTACAGCCTTAAGTCTATTTGGAGATGAAGAATAGGGACTAAATAGCTTTTTTGGGTTATAAGACTATCTCTAGATTGAGAGAGAACAAGCAAAACCGATTCACCTAGATGATTACGACCATACCTTTCAATTAAATAATGAGTACAACACTAGAAAGAAATGCTCCGACATCTGAGCCAGAGCAAAATGAACATCCTCAACGCAAATGGTACGAATACTTTGGCTTTAGTACCGATCACAAAGTAATTGGCATTCAATACTTAGTCACAGCCTTTATCTTTTACTTTATTGGTGGCGCCCTAGCAGAAGTCCTGCGCACCGAGCTAGCTACCCCCGATCCTGATTTTGTTCAGCCCGAATTTTATAATCAGGCAATGACTATGCATGGCTCGATCATGCTATTCCTCTGGATTATCCCAGCAGGTGCTGCCTTTGCCAATTATCTAATTCCGCTGATGATTGGGGCTGAAGATATGGCGTTTCCTCGACTTAATGGGGTGGCATTTTGGATGATTCCTCCTGGGGGTATCTTTTTTCTTTCTAGTTTCTTTCTAGAATCAGGTACAGCACAAGCTGGTTGGACATCCTATCCTCCTCTTAGTCTCGTGGCTAGTAAATGGGGAGAAGAAATCTGGATTCTCAGCGTATTGCTATTGGGGGTTTCTTCAATGCTGGGGGCGATTAACTTTGTCACCACAATTTTGCTGATGCGGATGCCTGATATGGATATCCACAGCATGCCCTTATTTTGCTGGGCGATGCTAGCTACCTCGGGTCTAATTCTGCTGGGTACTCCTGTACTTGCTGCGGCTTTGATCTTGCTTTCGTTTGATCTGATTGCGGGAACAGCATTTTTCAATCCTGCTGGAGGTGGCGACCCGATAGTTTACCAGCATATGTTCTGGTTCTATTCCCATCCAGCAGTATATATTATGGTTTTGCCCTTTTTCGGCACAATTTCTGAAGTATTGCCTGTTCATGCCCGCAAACCCGTCTTTGGCTACCGAGCGATCGCCTATTCTAGTTTGGCAATTAGCTTTTTGGGTCTGATTGTCTGGGCGCACCACATGTTCTCTAGCGGTACTCCTGGCTGGTTACGGATGTTTTTCATGGCAACTACCATGGTCATTGCCGTACCGACAGGAATTAAGGTATTTAGCTGGTGTGCCACCGTTTGGGGCGGAAAAATTAGCTTAAATAGCGCGATGATATTTGCCCTCGGTTTTATCTCACTATTTTTGATTGGTGGCTTAAGTGGCGTTATGTTAGCTGCGGTACCTTTTGATATTCACGTTCACGATACCTATTTTGTAGTGGCACACTTCCACTACGTTTTATTCGGCGGATCAGTATTTGCTCTGTTTTCGGCAGTGTATCATTGGTTCCCGAAAATGACAGGCAAGATGGTAAATGAAACCTGGGGACAAATTCATTTCGTAATGACCTACATCGGTTTTAATATTACTTTCTTGCCCATGCACCAGCTAGGCTTACAGGGAATGAACCGCCGTATTGCTCTTTATGATCCACAGTTCCAAACTTTGAATATGGTTTGTACTATTGGTTCTTATATTTTGGCATTATCAACCTTCCCCTTTATTATCAACATAGTGTGGAGTTGGTGGAAAGGTGAAAAAGCACCCCGTAATCCTTGGCATGCCTTGACCTTAGAATGGCAAACTGCTTCGCCTCCAATCATCGAAAACTTTGAAGAAGAACCCGTATTGTGGGCTGGTCCTTATGACTATGGAGTTGATACGGAAAGTATCGATGGGGATGAAGATGTAGAGGATATGTTAGCAGCAGTGACTGCTGAAGGAAGGTAAGAAGGGATGAGGGATGAGGGATGAGGGATGAGGTGAAGTTATTTATCATCTAATTCCTTAATTCCTTTCTCTTGACCAGAAATCGCTTAAATAACTCCTGCTTCGTCTCGAATAAATGACAGACTTAGCCCATAATTTAGAAAAAATTAGTTCAATTTAATATGCAAGGTTCAAGCGTAGATAACAAATCCCAGATTGCAATCGCATCTGAACAAGAAGCAGAACACGGGCATCATGGACATCCCGACCATCGTATGTTTGGTCTTTATGTCTTTCTGGTGTCCGATAGCATGACCTTTGCTGGCTTTTTTGCAGCACTGCTAATATACCGCGCCATCATGCCCGTATGGCCTCCCGAAGGAATGCCAGAATTTGAATTGCTAATACCTGTTATTAACACGGCAATTCTGGTTGCTAGTAGCTTTGTGATGCATGAAGGACAAAAAGCTCTCAAAAGTGATGATGTTAAGGGTTTGCAAAAGTATTTTGCGATTACGGCATTGATGGGTGCGGTGTTTCTGGCAGGTCAGGCTTATGAGTATTTTCATGCCGAGTTTGGCTTGACTACTAACCTACTGGCTAGCAGTTTTTATGTCTTGACTGGATTTCACGGTTTACACGTAATGACAGGTGTACTATTGATTCTTTGCGTCTTGTGGCGATCGCGCGAACCAGGACATTATTCTAGTAGTAGCCACTTTGGAGTGGAAGCAGCAGAGATATATTGGCACTTTGTAGACGTAATTTGGCTAGTGTTATTTGTCTTGGTGTATTTGATCAATTAGCCTCGAGAATTAACTCAATACTAAAGAATCAGGGACGTAATAAGCAAGCGTCCCATTTTTTTTGCTTGTTTTCTCAATGTTAGTTCGATTTAAGAAAATTGCTCTCTTCAGCCAGCTTTAAGCTGAAAGGTTTAAGTTGTTTTATAGCAAGGTAATTTTAGACTACAGTTAAAGAAGAGATGTTAAGTGTATCCCTAAATCAGGTTTTTTCATTGTGGAGCAACAAGTAACATGAAATATATTGCCAGCGTTTCCACCGCAACACTTCTCGCTATTGGTATTATGGCTGTTCCTAACATCGGGGTAGAACAGGCGATCGCTATTGGTTGTGATACTTACGAACGAGTCAGAGGAGGAATCACTAACTGCACGGGAGGAACAACTGAATATGGTCGTGAGCTATGGTTGGAAAGATATGTGGTTTGTTTAGAGCAACAGCTATCAACAGAAATAGCTGTTTATGATGACAAGAGGGGAACCTATTATGCTGAATGGGATCAAGGGACAGAGGCGGGTATGACGATTGACAACGTCGCATTTCAAGATGAAATCGTCCCTCCTTTAGCAGTGAATCAAAATCAATCAGCAGCTTATCGGCGGAACAAAGACCTATGTAATAACTGATGTTACGCACTAATTGATTTATTGAGATTGGGTAAAGGTTAAAGGATTGATTGATCTATTTTCTTGCCATATTCAAACTACTAATTTCCCGTTGCTTTGCGTAACGTCAGGTAATAATTAGATTTGTAGATTTGGCTTTTTTATTGTTACTTTAGCTCAGTACTAATTGTTGACGATGAACCTGAAGTAATTGAAATTCAATATCTGCAACCTTTTCTAGCATGTAAACTAGATTGTCAGGAGATAGATTAGTACCATCATTGCGACAACTACCCGTAAAGCGAATTACAGCTTGATTATTGTCTGTTGATTCTAAAGACAGAGCAAATAAGCGATCGCACAGGTTGATTTCTTTTTTGTGACCCGACTTGGTAAATTTCTCCCAAATTATTGCTTGACTGTGATTAATCTGATCGATCCACTGTTGCCAAGTAGGGTTGAGATCTGCTGCTGTCTGCACGGTGATTAGATATTCGGCTCGATCCATAATGCGACTAGCGTTGAGGGATTTAGGATCGACATCTTCTACTTTATAGATGGGAATATTCTCAGGTAGTTGAGCCGCCAGACGAGTACGAAACTCTTCAACATCAATGTATTCTGTCAGTTCAAAATCAACTATTTCCCCGTTGCTAGTAATGCCTAGAGATAAAGCATTGGCAATGGAAATTTTGGGTCCTGGATGATAACCACCCGTAAAGGAGATTGGTAAAGCCGCCCGTCGAATTGCCCGATCAAACAGACGAACTAAATCTAGGTGGCTAATTAAGCTCATTTCAGCAATTTTGCCAAACCACATGCGGATCTTTTGTTCCTTGTGTTGATTGGGCTTAAAGTGTCCTACGAATTGAGGAATTTCTGGCGGTTTGACCACAATATTATGTCCGAAGTCTGTACCGCAGACACCACAATGGGAACAGCCATCAAAGGCGCAGTCAGGAACAGTCGCCGCATCTAAAGCCCGCTTAAGATCTTCTTTGAGCCATTGTTTATCAATTCCCGTATTAATATGATCCCAAGGTAGCGGGGCATCAACAGCGCTACCTAAACTCTTTCCTTGTTCCTCGTACATGCGGCTTAAGCCTTTGTTTATTCCTCCATCCTTAAAAATTCCTCCGTCCTTAAAAACGTTCCATTCACCATTTTCCACCTGACGGTATTTCCAGGTTAGATCCGCTTCGGCGATCGCCTGTGACCATGCTTCATATGCTCGATCTAAATTTTCCCACCAGGAATCCATACCTGCACCTAATTCCCAGGCCCGTTTAACTACAGGTGCCAGACGGCGATCGCCTCTACCGACAAAATCTTCCATCGCCGAGATGCGAACATCGGTATAGTTAACCTTTACTCCCCGCACCCGACGGAATTCGTCCTTGAGTAATTCCTGCTTACGCTTAAACTCGCTGGTGGAGACCGAATGCCACTGGAAAGGAGTATGAGGCTTGGGGGTAAAGTTGGAAATGGTGATATTAAAGTTGAGGCGCTTATTGCTAATCTGACTACACTCACGACGTAACCAACGCACTGTATCCACAATGCCAATTACATCAACGTCGGTTTCTCCAGGTAAACCAATCATAAAGTACAGCTTGACCTTACTCCAGCCACGAGCAACGGCAGTTTGAATCCCCCGTAGTAACTCCTCGTTAGTTAGTCCCTTATTAACCACATCCCGCATTCTTTGTGTCCCTGCTTCGGGGGCAAAAGTTAACCCAGATTTACGGATGCCACCAATAATATCGGCAATGTTGTCATCAAAGCGATCTACCCTCTGACTGGGTAAAGATAGGGAAATATTCTCTTTCTGGAGGCGGTTTTTAATTTCCATACCCACCGCAGGCAAAGCTAAATAGTCAGAACAACTGAGAGATAATAAGGAAAACTCGTTGTATCCTGTCTCCCTCATGCCCTGTTCAATAGCATTGACCACCTTCTCAGGTTCCACATCTGTAGCAGGACGAGTTAACATACCAGGCTGACAAAACCGACAGCCGCGAGTACAACCCCGTCTAATTTCTACCGTCAGGCGATCGTGTACAGTTTCCACAAAGGGTACCAAACCGATAGAGTAAGCAGGTATGGGAGTAGCTACCCGACGTAATACCCGTTGCGGCACTTCAGAAGTAATGCGTGATATCGAACCATCTTCCGCCATTTTGTAGAATCTAGGCACATAAACCCCTGGAACCTGCGCTAAATCTAGTAATAACTCCTCTTTACTCAAGCCTGCTGCCTTGCCTTCTTTAACTACCAACCCAATTTCGGGTAATAATTCCTCTCCATCTCCTAAAGCAATAAAGTCAAAGAAATCAGCATAGGGTTCAGGGTTAGAAGTGGCGGTTTGTCCCCCAGCAAAAATTAAAGGATAGTTCCCCTGATCTCTTTCTTGCCAAGTTAAAGGAATCTGCGCCAAACTAAGCATTTCTAAAATGTTAGTTGCCCCTAGTTCATAACTGAGACTAAAGCCTAAAATATCAAAATCTAACAAAGAACGTTTTGATTCCAGGGCAAACAAAGGCGTTTTCGTCTCCCGTAACTTTGCCGAGAGATCAGCCGCAGGAAGATATGTGCGATCGCATAATTGTTGCGGTTGGGCGTTAATAATGTTGTAGAGAATTATATGACCTAAATTAGATGCCCCCACCTCATATACTTCAGGATAAGTCAGCACCCAGCGCACCTCAGCTTCTGTCCAAGGTTTATGAATCGCCCCCAACTCATTACCCAGATATCTCGCGGGCTTGGCGATGGTGGAATCTACGAAGTTATCAAAAGCAACACTCAAAACTTAGATCTCCTTTGTTGGGCAACTATCCTAGATATCTACTATATCTAATCCTCAACAGCATAGGACAACCTTTTGAGTTTTAATATGAAATACTTGAATGTTTGCTACAAATGTCTGACTGAGAGACTAGGGGAATAAACAAAGGCTTTAGCCGCATGTAATAGGAGAATAGGGAGCTATTTATCTATATCCTGATTGACTGACAAAACTTTCAAGAAACATTGTAGGAATAAGTCATAATTTTGAACTCTAACTGATACGTTCGTCTTTGATGTTGCTTGAGAGATGCCATCGCAGGATGAGGATCTTTATTACCAAAGAAAGTAACATT
>JBCDDK010000076.1:0-31793 GCA_039180345.1 Cyanobacteria bacterium P01_G01_bin.39 | reverse complement strand
CCCAATTGATATTTACGATTCCATGATTGAACTTGGTAAATTAAATCGGCATTTCTTTCTCCAGTCAGACTTCCTGTTGGCGACATGATAATGAGTTTTCCTTTAGTGTCGATTTCAAACCTAAGATCTGGGTTTTCACGACATAGTTGTTCTAGAGAGCGATCACTTATTGAATCGGTAAAAGCTTTGAGGTCAAGAGTGTAGGTCATTTTGGTTATCGTTTGCTCTAATCAAAGGTTTAATAAAATCAATAGAATGTTTTTAAAATCTAATCTAATATTCCTATTATTTTCGCCATTGCATATTTTTCAAACCCATTGTCGTTGACTACCTTAATATTATTAGGTCTGGGTTTAGGAGGACTAGAGCGACGCCATCCACCAATCTTAATGAATCTTCCGTCAGGTAATTTGATGGGAAGGTTATGATTTTTAGAGCCAGCCACGCTATCTCCACTGATTTCCCTAGCGGTCATATCAGCAACGTAATGTTTGTTCTCAAATTTAAATCTCATTCCATTAGCTTTTAATTCCATAATAAGATTCTGAATAACTAAACATGTTGTTGTACCATCAATGGCAAGATTGTAGTATTTTTATTCAAACTAGTATTGGTTTAAAGTTTAAATTGTTATACTTAACTGATGTTACGCACTGAATAAATCTTCTGAGATAAGGGCTGGGGAATGGGGACTAAGGATTTAGTCTATCTGCTCTTATAGTCTATTGAAACTATTAATTTTCCCTACATGCGGGCAAGCTCTTTGTTTTGCGTAACGTCAGATACTTAATTCAAAAGCGATCGCTTTATTATAGGTAAGATATTAGGAATAAAGGGAAACAATCTGCCTATTGGTAATAAACAGATTGCAATTAAAAAAAATCGAGTATTTAATCTATGTCAGTAATTTTTTGTCCCAAGCGATTAATATTCAGCCTTTAATAACCTTAAGGATCTGCTATTCTAGAAATAAGCAAAGTGGCAAATGGTACAGCTACAGAAATTAATGGCTATTAGGAAAATGAATAACCAAAACAGAAGTTGTAGATTGAGAACGAGCGACTGATTCTGCTAGTTTTCCAACGGCTGATTTACTGTTAGTTTTTTGATTAGAAGTATTGGTAGCTAAAATCACGAGATCGTTGCGATGAATCTTGCCACATACTTGCCTGACAAAATTGCCCTGTAACTGAGAGATAAAGGTATCTTGACCGAGTTTGCTAAGTTCAACCGTGGTTAATTTAGTCTGTTTTTTGCTAAGTATTACTGAAACTTGCAAACCTGCTTTTAGCTCAGAAGCTAAAACCCTAGCCAAATCTAAAATTGAGCTAAATTCAGGTGATAAAGCCTGCTTTTTGGTAATAGCTAAAAAAATACGAGCAGTATTGGCTATTGGTTGGGTAAAACGAGCAATTAATACGGGAATTATCGCTTTAGCTGCCACATTATCAATTACACCACCAAACAGGTTTTCTTGATAAGTAGAAAAACCTTTCCAGCCACAGACAATTAAGCTGGCTTTACGTTCTATAGCTGCTCTTACTATACCCCGATCAACGGCATCGTCTACCCTCCCAACGGTTTCAACTTCTGCGTTAGCACTATGAGCTATTTCTTCGGCTGCTGCCAATAATTGCATCTGTTGGCTAATAGCTTCTGCATTTGCCGGTTTCAGGCGATCGCATAATACATGAAGTGGTAAAAGCGTCCCATCGACTGCTTGAGAAAGAATTAGTGCTAAATTCAACAGATTATTCTCATTGCTGGGGTTAGCAACGGGAACTAATACCCGTTGTGCCAGAAGAGAAGCGGTATCAGGTAAAGTATTCTGATTGCTAGCGCTGGAATTTACGTTTTGTCCCCACTTTTCGGTAATTAAAGGAGAAACAATACAGGTAAAGAGAATCAAGGCTACAATCCCGTTTACGGTAGTGCGATCAATTAATTCGATTTCGTAAGCAACTGTGGCAGCAGCAAGGGTAGAAGCGGCTTGAGCAATAGTTAGCCCAAACATAACCATGACGCTAGGAAATTTATAATCCAACCACTTGCCAGTAGCCCATGCCGCCACAAACTTACTGATCAATTCAGCAATAATCATTACCGCAGCAATTAATAAGGATTTTGGTTCGCGGATCAAAATCAGAGGATCGATCAGCATCCCTACCGAGATTAAAAAAAACGGCACAAATAAAGTATTACCAATAAACTGAATCCGATTCATCAAGGGGCTTAGTTGAGGAATTAGAGGAGTCAAGGCAATTCCTGCTAGAAATGCCCCAATAATCGGCTCAACCTCAATTAAACTAGCTACATAGGAGACGATAAATAAGGTTGCCAGAACAAAAATAAATTCTGCACTCTCATCATGACCAAACCGATGAAAAAACCAGCGTCCAATCTTAGGTACACCCCACAAGGTAGCAAAGGTATAGATAGTTAGGGCGGGAATTAAAAATAACCAAAAACCAAGAGTTAAATTGCCACCATCAGCTTTGACCACTACCGCTAAAACCAACAAGGCAATCACGTTGGTAATTAAAGTCGCCCCCAGGGTAATATTGACCGCAGGTACCCGCATAATACCCAGCTTATTTAGTACAGGCAAAGCCAGCAAGGTATGGGAGGCAAAACACGAAGCAACCAACACCGCAGCTAAAAAACCGTATCCCAACGCCATCATGGCAGCAGTCCCTAAGATCATGGGGGCGATAAAAGTCGCTAAACCAAAGATAACTGCCTTGTCGCCATTTTCTTTAAAGTCATCCAGGCTAGTTTCTAACCCTGCCATAAACATCAAAAACAGTAAGCCAACCGTACCCAGCAAGATAATATTCTCGTCTCTTTCTAACAACCCTAAACCTTCGGGTCCAACGACAACACCAGCTAAAATTAAGCCCACAATACCAGGAAGCCGTAATCGCTCGAATAGCAAAGGTGCGACCAGCATGATTGCCAAAATTATCAAAAATACCGCAACAGGGTCGTTGATTGGCTCAAACGACAAAAAATCGAGCATTGTCATGATGGTTTTAGAGAGCAATAATCTTATTTATCTTAACCACCTAAAAGAATTTAAACTAAAAATTGCGATCGCTTTACTTAGCAAAAATCCAGAGACTGTATTGCAAAATACGGTGATTGATCCAAATCTATAAACGTATTTTGCCTAATTATTTTAATTATTTACTGATTTTATTTCAGATCCCAATTGTTGAGCCTGGTGGATAAATCTACTGATGTTACCAATTCCCCATTGATTGCTAACCGCAATTGTATAATCGTCTAGTTTTAGTTGTTCTTCAGGTTTAAGATAATGTCTTTTATGACCTGTTCTACTATAAATTTCGTTGGCTTTTTCGATGGTTGTAAATGTACCTATCTTACCTTGAATATTTAGCGGAAAATGAGAAGCTAACTGATTAAAAGTTATTCCCGGATGAGTAGCCACATGATATTTAATAACTTCTAAGACCAATTTAGACTTACCTAACTCAAGTCCGTTAAATATATATTTACGAGTATCTTTTTTTGATTGACTGCTATTAAAAAATGTTTCAGTAACAACATAAACTTGACCATCATTTCCTCTATATCTTTGAAGAGTTAGAGCCGCAACTGGTATATCATCATTTATTCGATAGCCGTTGTTAATTTTCTCCGCTAATTCCTGATTAATAGATGCACCAACTAATACTCCTAACCATTTAGGGCGATCGCTTAAATGATCTCCTATCAAATCTGCATATGTCGTAACTAAATTGTCTCTACTATTTAAATAATCTTCTAGCTGAGATAAATGACTTTTTTCTAGTTGTCCCAATTTTAGTTCAACTACGGCAAGATACTCTTGAGAATAGCTAGCTAAAATATCAATCCTACCGTCTGTTTCTTGACTTTTTCTACCTTCCTTAAGAGTCAACTCGGCTTCGATTATTTCTACATCTGCAAATAAATCATTGTCAAGAGCCAACACCCCTTCATTTTCTATCAAATATGACTCCATTGACAGCTCTCTTCTAAACGGAAAAGGTTCAAGCTGAATGTTGTTAACGGTAAAATGTTTGTATAGCTGCATCAATTATAATCGAGTCATTGCTATAGAATCATTTAACTATAAGCAAGCAAAACTGAGATGTAAATTGTTGACTGATATTGGTAGCTCGTAATGCCAAAAAGCGTAAATTAAGATTATTAAGTCACCTAATTAACTGATGTTACGCACTAATTTATCTGTTTAGACTGAGAAAGGGTTAAAGCTAAAGGGTTAAAGGGTTAAAGGGTTAACTGATATTTTTTTTATGCCTTATTCAAACTATTGATTGTTATTGATTGTTCGTGATTTTGCGTAACGTCACCTAATTAATTTGAAGTCTACAATTGATGCAATTGCTCAAATTATGAAGTTATTCTCTTCAAGGTAACAAAATTGCACTACTTTTGTATTCTAAATCTGTGGTGAAAATTCTGTGATTTATTGCTCTTTTGCCTGTTCCATGATGGTTTAGCTACCAATCTCTTGAAAATACGCTAAATTAGTCGCTTATATTAACTTGAAAATTCATTTTCGTCATTCATTTGACTGGTAAAACATTTTTGTTATCTACTGCTGAATAAATCTCTATCCTTGTGCTGATCTGCTTTCTAATTCTTGCTGCTAAAGTCTGATGAATAAATATAAATTTATTGGTGTTATTCTTCTTTTAGCGATTTATTTAAATGGCATCTCAATACATAATAGTCGTCGGCTGTGGGCGTTTAGGGTCAATTCTGGCTTCTCGTCTCAGTAGTCAGGGCAATAGCGTGGTGGTAATCGATCCCCACGAAAGTTCCTTTAATAATTTGAGCAGCGATTTTAGTGGTTTTCAAATCACTGGCGATGCCTCCGAAATTGAAATATTACGCAGTGCCAAAGTAGACCAAGCAGATTTGCTACTTGCTGTTACTAATAAGGACAATATCAATCTGATGGTGGCGCAGGTTGCAAAAAATATCTTTCAAGTCGGTACTGTTTTAGCGCGAGTTTTTGATCCTGCCAGAGAAAAGATTTATCGTGATTTTGGCATCGCTACTATTAGTCCAACCCAACTTTCTGCCGATGCTTTTATAGCTAATCTTCCTGGCTAAATTATCAACAGACAAACTATGAAAATTATTTTAATCGGTGGAAGCAAGTTAGCTTATTTTCTGGCTAAACAATTCGCCAGTAAGAATTACTACACCACGATTATCAATGCAGATTTAGAAGAAGCTAAGACTTTATCCCGAAATTTAAAGGCAACTGTCATACATGGACAGGGTAGCGATCCTAAAACCCTGAAAGAAGCTGGGGCATTACAGGCTGATGTAGTTTTATCTCTGACTACTCAAGATGAAGATAACCTAATTGCCTGCCAAATTGCCCAAAAAGAATACGGTGTACCTCGTACCATTGCTTTGGTCAATGACCCAGAAAATCAGCACATATTTGAAAAGTTAGGTATTACCGTTGCTTTCTCGGCAACTCAAATTATTGCCAGCTTGATCGAACAACAAACAGCTTCCAGTGATATACAAAACTTGCTGCCGATAGCAGAAGGAAAGGTTAGCGTTACGGAAATTGCTTTAGAACAAGATAACCCAGTAGTCAATAAAACTATTGATGAGTTACAGCTACCAAACGGTACTTTAATTGCCTGCATTCTAAGACAAGGCGAGGTAATTGTTCCTAGTGGTGAAAATAGCTTACAGGCTTTAGATCGTTTGATAGTTATTGGTCAACCAGAAAGCTATGGACAGTTAATGCGGTTGTTATCAGGTGAATAAAAATAAATTTTTAGATGGTGTAGAGGGATAGAAATGTTACTCGAAGGAAAAAAAACTAATCGCTACAGTCTGTTTTTACGTCAGCGTTATCGGGCAATCCTGGGCTATACGGGTTTAATTTGCGCGATCGCAGGAGTGGTAATTCTTTCTCCTTTATTGGCTTTGATTTTCTATCCCGAAGAGATTGGTCTGGCTTGGGGTTTTGCCTTACCAGGAATTGTTTTAAGCATAGTTGGTGGAATGTTTTGGCGGTTTCTCGCACCCAAAAAAGTCATTAGTCTTTCCTTACCAGAAGGTTCGGTAATTGTAGTTTTGGCTTGGCTAATTGCGATCGCCGTGGGCATGATTCCCTTTATGCTAATTCAAGGATTAAATTTCACTCAAGCAGCATTTGAATCTACTAGTGGTTGGACGACTACGGGTCTATCTGTAGTAGATGTTACTCAAGCCTCTCGCCTAATTTTGCTCTACCGTAGCAATATCGAACTGGCAGGAGGAGGCGGGTTTGCCATCATTGCTCTCAGCGCGATTTCAGGGCTGTCTGGGGCGGGATTAGCTTCAGCCGAAGGTAGAACTGAACAGCTAGCACCAAATGTCAGGCGATCGGCTAAATTGGTGTTGAGCATTTACTCTGGCTATGCTGTAGTGGGTATTTTGGCGCTGTGGCTAGCGGGGATGGGTTGGTTTGATGCCGTCAATCATTCTTTTGCTGCTTTGTCTACAGGTGGCTTTTCAACCCGTACCGATTCCATTGGCTATTGGGATTCTCCTGCTGTTGAAGCAGTAACTATTGTATTGATGATTTTGGGTACGCTTAATTTTCTAACTAGCTATTTCTTATTACGAGGTAATTTAAAAGCTGTAGTTCGCAATGGGGAAGTAAGATTGATGGCTTTGATCATTCCTTTGTGCGTTTTAATTGTCTTTTTGGGCATTAGCATCAATCTGTACGAAACTGTTGGTAAAGCAGTTAGAGTGTCAATCTTTGAAATTATCTCTGCTCTCTCTACAACAGGATTTTCTACCGTAGGCTATGGAGACTGGAGTAGCTTGGGTTGGACAATCATGATTATCTTGATGCTAATCGGTGGTGGAACAGGTGCCACCGCGGGAGGAATTAAACAGTTTCGGATTTATGCACTGTATCGAGCTTTATTGTGGGAAGTAAAACGGATGATGCAACCCAAGAATACTATAACCGAACCTGATTACTGGCAGGGCGATCGTCATAGCTTTCTCGATGATAGTCAGATTCGTACTATTGCCTTATTTCTCTTTTTGTACTTTCTGATATTTTTTATTGGCGTAATAATTACCGCAGCCTATGGCAATCCTCTTCCCGATAGCTTATTTGAATATGCTAGTAGTCTTAGCACTGTGGGGCTTTCTATAGGAGTAACTTCTGCGGATGCGCCTATTGGCTTACTTTGGACGCAGATTGTAGGAATGTTTCTCGGACGTTTAGAATTTTTTACAGTGTTTGTTGGTATTATTTGCCTATTTAAAGATCTGCCCTCTATTTTGTTTGGCAAATAGAGTGAAACCTGAAAATATACGTCTAATGTGCATTAGGAAAAGGTGAGGAAAAGAAAGAAGATAGGCTATAGAAAAGGACATAGCATTCGCGCTACGTCCTAAAACAATTGAATCAAAGAACAGCAACTTATGCGGCAACTTTTTCGTGCTTAAGATCTTTAAATTTATCTAATAAACGATCTGCCCAGTATTTAACATCATAGGTAGTCACAGTCTTATACATCTTAGACATCCGTTCTTTTTGCTCTTCTTCTGACATAATAAGAGCCTGTTCAATTGCTCGATCCATGCCACTGAGAGAATAAGGGTTGGTTAAGATTGCCTCAGGTAACTCAACGGCTGCCCCGACAAATTCTGAGAGAACTAAAACGCCATCTTCGCCACCATGAGCCACAATATATTCTTTGGCTACTAAATTCAGACCATCTCGCAACGGGGTTGTCCAACAAATATCGGCTGCTTTGTAGTAAGCAATCAAATGGGGTAATGGCATTGGCTGAGTAAATAACCTAATTGGCATCCAGTCTAGTTTGCCATAGCGACCGTTAATTTGACCGACCAACTGTTCGATCGTGCTTTGAGCAGTTTTATAGACTCTCATACCAGGAGCAGCAGGTACGCAAGTCATGACAAAGCTAACTTTTTTGTGTAAGTCAGGACGACGTTCTAATAAGCGACCATATGCCGCTAGTTTTTCTTCATTACCTTTTACATAGTCAACACGCCCAGCAGCAATAATTAGCTTTTTACCCGAGAGTTCTTCTTTAATTTGGTAGATACGGTTTTTAGTTTCTGTCTTCTCCAAGATTGACTGAATAAACTGAGGGTTGGTACCCACGGGAAACGCATCAATGTTAACTACCTGGTCTTTGTAGCTCAATTGAGTTGTTACTTCTGGTTCGGCAAGGGCAATTCCTACTGGAGTCATATGTCCCTCATGAACCTCCTCTTGTTTGAGTATTTTGACGGGCTTCAAACTACGAGCAACGTTGACAAAGTTTTCTGAATAGCGTGGCACATGAAATCCGACAATATCGCAGCAGAGCAAGCTTTCGACAATAGCATCTCGCCAGGGCAAGATATTAAACACATCTACTGAAGGGAATGGCGTGTGGTGGAAAAAAGCAATTCGAGCATCAGGCTTTAATTCCCGAATGTACTGTGGAGCTAGCCATAAATTATAGTCATGAACCCAAATTAGGGCATCATCTGCTGCCTCTTCACAAGCTGCTTTAGCAAATAGACGGTTGATATTCTTAAAATTTTCCCACTCTGTCGTTTCTGAGGTGAAATGATAGGGAAAAGAATGTAGGATCGGCCAGAAAGCTTCTTTGGAAGTGATGTGATAGAACTGTTTGACCTGCTCATCATCTAAAGGAATCCGTCTCACATTATAGTTGGCTTCCCCTTCAATATTTACTCGTTCTTCAAAGCTATTTTTTTGCTCTTCATTTACTTGTTTCCAGGCAATCCAAGTACCTTGATTAACGTCAGCAAAGAAGCTTTTAAGGGTAGGGACAATACCATTAGGGCTTTTTTTAGGCACATAGTGAATTTTACCGTCTTTGATTATTTCATCATGGGGTTCGCGATGGTAAAGAATAACTAAAGATGATTTCATAATTATCTAATTAATGATTAAAGAACTGTTTGTTAACTTGGTCAGAGAGACCCCGCCCTAAAAAGACGGTGCGCCGCTGGACTTTGTGATAATTAGTTTCGAGCAAACATATCAATATTTCTTGGTAAGCTAGGTCTTGTTTAAACTTGAAGATGATTAACATCAAGTGTTGTCCCAAACATTATGGTTGACTGATGTTGGTGTTTATTGGGAATTATTTTAGACGTTCAAACTAAAAAGCTAGTTAATGTCACCAGACATACAGTGAAATAAAATTAATGCTGAGCGGCAATTTTTTATAATATATAGGTGTTTAATCAGCGCGATTTCAGCAGATATAGCCCATAGATAGAAAGTATCTGAAGCTATAAATTTAGGTTAGTGCTTAACTGGTAACACATTAAACCAATACAATTTGGATCGTACACCAATTGTTGCTCTCAACCAAAAAATAAACTAATTTGGACAATCAGAATTTAACTCAATGTTGAATCAAAAATCTCTCTTACAAATCCCTCTTACAGTAGATTCAGGTTGATTTGTACTTAGTTATCAAGCCCCAAACAGTTAATTTTACACATGGAGAGGCGTAGGTTCTTTATGCTTGCCCAAATCAGGGTGTTGAAATTTTTAGCGGCAGCAAACCTCAGCCAAATCAAGTTTAAGGAAGTTTAACAACTTGAACTAAACAGTTGCCGTGTGGTCTCTCATCCATCAAAATGAACAAAGAGGAAAATCCCATCCATCCACACTTAGAGATAATTGCGTGAAAGTAGAAGTAGACACCTCAATTAGGTTAGTTCCCGAAGCTACAGGAAAATTGTTGGCTTGGGCATCAGGGTTAGAAGGTTCGAGCAATACTTATTTAGAACAAACCAAGGCTTTAGCTCGCAAATTAGGAGCCTATTATCGACCTGATGGACTAACTGAAATTGGGTTTTGGGTACCAGGGCTGATTAGAGATGTTTTGCATGAGCGAGAGATTTATTTAGAAGTTTTTACTCCGATTGAGCCGATTAATTGGCAAGAAAAAGAGCAAAGTATCAAATTCAGACGAGATCGCCTTAATCTCGAACAGCAGGGGGAGTATATTTGGGGAGTGGTTGCAGGAATGCAGCCAGGCACAAGAGAGCAAGCTGGTTCTTTTTATTGGTTGCGCTACATCGACCGAGCCGAGAAGCTACGCACCATTCGGGATCTGGTTCCCCACTCGTTGCCTTACGGCATCTTTGCTCCTGCTGAACTTTATGATATTGACAGCTTGCAGGCAAATCGGGCTGATCTGGACTACTTTGAGCGTACGTCTAAGTCGAATAATCCCCAGGTCAAAATTCCTCGCGTTAGTGACCCTAAAAATATTTTACAAATTCATGTGGGAACAGCTTCTGCTGAAGGGACCCTGGCAGGATTAACTCGTATCTATCGCGAGATTGCGGACAAAATCAAGCAAGAGCAGCCTCTATCCCCTCAAGAGCAAAACTACATTGGTTATGATGCGATCGAACTGTTACCTACTGAGCCGACAATTGAATATCGCGATGAGTATAGTCCAGAAAGCGAGTTTTTTACCTTTATTAGCGACGCAGATGATGTAGATGATGATATTGTCGAAATTGAATTGTTTAAGCCTAATACCCAAGACTGGGGTTATGATGTGCCAATCTTGGGGTCAAGTACCACTAATCCTGCTTTACTCGATTCATTGCGTCCTGATGAGGTGGTAGATTTTATTGCCACCCTCCATAATTTTCCTACTCATCCAATTCAGTTGATTTATGACTTAGTTTATGGTCATGCTGATAACCAGAGTGAATTATTGATTGCTCGTGAATTTCTTAAAGGTCCCAATATGTATGGTCAGGATCTCAATCATCAGTTGCCGATGGTGCGAGCAATTCTATTAGAGATGCAGCGACGCAAAATTAACACAGGCGCCGACGGCATTCGCATTGATGGCGGTCAGGATTTTCGCTTTTTTAATCCTCTTTCAGGGAAAGTGGAACAGGATGATGCTTATTTGTTGGAAATGAGCAATATTGTCCAAGAAATAGGGGAGCATAAGCGCCTTTTAATAACAATTTTTGAGGACGGTCGCCCTTGGCCCGAGGAAGGTTGGGAAGAAAAATCTACTTATCGCGAGTTAATTGAATTAAAGCCCGAGTCTTATCAGTGGGGCCCTCTAATTTTTGCTCATAATACTCCGAGTCTGAAAGGATTTTGGTCGAAGAAGTGGTCGCGGGTTATGGAGGTTATGACCATTGGCGATCACTGGATTACGGGATGTGGCAACCATGATACTGTAAGACGGGGTAATCAAGTTGATTCTCAAGAAGCAATTAATTGGCACTTGGGGAAAACCTTGCCTGACGTGTTACATAATGCTTATGACAATCCTGCGGTTACTCTCTGGGTCAATTGTTTTAGTCCTGGGTTGCCAATGGACTTTATAAATACCACTATGCATGCTCCTTGGCTGTTTTTTCGCAACACTGACGAGCAGTATGGTGTGAAGGTGGTATCTGAGGAAGTGGGTTTCTTAGATTGGCAAATTAACTCTAATTTGTATCGACAGCCTCATTGTTTTCCTCGTCTCAAAACCATTGGTTTTAAACAGTTAAAACAGCTTAAGCAGTTTGGCACTGCTTTATTCCATGCCATGATCCAACAGGATTATAATTTGGCTGAGGTAGTAGAGGTTTTACGCTGTTGTACGAATCCTGATACCCACTGTATCGAAGACTTATCACCCTGTATGGAATTGATGCGTGGGGGCATGGTACGTTTTCTCAAAAAACTTGATGAGGAGCGTCTTAAGAGCTTTGCGCTGATGTTTATGGAAGATTGCTATCAGATTTGTAATGTGGCAAATTATGAGTCTAATGTGAATCAGTTACAAGCTAAGTTCAACTTATCTACCCGAGAGTTTCGTCATCAACATCCTTGGTTAGCACACAATATGTCCCCAGAGGACAAGTTCGATAAAATTATCATAGGGGAAAGTACTATAGTCTATGGCACCAGAACTAACTCCCAACAAGATGTCGCGCTAGTAGCTAATTTTGAAGGAGATGCTGTCAAGCTCGATCTCTCAGAAATTTTAGAAATAGAACTGGCAAAATGGGAGGTTGCGATCGCTACTCCTAATTTAGAAGTTGATGATTTAACTAAGTTGAGCTTGGGCAATAGTCAGGGTGTATTGCTAACTCGCTCTAATACTGAGCAAGCTTGATAGAGGTCATCTTATTGCCTCATCAAAAGCAAAAACCAGCCATTTTGAGCAATATTTAACATAATAAGAGTTGCTGTAGCGCTATATTTCTTATTTTTAAGTTCAATGACTAATTTATCATCTTGTATTATTACTCCTAGCTTCAAGCCTGATTTTGATAGATGCCGTCTCTTAGTCCAAAGTATGGACAAATTTGCCCAATCACCAATCCATCACTACATAATCGTAGACCAAAGAGACTATCAACTATTTAGACAGTTTGAAGGTTCCAGCAGAACAATTTTGACTGTTGAATCGGTACTTCCATGGTGGATTCGCCGAGTTCCTCGACTAAAAAATGGCTGGGTTAGTCTTAAAACATTACCTATTCGCAACTGGTTAGTTCAGCAAATTGTTAAATTAGAAATTGCTAATTGGATTGAAGAAGATGTTTTGATTTTTGTTGATTCTGATGTATTTTTTATTCGTCCTTTTGATTACCATCAGTTTATTAAGTCAGAACAACTCAGGCTATTTAGAGAGATTAAACCTAGTTCACAATGGAAATCAGAAACCGTAATTAAAGGTAAATGGTTTAATACTGCCCATAAGCTGCTAAATTTACCAGCCTTCGTTGATTTTAGCCAGCAAGATCTTATTACTAATTATGTCGGTAATTTTATTACCTGGAAGAGAGATAATGTCTTACAATTGCACAAATATTTAGAACAGGTAGCTCATAAATCTTGGATTGAATCCGTTGCTAACTGTTGGCACTTTTCGGAATATACGCTTTACGGTGTCTTTGTTGAGCAAATATTACAAGAACGCTCTGGGCATTATTTCGATCCGCAAAAGGTTTCTCTAGATTATTGGTCAACCGAAATTTTATCATCCGAAGAGTTACAAGATATGTTTCTCGATATTCCTCCTGAATATTTTGCTGCCATGATTTCTTCAAAATCAAATATGTCGGTTGCTAAATACGAATCATTTATCTCTTGAAAGCGATCGGTCGGCTACGGGTCGCGTAATCGCATAATCATTTTATAGTAGACAAAACATAAAGAAAGACTATATCTTAAGTTTCGCTATTAATCAGCAACGCGTCAATTTTCAGGGGTAACATCTTCTACTGAGCGTATAATCATATTTCCATTGTTTTGATTGACATTGTTTTGAGGTTGAAAAATTGCCTGAATAGCTTCGTCTAAAGTTTCTGCCATCACAATTTGATTTTCGTAGATGACAATCACTCGTGCTAGTGCAGGGAGGCTATTTTCTTCTGCTTCTATATATAAAGGTTCAACATACAACAGTGATTGTTCGATGGGGATGATTAATAAGTTGCCCTGAATTGCCCGCGATCCTTCCCGATTCCAGAGGGAAATTTGCTGAGAAATCACGGGATCTTGATTGATTAATGCCTCAATTTGATTGGGCCCAAAAATCAACTTTTGTTTAGGAAATTTGTATAGCAATAGCTTGCCGTATTCTGCACCATCGGATCTTGCCGCTAACCAAGCAATAAGGTTGGGACGACTGGTGGGAGTGTAGGGGTGCAGCAGAATAAACTCTTCTTCTCTAGCGGTGGGTAGCTTCATAATCAGGTAATAGGGTGCTACTGCCTGAGACTTGTTACCGTAGATTTCTTTGGGGATTTGCCATTGATCCTCTCGGTTATAAAATACCTGGGGATCTGTCATATGGTAAGTGAGTAATCTTTCTGATTGAATACTAAATAAATCTTCGGGATAGCGAATATGACGACGTAACTGTAGCGGCATTGCCGTTAGTGGTTTGAACAACTTGGGAAATATTTTATCCCAGGTGCGAATTATCGGATCTGTCTTATCAGCAATATAAAAGTTTACCTTACCGTTATAGGCATCAACTACCACCTTGACCGAGTTGCGAAGATAATTAAAGGTATTCTCTCCTGGATCAGAATAAGGATAGCGATCGCTGGTAGTATAGGCATCAATGATCCAATAGAGACTATTAGGATTCTCAGACTGATTACTGGTTTTTGCCGCTACTAAATAGGGATCTCGGTCATAATTGAGAAAAGGTGCGATCGCTTTTACGCGCTGTTTAATATTGCGTCTAAATAGTAATTTTGTATTAGTAGTAAAGTTTTGGGCGAATAGCATTTGCCAGTCTTTGAGGTATTCGGCAAACAGTACGCGGCGGAAATAGTTACCAATTTTAATCCCCCCTGTACCGTCATAAACTGTATATACATTCTCTTCCCCGCTAGGAAAATCTAGCTCTCGTACCCTGGTAGAGGTCATGATGTAGGGATTTGTTAATTCACCAAAATAAATCCGCGGCTTACCAATGGGGATACTGTTGCGAATTACCTCATCGGAAATGGTCAACGAACCTGATTCTTGATCTCCTGTACCGATATCCTTGATGTAGTAATAAGGCAAGCCTCCCTCTGCCACTCGGTTAACGGGAGAGAGAGTAAAACCATAACCATGAGTATAAATTAAATGTTCGTTGACCCAGGTTTTAGCAATATCCTGTACTTGGGCATAGTCTAATTCCCTAGCGGCGATAATTACCTGTTGTTTATCGGCATTGGCAAGATTATCATCTTCACTGAGACGATAGCGATCAATATCTGCATCGTGAAACTGGTAGTAAGGGCGAATCTGCTGTAGTTGGCGATTAGTTTGCAGAATTGGGCGAGTATCCCAGAGGCGAATATTTTCAATGGTGGAATCATTGTTGCCAATGTCCGAAGCTGATAATTCTCCCCGAGGATTAAAGGTTTCCACCTCAATGTTATCCAGGTTAAAAGCCCGACGAGTCATCTTAATACTACGCTTGATATAGGGACTTTCTGCCGCTAATTCATTAGGCTGGACGATCAAACTTTGAACGGTGGCGCTGGCGATATCGCTCAAAAATACAACCCCTAAATAAACCGCAAAGGGAAAGATGAGCAAGATAACTCGCTTGATTCTGCGCCTTTGGATTTGCAGATTTTGGTATCCTTTAAAACCTTTATACAACAGCCAAAACGCGCTAATAATTGAAACTATGGTTAAACAAACTTCCAAGGGTAGCTGAACCTGAATATTGGTATATCCTGCGCCATAAACCACGCCGCGAGAACTATAAAGCAAGTCAAACCGATTAAGCCAATGCTGACAAGCCAACGCAATCATCACCGCTGCACCTAAAAAAGACAGGTGGCGCAGTTGGGTTTTACTAAAGCCAGGAAATCTGCCCTCAGATAAGCTTTTACCTGATAGCAAGTAAAATAAAGTACAGCTTAGTAAAGCACAGCAGCACAGACCTAATAACCAAGATTCAAGTAAATGCCAGAGGGGAAAGCGAAAAATATAGAAACCAACGTTTTTACTAAACTGCGGATCAACCAAATCAAAATCAGAAGGATCAAAAAACCGCAGAACTATAGTCCAGTTACCTGCGGCAATCAAACCAAACACCACGCTAATTAAAATTGCGATCGCTCTTAAACTTACTTGTGGCTTCCACAACAGTAATCCAACGACAATCATCACTAAGCCCAACTGCCTTAGATAGCTAATTAGAAAGCCTGTCAAGTTAGACAGATTGAAAACATCTAACGGTGGTTTAAAAGTGGTGACAATTTGCGGCAACTGATAGCTAGTTTGCCAGACAGACAATGCCTCCGAAGTATAAATCAAAAGAATACAGGTAATCCCCACCGAAATTGCGATCGCCGCTAGTAACAATAAAGGTAATTTCAAACGGGGAGAACAATTCTGACTATAGTTTTGAGGATAATTTCGGCGATTGAGATATTTTCTTGTCGATAATTGTTTTTGCTCAATCCTTTTAGTAATTTTACTGCTGATATCTTGTGCAGGTAGTCCCTTATAAGCAGGTACAGCAGCCTCTCCCACCTCAGACCACTTATCTTTTGCTAACCATTGCCACTGCCATCGATGTGCTAACCACAGATTTACCCCCATAAATAAACCTGAAATTAGCGTAACCACCAACCACAAACCATATTGACTAAAGAGACGAGTCAAAAATACAGCCAAATAATCTACTTCTTTAAACCAAAGTATTTCCGCAAACAACCGTGACGAAAATTCAAAGATCAGCCACAAGCCAGCAATAATTGCTACTGAACCAAAGATGGATGGATAAAGCCGTTTCATAACAGGGATTTATAGTCGTACAAGGTTAGGGTTAGAATAAGTTAATTTAACTGCTCGTAGGTAGTAGGTAGTAGGTAGTAGGTAGTAGGTAGTAACTGTCCTAACATAATCTCGTATTAATATAGCTACTTTAATTCTTTTGATTTGATTATCATTGTGCATTATGGCAATTGGCTTTGGCAGAAGTGAGGCGATTACTAAAGCCAGAGAGAGAGGTAACTAAATTAATCTTAATTGGTATCAGGATTAGTGAGTTGTAAAAATATGCGATCGCAAATTGAATCAGTTTAATCTTTTTGATAATGATAACGAGCCTGTAAAAAATAAACTCGATTATCCTTCACTTTGTATACTAAACGATGTTCCAAATCTATACGACGCGACCATAAATCGGAAGCTATATATTTCAGAGGTTCTGGTTTACCAAGACCTTTAAACGGATCACCATCTAAAATATCTGCAACCAAGTCCATTATTTTATCTCCCTTCTTAGGTTCATTCTGATACCACCAACGTAAATCAGCTTTGAAATCTGGACTGAATGAAGGCGTATATCCTTTATTAGCTTTTTGAATTTCTGAACTAGATTGCTTCTTCTTTTTACGACTCACCCCTCGATACCTAATTCTTGCTTTAAATCCTCCACCGTTTGAGGTTGAGCATCTTCAGATTCAGACCATAGCAGCGCACGATGTAATCTCTGTGCGTTTTCAGGAGAACGAAGTAAATAAACGCTTTCTAATAAGCTAGATAGTTCATCTTCGGCAATTAGCGCCACATTTTTACCATTACGACGCTTAACAACAAATATTTGGTGCTGGTCTACAACTTCATCCAAAATGCTGGCTAAATTAGCTCTAGCATTAGAATAGCTCGTCTCTTTACTTAACATGCGATCAAGTTATTATTAGTTGTACAACTTTATTGTACGTTTAATTATTGCCAAATTGATTTGAGATGCAATTTCTTTTTAAACACATTAATCAAATTCTATTCAAATACTAAATTAGAAATCTTATCTTTAGGCTTTTTGGGTTTTAAATATACGCTACACTCTCTCAAAACATTGTCAGGGCAGACATTGTGTTTATTACACCAAGCTTCTATACATTCATTTGCTAGTCGATCTATTTTTTTAGAGTTGATCAAAGCTTTTTCCGTATTGCGATCGCATTGAAGCCAATTTAGAATTTGTTCTTTTGAAATATTTTCTAATCGAGATGCTTTTGATTTAGAACCTGGATAATAAACAATCCAATGATATTTATCTTTATACTTTAAAAGCACATAAATTAAAATCTTATTTCCTGAGTAAAGTTTTGAGCTAATAATCTCTCCTTTTATTTGACGTGCTTCATTTCGATTTTTATGTAAAGTAGATGCATGCTTTTTGTAATAAGAAGCTGATACTGCTTCAGTAGCTAAAGCATCAATATCTAGTTTTCCCGATCTGATTTTGATTTTTGAAGCGATACCAGATAAATCATAAATTTTTTCTTCGCTTTTCATCGATAGCACAGGAAGATCGAGAATTTTCGTAGATTCATTATGGGTATTCATTAAATTTTGCCAGCGATTAATAATACTAGCAAAGCTACTATTAGTCGATATAGGAACAAAGCTATATAGTTTTACTGTACGAGGTTCTATCCAAGGTCTTAAAATGCGACCTGCTCTTTGAACAGGTTCAATTGTCGTCCAAGAGAGATCGTAATTGATTGCTACTGCTGCATCTTGAAGATTTATACCAACACCATAGGCATCAGTTGCAATAAATACACTGTAAGTATTTTTAGACTTCTTTTTTACTTTATTAGCAGTGGGGGCAAACTTTAAGATTGCTCTTTGAATTTTCGATATGCTTTGTGTAGAATATGCATCATCTTTTTTCTGAATTGTTCCAAATACTTTTAGAGAAGGTAGTAATGTATTCAAAGCTTTGACCAAATAAGCAACTGTTGCACGACGCTCACAGAAAATAATAGTTTTTTCTTTATTAGAAGCAATTTCCTCCAAAAGCTTTATAAGAACAAGCAGCTTGGTATCTTTTTTATAGCCAATTTGCTCTAATTCATTTATGAAAGGTTGCAAATACTGCTTACGCTGTGCTTGAGATAGTTTGAATTCTACATCATACGAATTTTTTTTATTTTTGCTAGGAGTATTAACAACTTTTTGCAAAGCCTGGTGTAATGCACCAGGGGAACTAGCGCAGCTTATTTGAACTTCGTGTCTGATAGCATCAGGAGAATTAGATGGATGTAATACTGATAAAAAATCACTTTCAAGAATTTCGGCAACTTTACTCTCTAAAAATAAAGGAACATCCAATTTGTACAACATGACACTTGGTATATAGCGTTTTTTAGTACCAAACCAAATAAATAAACTATCATTTTCTTTTTGCCCATAATGTTGGGCGACATGAGGTGTAGTTAACTGAGATACGACAGGTAGATCAATAAAATCTTTTGTTTTACTTACTGTCCATGTATGAATATTCGGTTGCGTATGAGGTAGCAGCAAAAGCTGGTCGTTCAGATTTTCAACACTCTTAGAATATGGAGAACCCGTCAAAAGCAAGACTTTACAATCGCTTTTTTGTATTAATGGAAGTAGTTTTTGAAATGAACGCCTTTTATAACCTTCCGCGTTTTGCTTGCTGTTTCTGAAAAAATGGGATTCATCAATGATGATCAACCATTTTCTATCGATAACGGCTTCAAGTTCTTCAAAGTCTCGCAAATTGTAGTCTAAATCTGGTTCTTCTTTGTCTAAAGCGCGATATGTAATGGATTTACTTGCAATACCTGCAATATATAACTCGTGATCCCATGATTTTCTGACCAGTTTCGGGCAAAGAACCAAAACGTTAGTAATGTCATTAGATCTGTCAAGGTGCAACGCTACATGAGTAGCAACCACAGTTTTACCAAGACCCGTAGAAGCAACTAACATAGAACCATTGTGTTGTTTAATCTGCTTAAGTGTTTCAGCAATCATATCTAATTGATAATCTGCTGGAGGAATATATTTCTTATCAAGATTTAAGTCTTCTAAAGCTATCAGTGTCTTTAAATATGCTTCCCAAGGAGAAGAGTATTCTAACCACTTTTTCAGTGCTTCTAGTAGTTCCTGGGTAAGATTTCTAGCGTTAGCAAAGTAGGCGTCAAACTCTTGAACTCGACGACTAATTTCGTCAGGGTTGAAAAGTTCATTTCCTCCTTCCACATTAATTTTCAAACCATTTTTTGAAAGATTAGCCGATGTAAAGATTGCGACTTGGCGATCTACAATATAAATCTTGGCATGATGGGGCATTGCCCGTCCATCAACAATCTGAAATTTATTCGACTCAATTCTTTCAACTAGTTTTTGTACTGCTTCGCTTCGATTTTTAATAATGCCAAAGCTCAAATCGCGAATTATTTCTTCTACAATTACAATCTTGGCATTTGCAACGTCTCTTTTATGTGGTTCGTTTATTCCTACAATCAACCGAACGTTTTTATTACCAATCGATTTTCTAATCAAATTCCAACCTGCAACACTAAACCAACCTGTTGCAATACGTATTTCTAATTTTCCACTTGATAAATATCTAACAACTCTTTCGTATGCGATCTCTTTAGCAAACCAAGACTTATCATCAGAATTGCTTTCAGCCATCAAATTTCGTGATGTTACAGGTTTTATTAGAACAAAAAAACTAATAAAATCTTATATCAAGTTGATTAAAAAAACAACTTGCAAAATAACTGTTCTTAAACATTCATCTAGATTATTAGAAAATAGCGATCGCATTTCAGTCAAAGTTAACTCAGGTAATATTTCTAGACTTTTGTAGGTTGTCTAAAGAATTGTCCAACTCAACTGAAGATAAGATAAAGGCAGGAGTCAAACAAGCGATCGCCAATTATGTACCAAACGATAGAAAAAAGTAACTCGGCAATTATAATCGGTGGCAGTATTACTGGACTGGTAGCTGCCAGAGTTTTAGTAGAGCATTTTGACAAGGTAACAATTCTAGAACGCGATCGCCTGCCCGAACAACCCGAATTCCGCCAAGGTGTGCCTCAATCACTGCACGTTCATGTTTTGCTGGCGAAGGGTAAGGAAATTTTAGAACAACTCTTCCCTGGCTTAAGTAGTGAGCTAGTTACCCATGGTGCTTTAGAGACAGATGTAGGGTCAGATTGGCGATGTTTGTTTGCCGGTGGCTGGGCACCTGAGTTCCATTCGGGAATCACGATACTTACCTGTAGCAGAAATTTACTGGAGAATCGTGTTCGTCAAAGACTTAGTAAGTATCAAAACTTAGAGTTTTTGGAAGCGCATCAGGCGGCTGGGCTGTTATTGGGTGATGATAACCAAAGTATTGTAGGGGTAAAGTTAAGTAGCAAAGGTGACCAAGAATCAAGTTTATCGGCTCAGTTGGTGGTAGATGCCAGTGGGCGTAATTCTCATACCCCACAATGGCTAGAAAGTCTGGGTTATCCCAAACCCCAGGAGACAGTAATTAACTCTTTTCTAGGTTATGCAAGTCGCTGGTATCAAAAATCCCCAGAATTTGCCGCTCCCTGGAAAGGTATAAACTTAACTACTAAACCGCAAGATTGCTCCCGTGCTGGCGTACTTTATCCTGTAGAAGATCAAACTTGGATCGTGACCCTGGCAGGGATTGGCAAAGATTATCCCCCGACAGATGAAGCTGAGTTTTTAGAATTTGCTCGGACTCTTCGCAGTAGCGAAATTTATGAAACTATTAAAAACGCTAAACCCCTCTCGCCAATATATGGTTATCGGCGTACAGAGAATCGTTTTCGCCATTATGAAAAATTGAAGCGATTTCCTGAAAATCTAATTGTTATGGGGGATGCAGCCTGTTCTTTTAATCCTGTTTACGGTCAGGGGATAACAACGGCTACATTGGCTGGTTTAACTTTAGCCGATTGTCTGCAAAAACAAAAAATAGATCAAACTAGTCACAAATTAACTGGTTTGTCTCGACGCTTTCAAAAACAGCTAGCTAAGGTTAACGAAGTACCCTGGTTAATGGCAACTAGTGATGATCTACGTTGGTCAACTACTGTTGGAGCAAAACCAGATCTAAAGATGCGCTTTATGCATAAGTATATTGAGAAAGTATTGCACTCTGCCTGTGATGACAATTATGTTTATCAGACCTTTATTAAGGTCATCCACATGCTAGAGCAGCCGACAGTTTTATTTTCCCCAAAAGTAATTTTTAAAGTACTCTTTGAGGAACTTTCTCCTGTTAATACAACTCAATAGTTTTAGCGATTACGCAACCCGTAACTGTAAAGCTAATCGCAAATATCCTTAATTTTTTGTTATTAACTATTACTAACAGAATACTAAAGCGAAAATTTGTTTATAGCATTACTTATTTCAGTTAGGACAATGTTTGAATACTACCCTCTACCTACGAGCAGTCAAATAAACTTGTCCTAATTTAACTTTGTACGGCTATATCCTCCCACCTTTCTCACAAGTTTTAAGCCAAGTCTCCATGTACGATAACTACCCCGTACTAAATCCAACATAAAATAAGGTAAGGGTAATCGATGCCAAGAAAACAACGGGATATATAGCCAAGAATAAGCTTTTTTTAGATCCGACCACAGTCCACAAGGTTCTGGCTTTAGAAAGTCTGAGATATCTACCACTAATCCTTTTCCGTCTGAGGATATCATTACATTGCGTCCGTGAACATCATGGGGATTGAGATTGCGGCTGCGGGCATATTCTAAAGCTAGATCGATATCTTTAATTACCTGGGTCGGAATTGCGACACCTTGATGCATCGCATCATATAAAGTTGTTCCGTATAGCCTTTGCAGCACTAAAAAATTGTCTTGGGCATAAAAACATTTTGAAAAAGCAGGATGTTCCCCCAAACGAAGATAAACTTCTACCTCTTCTGACCAACCTAATCTCCCTGGGGCATAAATTTTAACGACTAGGTCGGCGTAAGCTGAGTGATAGAATACAGCCGCATAGTTACCTGTTCCCAACAGTTGCCAGGGTTCTAAAACTTGATGAACTACCACAGGATTATGAGGATGAATACTACTAATTTTGAGATTGGGCAGTAACTCTCGGTAAATACTGGTAATTAATTTATTTAAATCTTCTTGCTTTTGAGTCGATTGACAACTATTAATAAAACTACCTGAATTTGACAAGGTCATAAGCAGTTCGCACTATATTACGAAGATTGTAAATTTGTTTTCATCCTAACGAAATTGCGAAAACAAAAGTCACAAAAATTATTATTTGCAGATGGTTTAGTATCGCTATGACTTGCTCTTCTGTTTCTCAGCGATTTTTCCCTATTTAAACCTTTGCTACCCTAATGCCTTGCTCTTCTGCTTATAAAAACCCAAGGTAGCGATCGCATTTGATAACAAAATATTGCAACTGTTTAAGTATTAATAAAGCAAAGTCAATCACCTTGAAAGTAAATGGTATTTTTTAAGAAAGATTCTCAATTAAGTTAAAAGTAGTCAAGGCAAAAATAGCTGGCAAGATGAGACATTTCAACAATATTCTGTCAGCTAATACTTAATAGTAGCGGGAGCTTAAACAGAATGAACTGTCATCAGTGCCAACAAAACTGTCAAACCGAGAAACCTAACTGGTGGAGTCGTTGGATGAAGAAGCGTCGCCCCAGATTACAGGCAATAGAGAGCAATATCGCTTTAGTGGGAACCCCTAACGTAGGCAAAAGCGTATTGTTTCATCGGCTTACAGGAATGTATGTTGATGTTTCTAACTATCCAGGGACGACGGTAGAAGTGAGTCGGGGGATTACCAAGCTCAAAGGACATCAGATCGGAGTGATTGATACCCCAGGCATGTATTCTCTGGTACCTATTAGCGAAGAAGAAAAAGTTGCTAGAGACTTATTGCTACAAGAATCATTAGATGCAGTAATTCATGTCATTGATGCCAAAAATTTGGGTCGGATGTTGCCCTTAACCTTTCAGCTAATGGAGGCGGAATTACCCGTAATCCTAGCAATTAACATGATGGATGAAGCAGATAATTTGGGTTTAAAGGTGCGATCGCAAGTATTAAAAACTGAATTAGACATTCCTGTAATTCTGATGTCGGCAGCACTAAATCGGGGGATAAGGGAGTTAAAACAAACTATACTACAATCCTTGTCTTTATCATCGTCTCAAGACCTAGCTTTAGGTAACCTGGAGGTAGCCAGATGAATAGTCAAATCATTTATCCCGATCCTATCGAAAAAGCGATCGCCTCAATCGAATCTTGGTTGGATAGTTTAGGACAAAACAATGTTTTACAACACTATTCCCTTTCTCCTCGCAGTCTGGCACTATTATTACTGCAAAAAGATCCTGCTATCTGGTCAACCCTAGCCCAAGACCATCGACAGCAACAAGAAGTAGAAATATTGCTGACGGTAGCCCAAAACCAACTAAAATATCCTGTGGATTTAGCGATCGCCGAAACCAGACAAAAGCAAGCCCGCAGTTTAGAAGCCCGCACCATTGAAGCGAGCAAAGCTACTACTAATTCTGTAAAGGAAACTCTCCACCAGCTAACGGTCAATCCCCTCACAGGATTTCCTATATTAATGCTGGTTCTCTACTTTGGAGTCTATAAATTTGTCGGCGAGTTTGGGGCAGGAGAATTAGTTGATCGCATTGAAGGTTTTTTTGAAGGGCAAATTAACCCTGTCGTTAACCAAATTGTGGCACAAATTGTTCCCTGGCAATCGATCCAGGATTTAATTGCCAATGATTACGGCATCATTACTCTAGGGATTCGCTACGCTACGGCGATCGTTTTGCCCATTGTCGCAACTTACTTCCTGATGTTTTCCTTGCTCGAAGACAGTGGTTATTTACCCCGAATGTCCTTGATGCTTGATCGTCTGTTTAAATCTATTGGACTATCAGGCAGGGCGGTAATTCCTATGGTTTTAGGCTTAGGCTGCGATACTATGGCAACCATGGTCACTCGTACCCTCGAAACCAAACGAGAACGCCTAATTGCCACTTTTCTTCTGGCGATCGCTGTTCCCTGTGCTGCCCAGTGGGGGGTGATTTTAGGACTACTAGCACAAAAACCAGCAGCCTTAATGGTTTGGGCTGGATTAATCCTGGCAATTTTTCTAGTTATCGGCTTCGTGGGTGCCAAATTATTTCCTGGCAAAACAGGAGCATTTTATCTAGAAATTCCTCCTTTAAGAGTTCCTAAGTTACGCAACATTCTGACTAAAACCTGGATACGGATGAAGTGGTATTTCTGGGAGATTTTACCGCTGTTTATCTGGGCATCAGTGTTTATTTGGATCGGTAAACTTACAGGACTATTCGATCTAATTGTCCGAGGAATTGAACCCTTTACTGTGGCAATGGGCATGCCCCCAGCAACTGCCCCTGTATTCCTCTATGGATTTTTCCGTCGAGACTACGGCGCAGCAGGATTATTTGATATGCAGCAGCAAGGAAGTTTAACAGGCAATCAATTAGTGATCGCGGCAATTGTGCTTACTCTATTCTTACCCTGTATCGCCCAGTTGCAAATCATGATTAAAGAGCGAGGTTTAAAAACTACCACTGCCATGATTGCTTTCATCATTCCTTTTGCTTTTTTAGTTGGCTACTGTGTCAATTTAGGTTTGAACTTACTCGGAGTTAGTTTATGAACGCCTTATCTCATGTAACTATTGGTAAAATGCAGACAGTGGCTAAATTACGAACCAAAGAAGCCATTGTACGGCGCAAACTGATGGCGCTGGGTATTACTCCTGGTAGCAGTCTAACTGTAGAACAGCGGTTTCCTTCTTATATCGTCAAAGTTGGCTATACTCGTGCTGCCTTAGATCAAGAATTAGCTGCGAGTATTTTTGTTCATTAGTACATGCAGAATCCACTGTCGCTTTTGTTGATCATTTGTCATTTGTCATTTGTCATTTGTCATTTGTTAAAAACTCTACCAAGTGAAGGATTTATGCAACAAGTCTATTAGTATTGGTCATTAGTTGCAAAAAACGAAAGACGAAAGACAACAAGAACGTTAGGCTATCTAGACCTGATGAGATAAATAGATAGCAGAGTACTAGCAACTAGTCTCCCAGATAATGAAACAAGATATTATTACCTTTCTTACACACTTGTTTAAGAGATATATTATTGCAATGTCAACAGATAGACAACTTTAGCTGTGGTGAGTACAATGGGACATTAGAATTTTACTTTGATCAGTCACTAGATAATTTTAAAAGGGGTTACGATCATGAATATAAAAGAATTAAAAGATTTTGTCTTTGATTTTGGTCGTGTATCTCTAGCGGAGATGAAACTATATCTGCAAATAGATCGAGAGACTCTCAACCCCATGCTCGATAGTTTAGTCCAACAAGGCATAGTGAAAAAGTCTTATACTGCCAAAGAATGTCAAACTTGCCAAAAGTGCGATCCAGAAGAAATTGAATTTTATGAATGGTCAGAAAGTGCCTAATTCAGTGAAACTACTGATTTAAGCTGAACTATGCTGAACTATAAAGTACAGCATGAAACCAATAATGGCATTGTTTGCATCGGATTTTATGATTAGGAATCGATTTAATTAATATTAGAAAATAGCGATCACAGCTATGATGAACCACGTAGATGTGATCAATACATAATTTAAGGACAGCACAACGTTACTCAGAAACTTTAGAAAAAAGCAATTTCAATTGTCATAAATCATCTATTAATTTCTTCTGGGAGTTGACTATATAAGAAACTTCTCTGCCTGGGGCTTTTCTTTCTAATTCCATTAGTGCTATTTTTCTTCTTTTGAGATCAAAAGCGCTTTTTGCAGCTTTGCTAAAGTTTAGCTTGATCATATTTTCGACCATATCTCCTCCTGTAGTCAGAATTGTTTGGAAAGCTCCAGTTTCTATTTTGAGTTTTTGAAGCTTCATAAATGATTCGTATTCAGCAAGCAAATACTCTAGCTCTTCTTCCAGTTCAACAACACTGACGTTACTTTTGCCAATTTTTCGCATCCATCTCTTTAAAGCATAAAAGCTATTTCTATGTTCGGCAGATTTGCGAAAGTCTATGAACTCATCAAGAGGTTATATTCATTTTGATTAGCATTTTCAGAATTTTCTCTAGACATTTCAAGTTGTCGTACCTAAGCCAATAGCCGCAAGAGTTATAAATCGGCAAAAAAGTATCAAAGTATCATATGATATGTGTCTCACTGCTTACTATACAGGATTTTTCCCTATCAAAACTCTTTATGGAGAGATGTACACAATTTTCCAGCAATCCTCTAGTGTTCCCCAAAATCTTTCCGTGAAACATTCTAATAAGTAGTATTAAACAGAATTTTTATGATCCTGATTAGTTGTCAGTAATTAGGTGAAAAATAATTAATAACAACCAACAACTAGTCATATGCGCGACACAAAGCTAATCATTCGAGTTTATTTAACATAGCAGGCTCGGCGCGATCGCAATTTAGCTATTAAATACTATGACTGAGATTCACGAAATACTAACATCAGAGCAACGAGCAAAAGCTTTATAATTACCAGAACACGTTTAAGTTAGAGAGTTTGGTAGCTAGCTGTCAAAGTTTAACAATTGTTTGGTGATTGCTGTATCTTAAAGGGAAATCTATGATAGCTGTTTAGCTTAACATTGAAAACCGATAAGCCATGTTACCCAAAATATTTTTTAATTCTTTGATAGGTTTTATTGCCTTATATCTTCTGCGAGGAATAGGCTTGATTACTTTTTTACCAGGAGGAGTTATTTCGGCATTATTAATGACGGCAATGATATCAGGTATTACCTGGGGCATACTCAAAACTAGAAGATACTGAATCTGAAATATTTAAATGCTTGCAGTGATATGAAATTGCTTAGGTTAGGGGGTGGAAGCGATCACCGCTATTAACAGTATAGGCGATCGCTTTGTCATTTACAGCTATAGCTAACTTTTACTCAGTAAACTGCGAACATGTTCGCTTTTCTGATTAGATTTATAAACAGGAGAATATTCGGCTAAAAGTTCGCGAAATCTTTTGCCGTCAATTGTTTCCTGTTCGATCAGAATATCGACAATGCGATCAATAGCTAATCGATTCTCGCTGATAATATTTCTTGCTCTATTAAGACAGTCAAAAGCAATATTCCTAATGCGAATATCGATCTGAGCCGCAACCTCTTCAGAATATTCATTTCTAGAGCCTGAATCACCACCCAAAAACACGGGCTGGTCTTGACCTTCTAGTGCCAGTACCCCCAAATCGGACATGCCGAATTTTGTGACCATTTTTCGTGCTAGGGAAGTAATGACTTCAATATCTTGACTAGCTCCCTGAGTTACTTCGTCTTGTCCAAATACGACTTCTTCGGCTGCTCTTCCACCCAGGGCTGAAGTAATTTTTGCCAGGATTTTAGCTTTGCTTTCTAAACCCATTTCCTCATCGGGAGTAAACCAAGTTAAGCCGCCTGCGCCGCCACGGGGAATGATGGTAACTTTTTCCACGGGGTCATGACCAGGCACCATGGTCGCCACAATTGCATGACCAATCTCATGGTAAGCCGTAAGCCTTTTGGCTTTACTATCTACTAATGGCACTCCTTCCATACCTGCTACAATACGGTCTACCGCGTCATTTATTTCCAGCATGGTAACGGCATCCTTGTGCCTTCTCGCAGTTAGAATTGCCGCCTCATTAAGGAGATTAGCTAAATCAGCACCACTAAAGCCAGGAGTACGACGAGCGATCGCTTCTAGGGATACTTCAGATGCAATCTTTTTGCCCCGAGCATGAACTTCAAGAATGCCTAATCTTCCTTGTAGATCTGGGTAATCGACAATTACTTGACGATCAAAACGACCAGGACGCATCAGAGCTTTATCTAAAACATCGGGGCGGTTAGTCGCAGCAATGACGATAATGCCACTATTGCCTTCAAAGCCGTCCATTTCGGTCAATAGTTGATTTAAAGTCTGCTCACGCTCGTCGTTACCACCGCCAATACCTGCTCCTCTTTGGCGACCCACCGCATCAATTTCATCAATAAATACTAGACATGGTGCATTTTCCTTCGCTTTTTTAAATAGGTCCCGTACCCGAGACGCACCAACACCGACAAACATTTCGACGAATTCTGAACCAGAAATGCTAAAAAATGGTACTCCAGCTTCTCCTGAAATTGCCTTAGCAAGTAGGGTTTTACCTGTTCCAGGAGGTCCTATAAGCAATACTCCACGGGGAATCTTGGCACCGATGGCAGTAAATTTTTCAGGTTCTTTAAGAAAAGTAACTACTTCCTGTAGTTCTTCTTTGGCTTCTTCAATCCCCGCCACGTCATCGAATTGGATGCCTGTTTTTGCTTCCATCTGAAACTTAGCTTTAGAACGACCAAAATTTAAGGCTTGACCTGAAGCGTTAGCCGAACGACGCAAAATCATAATTAGTCCTGATAACAAGACTAAAATCACCAGGAGATTCAGCAAAATGCCAACTGTCGTCGAATGATCTACCGAAGATTTAATGCTAAAGTCTACTTGCTTGGCTCTAATTTTAGGAATTAGATCCTGGTTACGCTCAAATAATACTACTTCCTTTGGCGCATCATCTGCTGATTGTCCCTGTAAAACTACGCTAGCTTTGTTAGTAGTTTCATCAATTTCTACTTTGACAACCTGCTCTTGGTCTAGCTTTTCGAGAAATTCACTATAGCTAAGAGTATTATTAGCCTTTTGCTGTGCTAAAACAGGAGTTGCCAAAAAACAGGTTTGTAAAATCATCCATCCCGCAGCTAATCGACCAATTGCAGAAGCTCGATGACGGGGCATACAACACATGCGGGCAAGCCCTTTGTTGCCCTTCGATGGCAGGGTCAGCCCTTCACGTTTTGAGCCACGCTTGTGGTTGCTCGCAGGAGTTATTGCTAATTCTCCTTGCTTATTAACCTGACAATTTTCCATAATTAGATCTGTCTATTAATGTCTACTGAAATACGTAAATATAAATAAAATTTAAGAGTAACTTCAGCCTAACTAAAAAAAAGCAATTTTAGCTATAATTTGCTCGATTAAATTACTTCAAGACTAATATATTATCTACTATCTACCTCGTTGAAAGTCATAAATTACCTTTTCTGCAATCCAGTCAGGATTACGATGAGGATGGTGTTTCTCAATTCCCATCAATAAACGATTTGCCGTTTTAGGATCATTGATCAATCTCAACAACTTACGGCGTAGCCGAGGACTTACTCGCTCAATTAGTATTTTACGACTATTACGGTTAGTTTTATGAGGCAAGCTAGCAGTGGCTAAGGACTGACGGTAGTTTGACAGTCCCCAACCCAATAAACCTGCCCCAGATGCTAGTCCCGCGATTAATAAAATTCTGCTGAGATAGTCATCATTGTTTGACTGCTGATTCGATGATGAACCTCCATCAAACACAACTAGATTGCTGTAAAATTGGGCGGAGGCAATGTCATCTAAATAAATACAAGTAATTACAGTACTAATTATCAAGGGAATAATTTTCAACATAGCCATGACTATTATTACAATCAAAATATAAACATAGTATATTGATGATTTTACTATTCCCTATAAATAGTGATAAAAGATCTCAAATCACTCTGGAAATTATTTATTTTGTTTTGCCTCTAAACATACTCTGGGTGACAGACAAAAGTAGATACACTAATCTTTCCTATTTTGGCTTTTCTCTCTTCTTTGTCGATATACATGGGTTACAGAAATATGGTGTGACCGCACCAATTCCGCACCAATTTTTAGAGAGATTTACCAAGTAACTTGAATATCTTTAGCAGTACTACATTGATTCTCACCTGTGGTCTGGTCTTAAAAGAGTTGGTCTAATCGAGTCGGAAAGAAGAATTAAAGGACAACCGCCTTCGATTGAGCAGCGTTATTATCTACTCAGTTTGGATGGTGGAATAGAACGTTTTGCTCAAGCAAGTCGTAGTCATTGGGGCATTGAAAATCAATTACATTGGTGTTTGGATGTTGCTTTTAGAGAAGATGATTCTCGAATTCGTTCTGGTTATGCCCCAGAAAATATGACTTTGATTCGCCACATCGCATTAAATCTACTGGGACGAGAAAACTCTGTCAAAGTAGGCAAGAAAGCTAAACGGCTCAAAGCTGGATGGGATAATGATTATCTTGCTAAAGTTTTAGCTGCTTGAGTATGCGTTTGCCCTGCTATTTGCTTCCAATTGTTTGCACAAAAAACCCAAAGCTTGCTATACTAACCGAGTGCTAATAAGCGCATTGGGGCGATTAGCTCAGCGGTAGAGCGCCTGCCTTACAAGCAGGACGTCACTGGTTCAAATCCAGTATCGCCCATTTAATATATATCAATAGTTTGAAGCGATTGGTCTTATTTGGAGTTGACAACTGATTTCTAGTATAGAACCAAATAAGAACCAAAACCAAGTAGTTCATTTGGTCTACATTGCACTGGAATCATTAAGCTACATTTATCGCTGTAGTAGTAGCCAAGTCTTTGCCGTAGAAGATTAGATATTCCTCTCTTTACAACTAGTAAGCGTTTAATCTCAATTACTTGTTTGGGCTTTAGTTTGCGCTTGAGGTTATTGTCTCCAAGGGCTTATGGTGATAGCCCGTCTTAATCCAGTCTTATAAGCGTGTTCTAAGTTCTCTGAGTATCTTACCCATCTTTTCTTTGATTACACGGTCTAGGCTTCTAACATTACCGTAGTTAGAGACTTGATAGCCTTCATAATTATGGATATCTGACCAGTATTCGGGGGCGTTTCTTAACGCTACTGATATTTCGTACATTAATATTCATAAGCTTAATTTGTAAAATCAATTTCATACTTCCATTATATTTCTTTAATACTTTGTATGTAATCACACTACAAAAACATTTATGAGTTTAAGGTGGGTATATCAAAATAAGAGGTTAAAAATAAATTATGGAACTTATCAAATATTCTGTTTCAAAGTATGTTTTTCATGTCCCTGAATCTATGACTGATGGTGTATGGAAACAAGCATTTGAGGCAAACAATAAAACAATTCCAAATCAAGATGACATTTATGAGCTAGAAGATAAAGTTTATAAAGACAAGCTCAGAAACCAGCAGGATGAAAATCAAGTATATTTATCGGCAAGCTGGACAATAGAACAAGTATCAGAATTGATAACTGGTGATGTTCCTTTTAATATAGCTAGAGAATTTGCCAAAGAAGATTTAGATAATGCTGGTTTGGGTGAGTTGGGTAAATATCCCTCTTTTGTCACTTTCCGAGACTAAAAAGTAGGGAAAATAGAATTTAGCCATCAGGGAAATGGAAAGAAAATTGATTCATGACACTAATGAGTTGATGAAAACCAAGTATTAAATGGTGGTTAGGGAAAATG
>JBCDDK010000075.1:0-31896 GCA_039180345.1 Cyanobacteria bacterium P01_G01_bin.39 | reverse complement strand
TCAGCGATCGCCTGAGCATGAGCTTTAATTTGTTCTAGTTTGTCTGCTCTCATTTTTTATACTATTTTTTCTCTCAGGATACTTCTTCAATCCTGTCTTTTCACTGAGCATTACTACTTACTGCATTATTGGGATGCACTCAAGACCTCGTTATCCAGCAACGATTATCAACAGTACCGAAAAAAATGATTCTCTAGATTTAGCAGTATTAAAAGTAACAGGTATTCCTTATGATATCAAAGCTTTGACTATGGGTTCTGGTAGAGTGGCAAGAAACGCGAATACTCTAATCATTGGTCATCCCCACACGATCATAGATCCTTGGAGTGTTTCCTCTGGAGGAGTAATTAATTTCAACCCTAATAATCCCATCATGTCTATTGATGCTAATGTAGCCCAGGGAAATTCTGGAGGACCAGTAATTGATAGTAACAATCAGGTTATAGGCATGATGGTCAGTTTGAGGACAAATGGTGATATTGCCATCGACCCTAATCAAGCAACTCTCAATAATATTAATGCCAATCAACCTGCTACAGGTGGGGTTGGTTTAGCATATCGGATTGATGTTGTGGTTAACCAGCTAAGAGAGTGGGGCATTATTAATTAAATCGTTCTTGATTATGAGAATCCGTATATTTTTGATTAGTTTTTTATTATTTAGCCTCTTTCCCAGCGTAGTCAATGCCAATGCTTGCCAAAAAGGGAATCCTTGGTCAGTTGCTTATATTCTGCGGGATGACAATCGTTGTGAAGGTATTTTAGATCGTAATATTTCTGGGGATAGTCTTCCTGATCTCATTTCTTTTGCCACTAGTAAGCTTACGGAATATCCAAATAATCTAGCGATCAAAGTTCCTGGTAATAGTAGTCAAGAACCAATAATCAGCATTCAATCATTTTTGAAGAGATATCGTCTGGATGAACTGAAAACCGAATATCTGCAACCTAACTATACTTTTGCTCTCAATACTAAAAAAGTTCTGCAACATAGTAGTGTTCAAGTTCCTATAGAAAGTCTTCGTTCTTTAGCTTTTGTTGTTGAAGATTCGGAACCAGTTTATTATCCTGTGATTCTGGAAGAGAGTTCTGGAAACTATGAGTTCGTCATTCAAAGTCTAACTAGCACTACTTTTCCTATCTTGGAAATTCGTTATCAAGGTGAACCAATATTTAGCGATCCTCGTGACAATCCTCAACAGGGTCACATTCGCCTAATCTGGAATCATCAAAATCAACCTGCGGGAAGATATGAACTTTATTTAGAGAATAGTGATGGGGTGAGTCGTACTTTTCCCTTTGAACATGATCCCAGTTGGTTTTGAATTTACATGGCAAGCAGTTTTTTTAGCAACTTATGGTCTTACATTACCAGAATTAACAGGCGTGATTTAATTATTGCAGTTATAACAATTTTAATCTGGATTATCTTATTTTTACTACTGGTTGTTTTTAAAGGTAGCTATATTTTTGAAGGTCAGGTAGTCGCTAGTGAAATGAGCTTTACTTATAATGGTGAATCAGCCAAACCATTTTTGCAAAACGTAATGGGAATTAGAGGTATTGATCTGAGAGGAAAACAATCTCAATCTTTAACTCTCAAAGGAAAGTTTACTAGTGAAGACGAGAGTATTAATCAACAATTACAGAATGTAGATCAAATAAAAATTGATTTTCCTTATGCTACGAGTCGGCTAATTTTAACACCTACCAATTCATCATCATCTCAACAATTTGCTATTTTAGGCTTAAGCATAAACCCTCAAACTAGGATTAATCAACTAACTTATAATCAAAAGCAACAAGTTTCTTTTTGTTTGCAGTCTGCTGTGCAACCTTCGAAATATTGTCTTTTTCCTGAGAATGCTGCTAGTGATTCTAATTCAAAATCTCTAGGCAATTTAAAACTACTTCTTGCTCAACATACATATACTCTTAATCTAGAACAAGTTAATATTCCACAGTTAAATATAAAGAGTGATAATAATAGTTATCAAGCTATAAAACTAAGATATACGCCACGAACTCAAGAACCACAGTTAAATCTACTATCACCAACTACAATCCGTATTGATTTACCTCAAGAAACTAAGCCCGAACAAGAAAAAGAAAGCCCTCAATGGTTTTATGAGGACTTTGATGTCAAAGATGTAGATTTTTATCGCTTTAAGCAATCATCTAATGTTCGAGATAAAATTCAAAACTCAACAATTATTAGCGGTAAACTACGAATGCATGATCAGGATTTAAATTTAGAAAAAAATCAATTTCTGATAGTTGCTGATGACAAACCAGGAATCAGAAAATTACGCTATCTTGATATAAAACCTAATAAACCTTTAAGTTTAACAACTTTAGTCTCAGGGAAAAGTAAAGGTATTGCTGTCGGTTTGTATCCTCAATTTCCTATCGCAGCAATTAGACCAAGTTTATTATCTAAATACTTATCATCAGAAGCTATCGCAGCAATTCTCAGTTTCTTCTCAGCTTTCACTGCTTTAGCCATAGAAAGGGTCTTGTTTCAAGATAATTCAGTACCATAAAATATCATCTTGGATCATTTAGCTGACAACTAAAAGCTAAGAGTAGATTCCTAATTCAGCTTTAGGTTAAATCAGCAACGTCTTACTTCTTAGCAATAATCCAAATTGCATGAACTAAACCAGGAATATATCCCAGTAGAGTTAGTAAAATATTAATCCAAAAGTCTTTACCAATGCCTACCTGAAGAAAGACTCCTAGCGGCGGAATTAGTATTGAAAGAATAATGCGAATTAAATCAGCCATGTCTTTCTCCTGTATTTTTATCTCTTGGCAAGATCTTTTAAGTCAGCTATTAACAATTATCCCTAAGATCTATGCCGTTAATCTGAGTCTTGAAGGGTATCTAAACTTAAATTTATTTGGAATTAGAAGTAACTAATCGCTTCTCTAATGAACCAACCCGTTGCTTTGCTGTTTTATTTTCAGGGTCGTATTTTAATGCTTCTTTATAAGTTTCGACTGCTTTGACAATCATCTGTTTTTTTTCATAGACATTACCTAAATTGTTGTAGGCAATTACATATTCAGGGTGCCGTTTTAGGGCTTCTTTGTACTGTCTAATAGAGATATCATATTGTTCTTGAGCGAAGTAAGCATAACCCATGGCGTTGTAAATCAAAGCCTGATTTTCTTCAGGTAAGTTTTTATCAGCTTTTAGCGCTTTTTGCAGCAGGGTAATGGACTGTACGAATAGCTTCTTATCTAGATAGAGACTACCCAACTGATAATATTCTTCAGCAGTACCTTTTTCTTTCTTTAGCTTATTTTGCAGCTTAGAAAAAGTGCTTTCCTGCTTACGAGTTTTAATTACTTCTCGCAAAATATAAATAGCCGCAAAGACCAATATTGCCAGCAGAGCAGAAATATAAGCTATAGGTAAATTCTCAGTATTCATGGGCGATCGCAGTTTGAGTAAGCTTGTTAATCGAATTTATGATTATTTGTAATTCTCACACATCTACCCAGCCCAGATCCTTAATAGTTAACAAAATGTTGGGCAAGAATGCCTATAAAACTTAATAATCTCTGATTACTTTTCTATTAAATTTTTTTCAATGAGAAAATCGGCGATCGCTTTTCTGAGACACTCGTTTCTTTCTTTCGCCGATAAAGACATCCACGCTTCGTATTGACTAGCTGGAACTCTTACCGCCACCGATCTAGGGGCAGAACCTTCAGGAGCAATTTTGGGAATTTTTTTTAGTCCAGAAGTATTGGGATTGGGATTGCGTCTTTTTGTTTGTTTCTTTTTGTTGTGTTTCGTTGTTAACATCGCTAAAAAGCGTACAATTATTATTGAGCGAAGAAGGAACCAAAGTTTAGCAGCTTATTCCTTCTTATATTTAATGAGCAAAATCCAATAAAATATTGAATCTAATCTCAATACGATGATACATCAAGTTAATCAGACCCTGCACCCATCACAATTAAAAGGAGTACTCAAAACTTTATTTGTCAAACTTCCGCTCAAAATTCTGCGTTTTATGACTCGTGCTGGACGTAGCGGAGTGGTTTGGGTCTATTTGGAAAACGAAATATCGCAAACTAGAAGGGCAACATTTCTAAGTTTTGCCGAGCTATTAGAAGCATTCTATATCTGGATTGAAACTCTCAACCTGATGGCTTTAGCTATTTGGCAGAGAATGCACATATCAAGGACAATCTGGAATTTAGCTAATCAAAATGATCTGCTTCATCATCAAAAATATGGCTGGGTTACTCTGATTGAAAAACAGACGTCGTCTAACGGTTGGTTGCGATTTTGGATCGAAACCAAAAATAGCATTGAGATAGTAGAACCATGGTCAATCGAAGTGCTTTAATAGTTGGAATTAAAGCCATGTCCAGTTAGGGAAGGTTGCTGCTTGTCCGCATCGTTGTCCCGATTCATCGGTTAAATTCCAGAGTGTTACCTCTTGAATCAAGAATTTTTTGCCATTGTTGGCAATCCTTACACCCTGATAGTTATCAATGTATCCTTGTTCTTGAGCTTGTCTAAGCATAATCTGGCGATCGCTTCTTTGAACAGGCTCGGTCGTCGCCGCAGAAGGTGTTTGGGTGAACTCTGACCAAGTTAAAGACCACAGTTGCAGGGCTGTTTGATTAGCATAATTGAATATAGGATCGTATTGGGTGTCATGAGAAACCAGCACAAAAGGAGCTTTAAATAGGGCTTGGGCTAATTTTTCTGGGGTGTTATCTAAATTGATTAGTTCTTTACCTAAGAGCTTAAAATAACTATCAGCCATGATCTGACTCCAGCGAATTACTTCAGGCTGCTGCCAAATTGCTAAATTTAAGGTGCTGGATAATCTATCGGAAGATGCATGATTGTGATTATTCATTTGGTTATTAGTTTGATTTTTCCGCTACTGTTTCATCAACAAAGTAGCTTAAATTGCCGACCGCGAAGCGTGGGCTATGTCCAATCCCACTCCACTAATATTCTCATTGTAATTTCCTTCATTGATCTTAATTTTGCGATCGCCCATTTTAAAACCTCCTGAAATATTACCTTGTTCTAATAATTGCAGGACTAATTGCTGGTTATCACCATAAAAATTAAATAATTTATCTCTTCCTGACTTATTTTGAGGAACTAATTGTTTGATATCAATCGCATTACCAATTAAACCTAAAACTTGAACTTCGTAGTGAGTTTGATAAAAAATTTGTTAGGTAAATTTGAGCGATCTAGAAAAGGATGGGATAGATATCTCAACGTAGAATATACCTTTCCCCTTTGCCCTTTGCCCTTTTTTCAACCTCTGCAAATTAATCCTCAAGACTTATCGAACTAATTTACTTATTTACAAAGCTGGCATAACTTAACTCGTTGATCTTGTTCCATTCTGAAACTGCGCTGCGGAATTGATTCCATTGCTGATAAACCTTTTTGAAAGCAGGATTTTTATTAGACTGTTCAGCATAATATTCCATTGCCGCTTCCTGTGCCGCTTGCAAAACATCGTTTGGGTAAGCCGTTAATTTGGTACCACCATCAATAATGGTTTTTAATGCTTCTCGGTTTAAGGCATCGTATTTAGACATCATATTTAGGTTTGCTTCCATCGCGGCGGTTTTAAAGATCTCCTGATACTCTACGGGCAGTTTATCCCACTGCGATCGATTAACCTGCACTTCTAAAGTAGGGCCAGGTTCCCACCAACCAGGATAATAGTAGAAGGATGCAGCCTTGTTTAAACCTAATTTTAGATCATCATAGGGACCAACCCATTCCGCAGCATCGATCGCGCCCCTTTCTAATGCCAGATAGATTTCTCCCCCTGGTAATACCTGCACGCTAACTCCCAAGCTATCCATAATCTTCCCACCCACCCCTGGAATACGCATCTTCAAACCTTTTAAGTCTGATAGGGACTGAATTTCTTTTTTAAACCAGCCCCCCATTTGCGCCCCTGTATTGCCCGCAGGGAAGTTAATCACATTAAAGTCGCTGTAAAGCTCGTGCATCGCCTCTAAGCCACCGCCATGATACAACCAAGCATTCTGCTGTTGACCAGTTAACCCAAAAGGAACACAGGTACCAAAAGCCAAGGCAGGATTTTTACCAACGTAGTAATAGCTAGCGGTGTGTCCACACTCGACAGTGCCATTCTGCACCGCATCTAAAACTTCTAATCCTGGGACAATTTCCCCTGCGGCAAAGGGTTGTATCTGAAAGCGTCCTCCAGTCATTGCCGCCACGCGATCGCATACTGTTTGCGCCCCACCATAAATCGTATCTAAGGACTTAGGCCAGCTTGTGACCATTTTCCATCTAATATTGGGCAGATCATTTGCCTGAACAGTCGGACTATTAGCAGTTTGATTATTAGTTTGATCGCAAGCAACCAGGATGGTGCTGGTAGTAGCGGCGATCGCTAAACGGTCGATTAGATGTCTCCGTTTCATAATGGTAAATTTAAGTAGTATTATATTTTTCTTTTAGGCAACCGAATATCATACCTTAAAAGGACAAGGGATAAGGGATCAGGGCGAAAAAAATTAACGAAGTCAGAGTCAGCCCCGTAGTCTCACGGCGGGGTCTCTCTGATCCACAGACAGATAATTAAAACTCTTACTAACTAGTTATTGATATTCAGCGAACGGCTTTTTATATTGCCAATAACACGCTTGTCTTGAAAGTTTGCCTGGTCTAAAGTAGTTTTCCCTCTATGCTGATCTTAATTTAATTTAGTATTTATGTACTGAAGAAAAAGTTTAAATTAGGGTATTGACTAAGCGCTCGCCATTTTGTTAAAATTATTCTCATAATGGGAGTAGTGAAGCTTATTAATGGGTGCTTATATTTCCATTATGAATAACATTTTTTGATTTAATCAGATTTGGCGATCGCTTGTCAAGAAAATTGCGTTTTTTTCGGTGATCGGTTTTAAAACTTATATTCTCAAAGCTCAAGTCAGGCAATGTTCGTAGCTTTTCGCCTTCCTTTTGTAAATTATCATATCATAATACTGAAGTTGATCATGATTGCAAATTAAACTTTTACCATCGCAACCATAATTTTGGCTCAGATGATTTGGAGAAAATTATTTCTAGAGAAAATTCATGATTCTTGATATTCAGCGATCGCCCGCTCTAATATTTCGTATCCCTGCTCAAGGCTAGCAACTTGAGATACCTGATCTCTCAACTCTGCTGCGCCAGGAAATCCTTTGCAGTACCATGCCAGATGCTTACGAGATTGATAAATACCTCGTTGCCCTTTGTATTCCCATAAGCCAAGCAAATGCTCTTTGGCACACTGCAATCTAGTAACTACATTAGGAGGGGGCAAGACTTCTCCAGTAGTTAAAAAATGGTTAATTTCTCCCACCAAAAACGGGTACCCCAGAGTTCCCCGCGAACACATTACCCCGTCGGCATTAGTCAATTCTAAACACTTAACCGCCGCCTCCACCGAGAAGATATCGCCATTAGCAATCACAGGAATCGATAAAGCCTGCTTAACTTGAGCAATCCATGACCAACGTGCCGTCCCGTTATAACCTTGGGCGCGAGTACGAGCATGAAGCGTAAGCATTTTTGCCCCTTGATCCTGCATTCTACGGGCAAAATCAATAATATTAATCTCCTCATCATCCCAGCCAATGCGCGTCTTAACCGTTACAGGGACATTTACCGCCTCTACTACGGCTTTGACGATCGCTTCTGCCACTTCGGGCTGCCTTAGAAGGGAAGATCCTCCACCTTTTTTAGTAATCTTATTCACAGGACAACCCATATTTATATCGATCGTGTTTGCCCCTTCGGCTACGGCTTTACGTGCTGCTTGAGCCATAAAGTCGGGGCGACAGTCAAATAGCTGGATGCTAATGGGGTCTTCACCAGGTGCGATCGCCATAATTGCGGGTAGTTCTTGCAGATGGGAGATCTCCTTGGCGCTTACCATTTCGGTATACATCATCGATTTAGGTGCATATCGCCGCACTAGTCGGCGAAAAACCAAATCTGTTACTCCAGAGAGTGGCGACTGCAAGACGCGACTATCAACCACCACTGAGCCTATCTTGAGCGGCGTTGCCAGTTTTACTTTCAAGCTACTGGATAAAGTAGGAGCAACAATCATAAAGTAGTGAGCAAGAATCTAAAGATTAAATGCATTTATGTTATGCCCTTGTGGTACGAAGATCAACCAATGTCCAATGACTAAAGACAAACGACCATTAAATCGCCGCCATCACCTAATTTACCCCTACCACATTACGCCAGACACCAACTAAAATCCCCTGAATTTCCACATTTTCGGCTTCAGCTTTGATCGGTTCATATTTTTTATTCGCTGGCTTGAGGGTAACTTGCTCCTGTTCTTGATAAAATCGCTTGAGAGTTGTTCCATATCCTGAAACTCTTGCTGCAACAATATCACCATTCTTTACTTCTGTTGCCGATGAAAGCGATCGCATAATGGCATAATCTCCCTCACTAATGAGATCCTCAATCATGCTGTCTCCCACCACTCGCAACACATAACAGTCAGGTCGAGTAAAAACTTCTGATAAGTCTAATCTAGTAGTCTCATCATTAAAAGGTTCTACTAAGCCCCCTGCGGCAATTTCCCCCGCAATTGCCAATCCTTGTTCTGGCTGATGCAAAATTCTAATGGTGCGGGCTTTGCCATCAATCCAATCGATATAACCTTTGTTACGCAGTCTTTCCAAGCGGCTTTGCACAGGTGCAGGCGATCGCAAATTCATCGCTTTCATCATCTGTCTAATTGATGGGGCATGTTGCGTAGATTTAATATAGTCGATCAACCAATCGTACAGTTCTTGTTGGGCTGGAGTTAAACTTTCCATATCTTTTTTCTCGGTGTGTTGGCAAGGACAAGAGGCTGCTTTCGCCAAGCAGATCTCCCGATGTCCCTAAGGGTAAGCATTTTCTCAATCGAGCAAAAGCCTAATACTTCTTTTTTTCAGAACATAGGTACTAAATATTAGAAGATATTAACCCCTGATAAGTCAAGTATTAATTTAGACAGAAAGCCTAATACTATTAGTAGTTTTAATAATTTATCGTGGTTTTAAACTGCTAAAAATTGTTGAATTACCTCTTGACTTAATTCTGCGGTGCTGCCCGATGCCACGATCCCACCTTTTTGCATGGCGTAGTAGCGATCGGCTTGGCGGACAAAATGGAGATGCTGTTCTACCAGTAATACAGAAATACCTGTTTCGGCGATAATGCGTTTAACTGCGGCTTCAATTTCCAAAATAATTGAGGGTTGAATCCCCTCTGTCGGTTCATCTAGTACCAGCAGACGAGGTCGACCCATTAGCGCCCGAGCGATCGCCAGTTGTTGTTGTTGTCCACCACTTAAGTCTCCTCCCATACGAGACAGCATCGTTTTTAAGACGGGGAATAGCTCAAATATTGACTCAGGAATTGATTCATTGCCTTTTCTGCCTTGAGGTTTCGCCTCTAAACCCAAAAGTAAATTATCTTTAACTGAAACACGGGGAATAATTTCTCTTCCTTGGGGGACATAAGCAATCCCTAATTTTGCCCTGCGATCAGGGGATAGTTTGGTTAGGGGACTATCCTGAAAAAATATCTCTCCTGTCCGAGGAGATAATAAGCCCATGATTGTTTTAAGTAGAGTGGTCTTGCCAACTCCGTTACGCCCAATTAGACAGACCATTTGACCTACTGGCACGCTGAGATCGACATTACGTAAAATGTGACTTTCGCCATAATAAACATTAAGGTTAGAAACTCTTAACATTAAATCAGTTGCTTGGCGATCGCCTGTTATTATTTGTGTCATTTTATTAATGGTTATGAATAAGATTAAACTAGATAAATTTAAAAGAGAAATAGCTGCGGCATATGATCGCCGTCAGTCAACTTATGATCGAGGAAAAGCTGGTAATTGGCATTATAATTTGGCTTGCCGTTTAGTTGAATGTGCTGATTTACAGAGGGGAAACACAGTTTTAGATCTGGCTACAGGGACAGGAATGGTAGCCATAGAAGCTGCTCAAAAAGTTGGTGATTCGGGTCAAGTAATCGGCATAGATATTGCTTCGGGATTGCTTCAGGTTGCTCAACAAAAGATCAACAAAGCGAAACTAGATCACAATATTAAATTACAGTTAGCAGATGTGGAAGCATTGAGTTTTGACGAGGGTAGTTTTGATTGTATTTTTTGCTGTTCGGCACTTCCTCTATTTAAGAATTGCTATAGTTGTTTGGATCATTTTTTTACTTATGTTGGTTTTCAAACGAATAACTATCGACCTCGCATACAGGCTGATAGCCAATTTTTTGGTAGATATTATTGGCGATGGGATTAGCTAAATTAGTAAACAAAAAACAGTACTTATTTTCTTGATCTAAGAGAGTTTGACTCAAAGCAGCTACACAAGAAGTTGCATAACCTTGTGTGCGATATTCTGAAGGCGTATAGACTGCGTTGACTCTAATGCCATTGGAGTTGAACCACCAAAACCTGCCATTGATACAGGTAGCTTATTTTGCCAGACATATAGACTATTTTGGCTCAGGTGAAGGTCGTACCAATCTTGATAATGTTGTTCGCTTCTTTGTTTTCCTATTGCTTCGATTTCAAATGCTTTAATCCAACTAACTAGTAAATGACGATCATTCTCTGTCGCCAAACGCAAATGACCAGCAGCATAATTAATTGGATTTACTATTTCCAACTGATAAATACGCTGCGCCATATTTAGACGATAAGATTGCCCAGTAAGAGATTGCCAGAGTTTAGTGAAAGTAACGGCTTCTGATTTTAGCGATATTACACCTGGTAAAGATACATCCTTAGTTACTATATCTGATGCGATCGCTTTAATTGCTGCTTCGGATTTAGATTTTGACAAAATTAACTGATAAGGTGGGGTTCTCATTGCAGTACCGCATATAGACCCGTCTTGAGTTACTACCGCTAAATATGGTTGCTCAGATAAACTTTCTGAAGAACACAAACCCAACATCAAGCAATGTAAAGCTTCTTGCTGTAGTAAATAGTCTTTAATGGTTTGATAATAGAGTGATAAATCTTTGAAATGTTCAAGCTTCATTAAGACTCTTATTCAAAAGTTAACTATACTTAGCTTCAATTTCTTGTTCAATTTGTTCGACAGTTGAGGGCGGTAGATCCAGTAACTGTTGCAATTCTTGATAAGCTAATAGTTCTTGCTCATTAATATTGTGAAAGCGAATAACTTCGTAACTCAATTTCAAAACATGTTCTTTCTCTGCTGTGTTATTTAGTTTGGGAACTAAGTCACTCAAAGCAGTGTTTTTACTCAAATAGTTTTGCAGTTCTTGCTGTAAAGTTTGTTGATGTTGGTCATCGGTGGCAAATTCCTGACTCAATTGAGACAAAATTGTGTTTAATTCTTGGGGACTAACCGTGCCATCAGCCCATGCCATAGATGCGGCAATACGAAGAATATTCATCTGTTCGGGGGTGATTGTAGGGGCTTCTCCTAAATAAACTTCAATTACTCTAGGATCGCTTTGCACTTGATCCATCGTACCTTCGCAAAGTAATGCCCCCTGATGCAATACTGTTACCTTATCATTAGCAATCTGACGGACAAATTCCATGTCATGTTCGATCGCAATAATGGAATGACTTTGGGCTAAAGAAAGTAACAAAGCCCCCACGTTTTCTGTCTCTTCATCGGTTAAACCCGCTGCTGGCTCATCTACCAGCAACAGATCAGGAGATTGAGCAACCAACATGCCAATCTCTAAGCGTTGTTTTTCCCCATGGGATAATAAATTTGCCAGCAAGTTGGCTTTGGTATCTAATCCGATAGTTTCTAATAATCCAGCAACAGTTCTTTGCTCACCTTTACTGGCACGACCAAACAATGTCGGCAGCACGTTTTTATTTTGGTTGGCAACTAAATCTAAATTTTCTCTTACCGTGAGATTCAAATATACCCGAGGAGTTTGAAACTTACGTCCAATACCAATGCGGGCTATTTTAAATTCTGGAGTCTTTGCCAGATTACGCCCTTTAAACAACACTCTGCCTGTGGTAGGCTGAACCTTGCCTGTAATCACGTCGAGAAAAGTAGTTTTACCAGCACCATTGGGTCCAATAATAACTCGCAGTTCCCCTGCATCCATGCTAAAGTTCAGACCGTTTAAAGCTTTAAAACCATCAAAGCTGACCGTTAAGTTTTCAATTTCTAATATCTTACTCATATGGCGATGGTAATTTAAAGTATGACTTACAAAGGGTTTCGGTTCGTAGCTATTAGCTGTTAGCTATTAGCTTTTTTAATTAAAATTTATTAGTAGCACATTTAAAACATATACCTCTATTGACCAACGCCACTCATAGTAATGTTTTAGATGCGCTCTTTTTCTTGCTGCACTTCAGGGTCTTGCGCCAAACTAGGATAGGTTGACAGTTGGTTTTTACCAAAAAGCGATCGCAATTTGAGCCAGCCGTAATTTGTCCACCAACCGATAATGCCGTCGGGTAATACTGTTACCACAATTAGGAATAATGCTCCCTGGAAAAACAGCCAAATTTCAGGAAACCGCTCACTCAAAAAAGTTTGAGCCAGTCTTACTAAAAGGGTGCCGATAATTGCCCCCACCAGGGTTCCCCTGCCCCCTACTGCCACCCAAATCACCATTTCAATCGAGAAAGCCACCTGCATAATGCTAGGGGTAATAATTCCCGTTTGTACAGTGTATAATGCTCCGGCAACTCCTGCGATCGCACCTGAGATAGCAAAGACTAAAACTTTATATCCTGTGGGGTCATAGCCCGAAAATCGAACCCGAGTTTCATCATCGCGGATTGCTTTCAAGATTCTGCCAAATCTACCACTAGTGAGCCACCGACACAAAATATAAGCCAAAACTAAGGAAATAACTGTAATGATGTAAAAAGTGCGCTGTACTCCTGGAGAACTAACTAAAACATCAAAGATCTTTTCAGTATCAGTTTTTAAACCGTTGGTACCATTAATAATCTTTTGTTGACCGTTAAAAAAGTTAAAGAAAACCAGTAGTGCCGCCTGAGTCAAAATCGAGAAATAAACCCCTTTAATACGGTTGCGAAATACTAAATAACCAATCAAACCTGCAACAATTCCAGGAATTAAAATCAGGGCAACTAAGGTAAAGGGAAAAGAGTTAAATGGCTGCCACACCCAGGGTAGTTCTTTAACACCATAGAGAGTAAAAAAGTCTGGTAATTCTCCCCCTGTAGTTTGCAGCTTGAGATTCATTGCCAAAGCATAACCACCCAAGGCAAAGAAAATACCATGACCCAGACTTAATAAGCCCGTATAACCCCAAATTAAGTCAATCCCTAACGCCACAATTGCCAGGGACAAAAAGCGACCGATTAGCCGCAGTCTAAAAGCAGGTATCAAGGTCGGCAAAATAACTGCCAAAATAACAACTGAAGCAACAATTACACCTACTTCAATTAGCCCGTTTCTCTTTTTTCTCTGCTTAGTTTTGATGCCTATTTCACTACTCATTGACTACGTTATTGAAGGAGGGTAAATGTTTAATGATAAATGTTCAATGATCAATGATTAAAGTTCTGCCGTTCTACCTTTTTGGGGGAATAAACCTGCTGGCTTAATTTGCAAGAAAGTAATAATTAAGGCAAATACCATTACTTTTGCCATGCTGGTAGTAGCAAAGAATAAGACAAAGTCAATTATAGGTTGGGGTAGGTTAGAGGAATTCAGCATTAAAGCTGCTATGGTTCCCGAACTAACTAGATAGCTAAGAGTGCCAATACCCAATGCTGCAATCACCGTACCCAAAAGATTTCCTACTCCCCCCACTACTACCACCATAAAGGTATCCACAATATAGTTCTGTCCTGTATTGGGTCCTACTGAACCCAATAAACTTACTGCACAGCCTGCAATTCCTGCCAAACCAGAACCTAAAGCAAAGGTCAGAGCATCGACTTGGGCAGTAGGAATTCCCAAACAAGAACTCATAGTACGATTTTGAGTTACAGCCCTAATTTTCAAACCCCAGGTAGAACGCTGTAAAAACCAATAAACACCAATCAGACAAAGAATAGTCAGAACAATGATAAACAGGCGTACATAAGGAATCTGAAACCCCAGCACCCCAGTCCCGCCTCGTAACCATCTAGGGGCAGTCACATCGACGTTTCTGGCACTAAACCAGGCTTTAGTTAAGACAGAATTGTCACTCAACAAAGAATAAACTGCGATTGCAATTCCTCCAGATAACGGCAGCAATAATGCGATGGTCTTGTTTCTAATTCTCTGCCAATTTGATTGTTTTTTTAGCAACTGCATGCCGCCGAAAAACAGCAGACAAAATATACCAATGCCGATTATCATTAGCCAGTTAACGCTACGGACAAACTGCCGCAAAATCAGGCTCACTCCCCAAGTTGCCAACAAAGTTTCTAATGGTCTGCCATAGAGAAACCGAATTGCCCCTCGTTCTAAAATCAAACCTGCGATCGCTGATACGATAAATGCCACGGGAATCGCCACGATAATATAAAAATCAAACCAGGGTTCTCCCAATGGTTTAAAAATATTTTGTACCACAAAAGTGGCATAAGCCCCTAACATCATCAACTCACCATGAGCCAGGTTAATCACTCCCATCAACCCAAACACAATAGCTAAACCAAGGGCGGCAATTAATAATACTGAACCAATACTGATGCCGTTAAATAAACCAGCAATTAATGTAGACACATTCTCCCTTGACTAATATCTTGGATAATATTCTTTGTAAACTAGATAACGAAAAGTAGTTAAAATCAGAAAAAGCCCCGCCAGGTTCTCTTTTAGTCACCTCAAAATAACCTGGCGGCTAATAAATCAGGGTGAGACAGTTACGTTGTGGATAAAGGACTACCAAGATTTTTATAGCATTACGGATTTATCTTAGGAGATATGAATTAAGAGTCAGAGAGACCCCTCGCTAGAAGCACGGAGCTTCCTCTGACTTCGTGAAAATTAATTTCTCCTCATCCCTCATACCTCTGAATCTAAGCCTCTTTAAACTTTCCGCCCTTATTCGGATCTGTCCAATCACAGGCAAAACCCTTGGTTTCCTTAACGTACTGATTCCAAGGAACTGGATCTAAAGGACCTTCGGTTGACCAAACAATATCAAATAAGCCATCATCTCTCACCTCACCAATACGCACAGTTTTGGAAATATGATGGTTTGGCTGCATAGTAACTAAACCTTCTGGCGCGTCGAATTTCTGTCCTACTGCCGCTGCCCGTACAGGTTCTAGATCGATAGTTCCTGCCTGCTCTACTGCTTGTTTCCAAAGGTAAACCATAATGTAAGCAGCTTCCATCGGGTCGTTAGTTACGCGATCATCTCCATATTCGGCTTTAAAAGCAGCAACAAACTGATCGTTTTGAGGACTCTCGACGGTTTGAAAATAGTTCCAAGAGGCATAGTGTCCCTTAAGATATTCAGGACCTATTTGTCTTACTTCTTCTTCTGCCACACTGACCGACATCACAGGATATTTATCAGGTTCTAATCCTGCACCCTGTAGCTGTTTAAAAAACGCTACATTGGTATCTCCATTAAGACTATTGAATATCACACCACCGTCAGGTAATGCTGCCCTAATTTTGGTAATGATTGGCGTAACTTCAGTATCTCCCAAAGGTAGATAGTCTTCTCCTGCTACAGTACCGCCGTTAGCTGCCAACTGCTCTTTAATAATAGTATTGGCAGTACGTGGGAAAACATAATCCGAACCCACTAAGAAAAACTCTTTGCCTTTGTTTTCTAATAACCAATCCACCGCTGGCTCAATTTGTTGGTTTGGTGCTGCACCAGTATAGAAAACGTTTTGAGAGCATTCCTGTCCCTCATATTGAACTGGATACCAGAGCATGTGTTTTTTCGACTCAAATACAGGCAACACAGCTTTGCGACTGGCAGATGTCCAACAGCCAAATACCGTAGCCACTTGATCTTGGTCGATTAATTTAGCTGCTTTTTCGGCAAAGGTAGGCCAATCTGATGCCCCATCTTCCTTGATCGGGATAATTTGTTTACCTAATACGCCTCCAGATTCATTGATTTCTTTGATCGCCAGCATTTCAGCATCAACTACAGTAGTTTCACTAATTGCCATAGTGCCGCTTAATGAGTGAAGAATACCAACTTTGATTCCATCTCCATCTGCTGCCGCTGCACAGGGATTTGCCTCCCCTTCAGGAGCGCTAGCCGTGTCACCACCGCCACCATCAGCACAGCCTTTGAGCAGCAGACTGGCTAAGACTCCCGTAGAGCCATAAAGTAAAAATTTGCGTCTTCCTAATTGTGACATGACCTTAAATATCTCTAGGTTTCTAATCCTCTCTGGTTAACTACGCTTGCGTTAAATGCCAGAACAGATTCGTTAGATTTTAATGTGAGTAATACGAATATTCTTTCGTGGACAAAATTGTACTATTTAATACAAAAAAAAAAGCAACATTTTATACAAATATATTCTCTACCTTGTGGATGCCTTAATAGTTATTCAGCCTGTTTTTTAGTTATAATAGGGCATTCCTAATGTCTGTAAAACTAATAGAGAGCTACTTTATGTTGTCTATAATCTATAGAGAATAAAGCCAAAGAGGCTCTTGAGCAAAGTAAGAATAGGTCCGCTTTTTCTAAAAATATAAATTAATATGTCGAGAAAACTATTAAATAATATAAACTAAATCTTAGATATATAAAGAACTGTAAGTAATTGACAAGTAATTGCATGTCTGCATAGTTAAGGTTATTTCAATATAGAAGAGGACTTGTGGGCAATTTCTTGTTTTGCCTGTATGTAGAGAAACATTGCCCAAGAATTGATCGCCTCTTGATCCGATTCTATAGTTCCTAGTTCCTGCTGTGCTGCACAAAGACAATGTTTTAGGAGTTGAGCATCTGAGTGAACCTGCTGATATAGTTGCGTTGGGCTAGAGCAATCTTTGGTTACAGTCTGGGAGGTTTCTGATTCTGTTTGATTATTCTCGGGTAATAGTTCGGGCAAAATATCTCCTCTCACTTCCTGAGCAAAGCTAGATGCCACGATCCCCGCTGGGAGAACAAACACGCCAATTCCAAAACAAGCCAAACAGGCACCAAGTAATTTACCCATTACCGTTACAGGATAAATATCTCCATAGCCAACGGTAGTTAAAGTTACCACTCCCCACCACATTGAGGCAGGAATACTGGAAAAGGCTTCAGGTTGGGCATCGTGTTCAGCAAAAAACATCAAACTAGAAGCAATAATTAATAAAAAAGCAATAATTGATAGTGTAACCAATAGTTCTTCTTGCTTACTGACAATAACTCTAACCAAAGAACGAACCGATTTGGAATGTCTGCCAATTTTGAGAATTCTAGCTAACCGTAACACCCGTAAAGTTTTTAAAACAACAAAGTTTTGAAATACTAATAGTAAATAGAATGGAAAAGTTGAGACAAAGTCAATAATTGCCATTGGCGTCACAGCATAGCGAACTCTACCCCATAGAGGATGCCGAAACTGTCTTTCTACTGTGCATAACCACAAACGGAGTCCATACTCTACAGTGAAAATTACCGTTGAAAAAATAGCGATGCCTCTAAACAGCCAATAGTAATTTTGATTTAGAGGTGGCGAGGTTTCTAAAATAAAAGAACCAATATCCAGAATAATTAAGAGAGAAAGTAGGATTCGCTCTAACCTAGACCAGCTACTATGGTTTTGATCCTCTAGAATCTGATATAGCTTACGCCGAAATGCTTTGCGCCTCATCTTGCCTAATATGCTCCTGTTGTGTGGTTAACTATTATGCAAACAAAAATGCTGATGGTTCAGAATATTAAGCAGCTTAAGTATTTCGCTATCCTAACAATTGGAAACAATAGACTTCTGGCATAAATCCTTCACTTAGTAGAGTTTTTAACAAATGACAGATGACAAGTAATGAACAAAGGCGACAGTGGGTTCTGCATGTACTGGCGACTGGGTAGATCAATATCCCCTAATCTCTAAAACAGACGAATCACATACCTTACCAAGTTAAGAATTTCTATACATTAATGAATTTAAATTGTAAAACAACGAAAAAATACGCTCAATTCCAGTCTATTGCCGCAAAAATCTTGATTTGCGGCTTGATCTTAGCTCTAATATTGCTGGGTGGCTGTAGTAGCTTGGGGCAACGAGAGGAATCAGAGGTTACGAGGATCACCTTTTGGCATGGCATTAATCCCCCTGAAAATCGCGATATTTTTCAAAGATTAGTAGATCGGTTTAATCAAACAAATCCCGATCTGGAAGTAGATGTAGTTTATATTGGTCAACCCGATGCTCAATTGCCCAAAATTTTAGCGGCAACCATTAGTAATCAACCTCCTGATATTCTCTGGTTTGTACCCCAAATTGCAGGAAAGTTAAATCAACTGGGAGTATTATTGCCATTAGAAAATTGGTTAAATAATTCCCCTGTCAAAGCAGAAATTGATCCCGCGATGTTTAATTCAATGGAGTTAGACGAGCATATTTTATCTATTCCCTTCGCTACTAATAATGCGGCGGTATTTTATCGACCCAGTTTATTTAAACAAGCAGGAATTACTGATCTTCCCCAAACTTGGTCGCAATTACAGCAAACTGCCCAAAAATTAACCCACGATCGCATTAAGCAACACGGTATTTACTTATCTCTGGGTAAGGGAGAATGGACGGTATTTACCTGGCTACCTTGGATCTATAGTGCGGGGGGAGATTTATTACAACAAGGACAACCCAATTTAGTTAACGATGGTGCGATCGCTGCTTTGCAATTTGGTGCCGACTTGGTCAAGGAGGGAGTCGCTGTCTTGTCTCCTCCAGAAAGAGGTTATGAAATTGATGATTTTATTGCAGGTCAGGTGGCAATGCAAATTACTGGTCCTTGGACTTTAGCTCAGTTAAAAGCAGCTAAGATTGACTATGGTGTCTTTCCCATTCCTGTAGCGCAACAGCCTGCGGCAGTAATTGGCGGCGAAAATTTATTTGTGTTTAAAACTGATCCCGTCAGAGAACAAGCTAGCTTACGGTTTTTAGAGTATGTCTTGAGTGAAGAGTTTCAGACAGCTTGGGCATTAGAGACAGGTTATCTTCCTGTTAATCTTAAATCTCAGCAAAGCACAGCCTATCAAAACTTTGTAGCAGCCAATCCTGTAGTTAAAGTATTCCTCGATCAAATGCAGTGGGCAAAATCTCGTCCCATTATTCCCCAATATAATCGACTATCAGAAAACCTTGGTAGGGCAATTGAAGCTAGCCTTTTGGGTAAACAAACCCCTGAAGCAGCATTAAAGCGATCGCAACAGCGTTTAGAATTAATTTTTAGTAATTGATTCTTTGTATTGCCTGTCTAATTTTTGCTCAAAGATTTCTAATTTTTCTAGATCTTCAAGCGTAAAATTACAGTTTACAGTATCATCTATCTGCTTAAAAATTTCACCTCTAGTCAGATAAATTTAAGTTGCTGATTTTATATTATATTTACTCAAAAGTTCCTCAAGTTCTTTAATTTGTTCTGAGAGCGATTCAGAAAGAGGAATAGTTTTGTTGATTACGTTAATTATATCTTTAGTAGTTATTCTCTCTTTTCCTTCGATAAAAGCATTTTCTATTGTTTCTTTGACTACTGCTTCAATATCAGCACCGCTATATTGGTAAGAAAATCTAGAATGGCTTGTTTTTGCTACTAATTCTTTTAAGTTAATATCTTGATGTAGTTTGCCTCTTTTTTTTAGATGAATTTCAAATATTTTTTCTTGTTCGGCTTCAGTAGGTAGATTAACTTGAAACAGTTCGTCAAATCTCCCTTTCCTAAGAAATTCGGGAGGAAACTTAGAAATATCGTTAGCAGTTGCTACTACAAAGACAGTATTTTCTTTTTCTTGAAGCCAAGTTAGAAAGTTACCAAATAATCTAGTCGTGACTTCCCCTCCTCCGCTAGATTCACCAATTCCAGCAAAGGCTTTTTCAATTTCATCTACCCAAAGAATACAAGGGCAAACAGCTTCAGCTACATTAATTGCTTTACGAAAATTTTCCTCACTTTCTCCTACGTATCTACCCAATAATTTACCTATATCCAGACGCAATAGGGGAACTTCAAACAGCCGAGCAGTAACTTTAGCCACCAAACTCTTACCGCATCCAGGCATACCTAGCAGCATGATTCCTTTGGGAATATCTACACCATATTCTGTAGCTTTATCTAAATTTTTAAATATTTGAGCTTTTCTTTTTAGCCACTCCTTAAGCTTTTCTAGACCGCCAATATCATCTATACTTTCTTCAAAGTTAATAATTTCTAATGCGCCAGTTTTCTTGATAATTTGTTCTTTTTCTTGAATAATGATTTGTTTATCATCAATATCTATAAATCCGCTATTTTGAAAAGCCAAGTATAATATTTGTATAATTTCAAACTCGCTTAAGCCTTTACAAGATATGGCTAGCTCTTTAACAACATTATCCTCGATCTCAAATTCTTGTTCTTCAGCAAATTCTTTAATTATGCCTTCTATTTCATTTTCTTGAAGTGAGGGAAAATCAAATACGGTAATTAAATGTTCTAATTCTGTAGGAATAACTAATTTACTGGCGACAATAATAATAACAGTTTCAAAACTTTCCTGTTCTGCATTTAGAGTTTTAAGAGCTATTGATTTTAATAAGGCAATCGTCTTTGGTCGATCTAAATGAAAATGAATATCTTTGAGAATTAAAAAAGTTTCTTCTATATCTTTAGCTTCATCATCATTTTGGTAATGATAAGCTAAAAAACAATCTAAATCTTTTTTTATATTGTAATCTTGACGATATTTCCACTTAAAATCCACACTACCAAAAGCATCATTATATTCAAAAACTTCTCTATCTCCAACTACCTGAGCGATTAAAGTATCAACTGCATTAAAATCGAAATGATTGATATATACAATTGGTCTACAAGCATCAATATAAGAAGCGAGCTTATTTTGAGTTTTGCTCATTATGTTTGACTATAAAGTTAAACCACGAATCAAATTTTTTTTTTATTTGTAATAAAAACAGATTCCTGAACAGTTTTTGCAACTTTTTGAATAGTTTCTCTTTTCACAGCATCTTCCATCACTTTTTTCTTTTTTTTGTATTGTTCTAATTTGTATTGTTCTAATTTGGGATACATGGTACTGTCAAAACGATAAATTTTTGAATACCTAGAATTAAGTTCAATAGCTTTTTCAATATCAGCAATTGCTGAATCGTAATGTTCTAAAACAAAGTGATTTTCACCTCTAGAGTAGTAAGTGTTTGCAGATTTCTTATTAATTTCAAGAGCTTTATTGTAGTAAAAAATAGCCTTTTCGTATTGTTTTGATTTACTGTACGCTTGACTAAGCTTAATATACGAACCTACATGTTTAGGATTGACTTCAATAACTTCTTTAAAATCACTAATAGCTTCCTGATACTGCTTTGAATAAAGAAAAGCTTTCCCTCGCAAATAATATGAATCTAGCTGATGGTAGTTATGTAATATGGCAAGATTAAAATAATTAATTGCTTCTTGATATTTTTGTGTCTTTAGAGATTTTTTTCCTGTTTCAAAGTAATCAAAGTAATAATACTTATTGGGACCTTTGTTAATACTTAATGTTCGTGCGTTTATATTTAAGATTTTTGTAATCTTATTCAATTCGTCTTCTATTGAATTATTATCTAGTCTACTAGCAAAATGTATTTCGTTTATTTCTTCAGCAAACTTTTTTTCTTTTAGTCCATAAAGCCATCTTTTTAATCTGCCATTGCTATAAATCTCTAGTAATTCATTAGCGGAACATCCTTCTCTTAACTCAGCTAGAGTCTTAATTACTCGACCATTTTTTAGTAAGAGAGTATGTCTTATCTTTTTGTATTTTTTTACATTCATGACGAAAATATTGTAAATTATTAACCAAATAAGAACTGTCTAGCTTTTTCAAATCCTCTACTAATTTTTTCACCTGCATTTTTAATCGTATTTCCAGCACTTTCTACGGCTTTCATAAGTGGAGCTTTCGCTCTTTGCGCTAAACTTTTTATTCCATCAGTTACGGGTTTAGAAATATAATTACCTGCATATTTACCTGCAACTGCACCTATAGTTCCGCCAACTGCTGTTCCTATTGGACCAAAGACAGTTCCTACAGTTCCGCCGATAGTAGCTCCTGCTATCATTCCTTTTGCTTCAAAAGCCTTTTTGACTACGGCACAACCTCCTGCAATACTTCTATCATAAATATGGCTTAATGCTTTGTCCGCTTTTATTTTCCCTTGAGAAAGCAGATTGCCGACTTTAGCAATAGTTAATCCCATATCTACCATTACAGCTATTCCCGCACCGTCTACTCCATCGAGTGCTTCTATATGAAACTCTTCGCTGGCAATAACTAATCCGCAAGTAACTAATTTTTTAAGTTTTAAATCTCCATTGCTAAAATCATCCTCGAAATATTTTTGAGCTACATTGACACTATTGTCCCCCTCTAAACCAAAATTTTCAATCAAAGACTCAACCTGTTGACCGATAGAAACAATATTAATTAAAGAATTATTTTGAATTGAGCCTAATGCTCTCGAACATGCTTCTTGTGCGTCTGTTGATTTTTGTTCTGGAGTAAAGACAGTAACATCTTCATCTAATAAAGAACTTAGTTGCTTATTATTTGCTTTATTGAATTCAGACTGAATTTCGCCTACTATCTTTGCTATTTCTTGTGCATCTTTGATATTGGTAATATTTTTAATATTTACCTTAAACCAATGTAGTTTAGATTTTCCTTTATCTTGGGCTGTGACTAAATCTTGATAAAAATTTTCTATAGAGTCAATGGTTTCTAACCCCTCATTGACTTCTCCTATAACTTTGTTAGTCTCTTTTAATCCATCTCTTTCTTCAACAAATTCTTTGCAAAAATCTTCAACATCTTGTTTACTAGCTTTTGCGTCGTACTTAGTTAAAATCTCGCCAATTACTTTAGTAACGTGTCTTTTTTCTTGATCAGAAATTAGCTCACGTTTCGCCAATGAAGTCATATTTCTACTGCGTATTTTAGAGCAATAACCTAATTGATAGGGGTTTAATGAAGTATTTAGTCTGATTCTTCGACGCTACAGGCAGATCATTAGCATATTTGTATTAAATTTTAATCGGAAGCTTGCTGTGACTTGTATTCAAAACAAAACTACTTGGCATAACATCCTGTTTCTTGTAAGAAATTAGTTAGTTCTCTAAGACCTTTGCGTCTTGTTGTATCTCTGTTTATTTTATAATTGAGGATATCCTTGGTGTTGATGTACCTAGTACTACCGACAGATTTAGCAGGAATTTCTTCTCGATCTAAAAGTTTTTCTAAGTAAGCAGAAGATACATTTAAAATATCTGCTGCCTCTGCAATACTCATATCTCGATCTAAGGGAGCAACAGTCACTTGTATACCAGCTTCCACTGCCTCTAAGATCTTATATAGTGCATCGTTGACAGATTGGGACAGTACCACTTCTTCACCAGTACTACTAACTAATTTAGGTAAAGATTTTTCTGAACTCAAGATAATCTGCTTGAGTTGTTTGGCGTTTATTTGATCATTTTTACCCAAATTATCTGAGTTTGAATTAGATTTTTGCTTCAACATAATTTTTAAATTGATCTAGACCTAACACCAAGTAATTTTAGGTTTATCTTCACTTGAACAAACAATTGTTGAGGGTTTTTATAAGAGTTTTTAGTATACCATCTTAGTTTTAAGGTACCATACTCAAACTGTACTTAGCTGTGACTACATTGAATCTTGCTTGAGCAAGGATGTCAGCAACTTAGGTAGCAAAAACAAGTTTATGGTTATTCTAAATAGAAACTGTATGATAGTCCCTAGTCCCCAATCCCTCGAAAAAATAATTGAGATAGTACGGAAATTAATTAGAACGACCATGACTAACTGCTAACAAACCTTTGATAAAGATCGAGGTGCATTTGAGCAGATTTTGACCAACTATATTCAAGAGGAATGTTGCTACTATTGTGAATCAATTTTTGAGCCACATTTGGGTCTAGTATCTTTAACATTGCTTGAGCTATTTCTTCGGTTGAATTAGGATTAACCAGCAAAGCCGAGTTATCATTTAAAAATTCGGTAAAGGGGGCAATTTTAGAGGTAATTACAGGTATTCCTGAAGCGATCGCTTCTAAAAGCACCAGACCCCAACCTTCTTTAACTGAGGGAAAGACAAAAGCATCAGCACAGCGGTATAAAATGGCTAAATCTCGCTCGCTCATTACCCCAGGTAAAATTAAAGACTTCCCTAAACATATGTTATATGCTTCTACAAGCCCAAAGAAATCCAGACGATAAGGTTTGTAATCAAACAGAGTATCTCCCCCTGCAATAACTAATTGTGCTTGAGGATAAATCTTTAATACTTGGGCAAAAGCTTCTAGTAATTTAAGAGAATTTTTACGTGGTTCAATGCCGCCAATGGATAGATAAACTGGGTTGTGCTTAATGCCCAATCTTTGTTTTAACTCAGTTTCTAAACCACTTGGGTTACGGTCAAATTTATCGAGATTAATCCCATTAATAATTACAGGTGCAGCAACTCCATACTGTTGCTGTAGTTGCTGTTGCCAATAGTTGGAGACGCACAGACATAAATCAGGTTCCACAATAGAGCGATCATGACACTGTTGTAAATAAGGACTGTTAAACTCATCAATATGATGAGCAGTACGGATAAAATTAGTAATCACTTCTTGACCACGCAATACTTTTAAAGCATTAGCACTAATACAGTCTTGAGAATGATAAATATCGTACTGGGCTGGTTCTAAAATAAGATAATCAATAAATTCTTGAATCCTTTGTTTTATTAACTCATCAATAGACTCTGGTGCTGGTTTTGTCGGAACTAACTTATTCGGACATTTTACAGGGCGATGAAAACCCAGATTATCCTTGGCTAAGGCATAAATGCAAACTTCTTGACCCTCATCTTGTAATGCTTCTGCCAATTCCAAAGTATGGATTACTCCTCCTCTGGGCTTTGTAGAATAGGTAAATAAGGCAATACGTAAAGGTTTATTCATTTAATACGCATGATGTGAACTGGCTTTGTTGAAAAGTTAATAGTTCGTAGCTGTTAGCCATTAGCCATTAGCTTTTCAAATAGAGAAACTTAATCTGAAAATTGAACTGAATTATCTAATTCAGCAGCTGTATAATCCTACTCTCAAAATGCTTCTGGCATAAGCCCCAAGATAGACTAAAACTAACTCCTTAAAAAAGCAAATTTTATAACTTCAAATTTAACTATGACTTTAAATGGACCTCAAAGTTCACCATTAATGCAGTTGCTCAACTGGATTTTTCGACCTCTTGATTTTTTAGAAGAATGCGATCGCAAGTATGGCGATATGTTTAACCTAAATCTGATGGGACTACCGCCATTTACCGTGGTTAGCAATCCTCAAGGAATAGAGGAAATTTTAAGTGTCGATGCCAAAAAGTTTGATGTGGGACGTAATAATGAACTAGCTGCTGGTTTATTAGGGGACAATTCTTTAGTATTGTTAGATGGCGAACCCCACCGCCGACAACGTATGATCTATCTAACTCATCATCGGGAAGATTTATATCCCGAACCTAAACAGTTCAAACCAGAAAGGTTTTTAGAGCGTCAATATACAACCTATGAATTTTTACCTTTTGGTGGTGGCAATCGTCGCTGTATTGGTTATGCTCTTGCTCTATTGGAAATGAAATTAGTCCTAGCCAAAATCTTAACAAGATGGGATTTAAGTTTGACTAGCGACCGCCCAATTCTTCCCCAACGTCGCGGTGCAACTGTTGCTCCCAATAATGGCGTTCCCCTAACTGTAAACAGCAAACGTGACCCCATTGAACGAAGTATGGCGACCGCTGAGCGTATTTAAAAATGGCGTTGGTAAATGTGTAATGCTATTGAGTAGCGTAATTAACAACTACGCTATTTTTATGTAACTTTCAATACAGGATAAAAATGCAACTTGCCTCTCAATAGGTGTGTTAGCTTACATAACTTCTTGTCTCGTGAAAGATGATCATGCTTTAATCGAACCTTCTAGGTTATTACTAGAGCTACAGAAAATTAGTAACTTGAATCAAAGTTTGTCTAATTGTCTGAACCCACAAGAGATTGCCTGTAAAATAACCGATGGTTTAGTAGAACAGTTCAATTGTTCTTTTGCTCGTATTTGGCTAGTTCAACCTGATCAAACTGCCCTACGGTTAATTGCATCCTCGGGAATGTATACCCACACCGATGGAGATTTTGCCATTGTGCCAATGGGGGCATACAAGGTGGGAAAAATCGCTCAACACTGTATTCCTTTTTTGAGTAATTCATTGGCGGAAGAATCCTGGGTTAAAGATCGGCAATGGGCGATCGCTAATAATATTTGCGGCTTTGCTGGTTTACCATTAGCTATTTCAGGCCAAGCGATAGGAGTGCTGGCGGTTTTTTCTCATCAACCAATGGACGGAGAGTTTTTGGAAGCACTGAGAGTATTATGTAGTTCGGTGGCGGTAGCCTTAAAGAATGCCCAGCTATACCAGGAAAAGTCAACTCAAATATCGCAAGTCACCACTCCCCAATCACTGATAAATAAGCCGCTATCGGAACAAATATCAGATATTTTAAACAATGTACGTTTGATTCTGGTCGGAACAGAACGTTCTTTAAATACCTCAATACATTACTTATTATTAAAAACCGCAGAAGCTCTAAAAGTAGAGAATTGTAGCTACTGCCGTTTAACCTATACTCAAGATTATTTATATCTGGAAGCAATGTTATCATCTCGCTCAAATACAGCAGTGATTTGGCGCGATTTTAGTCTGGTAATTGCTGCTATGGGTGGGAATCTTCAGAGTAATAGCTCCCAAACTAATATAACTCAGGTAAAACTATCTCTACCCTATGACTACCAACCGATAACTAATACTCTTCTATCTCATCGGGAACAAGAAGTGATTCAGTTATTAGCTAAGGGAATGCGCGATCGCGAAATTGCTCAGAAATTATTTATTAGCGATCGCACTGTTAAATTTCATATTAATAATGTAGTTACTAAACTCAATGCGAAAACTCGCATTCAGGCAATCTATCAGGCATATCAACAAGGATTATTATGTTCTGAGCATTAGATTCTCTATCTTAAATTACGTCGTCATTATTAATTTTGTTAATATAGTCATTCCAAATAAGAATTATAAGTAAAAGGGTACTATTTATAATTCCCCATTCCCCATTCCCCTCGAAACGATAATCTAGACCAGAAGGAAATTAATTGGAACGACTATAAATAACAATTATTGTGGTCTATAGTTTAGATAGTTGACACATTCATCACAGTACGGAAAATATTCATCATTCAAATAAATACTTAATGGTATTGGTTCTTGACAATATTCACATTCTGGTTTCATTAATTCCCATTGATCCTCTTCGGCTTTATTCTGTTGTTTATCACGGACTTGGGTTGAAATGATTGATATTGTTTCCATATATTTTTCATCTTGCTTTGTATTGGACAATTACACCTTAAATAACTTATATGTTATGAACAAGTAAATATAAGGAAGTTACCAAGGCTTCTGAATTAAGCGGTTATTTGATTGAGATCAATGCTCTTGTATTGGAACAGTTACAAGATTTGGCGCTAACTCTGATCAAAAACCGCGGAATGTGGTCACTCGCAAGCCTCGCCTTTGCAAGGCAGGGAACGAGTGACTGGTAAGGAATAACTGTAAAATAATTTTGATTACTCTCAAGTGCCGCATTTACTGAGCTTATGGTTTTGAATAATACTGTTCCTCGTTTTGTACTGGCTTCGGCATCTCCTGCGCGGCTGAAGTTGTTACGAATGGTGGGGATTGAGCCGATTGTCTGTAAGAGTGGTTTTGATGAAGATCAGATCCAGCTTGAACAAGCTTCAGAGCTAGTTACAACTTTGGCTAGATGCAAAGCGGAAACTGTGGCTCCTCAATTCAGCGATGCTCTGGTTTTGGGGTGTGACTCTGTGTTAACGGTGAATCAGCGGATTTATGGTAAGCCTGAATCTCCTAAAATTGCTCTGGCTCGCTGGCGAGGAATGCGGGGCAAAATGGGTGAAATTTATACAGGACATGCTCTAATTGACCTTAAACAACAAAGGCAGATTGTTCTTTGTGGCATAACTCAAGTATATTTTGCCGATATTAGCGATCGCACTATCGAAGCTTACATTGCCACTGGAGAACCTTTAAACTGCGCTGGTGGTTTTGCTTTGGAGGGAAAAGGAGGCATGTTTGTGGACAGGATAGCTGGCTGTCATAGCAACGTCATTGGTTTGAGCCTACCGTTGCTATACCAAATGCTGGAACACCTGGGCTACAATGTCACCAATTTTTGGCATTGAATTTGCTCAGAGGGACAGTAAATCATGAAATTGATTTTAAATTGATTGACAATTCTGCCTATCGGGAATTACAACGATGGCATGTTGAGCAAGCACATCAAACATAGGACTCCATAATTGAAAATCTCGTCGGCTTAGAAAAGATGCGTCGTATTTTTCGGTTAGTGTATAACTTTCATTTTTTTGTAGTTTTGCTCAATTAATTAGTCCACAATTTAAGATTGAAACCGATGACATCCAGCGAAGATTTTAAACAAGCAATTAGAGAAGGTAATATTAGCGAAGCTTTTCTCGTGGCGATGAGCAATGCTCCTCAGCTAAATATTACCACCAAAATAATCACTGCTGATGGACATCATGTTGATGCCTCACCATCTCAATTAGATAATTATCTGCATACCCATATCAATCTGATTGAAGGTAAGGTAGAAAACGAAATTGGCGAACAGTTAACTGGCGATCGCTATTCGGAAATTAAGCAGTTTCACCTAGAGCAAGTTACCCACGGACATCAAACAATCCAAGATAACTTGGTTAGCCTGCAAAAAATGTTTCAGTTAATGTCTGCATTTGAGCAGCAACATTTAAATCATGCCAATTGGGTAGATATTGCTGCCGATGTTACCAGAGAAACTTTAACAGCCAAACCTGATCCGACTCAACTTTATGCTGGCAAGGTTGCCAACGCCCTAGAAGCAGGAATTACTACCGACCCTGCTGATACAGCAATCGCTCAAGAGAATTCGGCGCTGGAGAAGGAAAATCCAGAACCTCAATTACCTTCTTTCGAGGATGAGGATGATGGGATAGTGGATGATTTATTGTCAATAGCTGATATTGATGATGATATAGAGGAGATGAACGATCTCGATGATTCTGAAGCTGCTAATCAAGGAGATTGGAGTGAATGGCTGGATGATGAACCCGAAGAGGTCAAGCCAGAAGTTTTTGATTTAAAATCTCTCAATATTCGTCAAGATTCTGAAAAATGGCAAAATTGGTCGCCTCACCATGACCAAGATAATACTCAAACTCCTCAAGACGAGTCATAAACTGACATATAGCTTTTCTCGTACTTGTAACGTACACCTCGATTGTGTTTGGTTAAAGGGCAAAGGTCAAAGGGAAAAAGACTCCACCTTTTGACTCTGAGAACCTCTATATATGGCAAGCCTAAATAATTCACCAGAAATTTTTACTGCCTGTCGACTGTTGACTGATTACAAATAATTACTGTTATTCATGAGTCAAAACCTACTGGAAAATATTAGTGCTGTAGAAATTAGCACCGTTATCGTCGCCGAAATTGTGGATGAGGTATTTATTCCCTGGTCAGCTTATCAGGGAATATATCAGCTTAATCGCTCTTATCTAGAGCAATCAGGAATTGATTTATCTTTGCACCATCGCTATTTACAACTGCGTCGTCAACTGGAATTAGCGTACTGTTTGTTATTAATCGATCCCAACTCAAAACTATATAACCGCACTCTGGTCAGGGAAATCAAACGAGACTTACCTATTTTGAGTCAGCAAAACTCAGATTGGTCAACTCTTGTCACTAGATTACCTGAACCGATCCCTCAGCGTCGCCATGAATCAATGTCGCTGGTTAACAAACTCCTAACCGAACCGCAGTTGATCAATGTTCTGCAACAGTTAGACAAGCTTAAAGTCGCTCTTGATCGACGCGATCGCATTTTACGGGAATCCCATCAGGACAGTATCACGGATACTACTTTTGCTCAAACCTCATTGCAGCTTAATGGCAAAATTATCAATCGCTATTCAGAGGCAATTTTAGAACGCAGCGATCGCAATTTGTTATTGCAACTACACCAACAGTCAACTACCACAGGGGAAAAGCAATGGCGCGGTTTAATCAACTTTATGCTGTCTGTGATCGCTAAACCATAGTATTGATCATGGAGTTATCAACAAATTCGCTAATTTTACGCAACATGGACTCTTTGATTGAGGTTGAGGAGGTAAGAATTAATCGCCAAGCTAGCATCCCTCATCGAGTTCATTTTCATCTTGATTCAAATCTATTACAGCAAATTACCCAGATTAGAGATAATAATCTCCCTTTATCCCTATCCCCTAAAATTCTGGCGGATTTGCGCTATTATACTTTACTTAACTCTCCCCTCGAACAAATTGGTTTAGTTCCTGCTAAAGCTGTTAAAGCCAGAGGTTGCTATTCAAATTCTCTCTTAGTTTTTGACACTAATTATCTTGATCTTAATAGTGAGCGATCGCTAACTGTATTACGAAGCGTCATTGATCCAAAAGGTAAAATATCACAGCATATTCATCAGGATCTATGGCATGACCCTCAATTATTAGAGCAGATTTCTGAAGTACACTATTGGTTAATTTCAGAAATTCTAGCTCAATTACCTTTCCAGCACAAAAGCCTGTATTCTTGGTTTGTTTTTTGCCTTTTACTAACTATAACCAGTTTACTTACGTTAACTATTAACTACTTTTTTTCCTTCAACTGGCTGGAAAATTCAATAATATTTCTGGGAGTTTTAATCCTATTTAATATTCAATTTAGAAAAATGATAGCCAAACGAATAAAAACATGGTTTATTCATCATATAGTATCAGGATTATGGCTCAAAACCATGAAAACTCGTAAATTCGCTTTACATGTTTTAGCTTTAATCGCTTGAAATAATTATTGAAAATAAATTTCTCCATTAAATTAATAAGTAGATTATAAAGTTTGTATATTGAACATTTAGACTGATTAATTGTTACCAACAGCTCGAACTTCTAACTCAGTACGTTCGCGAAAACGAAAAGATGCTGAAGCATTTTGCATTTCAGGTATTTGTACTGTTCCTCTACGCCATATATCAGTCCAAATTAATTGGTATTTTATAGCTGTTTCACCATTAAGTTCTATCTCGTAACTTGTAGTCTCACTTTCCTTATATCCACGCCCTCTTTGTCGTTCAATATTTTTTAATATTGAGGTACTTATAATATCTATAAAACCTACATTAGCTTGCCCTTCAAGTTTTTCATTCAAATTCAACTCTATGGTATGTTCAAACGTTCTTGACTTGGTAACTTTTATGGGGACTCCCAACGGCACTAAAACTTCTTCAGTAGAGGCAACAGTACGCTCTAAATTTGAATCTAGTATCACTATTATATTGTTTAAGAGGTAAGGTATTGACGTTGCGTTATTGGTTCAACGAGTGCATCCCAATAATGCAGTAAGTAGTAATGCTCAGTGAAAAGACAGGATTGAAGAAGTATCCTGAGAGAAAAAAATAGTATAAAAAATGAGAGCAGACAAACTAGAACAAATTAAAGCTCATGCTCAGGCGATCGC
>JBCDDK010000074.1:0-32100 GCA_039180345.1 Cyanobacteria bacterium P01_G01_bin.39 | reverse complement strand
CAGCGCGGTTGCGTTTGCGAAGCAAGTCGAAGACTCAGCAAGTCCGAAGGACTCAAGTGCGGTCTTGGGCGGGGCGTACGAGTTCTGCCGTAAGACGACAGAATCAGCCCCTTGGCTTTCCCCCATGAGCAACTTTCGTAAGAAAGCCCCGTCCTTTGAGGGCGGGGTACTGTTGACTCATTAACCGCAAGTAAGATAACAACTCAAAATTAAAAAACATGGTCGGAGAGCCAAAAGCATTTTCCGTCACGGTTTGGATATTTAATAGCTGTATTTTTTGGATTATCTGCTTTATGTTTCATAGCTCTTTTTGTGAGATACCTACGATTCAGATGCCAATTGCTATGCTATTCAAGCTTGATTATTTCAATTACATCCATTAACGTAATTGAAAATGTAACGGAAAGCATGAATGTATGAATGTTTCAGTCTATGCATCAATCATGCTATCTATAATTGGCTTTTTTCTTTCTAAAAACTGATCGTTGGGAAAGACAATCATTTAGGCAAAAATCTCAAGTTCGTATTCAAATACTTAGTTGAATTTCCTAATCTCAAGTAATTTGTTAAAGATTACAATAAATTTATTAACAAAATAGTCTTAGTAATAAAAATCGCTTGATTTGCTAGGTTTAAAATAACTTAAGTTATGGATATTGAAGCAGTAATAACACTGGTAGATCAAGAAGTTTTTCGCTACACAAACAAACATCTCACTGATTTACAACAGTTCATTATTGCTAAAGTTTGGCAAGGGCAGAAGTATTTAGAAATTGCTGATGCCTATGGATGTACTGAAGGACATGCCAAAGATACAGGCTCATTATTATGGAAATTGCTATCCCAAGCCTGGAACACCAAAGTTACTAAAAGCAATCTTCGTAGTGTAGTTACCAGACAAGTAAAGTCTCTAAATAAGATTGAGGAGACTCAGGTATTACAGTCAAGTAAGATGATGCGTGCTGCCGAGGAGTTAACTTTTATTGGCAGACAACAGGCGATCGCCAATTTGCAAGATTTGGTTACTCAAGGGCATAAAATCATTGTGATACAGGGAGAAGGTGGTATTGGCAAAACTACCTTAGCACAGCATTTTTTGGCGCAGTATTTTGATTTAACTCTTGAAGTTTTGATGGCAAAAGAGACGGCTAATATTGTTTCCGTTGCCGCAGTGGTGGAGGAATGGTTACATCGGGATTTGAATGAAGATGCGGGCAAAGAATTTGGCGTAACTCTCTCTAGGTTTAAAAGATGTTTGGAACAACGTCGAGTGGGCATCTTGATTGATAATTTAGAACCTGCTTTGGGTCATGATGGAAGATTAATTACTGCTCATCGGGACTATCTGGAATTATTACGTATCTTGGCAGATGCCAAGGTATTGTCAACTACCATTATCACTAGTCGCGATCGCTTTTGTGAACCAGAAATCAGTCTGGAACATTATCGTCTATCTGGTTTAGAACAAGAGTCTTGGTCACGCTATTTTAAGGGGCATCAGGTTGAGAATGATCACTCAGTTGCTCAACTGCATCAAACCTATGGTGGCAATGCTAAAGCAATGAAGATGCTGTGCAGCATCATTCAAGAAGACTATGAGAAAAATGTTGAACTATATTGGCAGGAAAACCGCCACGATCCGCTAATAGAAATCGATTTGAAAAATTTGGTAGCAAGTCAGTTTGACCGTCTACAACAGCTAGATCCCCAGGCGTACAAGTTACTCTGCCGTCTAGGTTGCTATCGCTATCAGGAGTTGCCCACAGTTTCTCTGGCAGGATTACTATGTCTGCTGTGGGATATACCAACTAGACCAAGACAGGTTATCAAATCGCTGCGGAATCGGTCGCTGTTGGAATATACTCCCAACCAAGGTAATTCAAAAGTTGGCGAACCTCAATATTGGCTACATCCCATCGTTCAAGCCGAAGCCAGATTAAGATTACAAGTATCAACTATCGAATGGCAACAGGCACATCGTCAGATTGCAGATTTCTTAACCGAAAGTGTAACTCGAATTGGCAACATTCAAGACGGCTTAACCGCCCTGGAAGCTTATTATCACTATGTCGCCATTGCTGACTATGATGCAGCGGCTAAGGTTATTCTTTACAGTCGTTCAAACCAGTGGGGACAGTTTTTAACTCTAGGTACTACTCTCTATCGCCTAAGTATTATCCAGCCCTTAACATTAGCTATCCATCAAATTATCGACCGTATTAAACATGATCGTCACCGCAGTGAATTAAGTAACATTTTGGCAGATCTGTATTGGACAACAGGTAAAGTTCATCGAGCGATCGCTTTTGCCCAGCAAACTGTTACTACTAGCCAAAAATGTTGGCAGTCGATTCCCCGCACTCAAGAAAATCGCCATGATTTATATTATTGGCGGATGTTAGAAGTTGATTCTTTACTGAGTTTAGGACTATACAATCTTGATTTATGGGAACTTGATACAGCCGCAGGGATGTTTCAACAGGTAATTGAGTTAGCACACAATACAAAACATGATCCTTGGGCAGAAAAAGCCAGTTTGGGTTTAGCATTAGTCAATTCCCACTCTTTACCATCAGGCTCACCTAATCCCACCGTCTCCAAGCTGTATCGTTTGATTATCGACCTTGAAGATCCCACATACAATACAGGGCGCTTTGCCTATTTTATGCAGCTTTTAGGGCAAATATTTTACAACTATCGCCAACTGACCCCCGCTAAAAAAATCTGGGATAGAGCGATCGCTTTTGCCCGATCTAGTCACTATACTCAGATTGAAGCCAAGTCCCTGATCGGGTTAGGCAATCTTGAGCGCTTAAGTAATAATTTGGCACAAGCTAATAGCTATCATCAACAAGCAGTCGAATTATTAGCCAAAATTGGAGCCAAATGCGATCTGGCAGAAGCCTATTTTCAATCGGGAATTACCCTGAAACTCAATTATCAGGATGTTGAACAGTTTTTTAAACAGGCGATCGCCATTTATCAGACAATTCCTGCCCCAAAACAAGTAGAGAGAATAGCAACAAAACAAAATAAACTGTTTAAATTACTCTAAAGCTGAACTAAGAAACGTAAACTTTATCAGTTCAAGGTTATGGGTTTAAGGACAGATAATTTCCTGACATAGCGTTGATCTGCGCCTTATTTTGCTTCTAATAAACATCAAGTTTTGATTGACGGACAAGCTATTCGAGAATACACTCAAGACTCCTTGAGACAACAAATTAGCATTGTCTGAGCTAGCATTTTGTTTGCGACTCAGCATTCAACTACCCACGATCTTAGAAATTTATGATCTTAAGGGAGGAAAGATCTTGCAACCAAGAACTCATCAAAAATTGACGGCTTTAGGACAACGCGATGTTACCCTTTTGCCCTTACAACGACCGTTCAGTATCAATAAATGAGGGCTTTGGTGAATCAAGGTATGAAAATAAAATTCATTTGCTTAATTCACATTTTTTTAAAGCTAATAGCGCAGGGCTTACGCCCAATTCGCCTCTGACGAGGCTGCGACGCTACGCGCCTTGCGGCTAAAGGCTAAAGGCTAATAGCTGCGAACACAAACAAAGGCTTTAGCCGCATGTACTTGTCCGCATGTAACACTGTGTAGTCATACATCAAATCACCAACGCCTAAATGAGCTATCTTTCAACTTCTCCTACTTCTGTTACTGATTCAGCTACCCCTGAGGCATTTTCCCCGACTGATAAATCAGCTACCCGCGTATTTCTAGTTCGTCATGGGCGCACTACTTATAACGAACAAGAACGATATCAAGGAAATAGTGATTATTCGGTACTAACCGATCAAGGAAAGCAAAATGCTTTTGCCACAGGGTTAGCCCTGCAACAGTTTAACTTTGATGCTATCTACACTAGTCCTTTGACTAGGGCGCAACAAACTGTGCAATCGATGGTAAGTGCTTGGAAGCAAACCCAAGCAAATCTGGCGCCAATCTTAATTGAGCCTAAATTAACTGAAATTTGCCTGGAGGATTGGCAAGGTTTGACCTACAAAGCAGTCAAAGCCAAATTTCCTGAGGCTTATCGCTGTTGGTCAGATACTCCTCACCTTTTTAGTTGTGACGGAGTTAATTTTCCTGTGGTTGATTTGTTTCAGGCTGCCAAGCAATTTTGGCAATCAATTTTAGATAAACATCGTGGTCAAACTATTTTAATTGTTGCTCATGGTGGTACCAATAGAGCTTTGATTAGTACAGCTATTGGAGTAGAGCCAGAACACTATCATAGTTTGCAGCAATCTAACTGTGGTATTAGCTGCTTAGAATTGAATGATGGAAATCGCTCTGAGGTGGAATTAAGCTATCTCAATGTTACTAATCATCTTCAAGAAAAATTACCCAAGTTAAAAGCAGAAAAAACAGGATGGCGTTGGCTGTTTATTTCTAATTCTGTCACTGAAGACTTGTTGGCTGGCTCACGTTTACCAGAATTAATTGCCCAGAATTTGGTTAACCTGATCGTCACCGATTATTCTCAGGCATCAGAAAATATAGCCGAAAAACTGCTGCAAAACAATCAGCACACAATTCATTTAGCTGTTGCTCAATCAGGATTCCTAGAAACTTGGCAGCGACGGATTTCTAATCAGCAAAAATTAAACTCAGCCTCGGAAACTGCTAGCTTAACTACTGGCTTGATTATTGCTGACGACAAGTTGTTACATGACATTTTGAATAAGACTTTGGGAGTTAATGCAACTTTGAATACTCTTAAACATTTGAGTATAGTTCATTATCCTCATGCCAACTGTCAGTCAATTCTTCAGGGGATAATTCCTCTAGAATCTACATCTATTCCTTTACCAAAATTGTGAGTGTCACTAGTTATTTGTCATTTGTTGACTGTTGATTGTTCATTGTTGATTGTTCATTGCTCACTGATAGAATAGCGTTTGACTCACTCACTAGCATCAATAGACGGCGACGGTTATTTAAAGCTTTTTCATACTTGGGATTAACCAGTACAGCCTGGCTGTAGGACTGGAGGGCTTTTTGCTGCTCATCGAGTGCTTCTAATGCCACACCATGATTATTCCATGCCAAACTATAATCGGGCTTGAGCTTAATTGCTGATTCGTAAGCTGCGATCGCTTGATCATAGTTTCTTTGCTGGAGGTAGATGTTTCCTAAGTTATACCAAGCCTGATGTTGTTCTGGTTGATATGCTAACGTCTCCTGATAAACAGCGATCGCTTCATCATAACGCTCTAGCTGATGCAAGAGACTACCCAAGCTATACCAAGCGTGATGATACTCAGGATTAATATTAGCGGCTTCTTGATATGCTGCGATTGCTGCTTCAAGCTGACCTGAGCGAGATAAGACTTTGCCTAACTGATAATGTGCTACGTGGAAGTCTGGCTGTAAAGCAATTGACTGTTGATAAGCAGCGATCGCTTTTTGATTATGACCTAAGTGTTTATGGGCATTTCCCTGATTATACCAAGAGGTATGTTCGGTAGGATTAATTTTAATTGCCTGCTGATAGGAAAAAGCGGCATGCTCATATTGCTGAAGATGACTCAAGCTAATTCCGCGGCGATACCAAGCTTGTTCTGACTCGGGTTGCTTGGCTAATGCCTGATCAAAACAGCTTAGAGATTCACGGTGTTGTTGCTGCTTTTGCAAGGCGATACCGTTGTTGATCAAGGTTTGATAGTGAGCTAGCTGACCATTATTCTTATCTACTGAACAAGAAATCTTTGCTTCGTATTTTCTGAGTTCTCCGACTAATTCCCGCGAAGAATTATAGGCATAGAAGTTACTCTTTCTGGTTATAGCTGTTGATATCTCTGATAGATTTTGCTCTGCTAGCGATCGCGGTACGTCAACCACCAAAGTGCTAAGACTGATTCCAACAATAGTTAACCAAGTTTGAGACTTCATAGGATTTTATCGGCTTTTTTACTTTTTACATCTAATCTTGAAGTTGTCTGGATAAGTGTGATCGCAATCAATAACTGATTGTGAACAGCCTCATCAGATTTTGAATAGCCAAAGCTACCGTGACTAGAGATATCTCTCGCCACAGATTTTCAGTGCTTATTTTCCATTATGCCGCTTTGAGTCATTTTAGGAACCTTTCTGACTCAATTAGATATTTATACCTATTGTCTTTGATTAACTAACTCGGTCGCGCCTTTAGGTGAACAGGACCCCGCCCTAAAAATAGAGGGCTTGCCAGTATGTCGGGGCTTGCGTTCACTTCGTCAAGTCGTGCTTCGGGTTAGCGTTGCTAAAGTTATTAATCATCGCTTCGACTATTGAGATGGAAATATAAGGTAAAATAGACTTATTCTGAGCATTCTCTTTGCCTTCGGTAAAAACAGTCAGCAAGTAGGGAGAAACATTAGGAATTTCAATATATGCCGCATCGTGACGGACTCGGCTCATCCAACCCGCTTTTGACCAAATTTGAGCATTAGGAGGTAAAGCTTCTCCTAGAAATCCCGTAATTTGATTTTCATCTGACTCAGTTGATTCTGCGGTCGTAAGACTGCGCTGAAGTAAGCGCATCATCAATTGCGATCGCTCTGAAGATACAGCCACCCCCCCGATGATGCTATGCAATAGTCTGGCTACTGCATCTGTTGTCAGCATATTGCGGTTTTCCATCAATTCGCCTAAAAAAGCCCTTTCTCTCCCGTAAGCACCATCACACCAAGTCTTCTGGTTAACGTTGATGCTCTCAAGTTCCTCCCAGCCTAGAGAACTAAAGTAGCGGTTGACAATGTTGCGCTGCTGTTGCCAAGTAGCAAATGGCTGAGGTGGTAATTCAGGACCACTGGTTGTTCCAGTCAAAACATCAACTAATAAGCTGGTGGCATCGTTACTCGACTCGACAATAGCATCACGAATCGCTCGATTCAATTCTAAGGACTCGGAAATCATGCCTCCTTGTAGCCATTCCTGGATTGCCACCAAGTAAAACAACTTAACTATGCTGGCAGGATAAATTCGTTCCACTCCTCGATAGCTAAATCCTTTAACCTGATGTCGCCAAAATTCTTCGGCAGACAAAGCACCTCCCGTATTTACAATTACGGGTTCTTGGTACACAATCCAAGTCAGAGCAATTTTGTCTCTAGTCAAGCTGGGAAACTTTTCTCTAGCAGCTTGCAGAATCTGCTGGGCAATTGTGGCTAGTTGTTGGTCTGGAGCAAAAAAAGGCATACAAGCAATGGATAATAGAGAATTTAAGCGTGAAGTATGAACATCATTGTTCTATTATTAAGTTTATCCTGGCGTAAACTTGGCGATTATAGCTAAGAATTATCTAAGCTTTGAATCAGTAATTAAATCAACATTAAGCAACAATCATGAAAACTAGCGATCGCCAACCCGCAGTCACAATTTCTCCAACAGTATCGTCTAATAGTAAACCTAAGGCGCAATCTAACTTTTGGTTGGTCTTCAATTCTACTTTTATTACTATTTTTTTAGCCGAGATGGGAGACAAAACTCAGCTAGTAACATTATTGATGACTGCTGAATCTCAGTCTCCAGTAATTGTATTTATTGGTTCAGCTTTAGCCTTAATTGCTACTAGCCTAATTGGAGTTTCTATCGGTTATTGGCTATCCAAAAAACTAGCCCCCGAAACCTTAGATTTATCCGTTGCTATTCTGCTAATGTTTATTACCGCTTGGCTAGTAAGCGATATTATTAATCTTTAAAACCGTATTTAAACTTTATCAATTAATTTTAAATTCTCAATGATTCCTGAAATAGATTGGCAACTTATTGGCATTAGCTTCATTACCGTATTTTTAGCTGAGATTGGTGACAAAAGCCAGTTAGCTGCGATCGCTCTTGGGGGTAGTTCCAAAAATCCCCGTGCAGTGTTTATTGGTTCGACGGTGGCGCTTATTTTAGCCAGTTTACTAGGAGTTTTGGCAGGAGAAACCGTCGCCCAGTTTCTCCCAGAAAAGCTCTTAAAATCCCTCGCTGCGATCGGCTTTGCAACTATGGCATTGAGAATCTTATGGGTTGAGGAAGAGGAAGAGTAGCTGTTTTCAGCCACGGCGTTGCTAATTTGAAGTATGACGTGTTTAATGTTACTGTCCATAGCTCTCAGCTTTTTATTTTTTAATTCGATGCTTGCGATAAGTTACTGTTGTCGGTGATATACAAAACTTTTTTACTAGGATGAGTATCTAAAAATTAGCGGATATTAATAGACTGACAATTAAAACAATTTATTCCTTATTATTATCAAATCACCCCACAAAAGATATAACGCTGAAAAATTTAAAATGAAATTTCAAGGTAGCAGTACGGTTGAGAAATATCACGCTCACGTCTACTTCGATGAAGCTACTATCGAGCAAGCTAAAGCCTTATGCGAGGAGGCAGGACGTAAATTTGAGGTGACAGTAGGACGGATGCATCATCGACCTGTTGGTCCTCATCCTAGTTGGAGTTGTCAATTAGCCTTTGATCGTAGCAATCATACAGATTTGCTCACCTGGTTAGCCTTAAATAGGAATGGTCTGACAATTTTAATTCATCCACTAACTGGTAATGATCTTTTAGACCATACTGCTTATGCTTCCTGGATGGGGAAACAGCAAGCTTTAAACCTTAAGATATTTGATTAAAATAGATTACACAAAATTTGTAAGGATGTTTGTTTTTCCAACTAAGTAGCTGGGTTTAATTAAATATAAAATAGACTTTTTGACCATATCCCACTACCTCACTACCCCAAATACCTCACACTATCTTTAAATTAATTGAGCCTACCTACTTAATAACATTGTTGGTCACTCAGAATATTAAGAGAAACTTGATCATTTTCTGATATGAGTATCTGATAATTATTAGAGAAAATAAATCAACATCTCAGATTAAATTCAGTTTGCTCGAGTTAGATAGTGAATGTTAAGCAAATCAAATACAGTTTACTACAGCTATGAAACTCAAATATATCGCTACTCTTATCACTGCCTCAATTTTAACTGTTGGCGGAGCTGCTTTTTTCTCTAGCAGCACTCTCGCTTCTTTTGACGGTACAGGGTCATCTGTGATTGTAGCTGGAAATCCTTGCGCTTCGGTCAATCCCTGCGCTTCAGTTAATCCCTGCGCTTCGGTCAATCCTTGCGCTTCAGTCAATCCCTGCGCTTCGGTTAATCCCTGCGCTTCAGTTAATCCCTGTGCTTCGGTTAATCCCTGTGCTTCAGTTAATCCCTGCGCCTCAGTCAATCCCTGCGCTTCAACTAATCCTTGTGCAGCAGCTAGTCCTCGTGCAGCAGCTAGTCAAAGACAATTCGTTCCTGTTAATTCAAGCAATGATACCGAAGGGTCTTTTGAGATAGTAGAAGAAGACGGAAAAAGATATATTGAATTTAGCGATGACTTTGAGGTTTCTGAAGGTCCCGATCTAGAGATAATTCTCCATAAAGATCCTACCGTAGAAGCTAATATCGCTGAAGAAGATTATGTTAGCCTGGCACAAATAGAAAGTTTCACGGGTACTCAAAGATATGAGGTTCCAGAAGATGTAGATTTGGATAATTATGGTTCTGTCGCTGTATGGTGCGAAGAATTCAATGTCACTTTTGGTTATGCACAGCTATAAACAATGATCTGAAAAATCTTAAATTTGTCAATTTGAGGAGCTACTATAGTTCCTCATAAGTTATTGTTAGAAGATATAAGATCAAGACTTAAAAAAGGTCATCAGGGTCAGGGTTATAATCGACAAACGCATCATTAATTATCTGTTTAGGGTCAGCATAATACCTGATCCTATTTGTCTTTACAGGCTTTTCCCAGGAACTGGTTAAACAAGCTTTGGGTAAATATTATCATTTATCCAAAGCTAACGACAGAGCGATCGCTAATATGACATCAAGGCGTTTCTTAAGACAACTCGCATGTAAGGGCTGGACACTCATGTAGGCGCAATTCATCATCTGTGATAAGTTTCTTAATATATTAGCTTTTGAAAGTTTGGAAATCTACTAATTATATAATTCTCAAATAGATCAAGTATTGATGATATTTTTCATCAAGATAATAAGCTATGAATATCGACTATTTAATGCTAAAAATCTATTTGTTTCTTATTTTTTAATATTCAGAGACTGAACATGATTAATACAAATTTTCAACTGTTCTAAATTATCATGTTTAAATACAATTAGTTCATTTTTATCTTCTTTCCCCAAAGTAATAAAAGAGGGATGATTCTGATAAAGCACAAGTAACTTTGGTTTTTCTACTATCTCATTACTAATTTTGCAAATCTTTGGCTGTAAGGGACTATTTTTTTTCGTTAGCATTGGCTTAAAACAATTTCGCCTAAACACTTAGTTCTTTTCAGAGAAAGTATGAGCAAATATAGGTAAGCCAAGGTACTGTAATACTAAATGGGCGCGCCGAGATACTTGTAAAGTAGTGCAAGATAGCCCTCTACTCTTTGCTATACATAGCTTTTAAAATCAGTCGCTCAAATAAGTTGATATTTGACATCTCAAACATTGCCTAAACATATCATTCTCGGCAAAGTTCGCAGCTCACAAGCACCATTTATCAATAGTTTTAGCGTTAAGGAACAAACTTACTCAGCGTTCATTTTCGGCAATGTTTTTTGAAATAGATAAATCTAAGAAATTCTTTTTTGCTAATATTGAAGCCTGAAAATCTCATTATCTCGTAAAAGAGCGATCGCTCAATTCTATTTCTAACTAATTAACCCAGGTCACGGTAAACCTGGGTTTTACTCTTTTGAGCGAGTTTTAGTGCGATACCAGAGAGAAACTTTGGTAAAACAGAACGCAGTGGCTAATTATTTCGGCTTATCTCATGCCCGATTTAATCAGCCTAATAATGCCACTGATCATGCCATCTTAGGTCGTAAAAACACCTACGATCAGCATATCTCCAGGAAGGGCACTTGACCTAAAGTCAATATAGTTGTTTGAAGGAAACAGCAGATTCTTGAGGGCAAAAACCGAAATCGCTTCAAAATCAAACACCAGCTGACTAGCAATTTTACCTGGTATTTGTTCATTAATTTGTTGATTTAATCTAGCCGTAAAATCATCTGAACCACAAGCCCCACCGCCAGAAAGTTTTCCCTCTACGTTGACTGCTTGCCCAGAAGTCAAGATCTTGATTGTTTGCTCTCTTTCTGAACCACCTATACTAAGACTGAGGGTAGCGTTATATGCTAGGGTAACGTCAGTAACTTCTTCTTTCTCCCTGGACGTGAAGCCACTAGAGCTAGAAGTAATGCAAGAACTCCTGTACTCTAAGGGAGTTTCTCGACTACCAGTATAAGCAACTTGTCCATCACTTTGGGAAGTAAGGGTTGTACCTATTAGCGACCAATCAATTGGATTATTCTCTATTGAGTATGAACAACTCGTTGAGCTTAGAGTTGGACCAAAACCTGAAGTCGTTGTAGTCTCCAGACGACTAAAATCTACTGAGGCTAGAACAGAAGCACTGGTAAATTTACCAGACCATGCTTGATTTGGCTCTGGCGGCTCGACCCCTTCAAGAGTCCAACCGTTATTTTGCATACTTTGTGGCAGTACGTCCCTAAATACAATTTCTGAGCGTATCATCATGCTACTACTTTGTCCCAGGGGCAGTGGCTCAGGAATACCGTTCAGAAATGCCTGAGAATAATTAAGTAAGGCTCTTCCCCCTGTCATGATAAATAGCTGGAGCATTTGTGTGCCTAATGCTGATTCGTAGGGCTTGAAGAGAAAATTGCTTGGTTTTAGGGCTTCAAGAGTTGGGATGTTGGTTAAATCTAGTTCATTAATCAGGAAAATCACCGGATTATTCACAAAATAAGCTTTAACTGCCTTATTGAACTCAACTTTTGTCGGATCGCTTAAGTCAATATTGCTGATCGTAAATGCGCCCTCTGCCATATTAAGCAGTACTTTAAGTACATCATGTATCTCACCATCTACTATGGTCTGACCTGCCACCTGAGCAAGATCAACTATGGCAGTCATAGTTTCACCACTAATATCTTCGGGGGGATCGCAAATTAGCTCATCACCGACCTGAGAACATTTTTGCAGCGAGCCGCTCAGAATCTCCATATTGAGGGTGGCACTATTGGTGTTATTGACACTAAAAGTTAACAAAGGATAGCCATAGTTAATGGTAAATTTAGTGATTACTGTGACATTCCCAGGAAAATTCTCCGAAGTCTCAACACTGATCGTATTTTTGTAGGTGGTATCTGTTTGCAGCGTGTCATATTGGTCTCGAAGTGCATTATTAATTTGTTCCAAGCCCAGATTAAAAACAACATCCCAACCATTAGTACAGCTTCCTTGGGCATACATCTGTGAAATAAGCTGTGGAGTTGAAGGACGTTCTGAGGTGGCAAACTCTGGTATTGGTTCTGCTAACGCTAGTTGACGCTCCATAGCAGCCGTAGGCAAGGCACTCAACATCATTCTCCGCCTAGCAGCTTTTCTTCGCATCATAGTCTCGGCATCAACGATACGAGCTTCCAAGACAAATGAAAGAGTAATATTGAGCAGATCCTGGTTGAATTTAATCTCTTTATTAGTTTGAGTATCGGGAAAAGAGATATTCCAGGTAGAAAAAGGGGTAATGCGGCTAACTCCATCTGACCATGATCTACCGCCATCAGAAAAAGTGGGTCTGTTGCCATCGACCTCATATTCATAAACTCGCTCTCGCCAAGGTGTTCGGAAATTGAGTGCATCACGTTCGATGTTGCGATCGCTAAATGGTTCACCCTCATAGGCTAGCTTCAACAAGTATTTCCCAGTCTCTGTCGATTCCACAGCGTCAATTTTTGCGACAACCGAGACAATCTTCGCATCAACATAACTGTAGAACAGCGGTGCATCGAGAAAGATCGTGGTGTTCCGCATTGCCCCATTAGTCAACTCAGACGGTTTTACGTTAGATATGACGAAATCGAGTGATTTAGTAGTAGTTTGTTGGTATTGGGCTAATGAAGATTTAGCGGTTATGGTAGCAGCGTTTTGTTGCACAATAGCGGCGCTAAACTTTAACAAACTAAAGGAGGGAATTAATGTTGCTGGCTGGAGATTTTCGTATTGTAATGCCAAATCTTTTTGCAAGAAAGCTTTAGAGAGTATGGCTAACATTTGATTTTGGATAAATTCCAGATATCCAGTTAAGCCCACCAGGTCGATCGCCGATTTATCTAGCTCTTGAATATCTTGCGGATTCAAATTATTCTGAAGCTCACTCAGCCGCGCCGATTGATTGACGTTAATCTGTTTTTGCTGCTGATTGGTATAAATATCACGCTCAATAGCATGAAGGGATGCTTCCGCATTCGTGACCGCTTTACCTCGCAAGACAAGGATTTTAAATGCTGCCTCAAGGGCAGCTTTCTGCTGTTGAACATCAGGACCAGTAGCGAGAATTTGTCTAAACTGAACATTCATTTCGTCCCAAGCTAAGGTGGAAGGACTACCAAATGAAATACCTTGAAGATCATCTAGTGCTGTTTGCGCTCCTTGAAGATCTTTGAGGTCAGAAGCGGCATCACTATAAAGCGTGGAAGTTGCGTTGAGAACATTAAGAGTTTTTTGAATCGTTTGCACTGTTGACCCCAGCGCTTCAACCGCAGCAATCGAGGAAGCAGGAATTGCAATTGTTGTACCCAGAGTAAAGAGATTAGTCGCAACATCTAGCCCAAATCTAATGGTTGTAATCGTTTGCCACCTCTCTACCGCAGATTTATATTGTTGTACGGCAATATCAACATCACCTTGGGCGGAAAATAGTAAGCCTCTTAGTTCATTAATCTGGATTCTCTGCCTTTGTGCTTCTTGTTCTTGTTGAGAGATCAAAGCATCATAGAATCCTTCCATGTCTTTCTGCTGTGCAACATTAGCATCGATAACGCCGCTGATCAGGTTGCCTGTATCAATAAGATTCTGATTAAGTGTTTCAGCTACATTGATCACCAACTCTTCCAATCTCCGATTCGCAATTTCTTGATTGTTTTGGGCAATTTGCAGCTGAATACGATCAAGATAATCTAGAATACTTGTAATGTATTCGTCATACTCTTCTGCTGGTAGTATGGGGACAAAACTTCCATAGTTAGGATCAACAGCGTAGTTGGCAAGATCTAACGCCCGTATCCGTAGAGCTAACAGCTCTTGATCCACTGTCGTAGCTGGAATAATCGTAGTCAGCCACTGTAGATACTCACCGATCAATTGCTGAACCAAGGTACGTTGCCCACCAGTCTGATCACTCATCACCGCTTCGGCAAAAGTCATAGAATATTGAATACTATTAACTAACTGCGGTAAAGAATCAGGACGGGGAACTGCACGCACGTCGCGATCTACCATTACATTGGTCTTGCTATCATCAAGCGCAAATTTGATCCCGTCGACAATGACGCTATACTTGGTTCCCGATTCGTTGTGAATCATTAATGCGCCCAAGAACTCCCTGCAACCAATTTCCAGAGAATCAAAAGCGCGATCGCTGATCTTGATATTTTTTGCCTGAGCATCCGTTCGTAGATCGAGAATCTGACTAAAAAGCTTCACTTCACTACCTGGAACAGCAACTTCATTACTTCCTGACAACATCAGAACGTTGCTAAAAAGAATAAAGTTTTCTACCTCCTCTGCCGCGACAAACTGCATCTGTGATAAGTCTAATCTCGACTTATAAACATTAATTGTCGGGGTAGCAAGAGAAGAAATTAATCCAGGAGCATCTTCTGGTAAAAGTGAATCGAAGTCGCGATCATCGTAAATTGCAAAGTTTGCCTCAATATTTGTGCTGTATTTTTGCACCATAGCTGCTTTAAAAACGCGCTGCCAAATTAAGCCTCGCTTTTGCTCCATCATTAAGCTCATACTCGCTAGTTGAACTTGCATGACGGTTTGCGCTTTAAACTGCTGCTCTAATTGAATCAGAGATAGTTTCGACTTACTATTAAAAAGAGAAAAAATGCTATTTTTATAGCACCAAAGAGTATCTAGCCAATCTCCATTTCTCAAGGTTGTCTGAAAAATCTCCGAATTACTCAAAGAGATAATATTGCCGTAATCAGCCACATAGCCAAACTCACCAGTATCACTGTTAGTGGTAAACTGAGCAAAATCTTGTGAGCCTACTCCACTCAGAGGATTTTGACCATTAGCATACGCAAGTTTTAAGCGTTCAAAATTTTGTTGACTGTAGGCAAAAACCTGCAAAATAGTATCGCCTAATTGAACTGAAGAGACATAGTGCGTTCCGTAATCGTCAAAAGAGTCGAGCGCCTGCGTAGCCGTTTTGACATTAAGCACACCATCAAAGTCATGGGTTCTAACTTGGCCGCAATGACGGAGTTTGATCACATCCGACTTAAAGTCTTCTGTTAGATTGTAGGCAGGATCAGGGTTTCTGGGTCGAACATGAACCAAAATACCACTCGCAGCGGAAGCATGGTTGTCTAAGCCATCAAGACGATTTAATTTCACTAGAGCATAGCGGTAATTAGGATTTGTCAGATCTACCCCAATAGTTTTCGATAGTTCAGTTAAGGCATCATGATTATTAGGCATCCCGACTAAAAGTGCTCCAGCTCTAATTTGAGGAGCATCCACCTCGCTACTAGGGCTGATAATCTTGTAGGGAATTAACTCATCTAATAAAGTTTTTGCGGATTCATGCAGTGTAATATCTGGAAAAGACCAATTTCCGCGATTCTCCACTGGTTCTATCTCTTCAGGCTGTATTGCTTGTTTCTTTGTTTCTAATAAAATATTTGTTTTACTATTACCAGGATCCCAAGCAGAATTTAGTCCGTCTAATAGATTGGTCGTCAAACCTATTTTGATTTGGGAAAAAGACTGAGACATCATTAAATTACTCCAGAAAAAAAGTTTAAGAATAAAAACGGTTGTGTCGCAAAAACTAAAATAAGAGCTTTTTACAGGACAAAAGTTGAAAAAAGATCGACTTAAGCTGTAGCTATTACGAATATTTGTAGTTACTTTTAGTGGTGAAAAGCCTAAAATATTGCTTGATTAAGCCTTAGTAATTGTGGGCTTAATTGCTTGAATTGCTTGATTGACTGTAATTTATGCTCAGATCGGGAATAATCAGGGAAGAAAAGTTTCCAGGTGTAAATTATCCGTTGATGAGAGGGGAGAAAAAGGTTCGCGTAAGCTTTCCGCTAACTACTAACTATCTAGATTTGGTGGCTAGTGCGGTAATTCTCCAGAATAAGGTAGATATGACTGGGGTAATTCGTTATTTGAGTGCAGAGGGATTTAAGATTAATCGTCGGATGTTGGCAACTATGAGTCTTTACCTCAATTGCAATCTCAAGCGGTATGGGGATTACGTGGTGGATTTAAAGAATATTCCTCAACCATTTGACGGGGCGATTAACCTACCAGTAGAGATTTTTGAAAGTCACACAGAGTAAGGGCTTGAGAGCTATATTGCACTATTCTACACGTATCTCGGCTCTCCCCCTAAATACGATTCTAAAAACCTCGTTTTAAACTGGAGATCCAAAACGAGGTTAAACCATACATGCGGGCAAGCCCTTTGTGCTTTCTGCCTTCTGCCCTAGCGCAACTTTCAAGTGTTATATATAAATAGGATTTAGTATAACCCAAACATCTTCTATCCTTGGTCAGATTCAATTACTACAGCGATCGCGATACTTTAGATTTAATTAAGATTTAAACTGACAAGCCTTATGTCTGAGTCCCAAAAGCCTACACAAGAAGAAATCAGATTACAAGAAGATAGAGAACGAAAAGCATACTGGCGTAGATGGGGTTGTTATTTAAGTAATCGTCAGTGGGGAACAGTACGAGAAGATTATAGTGCAGATGGTTCAGCATGGGATTATTTTAGTTTTGAACAGTCTCACTATCGGGCATATCGTTGGGGGGAAGATGGCATTGCAGGTATCTCTGATAATCACCAGCGGTTATGTTTTTCTTTGGCAATGTGGAATGGAAATGATCCGTTTTTAAAAGAGAGGCTTTATGGTTTAACTAATAGCCAGGGTAATCATGGTGAAGATGTCAAAGAGTATTATTTTCATCTTGATAATACGCCTTCCCATTCTTACATGAAATTTCTTTATAAGTATCCGCAAAAAGCTTTTCCCTATTGGCAGCTAGAACATGAGAATAAAAAGCGAGGTTTGCAGGATCGTGAATTTGAATTAATTGAGACGGGCATTTTTGATAATGATCAGTATTTTGATGTCATGGTGGAATATGCCAAGGAAACCGATGAGAATATTTTGGTCTATATTCAAGTAGCAAACCGTAGTAGCGAAAGTGCCACTATTCATTTACTGCCTACTCTTTGGTTTCGTAATATTTGGTCATGGGGTTACGATGTTGACAAGCCCACATTAAAAATCTACAGTCAATCTGAAGACTATAGTGTAATTGAGGCACAACACCCTGACTTGGGTAAAAGGTGGTTGTACTGTGCTAATTGTTCTGGTGATAAACATAACGCTTCTCTACTGTTTACAGAAAACAATACTAATCATCAACGATTATCCTGTAAGAAAAACGATTCTCCTTACGTCAAAGATGCCTTTCATAAATACGTGGTTGAAGGAAAGCAGGATGCCGTTAATTCCGATCATATCGGGACTAAATTTGCGGCATATTACACTTTAGAATTAGCAGGGGGAGAAACCACGGGTATTCAGTTGAGACTCTGTGATCAACCAGATCTCAAGACTCCTTTTAGACAACCATTCAACGATACATTTCAGGTAAGACAACAAGAAGCCGACGAATTCTATCAGAGGGTATCTCCTCATCCAAAAAGCCTGGAATTACAGAATATTGAACGTCAGGCGTTTGCGGGGATGCTATGGAATAAGCAGTATTATCACTATGTAGTTGATGCTTGGTTAGAAGGAGATCCTGCACTACCCAAACCACCAGAATCACGTAAAGATGGCAAAAATAGCGGTTGGATACATCTGCATACCGATGACGTTATTTCCATGCCAGATAAATGGGAATATCCCTATTTTGCAGCCTGGGACTTAGCCTTTCACATGATCCCCCTGGCAGTGATCGATCCTGACTTTGCTAAAAAACAGTTAGAACGCCTCACCCGTGAATGGTATATGCATCCCAATGGACAAATGCCAGCCTATGAATGGGATTTTGATGGGGTCAATCCTCCAGTTCATGCTTGGGCAGTATGGCGTGTCTATACCATTGAACAAGAGATGTATGGACGTTCGGATAAAAAGTTTCTCGAACGGGTATTTCAAAAATTATTGCTCAACTTTACCTGGTGGGTCAACCAACACGACGATGAAAACAATAACGTCTTTCAAGGTGGTTTTCTAGGTTTAGATAATATTGGCGTGTTTAATCGGGGTGGAGAATTACCAACTGGCGGGAAGCTATCTCAATCTGATGGTACAAGCTGGATGGCAATGTATTGTTTAGATTTACTCACTATTGCCCTAGAATTAGCACAGGATAACGATATTTACGAAGATGTTGCCAGCAAGTTCTTTGAACACTTTCTCTACATAGTAGATGCCATGAATCACATAGGTTCTGAGGGCGCAGACCTGTGGAATGAAGCAGATGGCTTTTACTACGATGTGCTGCAATTACCAAATGGCAAGCATATAGATTTGAAAGTACGTTCTTTAGTTGGTTTAATTCCTCTATTTGCCGTTACCACCATTGAACAAAAAACCCTTGATCAACTTCCAGGATTTAATAGCAGAGTGCAGTGGTTTATTAACGAACGTCCCCAGCTTAGTCGCAATCTAGCCTGTATGGAAGGCTGTGACAACAATTCTCGCCGCTTACTGGCAGTGGTAAATCAAGACCGTTTACGACAGTTGTTAGAAAAGATGCTGGATGAAACTGAGTTTTTGAGTGATTATGGCATTCGATCTGTTTCTAAGTGCCATAAAGAACATCCTTATACTTTTGAAACAGAGGACGAAACCTATAATGTTACCTATGAACCTGCGGAATCTCCGACTAAAATGTTTGGCGGCAATTCTAACTGGCGAGGTCCTATTTGGTTTCCGATAAATTATCTTTTGATTGAAGCCTTGCAAAGATTTGATTATTACTATGACGGTGATTTTGAGGTTGAATGTCCTACAGGTTCGGGTCAGATGATGAATCTTTGGGATGTGGCTTCGGAATTAGAAAGACGTTTGATCAAAATCTTTATACCTAAAGATAACGGTGAAAGACCTATTTATGGTGACTTTGAGAAGTTTAAAACTGACGAAAATTGGCAGCATTTATTATTATTTAATGAGTATTTCCATGGTGATAATGGTGCAGGTTTAGGTGCATCTCATCAAACAGGTTGGACTGGTTTAGTGGCGAAGTTGATTATGCAAAGAAGTAAATATAGTGAACATTGAATCTGATTACTCAAAGTATAGAGCAATTTAATTCTTATATTTATGTGAAAAGCTTATAAGTAAAGTAATATTTACTAAAGGCGATCGCTTCTATACATTTCATTTATGATTTAGAAACTAATAAAGAGAGGAAGTAGGCTTAGTTTTATATCTAAGAAATACTACTACCGCAGTAACTTGTCCCAAGTGTGGTGCTAATACAGATAAACTACACCAAAATTATCAATTAACCCTTAGAGATATCAATTGGGCAGAGCAAAATATTTATCTAAGAGTAAATCGTTATCAAATGAGATGCGAACGCTGCGGTCAACAATTTCGGGAAGAATTAGATTTTGTTAAGAAAAAAAGAAATTATACTAAAAGATTTGTCAAAGAAATAATTCAAGAAGTTATTGAAAGTGATATTAGAAATGTGGCTCAAAGAAATCAGATAAGCGAGCAAGAAGTAGAAACAATCTTAAAAGATGCAGTCAAAAATAAAATCAAGTTAATTAAAAGATGTGGCTATGGCTTTAGAAATTTCGACAACTTTAGTTCTAGATGTTTTTTAACCTGGTTTTTTCCTATTTCTTTTACATCATAGGTTCGGTAGAGCCAATTTTAGGCATTTACAAGAAGACAAAACTATTGAACAATTTGGGTTAATAAATAAGATTTAGAAGACTGACTACCTATCTGCTGATACTATTATGTTACTTAATATATATACTTAAGCCACATCTTTAACTGGCGCCTTAAGAAGCATCTTCTCTAAAGAAGCAGTAGGAAAAACAATTCCTGCCTTTTTATGAGGAGGGTTGAGAGTCTTAAATACTCGATCCCAGAATCCTTGGATGCCATAGTTGCCTCGAAAGCAGGTGTGGTGAAGATCATGAAAATCTGAGGAGATAAAGAAGAGCGATAATGAACTGTGACCTTCTAAGTTATAGGCATTGCCAACCAAAGTCCAAGCCAACAACTGGTTAGTGTCATATCCCAAAATAAAAATTGGTAACAGATCGGTAATAGTCACAATAATATATTCTACCAAGCTTTTATGCCCCGCAACTAAACTTGATGTGTCTTGAAACTCGTGGTGCTTGAGATGAATTTTGCGTAAAAACTTACGATGCAAAAGCCAATGAGCAATATAAAAGCAAAGGTCAGCTAAGACTATTCTCATTAAGAACCAGGTAAAGTTTACTAGGAAGCTATTACCTCTAGATGTTTCAGGGGCTAAGAGAAGAATTAATGTTACAGCAATCAAGCTTTTTATTTCTCCCAAGACAACCCCTTTTATTGTGGCGAGGGGAAACTTTTGCTTCTTAACTTTTTTAACTCTAGCAGTTAATTTTTCAGTTAACTTAAGATTGTTTTTAATTATGTTCTCGATTAAAAAGCCAATGCTGTAAAACGAAATAGAGCCTACTACCCAATACAATAGTACTTGAGTGCTAAATTTTTGTTCAGTGGTAGACAACCGCCAGTAGAAGAGCTGCTGTAGTATGGTGCAGCTTAAAGCAACCTTAAGATAAAATTCGCATTCAAAACAAAAATCAACCAGTAATTTAATCATTACCTTGTCAACAAAGAATAATTATTGATCATAGTCCACCATATTAAGTGATAGTGCTTATTTTAAGGTTTAATTCCTGATTACAGCTATTTATTTATTATTTATTTCTCCTAGGCTGTGGCGATTAGAGAAGCTAGTGGGAGGAGCGCGATCGCTCAATGAAAAGAGATGATGAAATACCAAATTTTACAGAATGCGAATTGAGACTTTATTTTTAGTATAGATTTGGCGGAAATTTTCCAGCTTTTTTATCTAAAACTATTTAGTATTACTTAATATCAACTTAAGATTTTAATTAATATTTAAATACGCAACATTAGCTGTTGTAACTAAAGTAAAGTCTGACACTGTTTAACTAAAAAGTGTCTCCACTTGAACAGGGTTTCGGATTTCATCAAGCATTAGTCTTAGTTACTAAACTGATTCTATTTTTTGCAACACTGCCTTCTTGACCAATGCCTAGCCCCTCGAACCGATAATTGAGAGCATAGGTCAATTAATTAGAACGACTATACATTTACATTCTTAACGATCTGGGTGTCATCAAGCCTACGAATTGCCACAACCCCAGGTAAAGGAGGCTGATTTACTTGACCACTGGGCCAGTTAGAGCCTATCGGTACCTGTCTTAGCTGTTTAAAGGCGGTACCGTCTGTAGCCAGCAGCTCAAACTCTCGGCTTTGGGTCGCCATGTCCTGACGAATCCCGTTTTTCTCCCCAGGATGTTGAATTGCTAAAAATAGACTGCTGTTATCTGTGTTAAAGGTCAAACCAGTACATTCACACTCCATAGGTCCAAGAGCAAAGGGGTAAATGTCTCCTGCATTATTTCCAGCAAGAGGGATGTACCACATTGAATTATTACCAAATACTCCAGTCAAATCACTGCCTGTTAAAGCTGCACCGTTTTCTGTTCTACTGGGTACAGCTTCATTATGCTTACTGGTGGACATATCAGTAACCATCCAAAGATTACCTGAGCGGTCTAAAGTCAGATTATCAGGATTGGCAAAGCCAGCACCTCCTGCCGCTACTTCTCCCCCTGTAGTCAACATACTCCAGGTAAAGCTCAAGGACTCAGGGTCGCGATCATCTTCTGAAAGCTTCATAATCCAACCGTATTCATAGTCAGTTTCCCCCCTAGGTCCTACAAAAATCGCCTTATCGGGGCTACCATCACCACCAGCACTACCCGAGGTAAAAGCGATAAACAAAGCACCTTCATCGCTAATAATTGTGTCTTCGGGACGAGCCGTACAGGTAACTCCCGCTGCACTAGCGGCATAGTGAGCATCAATTAAGATTGCTCCTTGAGTTTCTAAGGTACTATTGCCTTGATAAAGGTCTGCCAAAGTTTTAAATTGAGCAGCAAAAGTCTCAGCTTGCTGATCCGATGAGATTTCCATCACTCCTCCCAAATTGCGATCGCTATTAGGCAGAATCACAATGCCACCTACCACCTGACTGGGAGCAACAGGATTGACTAAGGTATCAGGACTCAAGGGTATCCATTCCCCAGTACCATTGGGATAGAATTTAGCACCATAAAGCATGCCTGATTCAAACAGACTAGAGTTGGTTTTATCTTGAGGGTCAGATACTTTGTCACTGCTGACAAACTTATAAACATGACCGCCACGGCGATCGCAACCTGAGTAGACAGCGAGATTCTTACCCGCCACAGCTCTAATCCCAAAAGCTTCGTGGCGATATCTGCCCAGCCAGGTATGTTTTGTCCCATAATCATTAGCATTGACGGGGTCAATTTCTACCATCCAGCCATACTTGTTGCCTGCCAAACCAAAAACATTGGCGGTGCCGTTTAATTCTGAAGGTGAGATCACAAAAGGCATTTCACCAGGATTAAAAGATGAACCATCCGCCAGCACGGCTTCAGGTACCTGATTTTGATAGTTTTCCTCCGCGCTCAACACTGTTCCCCAAGGAGTTGTTCCCCCAGCACAATTTTGAAAGGTGCCAATAATGCGATCGCCTAGATTATCTTCATAGCCTAACTTAGAAGTCTTATTAAATACTACCGCCGCTGCACCTGTAGATTTTAGCAGTCGGCTAGGATCGTTTAATCCAGAAATCCCTGTCACTCGGCGATCTGCCTCAGAATATGTCCGCTCCCATTTGCCCTCAGCATTGCGCTTGACGGAAATTACCCCCAATCCTAGGTCGATTAAACCTTCGGTGGAAATCTCTCTGATTTTTTGTTTAGTAGCATCATCGTCAGGGAGGTTAAAAGCATCAATTGTCATCTCACTGTCAGCATCAGCCAAAGCTAATAATTCAGCTACGGGAAGCTGTTTGCCAATCACCATTGGGTAAGTCTGCATCCATACCCCAGCGCTAATATACTCAAAATTGACCGTCAGATAACCTTCCTCTGGTGCAGTCTCCACCAAAGATAAATAATCATTATTGTAGCCAAAACGAGAATCCCCAACGCGATCGCCCCAAGCGGCAATTAAGTCATAAGTAAAGCCCGTTGGCAAAATTAAATCATCCTGCACTTCGTAAGCCCCGTAGCTGGCAATTTGCTGCTCCACAGATAGTTGACTTGCTGAGTCTGGTAAAGCTAACTTCACAGGATCAAAGCCAAAACCTTCTGTCTCTGTCAGCGAGGGAGCGGTTTCAGCTAAAATGTGGGAGTTAATTTTGTTGCTCCAGGCATCACTAGCCAGCGATCCCGCAGTAGCACCAAAAAAAATCAGAAAATTACGACGATTGACGTTCATATTTGAGTAATTAACTAAAAAATATAGCTAAAGCATAAATATAGTACAGTAAGCATATTGCCGTTTCGGTGCAGCTCACTCAAGGTGAATTAGCCCGAAAGTTTTGCCTACAGAATTTAAGAACAATATTCCCAAGAAGGTTTTAATGATGCGACTTCAAATCTAATATCATAGGACAGAGATTTAAGTCGAGCCTTGGTATCCCGTTGAGAATTTCCTATTCTTAAGCTAAACTCCGAATGTTAACAACTAATTAACTACTGACTAATCTTAATTTCAAAATTTAGCTATTTATTACATTCAGCAATTTTAAATTTTATTCTCTACTCTGAAATATTTTTCAGGCAGCAACTTCACTGATATTTTATGGTTATTTGGCAAGAATGGCTTTTTCAAGCAAGCAATTGGCTAATTTCTCTCGGTTACTTGGCTTATCCCGCCTTTGCGATTATTTATGTCTCTGCAACTCTGGTGGGACTACCTGCAATATTTCTCTTCTTAGCTGCGGGAAGTCTGTTTGGCTTTGTTCCTGGAGTGATGATTGTATCTTTGTCTGATATTTTGGGTGTAGCTATCTGTTATCTTTTGGGTAAAACAGTAGCCAGCAAAAAGGTTCATGAGTGGATCTCCCAGCGTCCTCAATGGGGGGAGTTTGATCGAGCAGTCACCAAAAAAGGTTGGAAAATAGTTTTCCTTACCCGATTATCGCCGATAGTTCCTTCAAATGTTTTAAATTATGGCTTTAGCTTAACCAAAATTAACTTCTGGCAATATTTATTTGTTTCATGGGTGGCAATGTTACCTGTAATAACCCTATATGTATATTTAGCTTCGGTAGGAACTGACCTGTTATCAGGTGGTAATGATTTAAGACAGGTTATTGCTTCGGTGATTGGTTTTATAACAGCTTTAATGGCGATCGCCTATACCACTAAGTTAATGCATGGAACTTTGTTTCAAAAGCCAACTAAAGAACCAAAATTAAATCCCCCCAGATACCAACCCCAGTCAGAACGAGAGAAAGTTAAAAGATAAAGACATTCCGACAGTCAACAGTCAACAGTTAACAGTTAACAGTTAACAGTTAACAATAGTCTAATTGTTGTTGGTTCAAAACTTGGCATTGCACAGTTACGGGAAGATTTAGAGCAAATAGGATCTAATGAGTCTCCTTGTCTCCCTGTCTCCCTGTCCCCCCAGTCAAACACAACCATTTCATGATGATGCCACATCAAAAATTTTTATTCTGCGGGGTGGGAATTAGCCGTAAAATTATTGGAGTTATTACACGAGCTAATTTTTAGTTAAAAACAGGGCAGGCAATTATGGCTTATGTAGCAAAGCTTAGTAGTTTCCAGCAGCTTGCGATCGCCAATGTTAATGGACAGACTCAAGTTAATCTCACTTTAAGTCTTCCAGGACAGCAACAAAGTCAAAGCAGTAGTTTTAGTACAGGTCAATGGCAGACAGAGCCTGAATTGTTCTGTCAGGGACAAGAATATGTTTTGAAAATCACCTCTGAGCAAGGTGTTCACCACATCCTGATCCAACAAAATAGTATTAGTACTGTTGCTCAACCCGCTGACTTAAATAATTATTCCACGGTCAATTTTGAGGAGATTCCCGACTCTACTCCAGAATCAGGTGGCTTTAAACCCATGCAACCTATGCAACCCATGCAACCATTGAAAATGGGTAACATGTCGATGGATATTAACTCCATGTCGATGCAGATGGGTAATATGTCCCTGAATCTAGATAATCAGGAGAAAACCACTACTAAAACATTTTGCTCTCAGTGTGGAACAGAAGCAAAAACAGGCGATCGCTTTTGCCGTAGTTGTGGACACAAATTAGATCAGTAATTAGAAAATAACTATACTTAACTATATTTAGAATGACTTATTGCCTCGGTATTATCAATCAATTTGGGATCGTGATGGCGGGTGATTCTCGCACTAATGCGGGAGTTGACTATATTTCTGCTTATAAAAAACTCTTTGATTTGTCTTTACCAGGAGAAAGAGTAATTGTCATTTGTGCTTCAGGCAGTCTTTCGGTAACTCAGGGAGTCTTGACGAGAATCAATCGCGATATTCAAAATCAAGAAGATCAAAATCTACACACTTTGGCTACCATGTACGACATTGCTGGCTATATTGGCAGTAAAAGTAGAGAAATCCAAGAATTAGACCGTCCTTGGTTGGAAAAAGATAATATCGACTTTAGCTGTAACTTTCTTCTAGGAGGGCAAATAAAAGGGGAAGAACCGCAATTATATTTAATTTATCCCCAAGGAAATTTTATTCAAGCCACCAGAGAAACTCCATTTTTACAAATTGGTGAGACTAAATATGGCAAACCAATTATCGACCGTACCATAACCTACAATACGCCCCTTGAGGACGCTGCTAAATGTGCCTTGCTGTCGATAGATTCCACGATGAAATCAAATATATCAGTAGGACCTCCGATAAACTTGGTGATGTATAAAACTGATAGTTTCGACCTGCAAGATACTTTGGAATTACGCTTGGGTGCGCCCTATATTGCCAAAATCCGTAAGCTGTGGGAAGAATCAGTACGTCAGGCATTTGAAGCCATGCCCGATCTTGAATGGGAGCATGAGTCTACTGAACCAGGAGAAGATATATACTTAGATTAAATGTTGTTTTAATCCCTAATCCCTAATCCCCAGTCCCTCGAAGCAATAACTTAAAAAGTACAAAAACTAATTAGAACGACTATAACTGACAAGATTAATCTTAAGAGAGAGCAGTTTATCGACATCTCTTGTTACAATCGTTTACAAAAGTTGTTAGCGTCAGTCACAAACCTATGCCTTACGAGACCTTATCATCTCCTACAGATACCATTACCGTTCCTTCTCAGGCGATCAATACCTATGAGAACACCGATTTGGCTTATGATGAGCCAAACGCAGACTGGCGTTACAATCCAGAAACTAATAATGCAAGATATCGTAATCGTCCTTTAGCGGTCATTATTCGCTTGATTGGTATTTTATTTCCGTTAAGTACTTTTGCTTTAGGTGCTTGGTGGGATAACTTGACAGGAAATTCCATTCCCAAACAGAAAAAAAGAGCCAGACAGCTAATTAGAATATTGACCAAGCTGGGTCCCGCTTACATCAAAATTGGTCAGGCTTTATCTACTAGACCCGATGTTGTGCCTCCTGCATACTTAGAAGAATTAACTACCCTACAAGACAAAATTCCTTCTTTTCCTAATGCAGTAGCATTTCGCTTTATTGAAGAAGAGTTAGGCAAAAGACCAGAGGAGATTTATGCAGAATTATCTCCTGACCCAATTGCAGCGGCTTCTTTGGGACAGGTTTATAAAGGCAAATTAAAAACAGGAGAGGAAGTTGCGGTAAAAGTGCAGCGTCCTGATTTAAATCGCCGCATTACTCTCGATATTTATATCATGAGAATGCTAGCGGGTTGGGTACAGGATAATGTGAAGCAGGTTCGTTCTAATCTGCGCTCAATTATTGATGAGTTAGCAGAACGTATTTTTGAAGAAACCAACTATAATCAAGAAGGTCGTAATGCCGACAAGTTCAAAGAATTCTATGGTTATATGGAGGAGATTTATGTTCCTAAAATTTATTGGGAATATACTGGTAAGCGCGTCCTCACGATGGAATGGATCAACGGCACAAAACTCACTGATATTGATGCTGTCCAAGCCCAGGGCATAGATGCCACACATTTAGTAGAAGTCGGGGTAGAGTGTTCTTTAAGGCAGCTATTAGAACATGGTTTTTTCCACGCAGATCCCCATCCTGGTAACTTGCTGGCGATGGCAGATGGTAGACTAGCGTATCTAGACTTTGGCATGATGAGCCGTATTAAGCCCTACCAAAGATACGGTCTGATTGAAGCGGTAGTTCACTTGGTCAATCGTGATTTTGAATCTCTATCAGAAGACTACGTAAAACTAGACTTTCTAACTCCTGATACAGACCTAAGACCGATTGTACCTGCTTTGGCTAACGTTTTTGGTAACGCTTTGGGTGCCAGCGTTGCTGAATTAAACTTTAAAAGCATTACCGATCAGATGTCGGCAATGATGTATGAGTTTCCCTTTACCGTCCCTGCATATTACGCTTTAATCATTCGTTCTATGGTGACTTTGGAGGGGATTGCCATTGGTATCGATCCCGAATTTAAAGTTTTAAGCAAAGCCTACCCCTATGTGGCTAAACGACTACTAACCGATCCTGCCCCTGAATTAAGAGCCTCATTGAAAGATTTGCTATTCAAAGAAGAAGGTTTCCGTTGGCATCGCTTAGAAAACCTGCTAAATAATGCGACTGATTCTCGGGACTATGATTTTGATGGTGTAGTAGATCAGGCTCTCGATTACTTATATAGCGATCGCGGTACATTTATTCGCGATCGCATTGCTGATGAGTTGGTAAATGCCATTGACAGCATCGGCAGGAGAGCAATATACAACATTTCAACTGCCTTCCGCCAGCAGGTTGGGTTAGCGGTACAGGAAACTCCAGCAGAGTATCGTCAAGATTCCTATGCCATGACTCACCTCAAAAATATTGTGGGTATTCTTCAGCAAACCCCAGGGTTCGATCCCACCCGCCTGGTTTCTATTGTGTCAAAGATTATCACTAAACCAGAAACTCAGAAAATGGGGCAAAAAGTTGCCGAAAGATTAGCGCAAAAAATGGCGGCAAGGTTAATTAGAAATCTGTTGATAGAAGAAACCCAAACTAAAGTTGTGGCTTTACCAGCGGTTAGATAGAAATAAAAACCAGATCTCAGCAGAACATAATCAAGTAACTTATTTAGTCTTTTCTTGACCACCAAAAGTTGTCAATAAAGGCTAAATATAGTTATGAATTGTAGTTGAAACGGGTATTTCGCAGGTATGTCAGCAGAGCAAATATATTTTTGACAGGGATTGCCAAAAAAGCGCAAAATTTTGAGACGATTATCAGTAAGATTAGAAACTTGTAGCTGTTGATTGAAATTAATGAGATGAACAGCCTGAAAACACTGAAAAACCAATCTTAAAATAGGAGTAGAAGTTGGCTTCTTGAGTTGCTTCTCATCACTCTGGCGACGCTTTTTACTTTCAACGACTAACCAACGTTGGCGAATTCTTCCATACTCGTTGCAACAGGATGCAAAACGATAACCTAAAGTCTCACTGTCTCGAAATGCCTCACCTTGAATTGATTCAGGTCGATTGACATCTTATAACTAATAATCCGTTAAAGGCTAAAGGTGATAAATCTTCAAACTTGTAACCCACTCCCATAATGGTTTGGATAAATTTTGGTTTACCCGCAGCCAGTTCAACTTTCTTACGCAATCTTGCTATATGAGTATCAATTACTCGTTCTTCCCCAAAAAAAGTCATCTCCCTACAGCTTTTCGATTAGCTGACCTCTTTCCCATACCCTGCCTGGATGCTTGACAAATAAAGTCATCAGTTTAAATTCAGAAGAAGACAAATCTAACTGTTTGGCTGACTCTTGCTCAACGTGGCGACTGATACAGTGTTGTTCCAAATTGATTGTAAACGACTTGCTGCGAATTAACTGAGAGCGATTACGCTGCGCGTACCCTTGCGGATCGCCACCTTCCCGCAAACGACGACGCAACAAAGCCCGCACTCTGGCAACTAATTCTCTGGGGCTAAATGGTTTGATGTAGTAATCATCTGCAAGTTAGTTAAACATTCTTCAATCAGAGTAGCAAGTAGCAAGTATGTCTTGCCGTTTGACTTGCTTCGTTGCTGATTCAAAAACTAGGGTTTTCTATGTAGTTATGGTTTAAACCCTACTACCTACATGCATGCAAGCCCTTTGTACCCAAACCCAACCTTTAAGTGTTGTAAGTAAACAGGATTTAGTTTTATAACAGTTTTAGCAAACATCTCCTAAGCTATTAATCATTTTGTCCCCCATAATATATGGCTGTAGCCTAATTTATGTTGTGCCATATGGTCAGAAAATACTCTAAACATTGGATAGTGGCGATTGCTGTAGCAATAGCTGTCATTGTTACTAGTCCTGCCGTAGCACAATTACCATTGCTGCCAAAAATCAATCTGGAAACTTTTAAGCTGGATCGCAATCTAACTGATTCGGTAATTTCTGCCTGTGTGCGTCTTGATGGGCGCTGCATCTTTGAGCTTTCCGACCAAAAGTCTAATTTGGCACAACGCATTAATTATACTGAACAGCGATTAGCAGATATCAAAAAAACATATTTGCAAAATAAAGATGCTGCATTACAAGTTGTTCCTCAAGCCGATAATAATCAGCAAAGCATTTATGTAAGTATAGGAACACAAAATTTTCCTGTGCTGACTCTCAATAGTCGCGATGCTAGTATTCATGGAGTCAGATTAGATCATCATGCCCAAGACATTGCTGGCAAAATTGAACAGGGCTTGAGGCAGGTTCAAAAAGAACGACAGGCTGCTTTTTTATTACAGCAAAGCAAAATAGCAGGAAGTATTTTGCTAGTTATGCTGCTATCTAGCTGGCTGTTATCTGGCTGGTTAAAACGTTTGATTCTAGTCAAATCCCATCTTGTGACCCATGTCAATATTGATTTAGAACAACGCAAAAAATTTAATCTAAGGGAAGTGCAATACCGACTATTGCAGCTAGTGCAGATTACAGTTTGGGTCGGAGGTAGCTTAGTAATTATGGGTCTATTGCCCCAAACTCGTTTATGGCAGTTGTGGATTATTACCTTACTTAGGATTCCTTTGCGCTTAGTTATCGTCATCGCAGCTTGTTATATTTTAATTCGCCTGAGCTATGCTGCGATCGCTCGAATTAATGCGGCGATTAGCAACAATACTTTTGCCAATAGCTATGTCTTTCAACCTGATACCAGCCGCAGACTACAGGTAAGAGTCAATACTTTTTCTCGTTTGGTTCGCGGAATGGTGACTTCTTTATGGATTGCCGTTGGAATTTTTGTCGCTTTATCTATTTTGGGCTTAAATATTACTCCGTTTCTGGCTGGGGCTGGGGTTTTGGGTTTGGCTTTTTCTTTCGCTTCCCAGAATCTAATTAAGGATACGATCAATGGCTTGTTGATTATTTTTGAAGATCAGTATGCGGTGGGAGATGTAGTAACTATCGGCGAGGTGGGTGGTATGGTAGAAAATCTTAATTTACGCATTACCCAACTACGAGATGGCGAAGGAAGATTGATCACTATTCCCAACAGTGAGATTACTCTAGTGGCAAATCATTCCAACGGCTGGTCGCGATCAGATTTGAAAATACCTTTTGCCTATCAAACCAATGCTGATCGCGCAATTGAAATTATTAAGCAGGTAGCAACCGACATGTATTTGGATCATGCATGGCAAGATAAGATCCTCGAAACACCTGAAATACTGGGAATCGAAGACTTCGCCGAACGTGGTTTTGTGGTTAGACTGTGGTTTAAAACCATCCCCCTTAAGCAGTGGGAGGTTTCCCGTGAGTTTCGTCGTCGGATCAAAAATGCCTTTGAAGAAGAGGGCATATCTTTACCATTGCTACAGCAAGAAATATGGCTCAATCGCCACAGCAATTCTAATTAAATTAATTAGTAGCGATCGCCAATAAATTAGATAGTCAATAGCTCTAAAGCTTTATCTGTCAATACCTTGAGAAAAATATGGCACATTTCAATAATAACTTTTGACCAAGATTATCAGCGATCGCTAGAAGAAAATAACAATCCCTAAGAAGCTAATTATAGCTATCTAAGTTTCCTTGGCTTATTCCTAATTTGCTCGGCAAGTCGTTTTGGTCAACGTCCATAACCAGCGATGGTGTATCTTTTTCCCTTGATGGGAAAGTGTCACCTTTAATCCTCTGTTCATGAGTCCAAAAAAAGTCAAGGAGATAAAGAATGAAATTTAAGATGATGCAGTATTGCACGAATGTCTGTAGTTTATTTATAGTAATGGTTTTTTGCAGAACAAATCAAAACTATCAAAACTGGTAGAGAAACTTAAGGACAAATAAGGATTATAGTTAAATTTCCTTATTTTTCCAGCCGATGATTGAGCAATTTTCCTAGACTGTTGATATTGGCATTTAGATGAAATATTGCAGTTAGAAATGATTAAGGAGCAAAAACGGGAAATAAAGAAGCGAAAGAGCCAAAAAATTGCTGCCCATTCAAAAGGTATTGAATTACTAAATAAAGCGAGAGCTAGTACATTAAATTGGGAGCATCCCATTTTGGCAAATAGACTAAGCAGCAATTTGTCCGTTGAGATAAGCGCAAGGTAATTTCAACATTGGACTAACCGAATGAGAATTCCATTGCGCCCCAGAAATTTTTCAACGGCGATCAATTTGTTTGAT
>JBCDDK010000073.1:0-32456 GCA_039180345.1 Cyanobacteria bacterium P01_G01_bin.39 | reverse complement strand
GATAGATCCTTACAGTGACTAGATCACAGCCATTTTTAAATTTTAGTTTTTATTATTAGAAAAAAATCAAGCAATTCTTTTATCTGTAATGACTTTAGAATTTAGAAATGACAAAAGTTTTCGGAGTCTGACAGAAGAGGGGTATAGTCGTTCTAATTAATTTCCTTATGCTATCAATTCCTGGTTCGGGGGATTAGGGATTGGGGATTAGGGATTGGTCAAGAATTAACCCCATAACTTTCTAGATTTCTATCTATATTGATTCATACGGTTTCTATTTAGAATCACTATAAAAGCCAGATCAATGTTTCTTTGATCAAAAGCTTGATAAAATTCCAGAACTAGTTTTCTCGAGATTTCAATTGACATTTGGATGAAGGCGTTGGTAAATCAAGGCATGAAAATAAAATTCATTTGCTTGATACACATTTTTCTTAAGCTAAAGGCTAACAGCTAATGGCTAATGGCTACGAATAGAAACACTTTATACGTCATACATCAAATCACCAACGCCGCAAAATCTATCATCATCGAAAATACTATTTTTTCGCTACAGACTAATCCTAAGTTAATGCAGGAACTTTGACATTTATTTGCTCTGCGGTACCAATAGCTTCCAATTTTATATCCTTGCAGGTTCTTTTGATCAAGCCACACAATACTTTTCCTGGTCCCACTTCAACGATATTTGTAACTCCTAGTTGCGAAAATTGCAGCATAATTTCGCGCCAACGGACTGAACTAGTCATTTGTTGAGCCAATCTTTGTTTTAGTTCTTTTTGCTCACTTGCGGGAACAGGATTGACATTGGATATGACGGGAATCTTAGCATCATTAAAGCTTACAGAATCCAATACGGATAAAAACTGATCAGCAGCATCTTGCATCAAAGGAGAATGAAAAGCACCAGATACGTTGAGAGGCGTTACTTTTCTAGCTTTGACCTGACTCAGGATTTGATCCACTGCCTCGGGAGTACCAGAAATTACCACTTGTCCTGCACTATTATCGTTAGCCAAAACTACCCCATCAGTTTGATCTAAAGCTGTTGATAGTTGATCGCGATCAAACTTCATCAAAGCTGCCATTTTTCCACCAGCAGCACTATCCATTAATTCAGCACGTTTTTTTACTAATTTCAATCCTGACTCAAAATCAAATACCCCTGCGGTATACAGTGCCACATATTCTCCCAAGCTATGACCTGCTACCAAATCTGGTAAACCACATTTGTCAATTAAAAGATCGGCAATGATAGATTCTACAACATACAGACAGGGCTGAGTATAAAGCGTACGGGCAAGAGTCGACTCTTCTCCCTGACACAAATCTAATACAGACCAACCCAGTATTTTTTCGGCAGCTTCCAGTTTAGCTCGTGCGATCGCGAAGCCTGGGCTGTGCCCAATCGCATTTTCTTGGAGGTTACTGACCATTCCTACTTTCTGAGAGCCTTGTCCAGGGAAAACCCATGCTGTTTTTGTCATTGATTAAAATTATTACTGTTGGTTGATTGTTACAACTGCTACTAAAAAACTAATCCTGATTGTCTTAATATTTTCTTAATAAACAGTCGGACTTTGATTATCCCACTCTGATTACAAGTTTGTCTAATACGCTGTGCTTTCTGTTTCAGAATGATAGCTTTATAAGTCGTTCTAATTAATTGACCTGCCATCTCAGTAATTTATTTTGGGGGATTAGGGATTAGGGATTAGGGATTAGGGAGCAATAATTAGCAGAGATTTAAAGCTAGTAAGCTTAAAGTTAGAAAATTACAACTATCAAGTTGTGCTGTTAACCTTAATCAATTGAGATTCTAAGATCCGATTAAGCCAACCCTTAAGATAAATTCGGTTAGCTGCCTGTTGTTGGGGATCTTTGGTATCAAGGGGGTGAGGTGCTAATCCCTGTACTGCTGCGGTAGTCACACAAAACATCGACCTTTGGAAACTCTCACAAATTTGGATTCTGAGATCTCCAACTCCTCTAATGCTTTTATCCTTATAAAGCTGAAGTAGATAGTCAGGTAAAAAATGACGCATATCTTGCATCAGCAAGGTTGGTGGAATACCTGCCCCACCGATAGGTAGAGGATCGGCGTATAGCGCACCATAGTTAAACATTCCTGGGTCATAGGGAATTTCATAAGCCTGGGCATTATATGATACTGTCCCTGTAAATGGAGTTCCTCTAAAGAAGATGGCTTCCACATAGGGTACTGCTGTATCCATCAGAAAAGTCAATTCTGCTGATTCGGGGATAATATCAAATTCTTGTTTACCAACTTTGACTTTATAGGTAATAGGGCGGGCGGCATCTGCTACCAACCCATCTAGGATAAATTTAACCACCTCAGGAATTGATTTAATCTCTCCACGGTCGTAGCTATCAGATAAATTGATAAAAATATCGCTCATTACCCGCCAAAATTGTCCTAAGGCGCTGTAATAAGCCATCTGACGCATTTGCTCAGGCAGAAAGTCCTTAAATGCTTTGTGTAGCAACAGCATCAAGGGATTGTATTTGAAGTAAGCCTTAATTAGTTTCTCCGTCTCTGTGGTAAATTCTGGGGTATCTAAGTAAGCATCTACCCCACCACCACCATGCCAAAACATTGCTTTCATGCAATACTCAGCATATTCATAGTTAATGCGGTCATGAACAATAAACTTAGCCACAGTTTCAGGATTGACGTTGCCATTAAAATATTTAAAAAAGGGAAATAGTTTTAAAAATTGAGTGTTGGCAATATAGCAAAGGTTTACCGAATAAGCATCGAGAACTACCCCATAACTTTTGAGAATACCCACAACTTCCACTAAGTTCTGCGGGGAATCATCTAACAATGCCGCACCTGATTCAAGCCTATTGATATATTCGTCAATTAAAAAAGATTTGGAACGCTTAACAGAAGTGCTAACCATGATTATTTATCTAAGCAATATCAGTAGTTGAATTAATAATTAAAATACGTCTGATGTGAATTAAAGTGAGTGTTAATATCTCAATAAATTAAGGAACTACGCTATCAGAGGTTTAAATACCGACAGCTAAAATTAAGTTTTGGGGATCTTATGAGCTAAAGGTGCGGAATGCACCGACAGGCAAGCACCTGAACGAGTTCAGGTGAACCTGTCGGCTAAGAGCTAAAGGCTAAAGGCTACAAACAAATACACTTTCAACGAAGCCAATACACATCAAGCGTAAAATAGTTGTTAACCTCCTGTTAATAAAGCGATCGCCTGTACTTCACTCCAGTGAGTGACCCAATCTGGTTTCAGACCAAAAGCAATAATCAACAGCAGCAATACAAAAGCAGGGGCATGTTCTTGCCAGCTTACAGGAGGTAATTCTACTAGATTTTCTGTTAGACGACCAAAAAACACCTTGTTAATAACTAGTAAGAAGTATACTGCGGTTAAGCCTGTCCCCACAAGACACAGCAGGGTAGGAATCGGAAAGATCACAAAGCTGGCTCTAAAGACCAGAAACTCTGAGATAAAACCAACCATTCCTGGTAGCCCAGAACTTGCCATTACTCCCAAAATCATCATTCCCCCTGTTACAGGTAAGCCTCTCTCTGGATTAAGTAAGCCCCTCAAATAATCCACATCGCGAGAACCAGTTTTTTGATAAACCATCCCCACCAACAGAAACAAGAAAGCAGAAATTAAGCCGTGACTAACCATCTGAAACACAGCCGCAGTCATGCTCAATCGAGTTGTGGCAGTTGCCGCCAGCAGAATGTATGCCATGTGTGCAATAGAAGAATACGCCACTACTTTTTTCATATCTTTTTGAGCGATCGCACAGGAGGCTCCATACAAGGCACTAATACTGGCTAAAATTGCCAGCCACGGAGCAAGATAAGTCCAGCCATCAAGAAACAAGCCTACCGCAAACCGCAACAGGGCATAAGTTCCTAGTTTTAATAGCACCCCTGCTAGGAGTACTGATATAGGTGTTGATGCCTCGACGTGGGCATCTGGCAACCAAGTATGAAAGGGAAAAATAGGAATTTTGATAAAAATACCTACCAGTAATGGCGCTAACAATAAGAGCTGAGTTGCCAATGGTAATCCGTGCGATCGCAATAGCAAATAGTCAAAGCTGCTAGATTCGGTGAGCCAAACTAAACCTAAAAAAGAGGCTAAAACTAGAATTCCTGACAATGCTGTATACAGCAGAAATTTCATTGCCGCATAGCCTCTTCTCGCCCCACCCCAAATTGCAATCAAAAAATACAGGGGGACAATTTCTAGTTCATAAAAGAGGAAAAATAGCAGTAAATCCTGTGCCAAAAATGCTCCTGCTGCACCGCCACTTAAAAGCAGCAACATTGCATAATATAGTTTCGGTCTTTGAATCGTGGTACTGGTGCTTAGAATTGCAACTACGGTCAGCAAACTATTGAGCAATATCAGGGGAAAAGAAAGACCATCAAGTCCCAAATGATAATTTAAACCAATCCATTCAATCCAGGCAAAGTCTTCCACAAACTGAAAGCCCTCTTGTTGGAAATCAAATTGCCAAGCAATGACTAAATTGATGATTAAAACACTAGCAGCAGCAATTAAAGTAATATTACGTGTATTGTTTCCTTTTAAGGGCAGTAGTCCGACGATAATTGCACTTACCAAAGGAATCAGAATTAAGGCGCTAAGCATAACTTGGCTGTCTCAGAGTAATTAATTAAAATAAGTCAAAAAAATTTGGTTTCAAATTGTTAGTTAAACTGCTGGTTCGTAACCTAAAAATTACTGAATTATATTACTGACGACCAGTAATTAGTAACCAGCGACCATTGACCGTTGATCATTGACCATAAAAGTAATCCTACGGCGATGACTATGGTGGCAATATAAAACTGAGATTGTCCCGAAGTATTATATTTGAGGGCATTACTGCTAAATATGGTGGCTAAACTAACAAAATTGACTGCTCCATCAACTACGTAGCGATCTACCCAATCGCTTAATTTAGCCAAATTAGAAACTGCGGCAATTACTGTAACTTCATACAATTTCTCTATATAAAAATCGTAAGCCAACAAGTCTTGGAAAAAGCGAAGAGTCAAGTTACTAGACCTTGACCAGGCTTTTCTAACTTTAATTGTGGAACCAATAAGACATCCTAATGCACCAGAAGCTACTATCAATGGTGTTGCATAGCTCGTAATCAATTCTGGCTGTTCTAAAGCTAAAGGACTATTCGGACTTAGCCATAGTGACCATTGACTGGGCGCCAAAGCTGTAATCAGAGTAACTACAATCAAAGAAACCATGGGGACAGACATTTGCCAAGGTGCTTCTGGCGCTCGTCTCGTTTTGACTTTAGGAGGACCGAGAAAGATAACTCTAAATAGTCGCGTTAAGTTAATTGCCGAAAAAGTGTTGACAAACATCACCAACAGCAATAGCCACCAATCCACATCCCAAGAACCACTAAACCAACGATGATAAGTCCAAAAGATACCTAAAGGAGAAAAAGCAATTAAACCTGCTGCACCCACTAAAAAGGAAAGACTGGTGGCAGGCATTCTCGACCACAAGCCACCCATTTCAGTAACATTTTGATTATTACTAGTTAAAATAACCGAGCCTGCACTCATAAATAATAAAGCTTTAGCGATCGCATGACTAAACAAGAGCAAAAAGGCAATGTCGACCTGTCTTAGTCCCACCGCAATAAAAACCAATCCCATATAAGCACTAGTAGAGTGGGATAAAGCTCGCTTAATATCGATTTGGGCGATCGCCATTAATGATGTGCCGATAGCCGTCACTGCCCCCACAATAATCAAAGCATCAGCCGAAACAGGAGAGAGGGTTGTTGCTGGCTCTAATTTAATTAAGACATAAGCTCCAGCCGAAACTACAATCGAGTTACGCATAATCCCCGCGGGATTTGGTCCTTCCATGGCTTCATCCAGCCAGAGGTTAAGGGGAAACTGAGCGCACTTACCAATGGGTCCAGCGATTAAAGCTAAACCTAGTAAAGCAGCTACAGTGGGTGCTAGTTGATGTCCTTCAACCCAAGTTTCTAGTTGAGAAAAATTTAGTCCTTCTCCATAGCTAGACAACGCCACAATCGCCATCAGCAGTGCTATATCACCCACCCGTTTTGTCAAAAAGGCATCTCTAGCAGCGGTAACAACTAGAGGTTGAGCATACCAAAAGCCAACTAAAAGATAGGTAGATAGTGTCAGAGCTTCCAACAAACAGTAACTCAATAACAGCGAATCGCTTAAAGCTAGACCAGCTAAAGCCGATTCAAAAAATCCCATCAGGGCAAAAAACCGAGCTAAAGACCAATCTTTCTCCATATATCCTAGAGCATAAATCTGCGATAGGAGACTAATTCCCGTGACGACTTCCAATGCCCCAAAACTTACTGGAGACAATTCAAATGATAAAGTCAAATCTAAGTCTGCCACCTGTAGCCAGTGAAAGACAAATTGCTGCGCAGGTTTAGTCCAGATCAGATGAAAAATTATCGACCCATGAATAAACCCGATTACAGTCAGCAAAATGTTGATATAGGCTGCGGGACGAGGTCCTGTGCGGCGGATAATTCCTAAAGACCAGGGAAGAGTAATAACTGCACCTATCAAGCTATATATAGGTATGATCCAAAAGTTTTTTAACAGAAAGTCAGTCATCAAAACTGCCTAATAATTTACGACACCGAAATTTATCTTGCCAAAACATGTAGCCAGCTATCTCTTCTTCAAATGATGCTAGCTACCTAATTTATTGTTTTTCTTTAGAAGACAATTTTAACAGTTAATCCGCCACTAACTATCATTTCATTTGCAGTAAACCAAGTCGTGATTTGATCATATATTCAAAATCTTGCGACAGCTAATTTTTAGATCTTCATGATATTTCTGTTCAGCTTCATTTGACCAACCCAGCTTCCCCATGATGCAGACTCACTGAGGCTAGTAGTATGGCTTTGGCATAACTTAAGCTCACAAAGTTGATTGTTGTTGATACTGAGATCTCCACTAGGTATTAATTATTATTAACAGTCAAATTAAAAAATATAATCAAGTTTTATATTGTCAAAGGAGTCAAGGTTATCTATGCTTGATATATAGGTAATTAAATTAACCGATGCTGATTTTATAATCTGATAGGGGAATTTTTTAGGTAATGTAGTTTTAGCTATCCCTATATTTTCGCACTATAGAGTAGTAAAATTATAGTTTTCAATAAGCCTAGAAAGCAGAGTTTAACAGCCGCAATTATCAGTAGGAGTTCAAAGGTTTATCTGGCTGGGTTTGGGGATTTTTTTGTGTTCATCAAAGAGTTTGCTGATTTACACCAAACTTTTTGCAGTGATATGTCTTATTTTTTCTGTTCAAACTTATAGCTTAGATCAGCAAGCTCCAACTCGATTAAACAACTGTAGATTTAGTAAAAGTAGCTAGCACAGCTAGCTGAATGAAAAGGAGTAAAAGTTATGTCAATTGCAGTAGGAATGATTGAAACCTTAGGTTTTCCTGCGGTAGTAGAAGCAGCAGATGCCATGGTTAAAGCAGCTCGTGTCACCCTAGTCGGATACGAAAAAATTGGTACAGGTCGTGTAACAGTAATCGTACGTGGTGACGTGTCAGAGGTTCAAGCTTCTGTGGCAGCAGGGACAGAGAGCGTAACTAGAGTCAATGGCGGTCAAGTGCTTTCGACTCACATTATTGCTCGTCCTCACGAAAACTTGGAGTATGTACTGCCAATTCGCTATACAGAAGAAGTAGAACAGTTCCGCACCTATTAATAAATCCTTAAGTTAAGCTAGAAATAGCTGCAAATCAAAATTATTAACAATTTAAGTAATTTGGTTATGCTCCGCTGACAAGGTGGAACACGCCACAAAAATTCAGGAGAAAAATTATGTCAATTGCAGTTGGAATGATCGAAACCTTAGGTTTTCCTGCGGTGGTCGAAGCGGCAGATGCTATGGTTAAAGCGGCTCGCGTTACCTTAGTTGGATACGAAAAGATTGGAACAGGTCGCGTAACCGTAATCGTTCGTGGAGATGTTTCTGAAGTTCAGGCTTCGGTAGCTGCGGGAACTGAAAATGTAGCTAGAGTCAATGGCGGTCAGGTGCTTTCAACTCACATTATTGCTCGTCCTCATGAGAATTTAGAGTACGTTCTACCTATTCGTTACACAGAAGCTGTTGAGCAATTCCGCGAAAGTGTTAATCCTCGTCCTTTGAGAAGACCATAAGTCTAGTTTTGGTATGCAGATAGCCCAAGTTCGCGGCACAGTAGTTAGCACTCATAAAGTCCCCAACATGAGAGGGATTAAGTTACTTTTAGTTCAGTATATTGACGAATCAGGGCAACTGTTACCAAAATATGAGGTGGCAGGAGATTTGATTGGTGCTGGTGTCAGCGAGTGGGTCTTGGTTAGTCGAGGTAGCGCAGCACGCGTTGAGGCTGGTCAAGAATCCAAACCACTTGATGCCACTGTTGTTGGCATTATTGATACGGTCAATGTTGAGCGTAATGCACTTTATAGCAAGAAAGATGCAGAACGGTTGTTGTGATTAATCGGTAATAGACATAACCAGGTGACGTTGATCAAAGACACAATCAAGTTATTTTAGGAGGAATTGAGACAATGGCAGCCCGCACTAAGGCGGCTCCCCCAACTCCATGGTCCAATGACTTAGCAACACCAAAAGTAGATGAAACTGCCTATGTGCATTCTTTCTCTCGGCTGATTGGTGATGTGAGAGTCGGAGCAAACGTTTTCATTGCTCCAGGAAGTTCTATCCGAGCTGATGAGGGGACGCCTTTTTACATTGGAGAAAATAGTAATATTCAAGATGGGGTTGTAATTCACGGTCTGGAGAAAGGGCGGGTCGTCGGTGATGATGACCAAGAATACTCAGTCTGGATTGGTCGAAATACCTGTATTACCCACATGGCATTGATCCATGGTCCTGCCTATATTGGAGATGAATGCTTTATTGGTTTTCGTTCCACAGTATTCAATTCTAAAGTAGGTGATGGCTGTATCGTAATGATGCATGCCTTAATTCAAGATGTGGAAATTCCTCCTGGAAAATATGTTCCATCGGGAGCAGTGATTGTTAATCAGCAACAGGCAGAGCGGTTGCCAGACGTTATTGATAGCGATCGCTCTTTTGCTAATCATGTTGTGCAAATCAATGAGGCTCTTTTAGCTGGTTATCGTTGTGCCGACGATGAAGCCTGTGTCAATCCTGGAGGGCATAATGCTCGCAGTAAAGGGAAAGCAGATCTAGATCTGAGTCCCAAAATCAATAATGAGAGTGATTATATAAATTCAGTAGGAAATATGAGTTTAAGTTCAGATATTAGAACCAGCGTGCGATCGCTGTTGGCACAAGGCTGTCTCATCAGCACCGAGCATGCTAACCGTCGCCGTTTTAAAACTAAGTCTTGGTTAACTGGAGAAAAAATTGCCAGCCGTAACGAAAGTCAGATACTAGGTGAGTTAGAATCTGTACTTCGTGAATATCAAGGAGAGTACGTACGTTTAATTGGCGTAGACCCCAGAGCCAAAAGAAGAGTAGTAGAGATGGTGGTGCAACGTCCTGAAGATAGTCCTGGTGAAGGAAAAGTTGGGAATGTTGCTAATCACAATCGTGGTCATAACCGTGGTGGCAGAAATCGCGATCGCCAAGGTCATACTAACGGTAGTCTCGGTGGTGATGTGGCAAACCAAATTAACAGCTTAGTATCTCAAGGCTGTAGCATTGGTTTAGAGCGTGCCAGTAAACGTCGGTTTAAGACTAAATCCTGGTTGACAGTCGGACAGGTTAATGGCGGCAGCAATAAAGTATTTAATGCGATCGAGCAGGCAATGGCTGAATATCCCAACGAATATGTTCGTGTTGTTGGTGTTGATAATCATGCCAAGCGAAGAATGGCGGAAATAATTGTCCAGCGCCCTGGAGAAAACCCCGTACAGGCTACTAGAAACTGGAATACTAATAGCAGCAGCAGTAGCTACAGCAATGGTAATGGCTATAGCAACGGTAATGGCAGTGCCAAATTAGGTTCTAAAATTATTCAAGAAATACGTTCACTACTTGCGGCTGGATTTAAAATTGGCACCGAACACGCTAGTAAGCGACGTTTCAAAACTAAGTCTTGGCAAAGCTGTTCTCCCATAGACAGTAGCCGTGAATCAGACGTGATTGCTGCATTAGAAGACTGTCTGACTGAACATTCTGGTGAATATGTGCGTATGCTAGGTATTGATGCTCAAGCAAAACGCCGAGTTTCCGAAACTATTATTCAAAGACCTGGAGACAGTTCTCAATCTAACGGGAATGGTAATAAGCGCAGCAGCAACGGTAACGGTAACGGAAATGGCAGAGGCTATTTTGTTTCTGACTACACTAGTGGCTCTAAGCATCAAGGTCGTCCACCAAGCTACAACGAGTTCAGCCAAAACCATTTAAGTGACGAAGCAGTACAGGAAGTCCGTTCTTTACTATCCGCTGGCTATAAAATTGGCACAGAACATGCTGATAAAAGACGCTTTCGGACTAAATCATGGAAAAGCTGTGCTTCTATAGATAGCCGTCATGAACTGGATGTGGTTGCTTCATTAGAAGCTTGTTTAGCAGAACATTCTGGTGAATATGTAAAGCTACTAGGTATCGATCCTAAAAGTAAAAGAAGAGTTGCTGAAACTATTATCCAGCGACCATAAGACCAATTAACACAGGTTGCGTTCTCATAAACGAGTACTGTGGAACAGTTGTGATTCTGGTAGGTTGATTACAGATAATTCTCGCAACTGTTTCCTTCTCCTCAGAGTAAGTTTGCCTTTTTCCATGATTTATCTACCACCTCCGCAACCTATTTTGAATAAAGAAATCCGTATTAGTGGTGATGTAGAAATTCATCCTACAGCATCCTTGGCTCCAGGAGTAATTTTACAAGCAGCGCCAGATAGTCGCATTGTCGTTGGAGCTGATGTTTGCATTGGCATGGGGGTAATCATCAATGCTTGCCAGGGTGATGTGGAAATTGGTGATGGTGCAATTCTAGGAACAGGGGTTTTGGTAATTGGTCATAGTGAGATTGGCAATAATTCTTGTATTGGCACTTCAACTACTATTTTTCGCGAGAATATTGCGGCGATGGCGGTAATTGAGCCTGGTTCAATCATTGGCGATGCCTCCCGCCCAGCACCGAAACAAGCAGAGCAAGTTAATCATCAGGATAGTGATAGTCCTCGATCAACCTCATTTAATAAAAGCAAAATAAATAGCAACGGTAATGGCTTCGTACACAACCCTGAGCCGCCCAAAGAGACTAAACCAAAACAGACTAAATCAAAAGTAACGCCTCAAAATAATAGCTTTGTGAATAATTCTGGAGCTACACCCCAGATAAAAACAGTAGTAGAACAACCTATTACAAAACCTAAAACACCAGTGGTTGGTCAGGTTTATATCAACGAACTTTTGATAACCTTATTTCCTCATAAAAAACAATCTGATTCTGGCTAACTATATTGCTTCTCTAAGATTTGTTCTGATAATTGACTACCAAGATTTATTTTAGTAATTTTGCCCTGTAAAGATCCTCATTTTGAATAGCAAATTTTAATATCTGACTTTAATGTCTGGCTAAACTTTCTGTTTCCGCCAGATTTTTTATTTGCAGTTTTTTACCTAACTTATGTTTAGCTATAGGGCTAGTACAGTACACTTCTATCTCATGACAGGTTCAGAGTCAAAGCATAGTGCTACCAATAGTTTAAGCAAATATACTCAGTAAAACTAAGTGGCACTAAATCTCCAACAAAACAGCATAAAACTAATAAAATAAAAAAAATATTAATATTTTTTAACAATGGTCGAAGCTTATAGTTAACGGTTATTAGTTTAATTAATCTAACCTAAAAAAGAAACCAATCAAAGTTGAGTCATAAATAGATTTAAAGTAATGATATTCATGCTATGGTGTTAATATAAGAAATTGCCAAAAGAAAGTGGCTGATAAATGCTGCTTTAGGTAACGGTTTTTTAAGGACTACTAGATAATCTTTCTACTGATTTTTTAACGGTATATAGAGTTTTTATTCAGTTCACTAAGAAGTGGAGTGAGTTTTGTCAGGAATATGGCAACCTGACGATCAAAATCTACAGGGGTTTAGAACATTGGTCTAACGAATGTGGAAACTCTATGGGAAAGTAACATTTAAGCATTTTAATTATGGAGGAATGACCAAACATGGCAACTAAGAGTTCCGCTGGCTTTAAGGCTGGTGTACAAGACTATCGCCTGACTTATTACACCCCTGATTACACTCCAAAGGATACAGATCTATTGGCTTGTTTTCGGATGACTCCTCAGCCAGGGGTTCCTGCTGAAGAATGTGCTGCTGCTGTAGCTGCTGAATCATCCACAGGTACCTGGACAACAGTTTGGACTGATGGTTTAACAGACCTGGATCGCTATAAAGGTCGTTGTTATGAAGTTGAACCTGTTCCTGGAGAAGACAATCAGTATTTCTGTTTCGTCGCTTATCCCATGGATTTGTTTGAAGAGGGTTCTGTTACCAATATTCTTACTTCCTTGGTAGGTAACGTATTTGGTTTTAAAGCGCTTCGTGCATTACGTCTAGAGGATATTCGTTTTCCTGTAGCTCTTTTGAAAACTTTCCAAGGACCTCCTCACGGTATCACCGTTGAAAGAGACTTGTTAAACAAATATGGTCGTCCTTTATTAGGTTGTACTATTAAACCTAAGCTAGGTCTTTCTGCTAAGAACTATGGTCGTGCAGTATATGAGTGTCTTCGTGGTGGTCTAGATTTCACCAAAGATGATGAAAACATCAATTCACAGCCTTTCATGCGCTGGCGCGATCGCTTTTTATTCGTACAAGAAGCAATTGAGAAATCTCAAGCAGAAACAAACGAAGTTAAAGGTCACTACTTAAACGTAACGGCTGCAACTTGCGAAGAAATGATGAAACGTGCTGAATTCGCTAAAGAAATTGGTACTCCAATCGTCATGCACGATTTCATTACTGGTGGTTTTACTGCTAATACTACTTTGGCTAGATGGTGTCGTGATAACGGTGTCTTGTTGCACATTCACCGTGCAATGCACGCAGTAATTGACCGTCAAAGAAACCACGGTATTCACTTCCGCGTCTTAGCAAAATGCTTGCGTCTATCTGGTGGTGATCACCTCCACTCAGGTACGGTTGTGGGTAAATTAGAGGGTGAAAGAGACATTACTCTCGGTTTTGTAGACCAAATGCGTGAGGATTATGTAGAAGAAGATCGTTCTCGCGGTAACTTCTTCACTCAAGATTGGGCTTCTCTTCCTGGTGTAATGCCTGTCGCTTCTGGTGGTATCCACGTATGGCACATGCCTGCACTGGTAGAAATCTTTGGTGATGATTCCTGTCTCCAGTTTGGTGGTGGTACACTAGGACACCCTTGGGGTAATGCTCCTGGTGCAACTGCTAACCGTGTAGCTCTTGAGGCTTGTGTTCAAGCTCGTAATGAGGGACGTTCTTTAGCTCGCGAAGGTAATGACGTTATCCGCGAAGCTTGTCGTTGGAGTCCTGAGTTGGCAGCAGCTTGTGAACTCTGGAAAGAAATCAAGTTTGAGTTTGATGCTGTAGATACTCTATAGATTTAGAGAACAGTTATTTGTGAACAGCAATTAGTTAAATCTGGGATTCAAAATAGGTAAAAAACAAGCCAATTTTAGATTCCAGAATAACTATCCTTAACTAAATGCAACCCAAAGATATTGCAAAAGATACGGCAAAAGTAATCCAAAATTATTTAACTTATAAAGCGGTACAGCTAGTTATTGTTCAATTAGCTGAAACCAATCCTCGTGAATCTATCTGGTTGAGACAGTACTCATCGGGAGGCAAGCTGCGTGATGCAGAAAGATATCTCGAAGAGATCATGTCAGAGCCAAGAGGTAAGGAGTTGGCTATGCGAATTATGATTGTTCGCGATAACATCGCTGAGCAAACGTTAGAATTTTTACCCGAGATGGTGGCATCAGGAATAAAGTCAGATAATTTGGCACACCGCCGTACTCTTTTGGAGCGTCTTACCCGTACATCTGATGAAGTTTTAAATCCAGATGTTTCTGAAACTTCCAAGGAAATGGAAGATTTTGATTAAAATCCATACAAAGAAAAAACATGAAAACATTACCTAAAGAGCGTCGTTACGAAACCCTTTCCTATTTACCCCCTTTAACCGATCAGCAAATTGCTAAACAAATCGATTTTATGATCGATCAAGGCTATATTCCTGGTGTGGAATTTGAGAAAGATCCTACTCCTCAGCTTCACCACTGGACTCTCTGGAAACTACCTTTATTTGATGCTCGTACTTCTCAAGACGTATTGAACGAAGTTCGTGAATGTCGTTCCGAATACTCTGATTGTTATATTCGTGTAGTTGGTTTTGACAACATTAAGCAGTGTCAAACTGTAAGCTTTATTGTTTACAAGCCTAACCAAAATCGCTATTAAAGATAGGTAACTAAATTAGAACCAGCTTTTTTTGATTATGAAATATAGCTAAATCTACTTTAGTCATGTTTCAATAATTTTTAATTTTATAGATGACGCTAGTAGTAATTACTTAGGTCATCTTTTTTATTGTTTAGATATGTACTTTATTTCACAGTCTTGTTATATTTTGAAACCTTTAATACCACTAATCATAGCCAAAACAATGTAAAATCAGGTTGCAATTAATGGTGTTATTTGATGTTTGCCAGAAAATGTTGGAAGCAAGCTGAAGATTTGCCAGATTTAACGCTAGGGTTATTAGATTCTGTCTAAGATATCTTAATGTTTGATTTGAAATATTTTAATTTGAAATATTTTGTGCTGAACAACTATATACATAACTATGCTTGCCAAGAGAATATTGCCTTGTCTCGATGTTAATGCGGGACGTGTTGTCAAAGGAGTTAATTTTGTTGATCTTAAAGATGCTGGAGATCCTGTAGAACTAGCAAAAGTTTATAATGAGGCTGGTGCAGACGAACTGGTATTTCTCGATATTACTGCTACTCATGAAGATCGAGGAACAATTGTTGATGTAGTTTATCGCACGGCAGAACAGGTTTTTATTCCCCTGACTGTTGGAGGCGGTATTCAATCCTTAGAGAATATTAAAATTTTGTTACGAGCTGGCGCTGATAAAGTCAGCATTAACTCGGCTGCTGTCCGTGATCCAAATCTGATTAATCGCGCTAGCGATCGCTTTGGCAAACAGTGTATTGTAGTCGCGATCGACGCAAGAAGGCGTACTGCTATTGATAACCCTGGTTGGGACGTATACGTCCGAGGGGGCAGAAAGAATACAGGAATAGATGCCATTTCCTGGGCAGAAGAAATGGCAAAACGAGGAGCGGGAGAATTACTCGTAACTAGTATGGATGCAGATGGAACCCAGGCAGGATATGACCTTGAGTTAACTCGTAAGATTGCCGAACTAATAGAAATTCCCGTAATTGCCTCTGGTGGGGCTGGGAACTGTCAACATATATATGAGGCTTTTAGTCAAGGCAAAGCCGAGGCTGCTTTATTGGCATCACTATTACATTTTGGTCAACTAAGCGTTGCGGAAATTAAATCTTACTTACAAAAGCGCCAAGTTCCAATAAGAGTTACTTAATTTAAGCAATCTTTAGCAAAGCTTAAATTATCTATTTACTATTAAAAAATTAAAAATTATGTATTAAAATAAGAATGTTTTTACATTTCGTAAAGTATGCTAGTTCCAATTCTCATATTAGATGTTGCCTTGGTGGCATGGTCGCTGCATTTAATGCAGTCAGCTTTGGCAACAAAGGAATTTTCGCTCATGCTTGCGGGAACATTAGTGGCTGTATCTGCTGCTGCTATGTTGGTAGTCTATTTTATAATTGGAAATTGTTTAAGTCGTCTTGGCTGAAATTTCTGAATCGAGTTTAGTATCACTGATTGTGTTAATATTATTAGGTTATTGGGGCATTAGCTCAGTTGGTAGAGTGCTTGCATGGCATGCAAGATGTCAGCGGTTCAAATCCGCTATGCTCCATTCAGCGTCAGTTTAAATAGAAATAAGGATTTTGTGATTTAAAGTTTGAGTTTGCTATTGTAGCAAAGTAATGCTTTAAAAAACGATATTTGATTTTACTTTCTTAAGAATCATTCTAACTTTTTTATATCTCTAAGGTTACCAGGATGAGTAATTAAATGCGAGACGCGAGCTTCACTAGAATATTCGCCTTTGTTAATCAGACTCTTAGAGAAAGACTATTTCATTCATAGATGATCCTTTCAACAATAAAATCGCCAGAAGATTTGATTGTTTGTCTTTGCCTGTTAAATTGAGAGCAACTTCAGAAGCAGATTTAATAACTTTGATGGAAGAAGTGGAAGATCAAATAATTGATCGCTTGTTTAACAGAATATATAATAGCTCTAAGCCTGAAGAAAGAGATATTTTTACTGCCGTTAGAGATTTCGTCGAAAGTTTAAAATATGACTGGGCTGTCTAAAATATTTGGAGCGGGGAAAATTCATGCTTGTTCAATTTGATTGGAGTCTGTAGGGATTTCTTTAGTTACTAAAGATGTCTATGAAGAGGTGAATTTAGAGATTGAGAAGAAATAAATCAAGTGCGGTTTTTTGGTAATTGCTAATTAATCTTTTTGCGATCACTAATTGATAAAAGTGGTTTGCATTGATTGCTTCTTGCACGCTTTCTCTTATAGCAAAGCACTACACTATAGCCTTTATAATAAGTTATGACAAAATCTTAAATATTTTCATTTTATGGAAGAAGATATAAGGGCGGAGTACACGGCTTTAAGAGCAGAAATTCTCCAATCAGATCGAACTTGTCTTTTGATGATGGGCTATCTGTTTACAGCAGTTGGTTTACTTTATATTAATAAGCAAGAATGGTTGGTCAGTTTTTTATCTTTTATTGCTTTATGTTATTTTACTGAAAAACGCTTTAGTATACGTCTCATTTCATCTCATATTGCTAGTAAAATTAGTCATAAAAAGAAGAATGGTTTTACTTGGGATAAAAATGTTCTAATCTATAGAAAAGAGGGCAAACTACGTCCTTTGCCAGGATTAAGACCCTATAGCGTAGAAGCAATCACTTGTTTGTTAGCTGCCCTATCACCACTTCTAAAATTACTTAATGGTGATTCAAGTAGCATATTTAATATATTTAATATTAATGATCCGTCGCAGGACTACTTTTGCCTAGTTTTTGCTGGACTGACAGTTGCTTATTCTTGTTTCGGTCTTATTAAATATAATAAACAGCCTGATTTGCCTTTAACAGGCAACAATCGACCAAAAAAAGTCAACTCAGAATTAATCATGTTCCCTTCAATGCGACATCCCAGTAGATATGTTTGGGATTTTTGGTACTATTACGAGTCAGAGAGCGAACTTTACCATGTTTATTATCTCAATGCTGACGAAACTTTAGTTTCATCAAATCAACATCATTATGTGTCTCGTATCGGTTATGCAACTACCTACGACTTTATTCGGATGGATTGGAAAGATGAAGAAAGTTTTGATATTCTTAAGCCTCCTGTAAATCATTGGGCAAATACCTCAATATGGAGTGGGGATATTATCAAGATCAAAAATGGATATTTATTGTTTTATACTTCACGAGATAGAAATCAAGATGGAGGAAAGACACAAAACATTGGTGTAGCTTTTTCTGCTGATTTAGCTTCTAAAGATTGGCAAATTCTCCCCATGCAAATTCAACCTCAAGATTATTACCTCCCCAAATATCTCAAAGGGGATCTCACTCCTCATGCATGGAGAGATCCATTTTTGTTTCGCGATCAAGGTTATATTTACATGATGCTTTCAGCTAAGTCTATTCAGGATTCTCTGGGCAGAAATGGTGTTGTGGGATTACTACGAACAAAAGAAGAGAACTTTGCTCAAGTTATTCAGGGACAAGAAAGATGGGAATATCTTAAACCTTTATCAAGACCAGGTTACTATTCTGAAATGGAAGTTCCCCAACTATATAAAGATCGTCAAGGAAACTACGAACTTGTATTCTCAACCTGGTCAGAGTACGATTTTTCTCCAACAACGAGAAAAGCGGGGGGGCTTCAAGGGGTAACTATTTCTAAGTCTTGGGATTTCGATAATTGTCTAGATCGATCCATTGAGTCCATTGAAAGCAATACAGATTTTCATGTTCTCATGCCTGAAATCAGTGGGCTTTATGCCTGTCGTATTATTCCCGAACTTGAAGGTGAGGTGGTTGGATTTGACACAAAGCATGGAGGGATTCGCAGAAGTGGTGTTAAGACAAAGTTTAAGTCAGTAAATCGTGATTTTTCGGAGTTAGATTATAGAATTGCTTGATTTTCAATCTATTGAAGATCTGGAACGATTTCTTGATAATTGCTAAATGTTTATTTTGCGATCGGTCGGCTATGGGTTGCCTCATAATCGCATTTTAAAGAAGAATAAAATATAATTTCTGCTGAAGAGCCTTCTGGCAAAGAAGCTGTTTTGAGTAAGACTGCCTTCAAATGGTAGATTAGTAGCTGTTGCCAAGCCCATATTCAAGAAATTAAAACATAGCCACCATGACCAAACAGCACCGTATTACCTTACTCCCTGGAGATGGCATTGGTCCAGAGATTATTGCCGTAGCAGTATCAGTTCTACGGGCGATCGCCGGCAAGCATAATTTTGAGTTGGCGTTTACCGAAGCTTTAATTGGTGGTGCGGCAATCGACGAGACAGGGGAACCTTTACCAGATGCTACTTTAACGGCTTGTCGTAACAGTGATGCGGTCTTGTTAGCGGCAATCGGTGGTTATAAATGGGATAATTTGCCCCGTCACCAACGTCCCGAAACTGGGTTACTGGGCATGCGAGCAGGATTAGAGCTATTCGCTAATCTGCGACCTGCAACTATTTTACCGCAGCTGATCGATGCGTCTTCCCTCAAGCGAGAAATAGTTGAAGGGGTCGATATTATGGTGGTGCGAGAGCTTACTGGCGGGATTTACTTTGGTCAGCCTAAAGGCATCTTTGAGACTGAGACAGGAGAAAAAAGAGGTGTTAATACCATGGCGTACAGCGTGGGGGAAATAGATCGCATTGCCAAAGTGGGGTTTGAAACAGCACAAAAACGCAGTGGTCAATTGTGTTCGGTCGATAAAGCCAACGTACTGGATGTATCTCAACTCTGGCGCGATCGCATTACGGCAATGGCAGAGGATTATCCTAATGTAGAGTTAAGTCATTTATACGTCGATAACGCGGCAATGCAGCTAGTTCGCGCTCCCAAGCAATTTGACACCATCGTCACAGGTAACTTATTTGGTGATATTCTCTCTGATGCAGCAGCAATGCTCACAGGTAGTATTGGCATGTTGCCTTCTGCTAGTTTGGGTAAAGCAGAAACCCCTGGGGTATTTGAACCTGTTCACGGTTCAGCGCCCGATATTGCAGGACAAGATAAGGCAAATCCCCTGGCACAGGTGCTTAGTGCGGCAATGATGTTACGTTATGGTTTAAATGAGCCTGAAGCGGCGACAGACATTGAAAACGCAGTGAACCAAGTCCTGGATCAGGGTTATCGCACAGGAGATATTATGTCCCCAGGAATGAAGGGGGTAGGTTGTCGGGAAATAGGTGATATTTTACTCAAGCAAATTGGCTAGCTTGGGAAAAGTATGATCTTAAGCAGTAAATATGGTCGTTATTTTTCATACATGCGATCGCTACTATTTTTTGGATAAGGCGATCGCTTTTTTCATCTTTCAGCGCAACTATCTACGGGCAAAGTTGAAGATGGCAACATTATCTGTCTCTATCATGGCTGGCAGTATAATGCTTCAGGGGTTTGTTAGAAGACAGCATAAATCACAACTAACCAATTGAATTTTAAGGAAAAACAATTGTTTTCGGCGTTGCACAGTTATGGGATGATTTCTACAGTTATTATTTTTTCCTTAATTACAAAAAGCTAATGGCTAATGGCTAACAGCTACCCCAACCAGTCAATTGTCTTATCTTGAACTGACGTTATTTACCAACTTCTCTTATGCTCTGGAAAATTAGACACAGCTTTTGTGAGAAGTTTCTTATTTTCTTTTAAATAGTTACTTTAAACGAAAATTTTGTTAACAGTTTGCATACATGAGGGGATAGCAGATCTTGTATGTATAGTATTCAAAGATCTTGAAAGTCATTTAGCTCATACTGCTGTCACCAAAAGAACTTTATAAGAATGTTTTCACGTTACTTTTAAAAAACATTCATCCACAAAGGGTTAACTGGATATTAAGGTCAGATTAATAAATTCTTGTGTATTACCAGGCACTTAATAATCTACCAATTTTAAATTATTAAAGCGGTAACACCGCAAGAGGTGACATGACTTTGAATATTTTAATTGCCCCATCTGGGTTTAAAGAAAGTCTAGATGCCGAAGAGGTTGCCAACTGTATTGGAGCAGGTATTCAGCGGATATTACCCGATGCTCATATTCTCAAAGCTCCTTTAGTAGATGGTGGTGAAGGATTTACTAAAGCTTTAGTTAAAGCCACAAGAGGAACTTTACACCCCGTTCAAGTAACTAACCCAGTGGGCAACAAAATCGATGCTCACTATGGTTTATTGGGAAATACCAACTGCAAAACTGCCGTGGTGGAGATGGCAGCAGCAGCGGGATTGCGTCATGTCCCAACTGATTTACGGAACCCCTTGGTCACTACTACCTATGGTGTAGGGGAGCTTATTAGCGCAGCATTGGACAAAGGTGTGGAACGGATCTTAGTTGGCTGTGGTGATTCTGGTACCAATGATGGTGGTGCAGGCATGGCGCAGGCTCTAGGAGTTAAATTACTTGACTCTGATGGTCAGCAGCTAGGTTTTGGCGGTGGTGAACTCACTAAACTTAAGCAGATCGATTTATCTCAGCGAGATCCTCGTCTTGATTGGGTACAGATTGACGTAGCTTGCAATTGGCATAATGTCCTGTGTGGAGATCGCGGAGTAGCTAGGGTGTTTGGTCCCCAGAAGGGAGCATCTGCCGAGACTGTATCAGAGATGGCTCTGGCTTTAGAACACTATGCTACGGTTATCAAAACGGATTTGGGGCTTGAAGTTAGGAAGCTACCTGGTAGTGGTGCTTCGGGTGGTTTAGGAACTGGTTTACTAGCTCTACTGGGTGCAAATTTGCGTCCTCGTTATGAAATCGTGATGCAGTACTTGGAACTTGATTGTCTATTGACCCAGGTAGATTTAGTAATTACTGCCGAAGGCTGTCTTGATTATCAAACTCCTCAAGGAAAAATTCCCGCAGAAGTAGCTCGCAGAGCCAAACACTATAACTTACCAGTCATCGCTCTAGCGGGAACCATTGGTCAGGATGCAGAGATCAACTGGCAGCATGGGATTGATTATTTTTCTAGTATTCTCACTCATCCCTGTCCCCTGGGAGAAGCGATCGCTGAGACGGCTAATCTACTCACTAATGCTGCCGAGGGAGTAGCGCGTATGTTGATAGTAGGGCGACAAATTAGACATTGTACTTTTAGTGGATGGTGAAGATCGTTGAAAGTTAGTTGGTTGGGAGGGGAAAGTTTTTGGCTCGGAAGTAGCAAGTAGGAAGTATGGAATCTTAAGTTAAGGAGAAGAATTATGAGGAATAAACTATGGTTGCAAACTAAAAATACATCGACTTCTTGGATGACTGATGAGGATTGGCTTAATCAAGGAAAAGCTGATGCTTGGGCAGACAAGCCAAAATCTCCCCCACAAGATCCTCAAGCAGCTAGTATGTATGACCTAGGCTATAGCGAAGGAGGAATCGAGCATTCGCCGAATATGAATCGAAATCATCAATAAGATGAGACTGTGATATGGCAATTCTGACAGTTGTGAGGCACAGTCTACACCTTGGTTTTTGTTGATTGTTAATTGTGATTGGTTGTACCTCATGTATTCGAGAACTGCTATATATGAATTTCAAGCGAAATTTTGATGATTTTTCTGTCAAACAATGGCAGGAAATTAAGGTTGTTTCCCAAAGAATAGAGGCTCTAAACAGCTTGCTGAACTTTTTTGAAGGTAATAAAAATCCAATATCAGCTCAAAACTGTCAAGAAATTGCAGATGTTTTAATAGTTGACTTTGACAACTCTGTATCAACTTTACTAGAGCTAATCGAGGCTGAAGATAGCATTGAATAATCTGGATTTGATGAGTACCAAAAATTAATTTGTTTGGTTCGGGGAAATGTTAAGGGGCATTAGTGACAAGTTAAGGGTGCGTGTTGTTTGTCAATTGGTTTTTAGCTTTTAGCTCTCAGCTATTAGCTATTAGCTATTAGCTTTTAAGACATTTTATCGTTACTCCTCTTTTTAGAGGCGATCACTTTAAAATCAAGCTCAATTTATATATAGTGTTGTCAAATAAGCAGAACGCTATCTGTAGTGCTTGACTTAATTTCTCTTTTCTTAACTTGTCACGATCAGCAAAACTTTTCGTCGAATTTCTGTTGAATAACACAAGTAACTGTCCCATCTTAAAAAAGATACAAAAGGGCAAGAGGGAGGAAAACTATTGTCACTGAAAGCATTCAAGCAATTGCCCAAAAATAAATATCGAGAAGAATTGCAGCTATCTCATCCAAGACCGTTACGTTGGGTCGCTGATGCGGCTTTCCCCTTAGCATTAACTATTACCGCTGGTATTGGTGTTTTGTTGCCCACGTCTCTGCCTTCTGAGGGACGTTTGGCACTGTTCGCTTTTATCGTAGCGGCAATTTTATGGTCGACGACCTCAATCAATGCTGCTTACGTGGCATTGGTCACGGTAATGCTTTTAGTTCTGACTGGTGGTATTTCTCAAGCAGAACTATTTGCTGCTTTGTCATCTGATGTCATTTGGTTAATGATTGGAGCTTTTATTTTGGGGGGCGCAGTGCAAAAAACTGGTCTGGCACAAAGATTAACTCAAATTGTCGTGCAAAGAGCCAGTAATGTTCGCAGTCTTTTTTGGCTCTTAACCAGCGTTTTAATTCCTCTGTCTTTTTTGATTCCTTCTACTTCTGGTCGAGCAGCAGTTACTATGCCTGTCTTTCGCAGTATTACTGCTTCTACTGACGACAGACGCATAACTAGGGCGATCGCTTTATTAATGCCAACGGTGATCTTGGTTTCTACTATCGGTGCGATTGTCGGTGCTGGTTCTCATCTAGTTGCTAACGACCTGCTGTTTCAAATTACCCAGCAGAGAATTTCTTTTGCTCAATGGTCGATGTATGGTTTACCTTTTGCAATTGCCGCTAGCTATGCTTCTTGTTGGGTTATTACCAGACTATTTCTCAATAAATCTCGACTTGAGCGTTCATTAGCCAGCTTACAATTTAAGCAAAAACCATTTTCCATCGCAGAAATCAAAACCATAGTCATTGTTTTGATGATGTTGATACTTTGGTTCTCTCAAAGCCTACATAGCTATGAAATTGCGACTGTTTCTGTGGCGGGGGCATTAATTTTAACTGCGCCCAACATTGGTGTTTTGAGTTGGCAAGAAGGAATTAAAGCGATTTCTTGGAACTTGATCATTTTTGTGGGGGCGGCGTTGGTTTTAGGGCGATCGCTAATTGATTCCGATGCAGCCCAGTGGATAATTAGCAGAGTCTTTACCCTGAGCGGTATTGCCCAGACAAATTCTCCGCTATTAATTTTACTTTTACTCTCATTAATTTCTCTTACCTCCCACCTTTATATGACTTCTCATACCGCCAGGGCTGCGGCGTTAGTTCCCCCTTTGTTGTATTTAGCGAATAGTTTGCAGCTCAACCCCATAGCTGTTTTATTTTTGAGTACTTTGGGGATGGATTATTGTCTGACATTTCCTGTTAGCTCTAAGGCACTACTAATCTTCTGCGAACTAGAGAATCAGACATATAAGCCAGCGGATCTGCTGCGTCTTAGTTCGGTTTTACTGTTAGTCCATTTGGGGCTGATTATTCTTTTTTACTTTGGTTACTGGCGTTGGATTGGTTTAGCATTATGAATTTACGGCAAAAACTTTTATCTACCTTTAGTGGTTTAGCAGTATTAGCTTTGCTCAATGCAGGGTTAACGGGATGGGCAATTGTCAGTTGGCAAGCCAGCAATCGAGAATTAAACAACCACTATCAACGTAGTCTGCTGGTTAAGGAACTAAAAACGCGAGTGATTAATGCTTCTCATACAATTCGAGAAGCAATCTCTACTGATAACCCCACTGCACACAAGCAATTTAAGCAGGATCTTGCTCCCGTAGAGCAGTATTTTCGGGATTGGTCACAACTGGCACATAATGAAGCCGAAAAAAAACAAATACAGCAGTTAAATGATGCTTATCTTGTTTTATTGGATGATTCAGACAAGATTTGGCAACTTTTAGCACAAGGGAGAACTTTTGAAGCTCTAAAGCTCAGAAGAGAAAAGCTCAACCATAGTAGTTTTCCCCAGTTTGAAAAGTTAAGCGATCGCGCCATTAATTCGGATCTACAGTATCGAGAGAAGGTTCTTCAGCAGGTTACAGAAAATCAATCTACGGCGGAATTGGTCTTGATTTTGGCGGCATTTGGCACAATTTCTTTAACTTTACTGTTGACAGCCTATCTAAATTCAGACTTGTTCGCTCCTCTCAAGGAAATTAAGCAAGGTTTAGATAGCTTGAGTCAAGGAGATCGCCAAATTAATTTGGATATTGAAAGAAGTGATGAAATTGGCTCGATTAATCGTGCTTTTAATCGTTTGGTAGAGTCTTTGCAAAAGCGAGGACAATTTCTGGAATCAGCAGCCTTGACAAATGACTGGGAAACAATCTTAGACCGTCAAGGGGAAATTACTCACGTTCCTTCACGTCTACTTTTACACCAGCTATTAAAGCAAATGAAAACACAGCTAGCTCAATTGGATCGCCAAAATCTCAACGGCGATCTTCCCCACATCAGTAAACGAGAAGTTTTCGACCAGTTAAATCTTCTATTACATACAGTTACCCATTTAGCTGAATTTGGGTTTCCTTTAGACCTAAATCTAAGTCCGACTGATATTCGCGCTTTGCTCTACGAAACCCTAAATAGCTTTCAGACAGAATTTATTGATCGTCAGATCAATCTGGAATTCAGCATTGCTCCAGAAATCCCACCAGTGTTTGTAGATCGGCTCAAGCTCAAAGAAGCCCTAAGACAGTTAATTGACAATGCTTTGAGCGCGCTGCCCGAAACTGGTGGTCAAATTAGCATTTTTGCTCACGTTAAAGACAGTTCGAGTCTTATAATCGCTATTAATGACAACGGGACAGGAATTAGACAGTCTTTACTTAATCAGCTGTTTAACAGTACAGAGCAAAATATAGATGACAGGAATAGTTCTTCTCCTATGGGACTGAAGCTCACCAAAGCAATTGTCGAACAGCATGGCGGAAAATTAGTCTTTGAAGGTAATCCAGGTTATGGTACCCAAGTGCAGATAAACTTACCCATTATGAATACGGTCGTTTCCGCCCCATCTTCACTACTAGTTTAATGTTGCTGATTTTAAGTGTGAAATTTGGAGTAGTAATGTTTGTAGCTCTCAGCTCTAAGTTTTTTAAAACTAAATAAAGTAAGTTAACAAATAAAAATTATACTCCGATTCAGCAACGCGATCGCCACAATTTAAAGTTGAATATTGAAATAAAACTTGTATAGCATTATGTATTTAGATTAGGACACTTGCTACTTACGAACCGTCAACTTTTGTATTGTCAAGAGCGTAACTTTGTACGGCTATATATATCAACCATAATCTCGCTCACACAAGAGTAGTATATAATACGAGTCAAATTCTTTAATTAGCTAACAATCGCCTGAAAATCATGGCGGGCATCAAATTTAATATTGACTAGGGAGTATTGATTGAGCTATAACGCCTAAGTGGCTAATCGTTACCAAATACATGTTGTTCAAACTTTTAAGCAGCACCTCTCTATCTCTCCTCGCTTTAGTTATATTTTCAGTTCCAGTTCAGGCTCAATCGAACTCAGCTATTTATTTAGCACAGGTTAACAAGGTCGAACTCAATAATTTACTCGTGGTGGGTAAACAGTACGTGGCAGACCAAAATTATGATAAGGCACTGGAAACTTATCAAAAAGCTGCTGCTCTTGATCAAGATAATCCCCAGATTTTCTCAGGTATTGGCTATGTACAAACCTTGAGACAAGATTACGCCAGAGCAGTAGCTGCTTATCAACAGGCAATCAGTTTGGCTCCCCAAAATCCTAAATTCCACTACGCCCTAGGTTTTGCCCTGGGTAACGTGGGAGAAAATTTAGCGGCAGCCACAGCATACGAGACTGCAATTGAGCTGGAGCCAGATAATATCCAAAATTACTTTGGTTTAGGAGTTGTACTAACCAGAGCAGAAGAATATGACCAGGCGATCGCTGTTTATGAAAAGATCCTGGCATTGGAAGCAGATAATGAACAGGCAGTCAATATTGTTTCTCGTCTGCTAATTAAACAACAACGCTACCCTGAAGCGATCGCTTTTTTAGAAGAAGCAATTAGACAAGAGCCATCGGCATCAGATTTAAGGTTGAATTTGGCGATCGCTCTATTGGATCAAGGAAAGATCGAAGAAGGATTAAAAGCTTTAGAAATAGCCAAAAAAACGGCTCCTCAAAATCATCAAATCTATCTTCAGGCAGGTAATATATTTTATAAACAAGGGGAATATGAGCAGGCACTAGCTGAATACGAATTAGCAGCAAGACTGAAACCCGATTCCCTGGCTGCGATTGAAGGATTAGGCAGAGCTAATTTAGCTCAACAAAACTACTCTATAGCCATTGTTGATTTTCGGCGGTTAACGGAAATTGCCCCCGACAACCCTGTCGGCTATCACAATTTGGGGATTGCTCTTTCAAAGAGAAATAGAACTGACGAAGCGATCGCTGCTCTAAATCAGGCGCTAAAGCTATACAAAAGTAACAATGACATAGAGGAAGTTGAGCAGGTTAATCAATTGATCGAAGAGATCAATACATCTCAGGAATAACAGAGCAATTATAAGTACCTGTGCCAAATTAATTTCTTGGTTGAGGCTAGCTAGCAATAGAAAAAAGAGAAGCAATTGCGATCGCTTTGTAGATGAACTCAGATTTAATAGAAAAGACTGAGGTATTTAGACAAGTATTTTTTAAGCAGACAAAGGAGAAGTGAGGATGGCGACCTCTTTAGTATGGTAGAAAGAGGATTAGGGAAATATGAGTTTAAAACTGTTTCCTAAAATCGAATGCGAGACAAGACTGTCTTTTAATGCAATAAATTTGATTTAACAGACAGGGTATTTAGGCAATTCACAGGTGTCCCTTAATTTATGATTATTATGAAATGAATGGAGGTTCTTTTTTTGGACAACATAAAGAAGGATCGAGAGACGAAACAGAGGAAAAAAGATTAAAAGATTATGCCATAGATGATATTAAAAAATTCATATCGAATTGGTATGTATAGCGGTTTTTAAATTTTATAGTTTTACAGTTTGTCTCAAATAATTCCTCGAATCCTAGGAAACTGCGTATTCATTTTTTCAAATTGGTAGTTTCTTTACTCTAAAAGTCTCGTTGTTCACAGAAACAATTACCCCTATTTCCAAATCCTGCTGGCAGTTATTCAAAACTTCAATCAGCCGTAGATTAATTTCATTATAATTTTCATTACCCAAACGAAACAAAATCACACTAGGCAAAGCTTGTTTGCTAACTGCTAGCAATTGGGAAAAGTCTAAATCTATAGTCAAAATTATGCGCTGTTCGATAAGAGCTAAATCGAGAATTTTATCATCTGGTAGTTTTTGCAATCCTCTATCTCTAAGATGAACGACATCGTGACCGATTTCGCGCAACCATTCCACAGTGCGCAAAGAAATACCCATGTCGGCTAGAAACTTCATTTTGATTAAGCATTAGTGGGGAAAGGATAGACGGTTTCTCGCGTCAATAAAGCTGCATATTGCAGAGATTGCTTAATATCGTCCAATTCCAAATCTGGGTATTCAGATAAAATTTCCGCAACAGGTTTACCATTAGCTACCAAATTAACAACCAAGGATACGGGAATACGCATTCCGCGAATGCAAGCCTGTCCCGCCATGATGCTGGGATTAAAGGTAATGCGCTCTAGATTGTTCAGTTGATAATCATTCATAGATTCTCAAAGCCCGATAATTATTAATCTTAATCTATTGTTCTTGGGGTTGATTCGCCATCGCATAATCTAACTTGGATATGCGTCGCTTGACTAGATCTACATTATTTCAGTCATCTCTAGAATTAGGAATCACAATAAAGCCATACTCTAGATCGCCTAAGACCGTGTTTACAAATAAATTTTGTTAACCCGAACTGACGTTACCTAATATCATCGGTTTTAGCCAAACTATTAAGATGTCCATATCCAGCAGAAATGCCTCCTTCATTAGCATCACTCAGCTTGGTACGAACCAGATAGCCTGCTGCTTGATTAGTTAGAACCTGATCCCCCTGAGCAATCAAGATGCCAAATTGACCAATTTCATGCACTACTTCTCCTTGCCAGATTTCACTGTTTCTCATGCCATAAGCAGGAGATACAGGGGGATATAAGCGCTCCATGAGAATGTATGCATTGCTCTCTTCCGCTGAAATATCAGTCAAACAGTTACGGATATCTTCGTTATATAAATTGAATCCACCGCCTTCACGCTGGGGTTTGAGTACAAACTGCTCTGGTTTTGCGATCGCAGCTTCTTGTGCCAACATCGTTTTGCCCTCAAACTCAATTGACTCATTCAAACTATAAATTCTGGCAAAGACTTTTCTCACCAAAGCTATATCCTGCTCATTGAGAAACAGTTTTAATGATCTCGAATCCGTCAAAACCTGTTGAATTTTCTTAGTACCTGCTAAATGTGTCGGCAAATCTGGCACAGAGACGGTGGTGGAACTAGAAATTAACTTACGTCCCTGGCGAGCAATTTTACTTTCAAGATCATCAGGACGATAACCAGCTCTAAAATAAGTGATAGCAATGGTTTCGTTCTTAAAAACTAAATGTCCCTGTCTTAATTCTCCCTGTTCTCCAATAGCCTCAAGACTACTACGAATTACTCTAATGCCCTGCTGAATCAAAGCAATTTCTAACAGACGTTGGTCAAAAATATTGCGCTCATTCGGTTGAACTACAAACAGTACGCAAGCATCAGCAACACCATACTCATTAATAACCTTAGCAAAAGCATCGGCAATTGCTGTAACTGGCTTGTTGGGCAACAAATCCCAGGTTTGCTGATTCACATTAGCCCAAATATGATGAAATTTGGTAATTTTTTCCGAAAGCCCAGGATAACTCGCAGCAATAGTATTAAATTCAACCTGACGTAACCCTAATCCTGATTGCGTCATGAAATAGTCACTGCGGGTAACAGAAAATCTCAACTTATCTTGACGCTGCTTCTCCTCAAGAGCCAAAGATAAGAGAAAACCTGTATACTCATCATTCTCAGCCGTAAACTGAAGTTGCTCCCTCAGAAAATCCAGATTACTGGCAACTCGATGAATTAAAAGCGCTAAAGGTTGAGCTACGGATTCAAGTTCTCTAACCAACGAGTTAGCAATAAAAGCTGGCGAAAGCATTAAAGGACAATGAATTACGCCACCACTCTCATTACGCTGGAGTAAAGCATAAGCAAGTGCCATATCTACTGCGGTTGCAGCGTCTGCTTTAGAGTATTGGAGCATCAGTTTAGAATGAGATAATTAATCAAAAGGGAAGCCTCTCAACTGTACATCTAGAAGCTTCCCTAAGTTATAAAACCTGATCAAAGTATACCAATGAGTAACATACAAATAGTTAACTAATTAGACTATCAGTTGTCCATAACTGAGTTAATCTGAAGTAAGTATAACCAACTGATAATAGAATTGTAATATGTCTAAATTATTAAAGTAGGTAATGTGGAATCATAATACTCATTTTCATAACTATCTTTTGTCTCAATTTCCTGAGGGGGTCAATCGTTCATTAGATAACTGTATCCAGTTATTAAAATCCAACATCAAAACAAAATCTCAAACTAATCCCGATCGCAATGCCACCACCGCAGCTTGGACGCGATCATTAACCGCTAGTTTATTCATGATGCTGCGAATATTGGTTTTAACCGTACTCAGGCTGAGGTATATAAAGATCGGCAATTTCCGAGTTGGTTTTACCATCGACAATTAGCTGTAGCACTTCCAGTTCTTTATTAGAAAGCTGCCCGATTGGGCGATGCCGATAGCTAGCTGAGTCCGTAGGACTTGCTTCGCAACCGCAATCGCCATCATTTGCCTTGGTAGCTTGAAGCTGTCCGATAACTTGCCGTGCCACGTTAGGGTCTAGATATACTGCCTTTTCCTTAGCAGCCGCGATCGCGGTTAACAGACCTTTGAGACTAGTGCTTTTAAGACAATAAGCATCTGCCCCACTAGCCAAAGAAGCGATCGTTTCTGTCTGCGATCGATGAGAAGTAAGCATGATAACTGCCGTATCCCGAAGGCTACTTTTAATTTGCTTGGTTGCTTCAATGCCATCCATTTGCGGCAGGCCAATATCCATAATTACCAAATCGGGTTCGAGCTTGAGAGTCATTTCTACCGCTCGATAACCGTTGTTTGTCTGTCCGACGATTTGATATTGAGCGTGTTTGGCAAAAAATTGCTCCAAACCCAACTGCATTAACGGATCTTCTTCCACCAACAAAACTTGCCAGGTTTGCTGAGATGAAGCATTAACAGACTTTTGTTCGGTAGACATAATTACAGTTGTTCAGATTGACAAGGCAAAGTAAACCAGAAAGTAGAACCATTGCCTGGACTACTAACAACGCCAATTTCTCCGCCATGAGCCGTAATAATTTGCTGAGATAGATATAATCCGATGCCCAATCCTGGCATATAGCGCGAACGCTTTCCCCTAGAATAAAGTTTAAACAGGCGATCGCTCTGTTCGGCAGAAATACCAACTCCGTCATCGCTAATCCTACAGTAAAGCCAGTTTGGTTCTACTATAGCGTCTATAGTTATGCGAACGCGGTTGGGGTTGTGCTTGAGAGCGTTAGTAATCAAATTGTTGAGTACTCGCCATATTTGAATTGGATCTAGCTCGATCTTAGGCAAATTATCTGGAAGACGATTATCGACGATCGCCTGATGTTCCCCTAAGATTGGCTGTAGATCGATTAAAGCTAATTGATCAAATCGTTAAGCGAACAAGGCTGTAAATTCACTATAACGCCGTTAAATTCCGTATTGTGAGCTTCAATTACCGAATTAATCATTTTCAAAGCGCGATCGCTTCCCTGATGTAGTCTTTCCAAAACCGAGCGATCTAAAGTGAGTTTTTCTCCTGGCTGTTGTAACAAATTCTCCAACACCATCGAGCTTGCCATAACTGGAGTACGCAGATCGTGAGTTACTGAATGCAAAAACACCTTCAATTCTCGGCGAGATTCAAATTGTCTCTGTTGCGATCTTTCGTACATTGCTATTGCCATAATGCCAATCGAACAGGCTAAGAAAAAAGGCACTAATGGATCGGGATCGAAGAGGCAAGATAAATTCTATCTCAATTAAGCCAAGCCAGCCCAAAATTGGCATTATTCCGAAATAATAGACAATCGATCCCAGTTGAGCAATCGAATGAATTCGCCAACGGACGGGAATTAAAATTGCTAAACTTAAAAAAATCAATCCCAAGTAAAAAATATCTCCCAAATATGGTTCTCCGATAAAAGTACCAACAATCGGCAAATAGACTGTTTGAGACCAAGTTATTGCCAGAAAAATAGCCCAGGTGTGGTGTCTAAATCTATCTTTTTTTAAACGATACCAACAAACAATCCAAGTTGTAGCAATAGTGATGTAGGGATAGATAGTTCGAGCGCGATACAGTTCTAATCTCGACCTAACAGAATACTCTAAAATTCGCCTGGCGTTTTCTGGATGATAAACCTCAATAAAATCTTTAACTGCAAAGGCGACTACGCACAATAGCATAAGCCAGAAGCAAACTATCAGGCGATCGCGAAAAAGTTTTTGTTTCCACGCTCGATATTCGGGAGATTCGGTTGGGGGATGAAATAGTTTACCAATCCAACGCCGTAAAAATATTCTCTGATTGCTAATCATCGCCATCGTCTCGACCTACTTTTAGCTTATTAACTGTGGTTTAGACTAAAAATAATCATGAGAAAACAGTTCAGCCTGTTAAAAATAGCTGAATAAGAAAACTACAGTGATAAAATCAAGTTACAAAGCCTGTTTTTTCGTTTTTTTAGCGCGAGAATAACTCTTTTTAGCAGTAGG
>JBCDDK010000072.1:0-33043 GCA_039180345.1 Cyanobacteria bacterium P01_G01_bin.39 | reverse complement strand
TCTTTGATTCTGGTAATAAAGCTTTTGCCACTCCTCTAAGTTCAATTGCTGCTTCTTTAACTGTTGTGTTCTACTCCTCATTTCTCCACTTTATTTCGACTATTCTATTTTAGGTAATTTTATAGCGGGATGGGAGTAGCTCGTTTACATCGCAAAACTCTTTGCTACTCAAAGTCTCTAGAAATGTTAAAGCATTCAATTAGATTATTGATTCATTATTTAAAGCTTGAAGATGTGCCTATTCCTTATCGATTCCTCCCCTAATTCAGCAACGCCCAAGGTGCGATCTCTGTAGTTAGTGAATTGCAAGTAGGTAGTATCTTTTCTGTAACTATTAGGCTGAATTGAACCGTTAGATTAGTGTTTTGTTGTATCTATCTTTGAGCAATTTTAATGCTTACGGCAGATTCTCTACTGTAAATTTGCTGATTTAATTGATTAGTAATAAATTTTATTTACTAATGAGTAAAGCTACTAAATCTGTATCTAATTGAATTGCGGTTGTGTTTGATTTCGATGAAACTTTAATCCCTGATGATAGTTTCCAAGTCTTACTAGAATATTTTCAGATAGATGTTGATTCTTTTATTAATGATCGTGTTCAACCTTTAGTTGATAATGGTTGGGATAAGTATTTAGCCAGGGCTTATTGTCTAGTAAAAGAGTCTCATCACAGAGAAAAGAGTAATAAAATTACCAAAAGTAAACTCATAGAATTAGGTCACAAGCTGAACTTATATGATGGTGTAACAGCAATGTTTGACCTCTTACATCAACGAGCTAAAGCAATCGATTCTGACCTAGAACTAGAATTTTACTTGATATCAGGAGGCTTTGTCGATATTGCTAGTGATTGGGAACACTTAGAGAAAATAGGCTCTAGCCAGAAACTGTCTAATTTGGTTCTGGCAAACTACCAGCAAGATTCCGAAATGATGCGATCGCTTTTTTTGGCTATAGACTGTATTGGGAAGCGAATTGCATTGGGACAATTGAGCATGGAACAATAGAGTATTTTAAGGCTTTATAAGCTGTAGCAGTATTTTTTAATTTATCTAATAATACTCTGCAATTACTCTATTAAGGAGGAAGATAAAGAGAAAAGATAATGAATACATTTTATATTTTCTGCTGTCATATCTAATTATAAAGACCTGGATAAATTAATTGTATTTTTATGACTGATTGCTTTTGCAAAGGGTCTAAAAGTATCTTCTTGATTTGATATTTTGTAAATCACACATCAAAATTAGCAACGCTATTTTATAACTTAAGAATTATCTATGATTGCCATATATCATTCAGTAGATAGATAGATTTTTGTTAAAAACAAGAGAATATCTTAAATGCATGAAAGAACATGCGTGTTAAGTCAAAAGTTAGTACTTTTTAGGGACAATAGGAATATTAAGATGAATATATACAAGTTAATAATGACTCAATTTTCAGCATTATTAGTAGGTTTAGCTGCTGTTTTAACCGTCAGCGAATATTCAAGAGTACAGGCACAACAACCAGATGGCAATACAACTATTGAAGAAATTGCTGAATCAGAGGCTGCTATTGGCGAAGAAGTTACCGTTAGAGGAGAAGTAGAAGACGTGGAATCAGGTGTTTCTTTTGCTATAGAATCGGATGGTTTATTTGAATCAGAAAAGGTTCTGGTAATCAATGTTTCCGAACAAGTTATTCCAGAAGATACGGATGATTTAAAGCTACAGGTTACAGGAGAAGTGGCAAACCTAGTGCTAGCAGATGTGGAAAGAGATTATGGATTAGATCTCGACCCAGAACTATACGTAGACTATGAAGAGCAACCTGTTATCCTTGCTACCTATATGGTTTCATCACCTGAATTAGAGGAAGTTTCTGAAAATCCTGAGAATTACTACGGTCAAGAAATTGCCATAGAAGGTGAAGTGGATGAAATTAGAAATGCCTTTGCTTTTACCCTCGAAGAAGAACAATTAATTGGTGGAGACGATCTCTTACTGATTAACGCCACGGTCGAACCAATTCCCGAACAAGGTGAAACAGTAGTAGTTACTGGTATTGTACGTCCTTTCGTTAAGGCTGAATTGGAAAGAGACTACGATCTTACGTGGGATCTTGATGTTCAATCAGAAATAGAAGCAGAATACTCTGAAAAACCCGTTTTAGTAGTAGATAGTATTTATCCTTCTGCTCAAGATGAAGGTATCTTAGAATAATCTGAATTTAAACAGGCGATCGCTAATAGATAATTATTATATTTTATTAGCGATTAATACTATTTTTGGTAAATTGCAAAAGCCCCAATATTGAGTTGGATTTCTAAAGAAGAAGTTTAATCTTAATTGAATCTATAAAAGATAACTATAGCTAACTATGCGGTTTTCTAAAATCTAAGTTAGCTTTTATTTTGACAAAAAACTTTTCTCTGTTATAATTTATATAAACTCTAAGCTGGGCAAGTTTACCAAATAAAATATTGGTATAACAAGGGCGCGAAGGAAATCGATTGGAGCTACACAAACAACGGTTTTAATGGAGTCCAAAATCTTGACACAGTATAAATAATTGATTCCCTTGGATTTATAAGCTATTTTTTCACTATAAACGTTATCTAATCAATATCCTGCTTACTTGTACTTAATTAGAAACTAGTAAAGCAGAGAGCAATTTTAGTAAAGATTAGCCTTAGAGAATTGAGAATTAATTTTTAATATATTCTCTGATTAACGTATGCCCATTTTGATTAATTGAGGTATGGGTTTTGATTAATCGTCAACTCAAACGTTGGCTACTAATTGGAGTTAGCGAAATTATTCTCTCCTTAGCTTTAATTGCAGTAGCACCAACTTTTCTGAATTCTAAAAAGCCGATGATAGGATTTGTCATTTGGTTTACTGTGCCAACTGTCTTGACTACTTCTAGTATCTATGCAGTAGCTAAGTTAACAGCAGCTAATCAATCCAGAAAAATCTTTATCACAGCATTCCCTGAATATTCATATTTACGAGCAGGGGATTTTTTAGAATTATCTCCTGCTCATGTGGCATCTCAAATAGACTTACTGTTTAGCGTGAAAGAAACATCTTCAATCCAAGAATTCAATATTTCTCTGTTCGAGATTTTAGAACAGACAAAAAATGAAAAAACTTAAATCTCAGCTTTCTTCCCTAATTAGTTTATCTGCATTAGCCCTTAGTATTAGTTCTTGTGGCGCTATTCCTGGTACTAGTATCGAGACTGTTGAACCTGGTTTTGCTGGGTTAAAGATTCAGCTTTACGGAGGGGAAAAAGGAATTGATAATGCTGAACTTGTTGCAGGACGAGTTTGGTTCAATGGCTATACAGAAAATGTAGTTGTTTTTCCCACTTATATTAATACCTACCCTTTTACTAAATCTACTACAGAAGGCTCTCCAACTGACGAATCGGTTGTATTTTCTGTTGGTGGTAGTCCCGTTTCGGCTGACGTTGGTGTTTCCTTTGGATTCACTACCGAACAATTAGCCAATAAAAATGGTACAAAACTGCATCGGTTTTATAAAAAGTATCGTAAAACCCCTGATGCTTTTCGAGCTAATGAGTTAAGGAATGGGTTACGCAACTGTTTTTCCACTGTAGCGGAAAATCTAAAGCTTACACCTTCAATGCTGCCGTATAATCAGCAAAAACTAGTTGCTGGAGTTACTGAGTGTACTCAACAGCGTTTTCCTACCATTACAATTCAAGACGTAGCTCTTTTATCACCATTGCGACTCCCCCCAGACATTCAAAAAAGTATTGACGAACAATTTGCTGCTCAACAAGCTGCTCAAACGGCAGAAGCTAATCGTCGCAAAGTTGAGGCTCAAGCCGATGCTAATGTTGCACAAGCTAAAGGAGAAGCCCAGGTTACTATTGAAAAAGCCAAAGCAGAGGCGGAAGCTAATCGTTTGCGCGCTCAATCAATTACTCCTGAATTACTAAAACTAGAACAGCTTCAGGTTGAAAAAGAGAGAATTAGAAAATGGGATGGTAATGAGCCACATACGGTAATTCAATCTCCTAATGTGCAAGTAGGCGGGACAAAGTAGGCTTTAGATATTTAAAGTTAAGAAATATCAGTTAAATCTACAGTTAATCCTAGTTAGATGTTTCCATTAGAGATTCTGCTAGGATAACTAACTATTCATTTATCTTTAATGTTTCTAAAATCATGATGTTAAATATTAAAAGAGCTAACATAAAATAATTTTAGGCGTTGGTAATTTTATGTATGAATTACAAAGTATGTTTGTTTGTAGCCATTAGCCATTAGCCATTAGCACCTTTAATTCAGTTAACATCCAATAATTTTAAAAATCATACTTAGATTTACCACTCCCTAATTTTATAATGAGCAATTTAGCTTTCATCAATATTATTTTCTGATTGAGTGGCATTTTCCAACCGTCGCTCTACTTTTATAATCGCTTTAGATATTTAAAGTTAAAAAATCTCAGCTAAATCTACAGTTAATCCTGGTAGTATGTCTTTATCAGATAAACTACTAGGATTACATAGTGTTTGTTGATCCTTTCCCAAACGATAAATCTCTACTTCCTTGGTATCGGGATTAATCAGCCAGCCAAGCTTTACACCACAATTAAGATATTCAGACATTTTAGGTTGTGTTGTCGATAAATCATCCGTTGGCGACATTAATTCAATCACAAAATCTGGATCTATCGGTGCAAAATCTTTTTTTTGCGGATCACTTAAGTTATTCCAGCGCTCAATAGCTATCCAGCTAACACTACTGAGAGCGTATTGCGCCATTTGATAACTTAAACCCCGTAGAGGAATCAAACACAATTCCTAGTTTGCTTTGCCGATTCCAATACCAAACTTGTCCGAATAAATCTCCATTGCGCTTTCCACTTTAACTTCCTGTTGGCGACATGACAATTAGTTTGCCTCTGGCATCGATTTCAAATCTAAGATCGGGGTTTTCACGGCATAGTTGTTCCAAAGCGCGGTCACTAATTGAGTCGGTAAAGGCTTTTATGTTGAGAGTGTAAGTCATCGTCCAAACTGCTAAGGAAATACTTCAGCTAAAAGAAAAGTACTTTTAACTATTATAAATTGGGTTCTGCAAGGCTCACAGAAGACTCTGTGCCAAGTAATCTATGGCTTAAGTAAATTTTTATCTAAGTTTTAGAAATTAATCAGGAACATATCTAAGGGAAATCAATTCCCAATAGATAGTAATCTTTTCGATAGCTGTAATTATTATTAATGATGTTAAAAGCTGAGAGGGCTGTGACTCAAGTAAATAAACTATACTTTCGTATATTAAGTAGTAGCATATTAGCGTTAATGGGCATAATGGCAGGTCTAATTCCTGAATTATCAGTGCGATCGCCTAATACTAGCCAAAACCCCCTATTAAATCTTGCTTTAGCGCAAAATGCTCAGGCTCAAGAATTTACCCCAGAGGAAACTAAAAATTATGCTAGAGCGGGTTATGAAGTTGAGCTGCTGAGAAGGGAAGCCTATCAACAAATCAAAAATTTGATTGATGAACCCCCACCAAATATTGTGTGCGATCAACCAGCAACCCTAAGTAATCTTAAACCTGAAGTTCGGGCAATTGCCAACAACTATTGCAATCAATCTCTGCAAATTGTGCAGCAAAACAATTTGACTATCAATCGTTTTAATGAGTTAAAAACTCACTACGACCGTCAAAATGGTTTTTATCAGCAGGTGCAGGACATTTTGCTGAAGTTACAAAACTAATTTAGCTCTGATTTACTAAATGACCTTAACTTCTCCACTCAAAATGCCAGAGGTTGAAGTTAAGGTCATAAATATTATGTAGCTAGTTTGAATGGAGCCGAGCAGAGTCGAACTGCTGTCCAGATCAGCTATTAACTTGCCCATTCATTCACAGGTTTAGCTCTGTTTACCCGTAGAGCAGGGGTCATCAATTATCCCTGATGGCAGGATTCTTTGATAAAGTCTTTTCCTAATGGTCTACCAAAGAAAACCAGAAGGAGCATCCGTTGGGGTTTTGTCTCTAATCCTTAACGGAGTCAAACTAGAGACGAGCAAATCTAAAGTTTTTTAGATTTATGCAGCTACTGCACAGCGCTCAAATTTTACGATGTTGTTTGCATCTATATTTAATGTGAGTCTGATTAACGAGAGGATACTCAATCTCGACCTGAATCACGAGTCAGCTTTGACTAACCTGTCGAAACCTTTACGGCCCCGTGATAAGAGAAGCTTTAAGCCTTAGCTTGATTGCTTCTAATAGTTAAGCTTAATCGTATTGTAGCTAACTTTTGTTCTATCTTGCACCAACCAAAGAAAATTGATTTGAGTTAGGCATAGAGAGATTAATAAATATTAGGATTAGTTCAATCTGATTTCAAAATACTAAAAGAAACAAGTATATCCTTCTTTCATCAGTTTGGACGGAAGAATAGCTACTCAATTGAATATAGCCTCAAAAAGCGGCGAAGCTCTGCTTAGCGTACTTAGGGCAGTAGCTCTTGTGCCACATGTAATGCTCGTTAAGACAAAACGCTACACACGGCGGAACATTATTGCGATCGCTCGTACAAAGTAATGCAAAAGACATATTTAAAAGAAGAGGAATAAAGGCTCGGGTTCCGCATGTAGGATGAAGGAATACTTTATCCCTTTTAGAAGAATAGTGAATAGTAGAGCGAGTTAGGGCAAATATATTAGGAATAGAGCAAATGCGATCGCAATATTAAATTAAATGTATATCTTATTATCAGACAATTTTGAAACCAACATAGGAACAATTAGAACCAGGATTGAAAGTAAAACAGAAAATCTTATTTCTATAAGTGAAGATAATTCCATATCTACAAGTAGTCATAAAATAGTTTTACAAAGTTTTAAGTTGCCTAATGAATTTTATTATAATTCTTTAAGTCCACCCAAAAGAGTTGAATCATTTTTTAGTAGCGACTAATCCTATAAAGCAAAGTGAACAATATTCTGGAGAGATTGATGTATCAACTTGGTTAGCGGTAGATCGGTCAAAAAAATTTCTAGATACTTATCTAAATGGCACTAAAAAAGATTAGTGCCAGCATATTATAAATGAAAAAAATGTGATCGCAACTATTTATAATCAAACTGTAAACTGAATATAGACAAATACTTTATTGTTAACTAAAGCGTTAGTAGCAACCAAAAGTAAAGTTTTTAATATTATAAATAATCCTGATTCTTCGTAATAGTCCAAATCAACATTTTGATCAATCTTGGAATTTAACCAAGCTGTATACATATTATCTTTACTAGCTATATGTCCAGTAGGCAGACAGTATAGAGGATCAACCGCATTCAATAATTCATCTATAATAATTGTTAAAGAACGTACTACCGAGATTAATTCAGTATCTTGAAGTGCTGCTCCTCTTTCATCTTCCAATATATCTAACTCCAAAAAATCTAGAGAATGTAGTTTGCAACGATCTTTAACTGTCAATATGTCATGAAAATGACGACCATGTCTTCCAGATAACTCAAATAATTCCCCTCGAAATTTATTATCACGAGCATTTTCAAATAATCGCCAGATACCATTATCTTTATTTGTCCAATCTAAAATTGGTAAGCTAATAATTTCTCTCTCTACTGCCGTAAATATGATCGAAGTTCTACTACCCATCAATCTAGTTATTTTAAAAAGTGTAAGAAAGCAAAAAATATTAAAATAATAAAATAGTTGTTCAACAAATGTTACTATTTCCAGAAAATTTAGAATATCTCTCATGTACATTAAGAAATAGATAACACTAAACTACTATTATTAATATCATTATCGCTAACAGACTACTAAAAAAACGAAAATCAGAAATTATAAAATTGAATTTTAATTTAGACAGATATCAATCTGCCTGGAAAAATATCCAGAAAAGTAAAGTTTTAAATTGTCAAAGTAATCTGGTAGATCCAGTGTATTTATCTGTTTTTGATGCTATCCCCTCAACTAATACTTTACTTTGGCAACTAATAGATAGTGGTATTAAATTACCCGCTGCTGCGATCGCTCTACAGCAAACCGCGGGGAAAGGTCAATGGGGGCATCGTTGGATTTCACCTCAAGGAGGTCTCTATCTTTCTGTAGGTTTAGATTTAGATTTAGAGATAGATAAATATCCCCATTTAGTAATAGCGACTGCCTGGGGAATTGCCACAATCTTAAGAAGCTATCGGCTACCAATAACTATCAAGTGGTCAAATGACTTAATTCTTGAGCAGCGTAAGTTAGGTGGAATTAAAATTGAAACGAGAAATAAATATAGTAAGCTGATCAAAGCTGTGATTGGAGTCGGGATTAATTGGCATAATTCCGTACCTAATCCTGGCATTAATTTAGAGTCTTATTATCAAAAAAGAGACCTTAAACAAATCAATTCCCTAGAAGAGCTAACGGCAATTACTACTTATGGAATATTGTTGGGATATGAATATTATTTAGCAGTTGGTATTGAAAAACTTCTAGATAAATATTTAGCAATACTCAATAGTTTAGGCAAACAAATTAACTTTAATGGTTCTTCTGGAGAAGTGATTGGCGTGACTCCTGAAGGCAAATTGAAAGTAAAATTGCGATCGCCTGGAGCAAACACGACTATCTTACTGTCTCCTGGACAAATTAGTCTCGGTTATCAATGAACAATTCGGAAGTCCGCCCTCACAATCGACAATTAACTTAAAATTCAATTGGAAAACTGACGCATTGATTCAATCAATCGTTCAAAATATGGTTCAAGCTGATCTTGTTGTTCTGGTTCAAATAGCTTGAGACTAAAAACCTCTAGCTGTTCTAATCCCAGAATCATCGCATCCAAGGGTACCTGCAATTCTTGGTATAGCTGTTTCATATATCCCAAACCGCGATCGCTAGTGTAGTCTACTTTTTGACCACTGACCCCGTAGCTGATACACCGCAGAAAGTGCCAAAAGTCGCGCCAACAAGCTTCAGCACGGGCAGGTGGATATAAACCCCCTCCAGGTTCGGTAATGCCAGGATGAGCGTCTAATACTACGGCTCTAGCATCTTTAACAATTTCTATTACATTATCTCGCAATAGTTTCCCCTGTGCTAATGCCGACTTTAAGTCGGGAGCAAGTTGGCTAATTTGCTGAATATCCTCGTCAGTTAAATATCGCCCCTCATTATCAGCCTGTTGAAAAATATCAATGATCGCCTGGGGATAATTCCAGTCAAAGCTAACAATACGAGACTTTTTGATTAATTCTTTTACTTTATCACTCAGCATACTTAATGTTTCAACTTTTTAGCTACTTACTATCTGACGTTACGCAAAATAAAGGGCAGGGACGCATGTACGAAAAGTTAGTAGTTTTAATAGACTATGAAAATATAATAATTTACCCCTTACCCGTTACCCAGCCTCAGCAGACTAATTTGTTTCTTAGGATTACAATATCTATCTTCTTCAATACAAGCGTTGGCAATCAACAATGTAAAGTAAGGTTAACTGATATTTGAATTTTGGCTCATGGACATAGCACAGATTAAAACCGCTTTAAACGATTCTGACCCTCAACAAAGAATGAAAGGAATCAGAGAGTTACGAAATTATGAAGCAGAGATTGCTGCACCTCTTTTATTAAATCACGTTAACGATCAAGAATTTTTGGTCAGGTCATTTGTGGCAATGGGATTAGGAAGAAAACAAAGTGATGAAGCGTTTGCAGCATTATTACTGATGATTGATCACGATAGCGACCCTAATGTTAGAGCCGAAGCAGCCAATTCTCTATCTTTTTATGGTGAGCCAGCAGTAATGCCTCTGAGAAAAATGTATGAGCAAGATGAACATTGGCTAGTGCGTCGCAGCGTAATTGCCGCCATCGCCGATCTCAATAGTCCCCAGGAATTATTAGAGATATGTGAGATTGGGCTGTCAGGTAGTGATGAACCTGTCATGGAGTCATGCGTCGGGGCGTTGGGTTTGTTGGTAAATACCCCACAGCAATTGCCAGCACTCAAGCTACTAATTCCCCTAGCAGAAGATCAATCTTGGCGCATCAGACTCCAAGCAGCAAAATCCCTTGGTAAATTCAATCATCCAGATGCGATCGCCTGTTTGAATCAGCTCAAAACTGACTCCGATCATCGTGTGGTGGGCGCTGTCCTCGAAACCATGATTTAAATCCTGTAAAATCAATCTTTCACCAATCAAGATCTCTAAATAAATGACTCTTTGATAAAATCATTAGAGAAACATTAAAAAATATTACAAAATTCCTTAAATGAAATTATTGGTAGTTGGCGCAACTGGCACCTTGGGTAGACAAGTTGCTCGTCAGGCTTTAGATGAAGATCACGAGGTACGCTGTCTAGTACGCAATCCCAACAAGGCAATATTCCTCAAAGAATGGGGGGCAGAAATAGTAAAAGGAGATCTTTGCGATCGCTCAACTCTCTCCTCAGCTTTAGAAGGTGTTGATGCTGTTATTGATGCTGCGACCGCCAGAGTTACCGATAATCTCAGAGCAAGAGATGTGGATTGGACAGGTAAAGTTAACTTAATTCAGGCTACTAAAGCGGCTGGAGTGGAAAGATATCTATTTTTCTCGATTATTAATGCCGAGCAGTATCCAGAAGTCCCCTTGATGGAGATTAAGCACTGTACTGAGTTATTCCTGGCTGAATCTGGCTTGAACTACACTGTACTGCAACTTGCTGGGTTTATGCAGGGTTTGATTAGTCAGTACGCAATCCCAATCTTAGAAGACCAAGTGGTTTGGGTTTCAGGAGAAAGCACTCCCATTGCCTATATGAATACTCAAGATATTGCTAGATTTGCGATTCGCGCTTTATCGGTACCTGAGACAGAAAAGAAAACTTTCCCCGTTGTGGGTACCAAAGCATGGGGAGCTTATGACATCATGAATCTCTGTGAAAACCTGTCAGGAAAGACTACTCGTATTTCTCGCATCTCCCTCACTGTTTTAGGCTTACTCCGCCGCGTTACTCGTTTTTGTGAATGGGGTCAAAATACCGCAGACCGCCTAACCTTTGCCGAAGTGCTTGCCAGCGGTAATCCTTTGGATGCAGACATGGAACATGTTTATCAAACCTTTGGTTTAGATCCTAAAGAAACTACTACTCTAGAAGAATACATGCAGGAGTACTTCAGCCGCATCATGAAAAAACTGAAGGAAATCGAATATGAGAAAAACAAAGGCAAGAAGAAGAAAGGCAAAATACCTTATCGGAATCAATTCTAAGACTGACTAAAATTGCCAACTTCCGCTTCTAAGCGTTGTTTAAAAGTGTTTATTGTCAACAGTTAAACCATCTAGTTTGTTATCAAAGGATTAAATGCTGCATCACAGCTCGGTGTTTGATCCTTTTTTTATTTAAAACTTTTTTGGGAGAAGAATCAGAGCAGAGTAAAGTCAATAATGTTTAGATAAAATTACTTTTTCGCTATCGATGTTATTTTTTGTATCATTAGGGGAACAATAACTTTATAAAAAAAATTATATGGCAAATTATAGTTTAGGCTTATGGCTGCTAATATCACTTATTTCAAAATAGATCAGTTTAAGCACAAAGGAGAGTTTGATCAGTATGGTTCTGAATGCAAAATAAATGAGCTTTTTTTTAGAAAAGGCGATACTTTAGCCCATCAGGAAATCAAACAAGTATTAGATACTTGCAATAAATACAAAAAATTTGACGTTAATACTTTAATTGTCAAGGGGGAACATGATCTAACTATCTGGATTGAAGAGAAATCTAAAAGATCTACTGCAATTTTTGATCAAGATACGCAGACAACTTCACAAATTGTCTCCAATTCACAGTCTCTTCCTACCAAAACAGTAACGAAAACATATCGTGGTCAAGTGTATGAAGAAGAAGTAGTTGACTGGGCAGCAGTACAGCAGGCAGGTCAACCAAATAAGCTCCGACGTAAATACCGTGGACAATATATTGATTAACTATTGAATACCTTACTTCCAAATTGCCAGTTAGTTCGATCTACACTCAGTATCCAAGGTTCTGGAATTTCCATCATTGCGATCACTAATTTGGCTAAAGCATAATAATCTAAATCAAACTCTCGCAAAAATCTCTGTAATCTCTTGTAATTAGACTCGGTTTTGGCACTTCCCATAAATCCCGTTGATAACTGGGCAAGATTCACCGTTTTTACCCTAAATAAAGCAATCAGAAACAAAGCTAGAAAACTTAGTCTTGCTCCATGCCATTGAAGATGTGGCTTTAAGGTCTGACGAAGCGTGTTAACATGATTCATCGGGTTTGGATGATTTATATAATTACTTTTCATCAAACCCTTTTTCTGTCCTTATTTTCAAGTTTTGTCCTGTACTTAGGGAAAATTCAAACTGGGAGATGCGTACATACTTGTTGGGGGCATACGAACTGGGTTAGATATGTTGCAGTAAATCTTTCGAATTTTGCGATCGCTAGTAGCAGCGATGATAAGACAATCAAATTGTGGGATATCTATTTTGATTTTTGATGTTACCAACTACAGCTAGCAAACTTCGAGCGTTTGAGAATAGAAGCATCTCGAATATTAAACGAGCGCTGGAAATTTGTCACCATTATGGATACTTTCAGGATGGGGAGAACTTTATTCACAATACCTGTGCCAACTGTTAGTCTCAATGACAAATAATTAGTCTTAATGACAATGATCTGTCTCCAACGACAAAAAATCTGTCACTGTACAGTACTACTGAGATGCGGGGAGGCAGACTTGAACTGCCGACACGAGGATTTTCAGTCCTATATGCAGACCTTTTACAATAGTACTTACGGAGCTTTAAAAGGATTGTTACGCCCACTTTACACTTAAGCTCAAAAGCAATTTAACATCATAGATTCCTGACAATAGCTAGCATTCCTTTTATGTCTTGGTAATTTAACAGCATAAGCAACCAGTTGATTAACCATCAATTCCAATGATGAAAACCTTCAAAAATATAATCGGTGGATTTGGTACCTTTGATGGTGCTACCTATCCTCTAAAAGCCTTGTTTGTCTTCATCAAAAACCCCAAATTACTCAAATATATCGTCATCCCAATTATGGTCAATATTGTTGTGGCGATCGCTCTTTACAGCGGTCTACTTTACTTTGGCTGGCAAATTGTTGATGGAATACAGGGTGAGGTAACTACTTGGCTAAATCAATTAATCGCTAATTTACCTCAATGGTTGGGATTTATAACCTATCTTGCTGCTGGTTTAATTGCAGTTGTACGCCTATTACTAATCATAATTCTTTTGATTGCTACGGGATTTGTCTTGACTCAATTGGGCGTGTTATTAGGCGCACCCTGGTATGGTCAACTATCTGAACAATTAGAAAAGTATCGTACTGGAAAAGTAGAGTTGATTGAATTAAACATTTTTAGCGATTTAGGCAGAGCAATTTTATACGAGCTAAAAAAGTTAGTTTTAATAGCTTTAGTAGGAGTGCCATTACTTTTAGTTAACTTTTTTCCTGGGATCGGGACGCTGATCTCTAGCATCGGCTCATTTATGTTAACTGCTACCATCGTCTGCTTAGATTTTCTTGATTCTTGTTTGGAAAGAAGACGTTTGAAATTTCGTCAAAAGCTGAAAATTGTCTTCAAAAACCTGCCCGCTAGTGGTAGTTTTGCCTTAGTTTGCCTGGGGTTAATCAGTATTCCTCTAATAAATTTAATAACTATTCCCCTCTGCGTTGCTTCTGGGACTCTGTTTATTTGCGATCGCGTAGCGTACCCCTCGGGTAATCGCTAGCAGAAAATATCAAAATAGATGCTGTTGAAGCTTAATAACCCACCATTGCAGGCAGAATATTAAGCTTCAATAAGTAAAATCAAGTTACTTAAAATCAATTAAGCGACAAAATCACTTAAGCTCTTTCACCTTCAATATAAATAAATAGAAGAGCCATTGAAACTGCTGCACCAACAATACCGACAAGAGGTACCATCGCTACAGGTAGCCAGGATGCTGCATAATCGCCAATCATATGAATTTTCCCAATAATTGTTATCACCATGGATATTACTGTGAACGCCAGTCCGATTAGGTTTAGTTATAAAGATTCTTAACAAAAAGCGAACTTAAACCAAGTTAGAGTGATGCTATTTAAAGGGTTCATCGAATCCGATAAATTTAAGGAGAAATCAAATTTTATGAACGAATACAATGCGATTCAGCCCCCAGGAGACCCTCAAATCGGTAATTTGGCAACACCGTTAAATTCCTCGGACATTAGCTTGGCTTTAATCCGCAACCTTCCTGCATACCGTGATGGGTTAGCACCCCTTCGTCGAGGACTAGAAGTAGGTATGGCACATGGATACTTACTATATGGTCCTTTTTTAGTTTTAGGTCCCTTAAGAAATACTGAACACGCTGATATTGCAGCTTTATTAGCATCTTTTGGACTAATAGTTATTTTGACTTTATGTCTATCTTTATACGCTAGCGCCATGGGTGGTAAACCAACCGAAACAGTGACCACTGGAGAAGTATCTTCTGCTTTTGCCTCCAAAGAAGGCTGGAGTGAATTTGCTACAGGTTTCTTTATCGGAGGAGGCGGTGGCGCCTTCTTCGCCTACTTCTTGCTTTCCTCAGTCTATTTGGGCGGGATCAAAGAGTTAATTGGTCTTTAACCTGTTGGGATAAACGAGATTGCCCAATTAAAGGCAACAGCGTAATTATTAAATTTTGCTCTGAGTAACCTCAGATGTTGCAGCCCAGAGGTAACTCTGGGCTTTATTATTTATATATGCTGACAACAAGCATTTTGTTGATAGCTAAATATATTCTTTAAAATAAGTAGTTATTTGAGAACAACAATGACCATAAATCTTTTGCCTATACGAATAGGTTCACAATTACGAAATAGGATCAAATCTGCTTTATCAACCTTATTACTGACGGTTGCTATTTTAGCGATCGCGACACCTGCGATCGCTACTGGACTGTATGATTTACCCGATTTTGATTCAGACAAGGTTTGGGTAGTCGATACAGCTGATGCTATTAGTAATGCCAATGAAAGCAAGCTAACTAAAACTTTCAAAGAATTGGCTAGTAACACAGGACAAGAGTTAAGAATGGTAGCAATTCGCCGTCTCGATTATGGCGAAACTGTAGAATCTTTAGCTGAAGAGATTTTCCAAGATTGGTATCCTGATGCCGCAGCACAAGCAAATCAAACCCTGATCGTACTTGATACCTTAACCAATAACGTAGCAATTCGTTCTGGAGATTCTGCACAGGATTTAATTGGTGCCGAGGTTGCTAGCAGCATTCTCGATGACACCCTGGGCTACAATATTCGCAACGGCAATAAATATAATCAGGCTTTTATTGATGCAGGCGATCGCTTAGTGGCACTGCTTTCAGGACAAGAAGATCCAGGACCGCCGATTATGGAAGATGAAATCCAAATTGAAGGTACGTTTACCAAAGCAGAAGATACGGATCAGGGTAGTGCTACTATCTGGGTAATTGGCTTTCTCATCGTAGCGACAATCATTCCCATGGCAACTTACTACTGGTACGTTGGCTTTGGCAATTAGTCTTGAACATACTCTATTCCATTAATTAAGGCATACTCAGCCCTGGTAAACTCTCGCCCTAAATAAGCAGCGTGATCCAACATGGTAATTGGACAGGGTTGAGGTTCTTCAATTACCTTGACACACAGTTCTTTAGCGGTTCTGGCTGTATAGAGCTTTTCTACTGTGCGCTCGACTTTCTTCCCGCCACAGGCAATTACCTCTCCTGTTTCTGGGTCTACTGCCAAACCGCTTTCATTGATCACATTAGTATAGTGCTTGGCGCAGATCAGTTCGGCATCTCTATCTAGATAAATGATGTAATACCCACCAGGATCAAGAGCAATTGGACGTTTTGAAAGCTGATCGTCTATTGCTTGGCGATGTTCGGCGTTAGTAGTTGTAGGCATCAAAAATAGAACGTTTTAGTTTGATTAGTAACAACATATGATAAAACGTTCTCGAACTTTAATTCTATATTTTCAACAGTATTTAAAAATTTAGATAAAATCCAAATCTGGATGCTGCGCCATAATCTCATTAATTTCGTCACTTTCAGAAGTTTGATGTCCCAAAACCTCCTTGAAAAAGCGGGAATACTTAGTATAAACCTGAGTACAATCTTTCTGCTCAACGATAAAAAAGGGTGCAGCCTGAACGCCGTGTCTTCTTGCCAACTCCAATCCTGGGCTAGAATACTCTCTCTCATCGGCAAAAATCACCGTATTAATGCGATCACTTAATTTTAGTTGATCTAGTTTTTGAGTTACCTCTGCCGACTTACGACACAAACTGCCATCTGGTCTAATTTTTTTTACCATTGTGATATTCATTTGATCTTGCATCTTCTTAAATTTTGATTAAAGTTGTTATTTGACTTATATAACTAATTTGTTATTACGGTATTATTACGGTTTCTACTCAGATTGAAGCAAAATATAATTAGTACATGTTAATTAAATAGAAATAGAATTTTGATAGCTTATCCAAGCTTGATAAAAATTAAATACTGCCATTAATGCTAAAAAAACACTAAACATTTTGCTGACTAAAGAGTTAGGAAGATTTGGCAAAATTCTAGTTCCAACCTGTGCTCCCAATATTCCTGAAATACCTAAAATTAGACCAGGAACATAAAGAACATTGCCGTTGACGGCATGAATTACGCAAGAAGAAATAGTAGCAGTAACAATAACTCCCAAACTAGTACGAACTGCAACCTTGATCTCTTCTTTAAGTAATAGCATTTGCAAAGGAACCATAATTGCTCCGCCACCAATTCCTAATAAACCAGCACAAAAACCAGCAATACCACCTGTGGTGACTCTAGATAATATCAGGTTAAACCTGTTAGCTGAACCCTGTTTCTGAATAACTATTCTTTGGCGCAATTTCACCAAACCAATATTTACTAATAAAAAACAGGCGAAGATCGTCATTAAAATATATTCTGCTATCTCTCCAGTCAAATAGGCTCCTAAAGGGGCGGTTAATACTGCGGGAATAGCTATATAAACAACCCTTTGTAAATCTAGATAGCCTTTGCGCCAGTTATAAAAACTGCCAGTACTAGAGCTTAAAATTATTACTAGACTGCTAGTAGCAACAGCCTGAGTAAAGGGATATCCTAAAGCCGACATCAAAGATACAATGACAAATCCACCTCCAATGCCTAGCAATCCAGCCAAAATTCCTGCGCCAATCCCACCCCCAGCCAAAATTAGCCAGCTTATCATAATGTATTGATTTATTTAGGTTATAAAAAAGTGATTTTTCTTACCTTACATAATCTTGATTATGAACCAAAGAGTGATTTTGGTGGAGTCTATTTCTCGATGCAGCTAGTTACTAAGATTATCTTGAAATAGACTCTTGTTATTCTCAACAGGAACTATAGTATTTAAGGAGCAGAAATTTACAGTCGTGATTGCTGTATACCTTACTCCTTAAACTTCTGGAGAGGCAATGTCTCAAGCAAGTCCAACCTAGCTTTTTAAATTATCTTTGTGGAAACCACATTCTTTATCAGCAGCATTCTCCCACCACCAGCGACCTTCTCTCTCGTGTTGATTAGGTAAGACAGCTTTGGTGCAAGGTTCACATCCAATACTTACAAACCCTTTTTCATGCAAAGGATTATATGGTACATCGAAATGACGAATATATTTCCATACTTGTTCTGATGTCCAGTTTGCCAGTGGATTGAACTTAACGATCGAATGGTCTTCAGTGGAGAAAGCTGTGTCTAACTGAATTACAGGAATACTGGCGCGAGTATCTGGACTTTGATCCTTACGTTGTCCAGTAATCCAAGCATCCACCGTAGCTAATTTGCGACGTAGTGGACGAACCTTGCGAATTCCACAACATTCTTTATGATTATCCTCATAAAAGCTAAACAAACCTTTCTCTTTAACTAGTTGCTCAACTTGTTGTGAATCGGGAAATAATATTTCTAGCTTAATATTGTAATGTTGCCTAACTCGCTCTAGAAATTGGTAAGTTTCCGAATGTAAACGACCAGTATCAATGGAAAATACCTGAAGCTTATTAGTAATTTTAGAAGCCATGTCAATCAAGACAACATCTTCAGCGCCACTAAACGAGATGGTAATGTTATCAAATTTGTTAAGAGCAAATTCAAGAATTTGTCGAGGGCTTTTAGCTTCGTATTCTGACTGAACTTGAGCAAAGTCTAATGCTTTTGGAGTAGTCTTCTGGGCAACAGTAGCTTGGATCATAATCAAACTCTCTTAAATTTTCGCTGGTTAGCTGGTTAATAGTCAATGTTCTTTTGGAACGGCGCATTGCGCTATCGTCATCCCTTGGCGATGACTTTGCCTCTGAGACTGTAGCTCCAAGAGCTGCATTGACGAAGTCAATTTGGGCAACTTAATCAAATAAAGTAATTTTTATTTACGCTAGCGAGATAATTGAGGTACTTTTGTTTAAATCAAATTTGCGCCTTATCCCAAGCTGCCGATACTAGCGTAAATAGTTACTATAGAAAAAAGTAGTGTGAAGACAACTTTATGTCTGCAACTTTTGAAAGTATGTCTTTATGCTACGCTGGAAGCGGGAGCATTTTCAACTCGATTTAATACTTTAATTTGCTGCTCTAGAAGTCTCTTCTTAACCATCTCCAAGTAATCGGAACGGAATTTTCTTAACTGATAGTCGCGGGGGTCATTTTCTTTTAATTTAGACCAAGCCTGTTGCTTTTGCGGCTCAGACTCTCTTTTAGCTTCAGCGATCGCTTCTGGGGTAATTTGAGCTGCTGCGGTCGTCATTTTTTCATAGCCGTAAGAGTCCATATATTTTCCAGCTATAGTTTCAATGATCTCGATTTCTTCGGAGCTCATTGTTTTCTTAAACTTGTCAATATATGCAGGGATAGGTGCGGAACTATTTGTCTCCCATAGAGCAGAAAGAACTGAAATATCTTTTGCTTCTTTGGAGCTACCTACATCCATCATTGAATCTAAAAACTCAATGCCAAAGAACTGACAGACTTTATATAATACTGCTTCGGTATTAGTTAAAAAGTCTTCGTATCTGATGGTTAGAACTCGCTCTGGATGCTTTTCAATAATTCCTTGTATCTGATCGTGAGCCTTGACCCAAGACATTGTATTGAGAATAGGATCGTAGTCGTGGATAATGGCGCGATTGATACTGTTTACCTGAGCCCGAGGATCACGAACTACATTTAAGAACAGCATGTCATCGAATAAATCAATCAGCTCAGATGCATAATAGACATTATCTAAGGACTTATCCATTACTACCTTTGCCTGATGCTGTTGTCCTGCTTGAAACAGCATTTCCCACGCTACACGATGAACACTGCGGGACTGATTTTTGATCGCTTCAAAGATCTTAACTGGATCTAATGCAACATTGTCCCACTTAACCATAGTTGCGTTCTGTAGACCTACCAAATCAACAACTAGCTGGAAATAAGACCAATCATTATTTAAATCTCCGTACAATTTAACCAACGGCATAAAGTCAACAATATGCATGGGATAGGGAGAATAGAAATCAGGAGACAAATTAAGTCTTAGACGTAAAGCATGACTACCGCAACGTCTGATAGGAGTCATTAGTACTGGCTTTGGTCTAGACAACCTTGATTCTGCTTGTTGAATGTTCATCATAATAATTCGCGGAAATTCGTGAAAACTGCTATGTCTGCAAAGCTTAGAAAATTCTCACCTCATTGAGGCAGGTATTTCTTAAACTGCATAGATGCTTATAAAAAAGACCAGAAGGATTTCAATATGCTTAACCCTAATAGCCATCTAACTCAATCTGATTTTTCTTACCTTATGCCTCATCGCCTTTCTAACTATTTATCGATGGCATTGAGTAATCTTACTTAGCTCAGAATGCTCATACACAATTTTTAAAATCAACGATGAAGATTTAAAGCTTTTTTAAATGCATCATTTGTCTTATGTCTATCAGTCTGCCAGCTACATAAAGTTTTTACAAGTGTTTTTAAAAGAAGTTAAGCCTGAGATAAGAAACTTAAGGATAAAAATAAAAAAAAATGTTATGTGTTTAACCTTTTATCCTGATAAACACGCAAAGCTGTAGGTACAATCAATCAGTGTATCTACTGAAACAATAAGACTTATGGCTCTTGCGTAATTGTAAACTTTTTGTATTGATAAATTCCCCATTTTTGAGACGGGCTTAATTTTGCTAATCTCATTTACAGAAGTTAGCAGAAGTTAATAACTTCTAGGAAAATTTAAAATTAAGCAAAAGCACAGCTAAGAAGATTCTTCAAAATACTAAAGGAGTAGATAAGCGATCGCTCTTAACAGTTATCAGTCATAGGATGGGCATTATAAAAATAATCATCAAGTATTTCGTTTTCAATAATGCCCACCAAGAATCGACAATGATCTATGAATAAAACAGTTATACTCAATGTAGTAGGTTTGACTCCCAGCTTAATAGGTGAAAATACACCATTTTTGTTTAGTTGGCAAACAAAGGGTAAGACAACCTCGATCAAACCAGTTTTACCTGCCGTTACCTGTACTGCCCAAGCAACTTACTATACGGGAGAGAATCCCGATCAACATGGCATTGTCGCTAATGGTTGGTACTTCCGCGATCAATGCGAAGTCCAGCTATGGCGACAGTCAAATAAGCTAGTTGAAGCCCCTAAAATATGGGAAAAGGCTCGTATGCTAGATCCCGATTTTACCTGTGCTAATCTGTTTGGTTGGTACAACATGTACTCAACGGTGGATTATGCGGTAACGCCTCGTCCCATGTACCCCGCAGATGGCAGAAAAATACCTGATGTTTATACAGAACCAATGGAGTTGCGTGACTGGTTAACCGATGAACTAGGGCAGTTTCCTCTATTTAACTTCTGGGGTCCAAATACTTCGATCAAATCGAGTCAGTGGATTGCCGATGCCGCTAAAAAGGTTGAGTTGAAATATAGTCCCACATTAACTTTGGTCTATTTGCCTCATCTTGATTACTGCTTACAAAAGATTGGCATCAATCCTGATAATATTGCTCAGGATCTCCAGGAAATAGATAGAGTATGTCAAGACTTAATTGAATTCTACGAAGCTAAAGGTGCCAAAGTAATTGTGCTTTCGGAATACGGCATCACTGAAGTTGATCAGCCGATTCATCTCAATCGCTTATTGAGACAGCAGGGTTTAATTACCGTTAGGGAAGAATTAGGTAGAGAAATTCTAATTCCTGGGAGTAGTAAAGCTTTTGCTGTTGCCGATCATCAAATTGCCCATGTTTACGTTAATGATCCTAGCTGCATGTCCCAAGTTAGAGGCATTCTGGAAAATACGGCAGGGATTGATTTAGTCTTAGATCAAGCAGGAAAAGAACAGCATCATCTCAATCATTCCCGTTCAGGAGAATTTGTGGCGATCGCCAATTCTAATGCCTGGTTTACCTATTACTATTGGCTAGATGATAATCGCGCGCCAGATTTTGCCCGTACTGTGGATATCCATCGCAAGCCTGGTTTCGATCCAGTGGAACTATTTATTGATCCGCAACTAAGTTTACCGATGGTGAAAGTGGGATTAACTTTACTGAAAAAGAAACTCGGTTTCCGTTATCTACTGGACGTGATTCCCCTAGATGCCAGCTTAGTTAAGGGTTCCCATGGTCATATTACCAGTGATATCGAGCGATCACCTTTACTAATTACTCAACAGCAGGATTTAGTAAATAGCGAAACTATTGAAGCCAAGGAGGTCTTTCAAGTGATACTCGATCACCTTAGCTAGACCTTAATAAATCAGTAATTTCATCTTCCTGTTGATGAAAGATTGGCTGTCGCTTGATGGTAAAATCTCGTTCTGGGGGCAATTCAATCTTAACTTCCCGTTTTACTGTTCCTGGTTGCGCCGAGAGAACATAAACTCTTTGGGACAAGAAGACAGCTTCTCTGATGTCATGGGTAATCATAAAGATTGTACTGCCCGTTTTGCGCCAAATTTCCAGTAGAAATTGCTGCATACTTTCTTTCGTCTGAATGTCTAATGCCCCAAATGGCTCATCCATCAGCAAAATTTTTGGTTTAGTAGCTAAGGCACGAGCGATCGCTACTCGCTGTTTCATGCCTCCAGACAGTTCTTTAGGCAGAGATTGAGCAAAATTGGCTAACCCAACAATATCAAGGTGGTAAGCAGCAATTTCGCGTCGTTTTGATTCAGATATTCCCAGTAACTTTAAGCCAAATTCAACATTTTTTTGCACCGTCATCCAAGGATAGAGGGTATATTTCTGAAAAACCATACCCCTGTCTGCACCAGGTCCTGTTACAGTCGAAGAATCTACGGTGATTTTTCCTGAAGTGGGAAAATCCAAACCAGCGATTAACCGTAGTAAAGTTGATTTACCTGAACCAGATGCCCCAACTGTACAGATAAATTCTCCTGTTTCCACATGCATATTAATATCTTTGAGAGCAATGGTTGTTCCCTTTTTGCTCGTAAACTGCTTGTACAAATGAGATATTTCTAAGTGCATTGATTAATTACTGATTACTACTGGTGGGCATTACTCAAATGGTTAATTTTGGATCGCCATTAATCATAATGCCCACCCTACGTTTTGTTTGTGATAATCTTTGACTGTTGATGTTATGCCCTTGTGGTACTAATTCAAAATGCCCATTTGCAGGTCAATCTAACTAACAGACGAAAGAACAAATCGATCGCAAAACCAATCAAGCCTAAAATAATTAAACAAGCAAATATTTCTTCTGTCCTTAAGAACTTTTGCGCTAACAGAATTCTTTTTCCCAAGCCTTCATTTGCTGCTAATAATTCAGCCACCACCACTAAGTTCCAAGATGCTGCCATGTTTACTCTAAAGGTATCAATAATACGAGGAACTATATAAGGGGTAATTACTTGCAATAGTACTTGCCAACGTTTACCCCCCAAAGTATAAGTAGTCTCAATCAAATCTTGAGGAACAAATTTAACGCTGTCCATAATCATCAAGATATTAAAAAAGACTGTGCCGATAAATATCAAAGCTATTTTCGGTGCTTCATCAATGCCTAAATAGATAATCAGTAAAGGAATAAAAGCGGGGGCTGGCATATAGCGCACGATACCAATAATTGGTTCGCATAAAGCTCGAATGCTAGCAAAAGTTCCCATCAGGATTCCCACAGGAACGGCAACAATTGCCGACAATATAAATCCTGCGCTGACTCTGGTAAAGCTGCTTAAGCTATCTTGAACTAAATAACCTTTTGACCATAATCTCCCAAAAGCCTGGATTACGTCGGCTGGAGATGGTAGGAAAGTTGAATTCACTCCTGAATATTGACTAACAAGCAACCAAGCGAGGAGAGGAACTGCAATTGATAAAAAAAATAATATCCACGATAAAGACTGAGGAATATCTTGAGCAATTCGCCAAAAAGTAGTGGGCTTGAGGTTTTTGTCAGCAACTTTAGTATTAGCAAGCTTGATTGATTCAGTTTCAGTCATTATTTGTATATTGCTTTGGTAAATGTTAATACTAATAAGCAAACTCATACTAACTGAAAATAGAATGTCATATTCGAGTCTTATAAATTATTTTGTCCACCTATTTAATAAATAATTGAACAACGGCTTTATTCTAATGCTTTAGATTGCCCTCAAAGATTGTTTTATAACTACAAATGCCTAGCTGCCATAAATCAGAATCTGAATTTAGCTAGGCACCAATACAAAAACTAGCAATTGTAAATAAGGCTTAGTTAGCAGCAGCGTAAGCTTTGACAAACTGATCGTCCAAAATTTTAGTTAAATCTGGAGCTTCAGGAATAAAATCAACGCTAATCATAAAATCCGCCATTTGTCTGGCTGCAAAAGGCATATGTTTCATGCTGTCTCCATCGCTAAATGCTTCCAAATTATCTTCGATGGTAAACATTTTGGTTCCATCTTTAAATAGCTGAAGTTCGTCCACCGTAACATCCGCTCTAGCAGCCATGATCTCATCAGCTCTTTCAGGATTTTGCTCCATAAACTCTAAAACATCAAACCAAGTATTAACCAGCGCTTGTGCTTTTTCTGGATGCTCATCAATTAGCTTTTGCGTTACTACTAGTAAGTCGGGAATCGCTCCAGGAAATTCTGCCGAGGAGATTAATTCTTTGGAGCCTTTCCTCTTCAATGCTGTCAGCCAAAATGGGGGAAATGCACCCACTGCATCAGCCTGTCCTGAAGCAAAAGCTGCCGCCGCTGCACCTGTCTCAAGGGGGACAATTTCTACATCATCACGGGACATGCCTTTTGACTCTAGTGCCAAGGTAAGCAGAAAATCGTCAACGACTCCTTCTTCGACAGCGACTTTTTTCCCTTTTAAATCTTCAATTGTATTGATTTCTTCGGCAACAATAATTTTGTCATTGCCAGCAGAATTATCATTAACTAGAATTGCCACCTCCCCATTGACAGCATCAGCCGCAAAAGAAATAGTATCGTTGAGGGTTTGAGAATTACCATCCAACTGACCAGCAGCAAGGGCTTCCATTGATGCCAAATAGCCATCAAACCATCTCATTTCGACATTGACATTGTTTTTAGTAAACAGACCCTCTTGTTCGGCGATCGCCCAAGGCCACCAGCCAGCCCAGTTACTATAGCCAATGACAATAGCATCTCCTTCAGGAGCATTAGATGTACCTGAATCGGAAGATTGAGGTGCTGGAGAACAACTGATCGTCAAAATTAAGCTCAGACAAAATACACTGAACAATGATAGTAATTTTCTTCTATTCATTTAGATTACAAATTAGGGAAATAAATGACACACTATACTGTGTAGAGACTTTGATTTACCTAAATCACATCAAATAGTGTAATTTAAGCTTCTTTAATCTCTACCTAAATAAGTTTAATTTGATATATTTTGGTAATTTTTGAGTCAAGCTTAATAGTTATCTGTCAAGCTGCTATTAATGCACTTGTATTGATAAATCATCAAACCAAAGATCTAAACTCTATTCTGTTTTTTTTGATACAGAAAAAAATACTATCTTAAGCATCTTTGATAAAAGTTGAACAAGATCAATACCCTAGCAACTGTTTATCACCTGCTATAGCAATCCTATTTGAGTTATGAGAATTATTCTGCTTATAGTCTTTGCTAATTAGTCTTTGGTCATTGGTAATAGATGAAATATTTATCTACTTGATTGTCGAGAATTGTAGTGCTGATAATCTTCCAGCAAGGTGTATATTACAGGAACGACGATCAAACTGAGTAAGGAAGAGGTAATCAAGCCACCAATAATACCTACTGCCATTGGTTGACGTAATTCTGCTCCCGCGCCCCAACCAAACGCGATGGGTACCATGCCTAAAATAGTTGAGAAAGTGGTCATAATAATTGGGCGCAACCTTACTAATCCCGTATTTAAGATGGCTTCTGTACGATTTATACCTGAATTACGAAGTTGGTTAGCATAGTCGAGCAGCAGAATTGCATTTTTATCTAGCAGACCAAGCAAGAAGATCAAACCAATTAGAGAAATCATACCGAAGTCGCTTTGAGTGATTAACAAAGCTAGCATTGCTCCCACAATTGATAGTGGCAAGGATAAACCAATTACCAGTGGCTCTAACCAGCGACGAAAAGGCAAATACAAGACTATTAACATGCAAATTACCGCTAAAGTTAGAGTTACAGCAAATTCTCCGAGAATCTTTTTGGATCTGGCAGAATCCCCCTCTAAATCAAAAGTAATTTCAGTTGGTAAAATTTTTTGAGCGATCGCCTTAGCTTTTGCCGAAGCATCACCAATACCCTGATCTGAGGTGAGATTGGCATTGATATAGGCTACTCTTTGGCGATCAAGATGAATCAATTTATTTAGCGGCTGGGCGACCCCATCAATCCGAACATCATTAAATCCAGCTAGCTGTTGAATTTCTGCTTGAAAAGCGATCGCACTATTCCTTAACTGCTCAAGATTCTCTCCTGCCAGTGAAACTTTAAAGGAGGGGTCTTCACCTGTTTCGACAAAAGGGATATCTTCCACACTAATAATTACCTGCGGTATTTGCGGTAGGTTTTGACGCACCGCATCCTGCACTTTACTTGTAGTTAAGTTACGCTTGGACTTTAATTTGATATATAGTTGACCTTTATTTGGTTCACCTCTAACTCCAGCAATAGTGTAGACAGATTCTACATCGGGATGATTAATTACACTGGCCTCAATTTGTCTTCCCACCGTTAAAGTTCGACGTACCAAGACCTGTTCAGGCGATCGTGCTAGATTTTTGAGCCAGCTAAAGCTAGTTTCTGTAGAACCCTGCGGTGCAGAATCATTAGCGGAAGGTGCTGCTTGGGGCGACAAACCTGCTAATTTTGGCAAGGGAGTAGTATAAACAATTTTAAATTCCCCTCGATCTAATTGCGGCACAAAACCTTGAGGAATCAGCGGGATTAAAGCAATTCCCGCAATAAAGCTGGCGATCGCAATGCCGATTACCTGTCGGCGATGAGTTAGGGACCATTGCAACAGATTAAGATAACCATTGACCACAACTCCCGCTTGCTCAACTGATGACTTGGTATCTTTACGAGTGAGCCAGGATGCAGCTAGGACAGGAACTAAAGTGCGTGCGGCTAATAAGGACGTGAGAACAGCAGCGGAAATAGTTAAGCCAAAAGGGCGAAAAAACTGTCCTAGAGTTCCTCCCATCAAACCAATAGGCAAGAACACAGCAACGATAGTTAAAGTGGAAATAGATGCGGTTAAACCAATTTCACGGCTGGCAGACAAAGCAGCATTTCGAGGATTTTCTCCTGCTTCTATATGGCGCATGATGTTCTCTACTTCGACGATCGCATCGTCAACAATGATGCCAATTGCCAAGGCTAAAGCTAGAAGTGTCAGAGTTTCAAAGTTAAACCCTGCCATTGCCATAATGATGCAGGTACCTAATAACGATACAGGAATTGCGATCGCCGTGATTAAGGTTGCTTTGAGGCTACGCAGGAAAGGATAAATAACTAAGATGGCTAAGGTTAATCCGCCCAACAAAGTTTCAATTGTGGCTTTAGTGCTGTCACGAATATAGCCTGCGGGGGTTTGGGCTAAAATCAATTCCACATCAGGTAACTGTCGTTTTAATTGTGCAACCTGCTGTTCTACTTCCCTGACAACTTCTAAAGTATTAGCACTACTCTGCTTAACGACCTGAAAGGCGATCGCTTGCTTGCCATTAAAATGAATTAAGCTATTAGAGGCTAAAATATCAGAGTTACCTCTATTACTAGGATTACCTAGAACATCAACTCTTTGCACTCCTGGTAATTGCTCAACCGCAGGAATGATTTCGGTTTCGCTTAGGCGGCTTAGTTGCGTTAAACTACGTTCATTATCAATAACTACATAGCTGATGGCGCTAGTTTCATTGAGATTAAAGGGAATTACCTCTAAATCTGTATCAGTCCCAAGAGATAATTGTTTTAGTCGGGGTTCAATTTCAGCAGTGGCATCTTCAATCTTGATATCCGTATCAAACAAAAGATTGATTACCGTTTGTCCAGAGTAGGTAGAAGAAAATAGTTGAGTTAACTCTGGGGTGTCTGCCAAGGCCGTTTCTAAGGGATTTGTAATCTTAGATTCCGTTGCCAAAACCGAATTGAGGCTAGTTTGCGCCCTAATTACCACCACAGGAAAATTAACTGTCGGAAATAAGGAATACTTTAGAGAACTAAAGGCAAAAATACCAGCAACAGCGATCGCTATCCAGAAACATATAGTTAGGCGAGAATATTTAATTGCCAGACGAGAAAGATTAAACCGCGATTTCTTGAACATTTCCGAGATTAAACACAAAGTCTAACCGCTATTTTGACAAAAATCTCTCAAGAATTTTATCGAACTATTAATTACTGATTACTTTTGCCTAAATTGATTAAAGTGGCTCTCTCTTATATGAAAAATTTCATCATATATTTAAAGTTTGCTCTGAACTAGCAGTGTGAACCACAGTAAACAAAACTGACAAGTGATTTTCGACGGGGTACATAAGCCCCTAGCGTTCATAGTTATGCTGATCAAGACGCTTTTACAAGTTATAAATAGGACTTAGCTGAAATTACCGAAGCTATAGTTAGCAATATACCTAAAAGAATGATTGTCCAAGTTTTAAAGGTGCTAGAAGCCTTAGTTTTTACTGTTAAAGACTCTTGTTCTTCTAATTGCGATCGCAAGCTGGTAATTAATTCTTGTTGTTCGTTTCCTTTTAAATCGAGTAATCCATAATTGTTTTTTTGTTCTTCTAGCTGCTGGTTCAACTGCTCAATCTGCTTAGAGAGATCGCCGATTTGAGAGGTTAAATCGCTGTTTTTTGCTGTCTCTTGTTTTAAGCTGGCGATCTGTTGCTCTTTCTGACCAATCTCTAATTTTAACTGTTCTTTAGTCTGATTAATGGTTGTTTTCTTACCTTCGATATCTTGAGTTAGTCTTGTTACTTGCTGCTGTTGCTCGGTTAATTGCTGTTGAAGAGCTTGAGTATTTTTATTTTGCTCTTTAATTTTAGTCTTTTGCTGCTTTATTTGCTGTTCTAAATTAGTAACCTGTTTTTGTTTCTCACTTAATTGTTGTTTACTGTCTTGAATCTCTGCATGAAGACCTTCAACCTCTGATTGCTGCTTTTGATTCTCAGCTCGAACATCATCTAACTGTTGTTGTAGCTGAGTTAATATTGAGTCTTTCTCCTGAACCTGACTCTGTGCTTGGTTCCTTTCCCCAGTCAAACTCTCAATTTGATCTTGCTTCTCATCTAACTGTTGTTGTATTTGAGTTAATGTCGATTCTTTAGCTGCAACTTGCTCTTGTGCTGAAGTGCGATCGCTTTCTAGACTTTCAATTTGATTTTGTTTCTCGTCTAAGTGTCGCTGTAGTTGCTTTAGTGCCGATTCTTTCTCCTGAATCTGACTCTGTGCTTGATCACGTTCCGTAGTTAGACTATCAAGTTGACCTTGCTTCTCATCTAACTGTTGTTGTATTTGAGTTAATGTCGATTCTTTAGCTGCAACTTGCTCTTGTGCTGATGTGCGATCGCGCTCTAGACTTTCAATTTGACCTTGTTTTTCGTCTAGCTGTTGCTGTAATTGAGTCAGTACCGATTCTTTCTCCTGAATCTGATTTTGTGCTTGGTCTCTTTCTCCAGTTAAGTTATCAATCTGACCCTGCTTCTCATCTAACTGTTGTTGTATTTGAGTTAATGTCGATTCTTTAGCTGCAACTTGCTCTTGTGCTGATGTGCGATCACGCTCTAGATTTTCAATTTGACCTTGTTTTTCGTCTAACTGTTGTTGTAGTTGAGTTAGTGCCGATTCTTTCTCGCTAATCTGGCTTTGTGCTTGGTCTCTTTCCCCAGTTAAGTTATCAATTTGACCTTGTTTCTCATTTAGCTGCTGCTGTAGTTGATTTAATTCTTGTTCTTGGCTCTCACTTTGTTTAGCTTCAGGAGACTCTCCTTGGTCTTTTTGTTCTTCTATCTGTTTGAGCAGTTTTTTAACTAAAGCTTCTTGTTCCTGAGCGTACTGCTTCAATGACTCATAATTAGCCTTATGTTCTTTTATTTTGGTTTTTAGCTCAGATAAAATAGCAGAATCTTCTTTATTAGCCTCACTAGCTTGCTGTTCTTGCTCTTCGCTCAAACTGGCTCCTTCTACAACCTGAATCTGTAGAGCTGAATCAGCTTGAGAATTGTCTTCATTACCTGGAGCAGAGTTAATCGTGATAGTTTTTTCTGCCACTTGACTGGCGATCGCCAAATTGCCTGTTACCAAACCTTCAAAAACCTTGGACTTAGTCAGACCTGTTGATTTAACAATTTCATTCAGATTGTTGAGTGCCTCGGTAGTTAAAGAGATTCCTACCTGAGACTTTTCTAAAAAACTTGCTGTTTTGCGAGGTCTGCTACCAGATTTTGTAGACTTAGTTTTTTTGCGTGGCATACTTTATTCTTTGCTCCAAAGTCTAATTTTATTAACCAAAGCTTATTGTAGCTATATATAGCCTGTTTTAATCCAGTTTAAGAGGAGGTACGAGTTAATAGCTCAGTAGCAGCTAGACTTTATTTCAATGTCTGGCTAATAATTTTTCCCGTGCCAAAACCAACTACTGTTTATTTCTAAATTATATATATGTCTAATGATGGCGATAATTGAATTTTAAAACTATTTAATCTTAGAAATCTCAAACCAATACAACACTTAAACCGAATCTACTTTGAAAACCATAGTTTTCTAGAGGCTCAGGTAAAAGGGACAAAGGGCTTCTTACGAAAGTTGCTCATGGGACAAAGGGCTTGCCCGCATGTGACCCCCAAGACCGCACTTTCGCGCTTGCACGCATGTAGGTTAAGGGCAAAAGGGTTTGTAAGTCTATCAACGCAGTTGGTTTAAAAAGATTGCTCAGTGATATGCTTGACGTTGATGAAGTCAAATAGTTGGCAAGCTTAAGATTCTCTCAAAACATAGCCAATGCCTCTCACTGTTTGAATCAGCCTTTTTTGATTTTGGCTTTCTATCTTGAGTCTTAAATAGCGAATATAAACTTCAATGACGTTAGATTCTCCTTGATAGTCATAGCCCCAAACATTTTCGATAATTTCCTCTCTAGTCATTACTTGCTGGGGATTAGACATTAAGTATTTAAGTAACTCAAACTCTTTCATAGTCAAGGCGATCACTTGATTTTGTCTAGTCACCTGACGAGTGTTTAGATCCAAAACCAATTCCCCAAACCTTAACTGTTCGGCAACGCCAGTGTCTGTCTGAAGATACAGACTAATCTGTTCTAATAGTTTTTCTCTCTGATAAGGTTTTAGTAAGTAGTCATCGGCTCCTGATTCTAGACAAGCGACTCTCTCGGCTACAGTTTCTTTTTCCACCAACATTAATATCGGCAAGCGATCGCCCATATGACGCAGTTGACGACATAAATCAAACCCTGATTTTCCTGCCAAAGCACGATCCATAATGATCATTACTGGTTGATAACTGCTCAAGTGATGCCATCCAGTCTGAGCAGCTTCCATCATTGTTGAATAGCCCAACTTTTGTAAGTCCAGACTTGCTTGTTGGGCGAAATCACTATCTGTAAGCAACAGAATTAAGGAATTGATACTAGTTGATTGAATTTTCATTTCTCGTCCTAAAATCTACGGCGATCATTTGATAAATTCTGGCTTAAGGCAATTCAACAGAGGTAGGCTTGGCGATATGAGGTAATCCCCAGCCTAGTTTTTCTCGTAAAATACGGAAAAATTCTGGCGATCGCAAGCGAATAAATCGGGCAGGATAGATTGATTTTTCAACTTCAATCTGATCATCAGGCAAAATGTAACAGCCGCCATTGCCATCAACCACCATTACCATGCGGTTTGGGGTAGCAGGAAACACCTTAACAGGCTCGTGATCGCTAAAAACCAATGCCCGAGAAGCTAAGGAATGAGGACAGATTGGTGCTAGCTGTAAGACGGGTACTTCTGGAGTTACCACTGGACCTCCTGCGCTCAGCGAATAGGCTGTAGAGCCAGTTGGAGTCGAAATTATAATGCCATCAGCAGCTACATCTACTGGAGCATGTCCACCAATTTTTACTTCAAAATGACACATGCTAGTAAGCGGTTCGCGGTGCAATACCATTTCATTAAGACTCAATGCTTCCCAGAGCAGAGCATCATTACGATGTACTCTAACTGCTAACATTGAGCGTTCTTCTATTTTATAGTCTTGAGTCATAAGCTGATCTATAGCTTCAGTTAGATGACTCAAATAAGTTTCGGTCAAAAAGCCCATGTGACCTGTATTGATAGTCAACAGAGGAATTTTTAAGGGAGCCAGTTGTCTAAAGGCTGATAGAACTGTCCCATCTCCACCCAAAACGATCGCAAACTGTACTTCGCGGTCAAAATTGGCAGGAGTCAACTGCTCAATTCGGGTATGACACACAGGGCTGCCTGGGGTCGAATATTCTAGGATTCCACCTACTCCAGTAGCCATCCGCACGTCCCATCCAGTAGCCATCAGTTTTTCCTCTATCTCAAAGGCAATTTTACTAGCTACTGGCTTGATATCGTTATAAATAATGCCGGCTTTTGGCTTTGGCACAACTAATTATTATCCTGTACTAATCTGTTATTGGTATTTAGAAGCTCCCAACTTAAATTATTTACCGCAATCATTATCAAGCAATGATTGATTAGTAAAGTTAAGCCTGTGGCTTGCTAAAGTAAAGTTCTGAAGGTTGACGAAGTCACCGCAGCGCGAAAGTGCGGTCTTGGGGGTCTCCCCCATGAGCAACTTTCGTAACAAAGGCTTGAGCCGCATGTAGGCACCGTCGTTTTACAAGTCCGCGTCGCCTGGGGTTTCCCCAGGCGTTTATGACGGACGCGGCGGTGTAACGGTGACCAACTATCTGTTTGGCAATTACCTCCATACAGAACAATTAAACATTGATCTTTGGCTAACTTTGAAGAACTTAAAATAATTAAATCTTAAAATTCTATCTTCTAGCGTATCGTGGAGCAGCTAAAAAGAATAGTCTAGTTTAGGCTGAAGCTTAATTCTACAGCGCTTCTTACTTGTTCAATTTCAATTTTTTATGGGGCTAAATATTTTTAGCATAATTGATCAGCCTCAAGCTTCTCTTGATAACAGACGGGAAAATAAAAAATAAGCCCTCCATCTGGAGAGCTTAATTGCTTATCTAAGTTAATGGGAACGAAGTCACCTTTACTCCTTATAGCGCATTACCACGTGGTAATACTTCTTCAGGGAATTCAAAGTTTTGATGTGGTTGGTCTTGTGTTGCCATCCATGCTCTTAGACCTTCATTGAGCAGGATGTTTTTGGTGTAGAATGTCTCAAACTCAGGATCTTCTGCTGCTCTCAACTCTTGTGATACGAAATCATAC
>JBCDDK010000071.1:0-33315 GCA_039180345.1 Cyanobacteria bacterium P01_G01_bin.39 | reverse complement strand
TTTTATTTTTATAAATGCTAATAATAGTTGTTCAATTATTATGCTTAAAGCAATAAAAGTATTCTATATTTTAACTAATTTATACAAAGTAATATTTAGCACTATTATTTTAAGAAGCAGTGATCCAAATCACTTTAAATATAATTACTGAAAATTAATTATCTATCAGCGCCAAGTAATTATAAGCGGCAAAAAAAATACAGATTATAAGAAAACAAGAATGGCTTTTCTCTACTTGTCTCAACCTGCTCCACTTATCAAATACTTATTGAGTAAAGCAATTAGTCAAGCGACTTTAGCTAATAGTTTGATCTTTAGCAGAATTAGAAAATAGACCCAACATTGGTCCCAAAATTGCCCCTGCAATAAATCCGCCTGCATGCGCCCAATAAGCTACACCACCACTTTCCATACCCACATTAGCTGCAACTTCGAAAGAGGAGATCCCGTTTAAAGCTTGTTCAACAAACCAAAAGCCGAGAAAATAAACCGCAGGTATCCTAAATAGCGGAAAAAAGAACCCTAAAGGAACTAAAGTAACTATTCTAGCTTGGGGAAACTTAAGAATATATGCTCCCATAACTCCTGCGATCGCACCACTGGCTCCTAAAGATGGTACATTGGACATGGCAGAAAAGAACCATTGCGCCATAACGGCAATTGCGCCACAGGATAAATAGAAAATCAAAAATTTGCTTTTACCTAGTTGTTCTTCGATATTATTACCAAATATCCAGAGATAAAGCATGTTAAAGCCGACATGTGCAAACCCCGCATGCAAAAACTGGGATGTGAACAAGGTAGTTATTTCAGGAATATCCTGATGAACATTGATGCCACTAAAGCTAGCAGTTAATTCTCTTGGCACAACGGCAAATAAATGAAAAAATAAATCCAGTTGTGTCGGGTTGAGACTTAATTCATAAACAAATACCAGAATATTAACTGCAATTAAGATGTAGGTAACATAAGGAGTAATTTTGATTGGGTTTTCGTCTTTTAAGGGAACCATGTTTAAGAATAAAAAAGTTAAAAGCAAAAAATAAGAAAATCTGCGGTAATTTAAATCAGTATTCTATATGAAGTTGCTGCTTCGCCATTTACCGATAAATGATGAGCTGAACACTCATCATCATTCCAGATTTAATTAAATTGGCTCCTCTGACATCTACCTAATGATGGGTTTATTTGCTTTATGTTGAATTACAATGATTTGGAACTGTTTGTTAAAAAAGCAATGCAAAATTATTATGACTTGGCATAAGCCCAGCCCTATCAAGTTATATCTATCGCTAATTTACAGTGAAAATATGCAATATATAAATTAGGCGAACCAATAATATTTTTATTATAGAAATAAAGAGCAGCTAAAAATTTATTTTAATCAATCCAAGGAATATCCTCATAATCTAATTCTGGGGATAAAGAGTTATTAGTCGTCTGCTCATTCTGTAGCTTTTGTGCCTTTTGACTCTCAAAATTTCTTTTTCCAATTATGGATGAGCAGCATAAAGATAAAGGAGATAAACCATTGAGAAAAAAATCTACTGTTTGTTGCTCTATCAGTCCTTGAAGAACAGCAACAGAGCTAAATTTAACTCAAATTCGCTGTTTTTCTGGCAAAATAGAGGAGATTTGCCGTTTATTTAGCAATCCTGACTGCTCTAAATAATATCTCACAGGCTGTATCTTAGATTGCTGAAGAATATAATGCCATTCCTCAGCAAAAAAATTAGCCGTTCGTTACTAAGTATATTCCGAAGTCAATTGTATTTTGTAAACTTTCCATTAAAAATTATCGATTAAATTTAAATACCAGATGAAGTGTCAGATTCAAAAATCAATCTATTCAATTTACTTTTATTTAGAAGGCGACAGCTATTGATTATAAATTCTTCTTTTTTTATACTTAATAATCTTTAAAGTCACACTAAAAAAATATTTACATTTGTTGATATAACCATAGTTTTAAAACATTTTCTTGAGAAAACCTAATTTTCAATTACTGTTTTGATATACTTAACTTAATAGCAAACAATGTTGTTTGCATTTAATATCACTTGTTATACAGCTTTATTTATGTTCAATACCAAAGCATTTATGCAATAACAAGTATGAAATATATGTTAAAAACATTATCAGCTAAAATCTTATTCAATTCATCGATATCTTACTTTTAATAAGATTAAATTTGTAATTAAAAACCTATTCTATTTTAAGATTGTAAAGGATTTGTAACTTCTAATTACAATCAAAAAAGCAATGCCACAGAATAACTTAGTGAGATTAAAATCTAAGATTTAGGTAGAAAAATTATTATTTTATATTATTTGATACAGTTTGATGGTGGAATTGATAGGTATAATCAACCATGCTTGACTGAAAACTAAGTGTTTTTTAGTAAACTCCAGAGAAGGTAATATTGTAAATTACTGCTCTAAGCAAAACGATAATTATCTTGATATATGTAACTTTAAGATCATCATAAGCGTTCACAAAATTCTCTAATCTAAAATGTATTATATGACTTATTTTTTTGAAAGCGTATTCTTTAGCTTCAATTGGAGCGATTATGAATCAATATGAGCAGCAGCAGATCTTGTTCTCATCTAGAAAAATTTAGACTCGTTATATGGCAATTGCTTTGTTATACTGGTCTTTACTTACTCAAGTCTTAAAAAAATTTAAAACTACTTTACTATATGAATTCTGTTGTTCAAATAATTGAACCTGAGGGTATTTTAGACGGGACTAAAACTGCTGATTTTCAGCATCAGATTGAGCAAAGCATCGAGAGCGGAGTTCATACTGTTTTGGTGGATTTCCGTAACGTTACTTTTATGGACAGTTCGGGGTTAGGAGCTTTGGTAAAAGCTCTCAAAACCTTAAATTCTGCCGATGTACGTTTCTATTTATGTTCGATTAACGAACAGATTAGAATGCTTTTTGAACTAACTAGCATGGATAATTACTTTACAATCTTGCGAGATCGTCAAGAGTTTAGACAGCGATTAGAGCAGTCAACCGTTAACAGCTAGAGCTCAAGGAGTCTGAGTACTCGATTTTACGACTTTAGCCTACATAACAAAAACAGTTATTAAACCTCTTGCACGAATAAAAGACTAATCATTTTTTCTTTTAACCTTTGATCTCATAATCAAATAGTTCGTAATAATTTGTGCAAGAAGTTTATTTAGTGGTAATTACAGGTTTTGGAGCGAGTTCAATTGTTATAGGGCATGTTATTTATTAGAAACAAGAGCTTTCTTTGGTAAGCTTGCGCGTACATGCCGAACCCACCGAAGGGTTCCTTCACTTAAAAGCATTCTTCCCTCCAAATGATGACACGCCCTATACTTCTGCCCATTTGCGCAAAAGATTGGCAATACTTTTAGAAATCAAATCAAATTCTGGAGTTTTTCCCGACTTGGCAAATATTGCCCGACGAGCAGTGTCGAGATCGAACAAAATTTCACGATCGCCCGAGTCGCGAATTAAACTCTGTACCCAGCCAACAACGACGGTTCTGCTACCCTTAGTTACAGAACTGACGCGGTGCAATGTTGTAGAAGGATAAATGATCGCTGAACCTGCTTCAAGTTTGTAGCTTCGTTCCTCTTGAACTCCCTCAATCACTAATTCTCCTCCTTCATATTCTTGAGGTGAGTTGAGAAATAAAGTAAAAGAAATATCAGAGCGAGAAAACCCAGAACTACCGCCCATTATTGCATTATCAACGTGGGTATCGTAAGACATGCCGACATGATAACGGCTGAATAATAAAGAGTGAATCGATTTTGGTCGAATTGCCGAGTTGAATAAAGCATTTCTATTAAAAGCAGCGCGAATGTTAGTTTGTAACTCTTTCTGGGATTGACCACGCTTTAACTGCTGATTATTTTTGACCAATTTGGCATGCCAACCTGCGGTCAATTTACCATCCACAAATTCCCCCTGCTCCAATACACGATTAATTTCTAGCAGCTCATCAGGGCTAAGAACCTGGTTGATCGTAAAAATCATAATTTAATTAGAGTTCAATACTTCAAATTCTTCTATGTTCTGGGATCGATGCGGATCAGCTGTCCATTTTGCTCGTCCGTGAGAACATACAATCCACCATCGGGACTTTGCCGCACATCTCTAACCCTTTGACCGATGGGTATCGATTCTTCCTTTACAATATTGCCAGCTTCATCTAGGTCGAGATGACGTACATCTCGAGAAACCAACCCCCCAGCAAATAAATCTCCTTGCCACTGATCAAAGCGATCGCTGTAATAAATTGCTAATCCAGAGGGGGCGATCGCAGGTGTCCACACAACTTTTGGTTCAGGTATATCGGGACGAGAACTAACTTCAGCAACTCTGCCTCCAGTATACTCATCGCTATAGCTCACTGTTGGCCAACCGTAGTTTTGACCAGGCTGCATCAAATTTAGCTCATCACCACCTTTAGAACCATGTTCCGTTGACCAGATGCGGTTAGTGAGGGGGTTAATTGTCATCCCCTGAATATTACGATGTCCATAACTCCACATCCCAGGGGCGGCATTGACGCTATCAAAAACAGGATTATCCTGGGGTATCGAGCCATCATCCTTAATACGGACAACTGAACCGAGATGAGAGCTAAGATTTTGAGCTTGCTTACGAATTAAGTCTCCATTTAGTTGCAGCGGTGGATTACCCCCATCGCCAAATGCCACCAACATAGTCTTATCAGGTAGCCAGACAAGGCGCGAACCAAAGTGCTGACCTTCAGATTTTTTGACATTCACGGCAAAAATATCTGACCAGTTTTGCAAACCTGTACCGTCAAAAGTTGCTCTAGCAACCCGAGTATGATTTGCCTGATTACTGCCTTGAGAATAGGTAAAGTAAACTAGACGATTTTGTTCAAAATCTGGGTGCAGGGCAACATCTAATAAACCACCGTGATTGACGGCAAAAACTTCTGGAACCCCTGAGATCGGCTGAAGATCTAACTGACCATTACGTACAATACGCAGTCTTCCAGGTCTTTCAGTGATCAAAATTGAGCCGTCGGGCAACCACGCCATCCCCCAAGGTCTTTCTAAACCCTCAACAATAGTACTAGTTTCAACATCCTGGGCTATGGAAATATTGGATTGAGATAGTATATTAGGGGATGCAGCATTACCGATGTTAGATACGGTATTGTCAGCAACAGAGCAACCCACCAAAGTGAGCAGGAAACCCAGGCTTACTGTTATCTTTGCTCGATAATCAGTTAAGGTTTTCATAACTTAAATTTAATCGCTAGACAATTGACAGAACAGTATTGCTAATACAGCAGATAAAACGCACAATTAGTATTTTAATTTTATACTTGCAATCTAGACTTTACCTGGATCAGGCGATCGCCCCAGTTCACGTTCTCTAGTTTTATTTAACTTGATAAATAATCTTCAAGGCTAATGATTAAGTAGGTAGGCGGAATAACTTATAAGACTCGAACGTTAAATTTTATCCCAAATCCCAAGATCAACTATTTTGTATTATGCTTAACTACAATTACGTACTTAGATATTAAGTTCAATAATATCTGTAGTGGAACCTTCAAATAATACCTGGTCGATCAAGAGAACTTCTGTTCCCTGTTGTTTAATAGCTGAAGGAGCTGACTCCAAGACCATCTGTGTTCCTTGACGAAACAGTTCTACTGTATAAATTAAGGCGAGTATACCGTCTAATTTGCTTAACAGTTTTTGCGATCGCCTATTACTACCTAGGGGATATTTTTTAGCACCAATTGGGCAAAAGTTTAACTGAGCAGCGATCGCAAATGATTCAACATCAGGTATGCCGAACAAAGTCACACTATGCCCTCGCCGTTGTAGTTCATCCCCTAACGCCATAAAGTTGTTCAAATGACCCACACCAGGAGGACAAAGGATACCAAAATGTTTCATCTTAAATTAGAACCATAATTAGCAAATAGCATCATATTTTTTTTTAGAATAGATTATTTGCTAAATTCAATTTGAGAAACTAAGCCATAAACTGCTGAAGGCTCCTTAATCGGAGTTGCTGGTGGCTCGATAGATGGCCAGGCAGTTTGCAACTCTGCCAAACTCTCGGTGATAGTTTCATGCCCTTGAGGATCTGCTGATGCTTTTTGTTCGGCAACAGTTTGATATAGTTCGTCGGCATAAAGCACAAATCCCCGAGAATGTTGATAGTCTAAGACTTCTACAAACTGATTATCGGTAATAGCAGCTTCGTATTTAGTCGCAGCATTTTTGAGCATTCCGAGCATAGCATCGAGGACAAATTCTGGTGAATTTAACTGTGACTCATCAATAGCAGCGATCGCATCGTCAATGGAAGTCATTGATTGATCTAGTAAGGTTTGAACTTCAGGTGACTCTGGTTCTGATTGAATTACCTGCTGTAGCTGATTTAAGGTGGGTTTGAAGTCATCAACACCTTTTTCGGGTAATACTGATTCAATATCACCATAAAGTTTATCCGCAGGATGCTGGATATGGGATTGAGCCTGTTCGTAATCTTCTAGCGCGATCAATTCTTGAGCAGCTAATAGATGACCTCTCATTAATCCCAAAGTAGTTAGATAGTCCACATCAGGATCTCCAGAGGAAATACCACCTTCACCGCCTTCGCCACCTTCGCCGCCTTCGCCACCTTCGCCACCTTCGCCGCCTTCGCCACCTTCGCCGCCTTCACCACCTTCGCCGCCTTCGCTACCTTCGCCACCTTCACCGCCTTCGCCACCTTCACCGCCTTCGCTACCTTCACCGCCTTCGCCACCTTCGCTACCTTCACCGCCTTCGCCGCCTTCGCCACCTTCACCGCCTTCGCTACCTTCACCGCCTTCGCCACCTTGAGCTAATAAGATCTGATTTGTATTAGGAGAATCAAATGATTCGCTCATTTCCTCAGAATTAGTAGCAAAAGCTGTAGTTCCCGCAGCGGTGGCAAATCCTAAAGCTAAAAATAATTCAATAGTTTTAATTCGATTAGACATAAAGCTGTTAATTAAAATAAATTCTCAATTGTTCTGAATTAGTAATTTACAACTAACAAGAAAACTAGTCAATAGGTTAAATAGATAGCTTAGAGCAACGAAAAATACTTTTTCTAGTCCTTTTAATTGATTTTTGTACCCTCCAATTTGTTTGTTCAAGCGACTGGGGGCTGGGGATTAGGGATTAGGGGGAGTTTAGGCAAGTTCTATTCGCATAATTCTTATTTAGGATTACTCCAAATTTTGAGACCGAGAGTAAAAACTGCAACGTCTCATTTAGTCCAAAGCTGTTATCGAAACTAGATAGAATTATCAAATAGAACTGCTACTTTGTTCAATTTGCGCCACTAATTGATTGACTTGTTCTGGAGTCATAGTTGCTTGTTCAGGTGCGATAGCTGAGGGCCAGGCTTGTTTTAGCTGGTCAGAGAGACCCTGCAGTAAAACGACAGGGCTTCCTCTGACTTCGTCAATATTAGCTGCTATTGTCTGATGGGCTTCAGGATGATTCTGCTGCATCGTTTCAGCGATAGTTTGATAGAGATCTTCGACGTAATTCACAAATCCCCGTGAATCCTGATACTCAATAATTTCAACTATTTTCCCATCCAAAATGCCCGCAGCGTATTCCTCGTCAGCAGTTGCCAAAATGCCATTAATCGATTTTAAGACAAATTTTGGTGATTCTGATTTTGTTTTCGGTAGAATTGCGATTACGCTTCGCGTAGCCTTCGGATCGCTTGGTCTATTTTTTGGATTACAGTGGCATACTGTTCAGGTATCTCAGGTGCTTCAGGTGCTGTTGCCACAATGTCATGTAGCTGATTAAGATCGGGTTTAAAATCTTCGACTCCACGTTCTGGTAATTCAGCTTCAATATCGCCATAAAGTTCTTCAATCGGATGACCCATATGGGGTTCAGCTTGGTCAGCTAGCTTTTGTTCCAGCAACTCTTGACCCACCATTAAGTGACCTTTCATCAAACCCAGAGTTGTCATGTAATCATTATCTTTAAGGGTTGTATCCTGAACTATATTTTCTTCAACTGCTACAGGAGATTCATCATTAGAAGTGTTGACTTGAGTAGAATTGTTGCAGCTATTAAGAAAAACTAAGAAAGCAACTGTACAGCTAATCAATGCAAAACGTAAATAAGACATATCACTTCATACTCCCTGATAATTTTGCTAATTACGTACTTCTGTTGTGACTTCACAAAAGCTAATTTAAAGCATTAAAGCTACCCTGCAATAATAACTTTTGCCAAAAAATTGCAATATCTCTTGTACTCTAATTACTCTTATTAATTTTTTGATAGCGTTCGGGAACAATAACTGATCTCAAAATATTAGCTATTCAAATAATCACGAGCATTTGTTCTATACTTTCTGTTCGGCGGGAAGTACATCAAAAAAGCCCATGCAGCCATGTTCTGCTATGTAATCTTGATGGGGATGAAACATATAGCGCCCAGTATAAGGATAAGAAAATTCTAAAATGTGTCGTTCGGCTATCCCCATAGTAATAACATCAGTTTCCTGTTGAGGTACTAGAGTGCGACCAGTAGAATATACCTGAAACATATTGGCATGAATGTGAAATGTAGCCGCTGAATCAAACTCAATCATGTTGAGCAAATAGAGCCTAATTAACTGGTTTTGATAGATTGAAATCGGATGGTCGCGATAGTAATTGGGGATACCATTGAAAGCATAAAGAGCATTTTTCTCACTACCATCAAGATCGTAACCTCCCATAACCATTACCATTTCATCTGCTGGAGGACGACCTCCCCGAGGATCGACAATCAACAAGCCATATAGCCCCTTGCTAACGTGTCTTGTAACAGGAGCAACATGACAGTGATAGGGATGAACACCATATGGTTTAGCATCAAACTCATAGATAGTCGTCTTGCCATGACGCACAGGCTTAAGACCGTCCATCTCTTCGGGATGAATACCATGAAAATGAATGCTGTGAGAATGCCCATCTTCATTATTAATATTTTACTTTGTCGCATCCGTAGCATTTTTCTGTAGATTGTTTTGGTATTCCAAGTCACTTCATCAATTCTTAGAGTTAAAATCAGCTAAAATTTCGCTACTAATCGACGTATAAATTGAAAAAACATAACTTTTAACCATGAATACTTTCTTTGTTTTTTGCTTCCATGTTCATGGTTAATAAATCTTGGCTATTTAGATTTAACGGCAGCTAAAAAATCGAGTCGCTTTTCTCTGTAGTCAAGTGAAATAATGTCTTGAACATAATGGCTTAAATCTTGCATGATTGATATTTATGCTTGAGACTTTTTTAACAACTATCACAATAAATACCGAAATAAACCTTTATATTGCTAGTACCTGCGTGTAGCAGATTACACTCATAACATTTATTATTGATTCTTCTAATAATTTTTCCATGTTGACCGACAAAGCTTTTATTTAAGTGGCTGAACGCAACCTGCGTGTAACTAATGATAAATAAAAATTATACGCAGTTTGAAATTATCTGACTAAAAAATAATTTTTTGACCATTACACGGTTGACTTTTTTGGTAAAAAGCGTAACAATAGATACAGAAATAAATATAAATCGTTCATTCTTCTGACTCGAAGAACGGAAGTAGGGGCAACCCGAAGGAACGCGCCTCATAAATCATTACAAAACCTTAGAGGCGAGACTATGAAATTACAATATCGTGGAATCAGTTATGATCGTCAACCAGCTACTTTACCTGTAGAAACAGGTAAAGTGAAAGGAAAATTCAGAGGTCAAAAATGGGCTTCTCATCATTTAAAACAAGCGGTAACTTTAAAGCCAGCCGAGCATTTAGTTTACCGAGGGGTAGAAGTTAAATAAATCAGTAAATCAACAACTATAAATCAATAATTAACGAATTAAATTAACCTTTTATTTTAAAAAATTAGCCTGGCTACTAAAGTGATAGTTGGGTTGATTTTTTTTGTTTATAGCAGTTCTGAATATATGAAAAATTATGAATACTTTTCTGGCGCTTTAGTTATTTGTTTAAAACTCGATCAGTGTGCATATTACCATAAGCAAAAAAATAGCGATTGGTAGTAGTTACCAAATCGCCAATTAAAACATAGCAGTACTTTTATAAGTTGCAATATCAACTCTAAGACTTGATCATTACTTAAGTCTTCTTAAGCAAAAACAACTGCGATTTCTATACTTATAAATAATAGAAATTTAATTCTTTTGTGAAGTGAAAACTGTAGTTTAATTTTCACAACGCTATTATGCAACAGTATAGCAGACAAAACTGCTTTCTTTTAGATTATTTTTTGTTTTCCCGAATAACTATTTATCTTAAGAAATAGTTGTTTTGAATTAAGACTTAAATTAAAGCGATAGTAGGTAAAGTTACTCAGCCAAAGTCTGGTTTGCATTGTCTAAATCCAATCTATTGTCATCTCTAGCTTCTAGCTTACTTTTTAAGCCTAGTTCTTCGTTGTCTGCTAATTCCAAGCCAGCCTCCTTACCTAGCTGATCGACATCATTAATTTCTAACCCAACTTCACGATTAACCTGATCGGCATCATTCTTTTCAGCCAAAGGCTGCGTTTGAGCGAATTTGTCTTCACCTGTATTCATGGCAAAATCTCCTTTATCTGTGCAATTGCCAGATTTACTATACATTAAGAATCCATTGATGAAATAGACAGAAATATATAGTAAGTCTGGCAGTAAAAAATTGGTATTTGCTTTTACAACAATGATTAGCTATTGGTAAGAGCGTTTAACTGACTATCGACAGCTTCGACATAAGATTCATCTTCTATTGCTTTGGGGGATAATTCTCCAGTTTCAATTGCAGCATTGATTAAATCTTCAGCCGTTAATTCTCCACTTTCGTAGTCGGTCTCCAAAACAGCATAGCCATTAATACCCTGCTCTTCAAAATCTCCTCTGTAAGCTGAACTTACCAAGTTAAAAGCTTCTGTGCGTCTTACATCATAATTGACGTTAGAACTGTTAGAGTTAACTGCTTCTAATGTTTCTTCAGTACGAGTGTTTTCTGTAGGCTCAGCTATACCATCTTCAGATGCTGCCGTCTGAGCGATCGCCTGAGGAGTAGTGAAAACAGCAGAAAATAATAATACTAGACTACCTATAATTAGTTTATTGTTCATTTAAAAAATCCTCAATTCGTTACAATCATTCTGTCGGCAAGCCCTTATGCCGCTCTACCTTCAGTCGATCCTGTAATTGCTTTCCAGCCAGCCAAACCTCCTTGAACCTCGGAGATGCTTTCAAAACCTTTTTGACGTAATTGATCAGCTACTTCTGCTGTGCTTTGATCGTTGTCGCCATAGAGATAAATTTCGCGGTTTTCTGGTAAGTTGCTAACATCATCAATTAGCATTGCTCCCGTGATTCTTTCTTCTAAAAAGGATTCGCGATCGCGCGTATCGATAATTGTTAAACTAGGTTCACCCCACTGAAGACGCTCTTTGAGAGACTGTGCGCTGGCTTTAGGTGTAGCTTTGGGAGGAGTAGGAACTACTTCAGCCATCTTTTCTTTTGCTTCGGAGATGACTCCTGCTTCTGCTTGTTGTCCTTCAGTTTGCTGTGCTTCTAGTTGTTCAGACATAAAAATTTCTTTTGCTTGCTTAATTAAACGTTACTTTTTTATTAAGACAAGCTTCTTTGCCGATTTACTCCGTCTAAAGAAATACATTAAGACCTAAAAAAAATCTTTAGAAAAATCTTACTTTTGATTTATAAATTTAATTATTTTTTTATCTAATCTTGATTAATACAATGACACCGAGACTAACAACTCCTTAAATTTAATATGCCTACTCAAGAACGTCGCCCCACTCCTGATGATATTCCTCCTCAGCAACTAGAATATCCCGCCTCTCAAAGGGATATGACCCCCCAACCTGATAGCGATTTATCTAATTACAATCCTGCTAATAAATTGACGGGTAAAGTTGCTTTTATTACTGGTGCAGACTCTGGTATTGGTCGCGCGGTTGCGATCGCTTATGCTCTTGAGGGTGCGGAAGTAGCGATTCTGTATCATGAAAATGATGTTGATGCCGAAGACACCAAAAAAATGGTCAAGGAAATCGGTAATAAAGACTGTCTCATAATTAAAGGTGATGTTCGCAACTTTGATAGTTGTCAAGATGCCGTTAAGCAGGTGATAGAACGCTTTGGTCAGCTAAATATTTTGGTTAACAATGCCGCATATCAGATGACTCAGAAAAAGTTTGAAGATATCTCTATTGAGCAATTTCGGCGCACCATGGAGACTAATGTCTTCGGCTACTTTTATATGATTAAGGCAGCTATATCTCACCTAAAAGAAAAGGATGTCATCATCAACACGGGTAGCGTTGTCGGCAAAATGGGCAAAGGTATGCTGGTAGACTATTCTACTTCTAAAGGTGCGGTACATACATTTACCAAATCCCTAGCTCTAAATTTAGGCGACCGCGGTATCCGCGTCAATGCAGTAGTACCAGGTCCCGTCTGGACTCCTAATATTCCAGCTACGATGCCGATCAAAAAAGTTGATAATTATGATACTGATGGAATTATTAAACGGGCAGCCCAGCCAGAAGAATTAGCACCTGCATATGTTTTCCTCGCTTCCTCTGACAGTAGCTTTGTTACTGGGGCGCTTTATGATGTAACAGGAGGACAATTGTCCGCATAGTTATTAATACCTATATCTATCTTTAGACTAATGTAACGCAACCTTAAAATAGATTAGGTTGATTAGCAAGCTTAGGTAGCATCTACTGAGGTTTGCCTTGCTAGAAGCTCACCTCAGCTTGTATGCATCTTGCTGGGGCGGCTTCTACTAAGTTAGTAACTAATTAGTACTTTTAGTTTACTTCGCTAGAGTCAGTCTCATTGGGGTGTTTACTGTTTTTTTGACTATATTTCGCTTTAGGGATTGATTCAGGATTGCGAACCTGGGGGACTTGAGACAAAGTAGCGATCGCCCCAGTACGGTTAGTTTCAAGGGTAGAATCAAATAGAATATCTAGCACATTTACGGCTAATACTTCCTCAATCAAGGTTTTCAATTTAGATTCGATGACCTCATTGATTGCTTTATTGAGCTGTTTGACTGCCTTATGACCTTCATCGGTGTTAGCTAAAGTTTTTTCAACAGCCGTTAATGCATCCTCAATTACAATTGCCAATTGACTACCAAAGAGTTGACAAGTAACTTTGCTAGGAGAATGTTCTAATTCCTGACGATATAGCTTCTGTATGCTTTGGGACAAATTTCTCTCTAGCTGTCCACTGGTGGGTAAAGTATTATTCATGATCCTCTTTTTATAAATAGACCATTGACCATAAGCTGTTTGTGGAAAAAGTAGGTTACAGTCAATGATGAGTAATAAGCACGTATTGCCATATGCTGTCGGTTAATGACAAAAACGGACTATATATAATAAAAAGTTAATTTAATCTAAAATTTTTGTAAAGAGTCAAAAGTTAGACATCCAGCCTTACATCAATAGCTATACATCCCATGATAGAAAAAGCTGATGACTATTGGTATAGGATGAACTTTACTTTTGATAGAAGTTAAAGTGGGTTTGCCTCTTTTATGATCTCTTAAGATCAGTAAATAATAAGGGACAGACAATGCGTAATTTAATTCACTTCATTAAATCGATAAAGATTAAGCAAGTATTAACAGTATTTTTAGCAGGTAGTTTATTAGTAATTAGTACTGCCTGTAGTCAAGGCAGCGTGGCTCAAGGTGCAAATAAAGTAGAAGCAGCTATGTCTGATACCTACGATAAATATGATGCCAATCAAGATTATAAAGGTGGCATGAATGGCTATAATGATGATCGCAGATATGATGCAGGGGATGCTACCAAAGCAAAAGGATTAGTAGATACAGCTAATAATCGTCAAAGAGATAGTTTGAGTGAGTACGTAGATGATATTACTGATCGCGCTGGCAACAAAATTGAACAAGCCAAGCAAGACATTCCTGATAAGCTTCAGGCAAATAAAGAAAAAGCCGTAGACTATGTTCAAGATAAATCAGATAAGTTAACTGATAACCTCAGTCGAGTTCCCAACCAAGCTAAAAAAGTAGTTGATGAAGCTACGGATACAGCTCTAAATGCTTTAGATGATGCTGCCAAAGCCACAAAAAGCAACGCTCAAGAAATCAAAGATAACTTCCAAGATTTAAGCTAAATACCGATAGTATAGCCGTACAAAGTTAGATTCGGATATACAAGGTATTGGCTCGTAAGTAGGAACTAGGAAGTAACAAAGGCACAGCTTGCGTTTGCCGCATGTAGCAACAAAGGCGCTTATTGGGTTCGGCATGTAGTAGTAAATGTCCTAACCAAAAGACATACTGCCGTAAAGTTTAGCCTAAGGTGCGATCGCAGGAAATACTTTAGGTTAATTGCATGTATGAACAAATTTGATTATTCTTTAGATTGCAAAAATCTCAATTTCCGTGATCGCCCTGAGCTTTATCGGATTGTGAGAGGAGAGTAGCTCATACTAAATCCTGTTTACATACAACACTCTTTAGTTGTGAGAAGTCAAAAGTCAAAAGTCACAAAGGCGACGGTTTTAAGGGCGTAATCTGGAGGAAACCTCCAGATGTTGACCGCCCGCATTGCCGCATGTAGTTAAATAATTGTTTTTTCATGAATGATTTAGGACTGCTATAAATCATAAGTATTGCCTTATTGGAGATTTAGAAATCCTGAAATAGCCAGACAATTCAGTAATAAAATCTATCAATTATTTTTAGAATATTTAGAACAAAAAGATTTCGTTGGTGCCGACATGGCTCGTAAGTTTTTACAAATCGGATGTACGCGATCGCGCAGATATGCTAATCATAAAAGTGGCAAAAAATATCGCACCAATCCTCAGAAAGTAGCTTCAAAAATAGCAGAAAAGTAATAAAGTAATATGGGACAAAAGCAAATAAGAACAGGCTCTGCTGTATCTTGGGATTGGGTTCAAGGTACAGCAGAGGGAAAAGTACAAGAAATTTATCGAGAAAAAGTTACCAAACAAATAAAAGGGAGTGAAGTTACTCGCAACGGCACTCAAGATAGCCCTGCATATTTAATTGAGCAAGAAGACGGCACCGAGGTGTTGAAACTCAGAAGTGAGCTTAACGAAGGGTAAATAGACAGTCAACAGTCAACAGTCAGCAGCCGAAGATAATACTTATCGGCTTGTGTAAAAATTAATCTATTTCCTTGATATCTGGGTCAAGGTAGCCTTGCTTCTGCTTATGGTGTCGCAGGTTCATTAATTGTCTTCCTAGCTTGGGTATTTTACTCTGCTCAAATTTTGCTTTTTGGTGCTGAATTTACTCAGGTCTACGCCCACAAATATGGCAAAAAGATTCGTCCTGAGAGCCATGCTGAATTAACTTCTTCTTTCTAAGCGTGTTCTGCTTTCTTATTTCTATATGCGGCTGTTGCTTTTATCCTTCATCCATGCCAGAGGAAGAGCTGTCACAATTTACAGCGTTTATGAAATAGTGGAGTAGACTCAACTTCCCAATTAACAATTAACAATCAACAATCAACAAAAACCAAAATCTTGGCTCTCCCTCATTTTAATGAGAATTGCTATAACTATATCTCTGGTAAGACATTCAATTGTCTAGATTCTCTCCTATTACAGATGTGTCAGGGTAACGTAAGTTGTTTCAATGAGGGTGATGACATGCAAATACAGGTAACTAAAAGTTTAATGGCTAATTTAAATATTGGATTAACAGAACAACAACGTCACGGCGTAATTGAACTCCTCAATAAAGACCTCGCCGATCAGTACTTACTTATTATCAAAACTAAAAAGTATCACTGGGATGTAGTAGGACCTCAATTCCGTACTCTACACACCCTTTGGGAAGAACACTACAATGCATTGACCCTCAATATTGATGCTACAGCAGAAAGAGTTCGTGCTTTAGGTGGTTATCCCTTGGGGACAGCAGCAGGATTTGTCGAGTACAGCACCATCAAAGAACATCCTAACGATCTTCCCAATGCCAATGAAATGGTTGCGCGTTTAGTACAGGATCACGAACAAATAATCCGTAACTTGAGAGAAGATATCGATAAATGTGGCGAAGAGTTCCACGATGAAGGTACTGCTGACTTTTTAACAGGATTGATGGAACAGCACGAAGAAATGGCTTGGATGCTGCGTTCATTCCTTGAAGGAGAGAATCTACAGGGAGATGGAACCCGTAGCGGAACTGAAAGCAAACCAACAGTTAACGCCTAGTAGAAGTCTAATCAGAGATAACATGACTATGCTCTACCACTAGCTCAGTTAGATAATTATCCTGATAACTTATAACAAACGAAATTCAAATGTCAGCACAATATAAAGCAGAACGCACTATCACCGCAGTGCTTAAAGAAGAACAGCAAGTAGATCAGGTTGTCCGCCGTCTTGTTGATCGCGGTGTACCCCAGGATTATATTTCTGTCATGGGTCAAAATTTTCAATCTCAAACTCGGATTGCAGGTTTTATTACCAAGAAAGATGTAATTTTAGGCGGACTACGCACAGGGGCAGTATTTGGCTCCCTGTTTGGCTCACTTCTCAGTCTTTTTACTGGGGTTGGTGTACTATTTATCCCCTTTATCGGTTCGGTGGTAGCCGCAGGTCCTATTACTTCTGTATTATTGGGAGCAGCTACAGGGGCGATCGCTGGTAGTGCAGGGGCAGGGTTAGCTTCGGCATTATCTACTTTAGGCATGCCTGAAGAAAAAGCAGCAGTGTACGAAACTCGGGTCAAGGCAGGAGAATTTTTGCTGATGGCAGAAGTACCTGCTAACAAATCTGGGGAATACCAGTTACTGATTGAAAGTGGTGGTGGTGAAGAGATCCACATCAATGATTCTACTTTGCCTCGTCCTTGTCCTGGTAAGTGCAATGATGTCATGGATCTATCTCCCGAAATCCGCTCTCACCTATCTGAAGCAGCACAGGCTGACTTTATTGAGCGCTACAACACAGTTTTAGATGAAACTGATGATGAAATGAAGGCGGAGCAACAGGCTTGGACAGTGATTAAGGATAAATACGACGAAGATGACAACGGTGTTTGGTCCAAAGCTAAAGTAGCTTCGTGATCCCACATTATTAATAATGTGGGTAATTCAAGAGGAAACTGAAGCAACGCCCTCGGCGAATACGTGAGTTGTCTTCATTGAAAGTAACATCAAGAAACGGCACTCAATACGGCGACGCAGGTTCGCCGTATTGAGTGCCTCCCCAATGTAGTTGATTTTCAATACTCCAATGTTGGCGAATTGCTCGACTGATAAGCTGGGCATCACAAGGTAACAAACTTAAGTAAAATTGAGTTTCAGTTTAAACTTTGTTCCATAAAGATCGTTCTCGATTGACCATGACAATAGTTTGAAGTTCATTCCATTGCTCTTGCTTATAAACTGACGTTACGCAAAACAACGGAAAATCAGTAGTTTGAATAAGGCAAGAAAACAGATCAATCAATCCCTTAACCTTAACCCAATCTCAACAGATCAATCAGTGCGTAACATCAGTTATAAAGTTCAATTTGAGTTGTGGGTAAACAGAAGCAAATTCGTTTTTCTCGGCGATGATGACCCGCTTCAGTTTTAGATTGGCAGCTATACTCAGATTTAGTAGTCTCTGGCAATGATAGAGCAGTTTTACATGGTCAAATTGAACTTTGGTCGCCTAATTGTCTATCTTTTTTTCTGTCAGTAGCTAATTTACAAGCGCGCTTCAACATCGTCATTCTCACCACTGCGAAACTTCAAAAGTCAGGATTTACTAACTCTACAGCGATCGCCCGAAAGAATGGAACTACAGCAAAATTCCATAGCTGAGAAACCCTGAAACATGGCACAATAAAGTACGTTTATTAATAAAAAATTAACGGTTTCCATAACCCACCTGTTCAATACTAAGATTAATATGACTGCAACCCTCCAACCACCTGCTGCTAAAACTCGTCGCCAGGTTTTTCCCTTCACGGCTATTGTGGGACAAGAAGAGATGAAGCTAGCTCTCTTGCTCAACGTAATTGATCCTAAGATTGGTGGGGTGATGATCATGGGCGATCGCGGAACAGGAAAATCTACTACCATTCGCGCTTTAGCTGATTTGCTACCCGAAATTGAGGTGGTAGAAGGAGACCCCTTCAATAGCGATCCTCAAGACCCAGATTTAATGAGCGACGAAATCAAACAGAAACTAGAGCAAGGGGAATCAATCACTACGGTCAAGAAGAAGGTTCAGATGATTGATCTCCCATTAGGCGCAACCGAGGATCGGGTATGCGGCACTATAGATATTGAGAAAGCCCTATCGGATGGAGTCAAAGCTTTTGAGCCTGGATTACTGGCAAAAGCAAATCGCGGCATTCTTTATGTAGATGAAGTTAACCTTTTAGACGACCACCTAGTAGACGTACTGTTAGATTCTGCTGCTGGTGGTTGGAATACAGTCGAGAGAGAGGGGATTTCCATTCGCCACCCAGCCCAATTTGTCATGGTTGGTTCGGGCAATCCTGAAGAAGGAGAACTGCGCCCCCAACTGCTTGATCGCTTTGGGATGCATGCTGAGATTCATACGGTTAAAGAACCTGATCTCAGAGTACAAATTGTTGAGCAAAGAGCCGACTTTGACGGCAATCCCAGTACCTTTAGTGAGAAGTATGCCGCAGAACAAACTGCCTTACAAGAAAAAATTGTTCAGGCACAACAACAACTCCCTTCTGTAACAATTGATTACGATTTGCGGGTAAAAATTTCGGAAATATGTTCGGAATTAGATGTTGATGGTTTGCGGGGAGATATTGTAACCAACCGTGCCGCTAAAGCGATCGCTGCTTTTGAAGGTCGTAGCGAAGTAACTATTGATGATATCCGCCGTGTAATCGTTCTCTGTCTACGTCATCGCTTGCGCAAAGACCCTCTAGAATCAATTGATTCGGGTTATAAGGTGGAAAAATCCGTTGCTCGTGTTTTTGGGTTAGAACTAGAAGAGTAAAAAGAAAATTAGCGGCTGAGAAATTTTTGCTATTAATGTTCTATTAATATTTGGTAGACAAAATAACTAAAGTCGATAAAACTTGGAATTTATGGCAATAACCAGAGAAAACCCAGGATTGACCACCAGCGATCAGCAAGTGCCTTTAATTGAACTTCGAGGAGTCAGCAAAGCTTTCGGAGAAAATGTAATCCTAGATCGGGTTAACCTGACCATAAATCAAGGTGAAGCATTAGTGATCATTGGTCCGTCGGGAACAGGAAAATCCACCATTTTACGGATGATTGCGGGGTTGATGCCCATAGACCAAGGAACAATTTATATTAATGGGAAAAAACGCAAAGGTCTGATTGAGGATCAAAGCGATCCTATTGGCATCAGCATGGTCTTTCAACAGGCGGCACTATTTGATTCTTTGACTGTAGAGCAAAATGTCGGTTTTTTACTCTATCAACACTCAAATCTTAGTCGCCATAAGATTAAACAACTGGTGGATGATCGCCTAGAGATGGTGGGCTTATCGGGAACTAATAATCGCTTTCCCGCCGAATTATCTGGCGGAATGAGAAAGCGGGTTAGCTTTGCTCGTTCAATTATTTTTAATCCTGAGAATCCTAAAAGTAGACCTGAAATTGTTTTATACGATGAGCCGACTGCGGGATTAGACCCAATTGCCTCTACCGTGATTGAAGATTTAGTGCGGGATTTACAGTGTACAAAACTGGGGTGCGGCACTTACATTATGGTCAGTCATCAACACAGTACTATTCGCCGTACTGCTGACCGTATTATCTTCCTGTATGCAGGCAAAGTTCAATGGACTGGCACTGTCGAAGAGATCGATAATACCGATAATCCCCTAGTAAAACAGTTTTTTAGCGGTAGCGTTGAAGGTCCAATTCGCGTCGCGTAATTAGTAATTTATTAGAAAACATATATAATATCGAGAGGAGTTTTATGCGATCGCGTACCCTAAGAGAAGGTTCAGTTGGTTTATTAATTATTTTTGGCATTTTAGTCTTCGGTGGTTTAGCTCTCTGGATTAAAGGCATTAAGTTTGGCGATAAAAGTTATAAAGTTGTTGCTGATTTTCCCGACGTTAATGGTATTCAACTAGGGGATGGGGTACGCTATCGTGGATTACAGGTAGGTAGAGTTACTAGTATTCAACCTGGTACTAATGGAGTTGATGTGGAATTAGAAATAAATTCTGCCGATCTCGTGATTCCTCAAGACGCTGTGCCTAAAGCTAGAAGTGCTGGCTTAGTTGGGGAAACTTATGTAGAGATTATTCCCCAGTCAGATTTGTCTACTGAGGCTGCCAGTTTAAGCCCTGTTGGTTCTGATTGCGACTCGCAACAGATTGTCTGTAATAACGCCCGTCTTCAAGGAGAAAAAGGGATTACTCTTGATGATTTATTACCGTTTACCTATCGATTTAGCAAAGCTTATGGTGAGCCAGAATTTGTCGACAAAATTGATACAACATTCGCCAATGCGGGGGTGGCAGCAGCAGAGGTAGCTGAACTAACCCGAAACACTTCTGCACTAGTAGATGACCTCCAGCAAGAAGTTAGTAGCACATCAGGAGAACTAGTTACCACAGCAAAAGCCTTTCAGACAACTGCTAGCCAAATCAATCGCCTGACAAATAACGTTGAACAGTTAATTGCTCAAAACGAAAGTAGTTTAGCTAATACCCTAACTAATATTAATAGTACTAGCGATCGCTTGCAAAACCTAGTCGTTAAGTTAGACAAAACTGTCGATGATGCTAACGTAGATCAACTAGCAAATAACTTAAATGAGCTGACAACTAATGCCACTATAGCTTCCGAAAATCTCAAAGATATTACCGAAAATTTTGGCAATGACCAAAGTTTAGCCAACCTCCAAAAAACTCTAGACTCAGCCCGAGTCACTTTTGATAATGCTCAGAAAATTACTGCCGATCTCGAATCGATTACAGGAGATCCCAGTTTTTTAGAAAATGTTCGTAAGTTAGTCAATGGTCTAAGTAATTTGGTCTCAACTACAGAGCAGCTAGAACAACAAATTCAAACTACCCAGGCAATCAAACCAACATCAAAGCCAAAACCTTTCTCAGTTAATTCAAATCATGCAACCCAATAGAATATTCTTAAGCGTTGCATCATCATCTCCATGGTTTAAGCTGACTTGGGGACTTGGGGAATTAGGTAATAATCAATCTAAAGTTTGATCTTTTGGACAGAACAACTACATAATCCCCTATTCTTGATTATTTGATTCTCAATTAGAAAATTTAATAATCTAGTAAAACTCGAACCCAATCTGGAGGGCGAGAAATTGGGTTATCTAAACGATCTAGCATCATTAAGGCTACTAAATGTACAGCAAACAGATAGACTATGTTATTAACAATAATTAGACCTAAAGCTAGAGTTTGAATCAGAATGAAACTTGGTTGCGCTAAAATACCAAGTCGAAAAAATATCCAATCAGCTAACTGAGTTATTTGGGTGATCACATACACCCACAGATTTTCCCCAACTAAAATTGAGGTCAGCCAGAATCGAAAGAATAGACCTAATGAGCCAATTGTAGCCCCTAGCGTAATCGAAATTAACCAACTTGTCCTACGCTGCCAACAGGCTCCTAGTAGTACTCCCATCAACCCGTAAGGCATCAAAAAGATAATACTGCGAGTAGGACCCATTAATACTAACAATAGTAATCCTGAAACAATAGCTGTCATCCAGGCAGCTCGATTACCTCGTCTAAGATAAATCAGGGCAATTGGGATGGGGAAGAAAATTTTTAAAACTGGACCAACAGGGAAATAAAAGTTGATCAGCCATACCAAACTGGCAGCGCTAGCTAGAAAAGCCGTTTCCACCATTACTACGGTGTTAGTGGAAACTTGGTTCGGTTTGCTAGCCAGAGAAGACAAAGAGGGTGTATGAGTATGAGCTGTAAATGTATCAAAATTCTCCTGATCGACCCAATTAATATCATCTTGGTCATTATGGTCAACCGAATTGAATGATAAGCTTTGACGGTCTTCTTTAGACATGAGTTTGATTAATTCAGGTTAACAATAAACTAAATCAGAAGATTAATGTATGTTAACAAATAGTATCCTCTAGAGCAGGCAAATCGGGAATCCGCATTGAATCTGCATTTCTCTGGATCAACCCTTTCTTTTCTAGCTTAGTTAGAACTCTAGTAACTGTTTCTCTAGCTAACCCACTTAGACTACTAATTTCCCGATGAGGTAAGTTAGGAATTTCCGTGCCTTTCTCTCCTTCAGTCCCCTGACCTTCTACAAGAAACAAGATAGCATCAGCAACCCTAGAGATGCTGCTGGCTTCACGCAATTGAAGTCTTCGATTTACTTGGCGCAATCTTTTAGCCATTAATTTAACTAAGCGAATTCCAGCCGTTGGCTCAGTACTAATTAAATTAACAAAGTCTTCTGCTGGTATTCTACCAATTAATGTTTTGGTTAAGGTGATGGCATCTGTGGAACGGGGCATTTTATCCATTGCTGCCATTTCCCCAAATATTTCACCTCTACCCAGTATATTGAGCGTGACCTCTTTACCGTCAAGATTGTAGGTACGAATTTTTACCCAGCCCTCTAAAATAAAATATACTGAACCTCCCCAATCATTTTCTAGAAGCAATATTTGATTTGCAGGATGGGAAATAGTTACAAAATGCGCAGCAATCTTATGTATACTTTCTTCTGGTAAATCAGACATAAACGGAACTAATTGGATTAGCTCATCTTGATTAATATTGGACTCTAGATAACGAGATTGGTCTTCCATTGAGAAGTTGATCTAAATATTCGCTATAAATATCTCCTTTGTATCATTAAAAAAAATAAAATTAACTCAATATTAAGCTGTTTATAAAAATCAACCCTCAAAAGAATCTACTCTAGAGCTTTTATAAATAATATTTGACCACGGAATTCGGCGGGGCATATAAAGGAGGAAGCGAGTTTTGAGGTTGCCTTGCAAAGGGCTTGCCCGCATGCACTTCTTCTAGCCGTCCGTGTCGCAGCAAAGCTACGACCATAGCCTCTTGTCACCGCACAAAAGCGCTTAGTGGGTTCTTTTGTACGGCGGTGTAACGGTGACTTTGGCTAAATTTCAATCAACACCTCCTTTTTTATTGACAGCCAAAATAAATGCTTTCCATAAATCTTAATTTAGCAATGATATCTATAGTCAGACAGTTGCATAGTTACTAAGTCTCTAAGCAGAAGATTATTTTTCTCCATTTAGATTGATTATGTAGTCAGTAAAGATACACAAACTTTAAATTAACCAATTATTTTTTAAAGATTTAGTGAACCGCGACTAAGTTTGTGGCGATGTACAGTCTGAAACAAATAATATTGCATAAACAGCACAAATGAACTGTACTAATCATATAATCTAGCTTTTAAATTCTTATTTATGACTTCTCCTGCCAACCTTCATCGTGGAAATATACGAATTCTGCCTTCGCGTGTTGAACGTCGCGTTCATCCTTCAGTAGTCAGCAAGGCCAAGCGCATGTTAGATATACTTGGTGCAATTATTGGTTTGGCACTTACTGTGATCATTGCTATTCCTGTAGCAATTGTGATGCAGTTTGACGATCCTGGTACAGTCTTTTATAGTCAGATTCGCTGCGGTTTTGATGGCAAGCCTTTTAGAATTTGGAAGTTTCGTTCCATGATTACCAATGCCGATCAAAAGCAACATTTGGTAAAAAACAAAGCTACAGGACATATTTTTAAAAATGATGATGATCCTCGCATTACCAGAGTTGGTCATTTTTTACGTCGTACTAGTCTAGATGAGTTTCCTCAATTTTGGAATGTTCTCAAAGGTGACATGAGTTTGGTTGGTACACGTCCTCCCACTATTGCGGAGGTTGCCATGTACGAAGAGCATCACTTTGAGCGTCTTAAGGTCAAGCCTGGCATCACAGGAGAATGGCAGGTAAAAGGTCGTTCAGAAGTACTAGATTTTGAAGATATTGTCCGTATGGATCTTAATTATCAGCAGCAATGGTCTTTCTTTTACGATCTCGACTTGCTCATACGCACTGTAGCAGTGGTTTTAGCTCGAAAAGGAGCCTGTTGATAAAATGCTGCTAAACCTTATATGATTTGATTTTTAAGGTTTACTTTGTAAACTTAATCTACTTTATGAATCTACCTACTTGGATTACTCTATCTCGTCTGATCGGTCTTCCTTTTATTTTATATTTACTCAATCACCCCACACCAGACAACCGTTGGCTCTGTGTGGGGATTTTTGTGCTGGCAGCAGTCACAGATTGGGTCGATGGCTATCTTGCCCGTAAATTTGATCAAGTGACAGAGTTAGGTAAGTTTCTCGACCCCTTAGTAGATAAACTATTAGTTCTTGGTACTTTTTTAGCTCTGATTGAACTGCAAATTGTTCCTGCTTGGGGAGTATTTTTGATTTTAGCTAGAGAATTAGCGATCGCTGGTTGGCGTGTCAATCCCAAACTAACAGGAAATACCAATATCTCAGGTGCTAATATTTGGGGCAAGCTTAAAACTGTAGTACAAATTATCGCAATTGCTGTGTTAATTGCTCCTCTTGCAACTCAGTGGGATCTTCTGAGCATTATCTTATTTTGGTTAGCAGTTGCATTTAGCCTAATTTCGGGCGTCATTTATATTCTGCCTAATATCTCTTCATCTAAAGTAAAATCAATCTCTGATTGATCTCTGCCTGATGCTAAATAGTCATTTTGCCATGAGTCTTGTAAGCCAGATACCAAATCAAACTGAGGTTGCCAATCTAAATCGATTTTCGCGCTTTGTATATCGGCAAAGAAATGCTGTTGCCGCACAGGAAAAGCTTTGCGCTTGCCAAAGTCGAATTGGCTGGGGTCATAATGCACTAGCTGGATTTTGTCAGGAGACTTGCCTACTGCTTCGGCACAGGCATAAGCCAAGCCATCAAAAGTCACATAGCGATCGCCTGATATATTATAAATTTTATTAGTAGCAGCTTGATTTCCAGGAATTTTAGTCATTGCTGCTACTAGATCTTGGATATGACCAAATTGAGTAATATATTTACCGTTACCAGGAATGGGAATTGGACGTTCTCTTGCTAAGCGATCAAAAAACCAAGCTTCTAAATCGTTATAATTTTGTGGTCCATATATATATGAGGGGCGAACAGAAGTCCAGGGGATACCAGATTGGGCTAAGTAAGCTTCAGTATGGTGCTTTCCTTTATGACGACTATTGGGGTCTACGGGATCTCCTTCTTTATGGGGCATTTGTTCAGTAGGCAGATATACTCCAGCCGAACTGACATAGACAAAGTGCTGGATCTGACTCTTGAAGATCTCAACTAGCGGTTGCGTATCGCTTAATTCACGACCATTATTATCAAATATGACATCAAATTTTTCTCGGTTGAGCTTTTCCTTTAGTTGAGCAGCATCTTTGCGATCGCCTTGAATTTGACCAACGCCCTCTACTGAACTGGGATGATTACCGCGATTGAACAAAATTACTTCATGACCTTGTGCTACCAATGCTTTAGTCAGGTAAACTCCAATAAAGCGAGTCCCCCCCATAATCAAAATTCTCATAACTAACCTCTTTCAATACTGAATATGCTAATTAATGCCCCAACTCTATATCCTAAGACTTTGCGACCGCTATTTATCAAACAATTGCTTTGTATCATCAACCATCAACGGTTTAATGATCAATCTGGGCATAGTTAATTGTTCATCCCTACTTTTTCTCGATTCTTGTTTTTAATACACATTGAGGAAGTTGCATATTTTCTCAAACCTCAAACGTATTGAAAATTAACAGCAACCTTAAAACAACAACCATTACAAGAGAGGAAGGCAATGAAATTACACTTTTTAGATCAGGCTTATTCTGGCAAGCAAAATCAGGTGGAAACTATTGCTGCTGAACGCACTGATCATTTCCTAGGACAAAACTATATTCCACGTCGTCCATTATCTTTAGCTATCAAACCAACCTCAGATACACTCAAATATCGCGGTGCAGGTTATTGAGAGGGCTGCTGAATCAAGGTATAACTAAATTTTTGGCAACTTAACCTATTGGTTTAAGATTCAAAACCCACAACCCCCTAGATTCAAACAAATATTACATTATGATTCAATACTCTTTTTGGTTATCCAGGGATTGAGAGCTGTTTCAAGTTATTAAAAATAATCGCTGGTGATTTGCCGATTATCATTTTGTAATCATTTAAGAAATAATATCACTCAATTTTTTTTGGTGTCTGAGCAATTATGATTGTTTTCTTAATTAACGACAAAAAATCAAATTAAAATTAGTTTTGCTTGATATTTCCTATGTAGCTGAAGAATTTATCATATCATTTTGGTAGTCAAACAAAGTCAAGATAAAATTTTCGAAGGAGGTAACTAATACTAAAAAGTAACAAGATAGCTGATTATCATTTAATTCATTTTATCCAAACTAAACGTTAAAAAAATCAGATTAGCTTGGAATTATCAATTATTTTACAATCTTTTTCGTATCATATTTTCTAAATGCTTAATTTGAAAATAATCAGCTAATACGCCTAAATCACAATGCTTCTTCACAAAATCTTCACATTGTAAACATAATTTTAAATTTAAAACTCTCAAAAATCTTAATGTTTTATCATACTTGACCTAACGCTTAATTTTTTCTTAAAATAAAGAGCTATTGTCTCATAACATACCTTATCGCATAATAATTCTTTTTGATATACTATTTAATAGTTGAAGATTACATTGAGGTTATAAAAATGAAGCACAAGTAAGTTAACAAATATTACACATTGTTGTTTCAAGTGCTTATAAGATACAAAAACATTATAAAGTATTGGTTGTAAATACAAATTAAGATGATATTAAAAAGAGCTTGAGAATATATCAGTTAGCCATTTAGCTGAATTTCACTTTAATTTTAGTTTTCGCTCCCATTCAAATCAATTTTTAAATACATTAATTCGTTGTCTTCTGTCCATAGTAGGTCAAATTAAGTGAAAAGTGATGGTCTAATTGTTTAGATAGGAAGTTAATTATTAGCTTTAAAGTTATGAAAATGTTATCTAGAGTGATGAATTTAAAGCAGCACACTTCTGATCAAGAAGAAGTTGATAAGTCTCTTGATTCAACATCAGATTCTAAGCTGTTGGTCAAATCGACAGCAGAATCTAGTCTAGCGCAGATTAATCGGGAAAATTCTCCTCAGGGAGAAATGGTGCAGTGGTCTCCTGCAATGCAGTCTTTGCTGGATGAGCCGCCATCTAACTTACCGCTCCAACTAATCTTGGGAGGGGTTGTTTTCTGTGTTTCTTTTTCAATCTGGGCGTGGTTTGGAGAAATTGATCGAGTAGGCAAAGCTCAAGGAAGACTAGTTCCTAAGGGAGAAACTTATAAAATCGAGTCTATAGAATCTGCTCAAGTCAGTCATATTGCCGTAAAAGAGGGGCAAGAGGTTAAAGCAGGAGAATTGATTGCCAGACTGGATTCAGACCAACAAAGTAGAGAAGTAGAAAGACTTACAAACCTTTTAGACTCTTATCGGCAAGAGCTTAATCAAAAGCGTTATCTGCTGGAAAAAGTTGAGGTTGAGTCTAAAACTAATCGACTAGTTGCCCAAGCCGAAGTCAGGAGTCAGCAATCAGCGATTGAATCAGCGATCGCCGAAGCTGAAATGACAAGTGAATTACTGAACCAAAGACAGTCTGAATTAAAGGCTCACTCCCTCAGACAAAATCAGGTACAAGATTTATCAGGATTAGAAAAAGAGAAACTTCAGCAACTTAATGCAGAGCTGGAAGAACACCGCTTGCGTTTGGAGAGGCTCAAGCCTCTGGCTCAAGAAGGAGCAATTTCTCAGGAGGCTGTTTTTCAAGCACAACAGGCTTATCGCCAGAGCCAACAACAGCTGACTGATAATAAACTTCAAGGAATCAGTAGTATCAGCGAGCAGATATTTCGTTCGGAACAGGCTTTGCGAGAAATGGACGCACGGATCACTGAAAGTCAGGGAGATCTGGTTTCAGGACAGAAGAAAATTGAACAATTGGAAGCAGAGCTTGAACGTAAACGAGCAGACAGCCGCAGAATCGAGCTTGAAGCACAACAAAAAGCTCAGCAGTTGAAGTTGGAGATCGGTCAAACTCAAGCACGGATTGCTGAAACCAAAAATAAACTGGCAGCCGCTAACAGTCTGCTGGAAAAAAGATCTTTGAGAGCTCCAGTAGAAGGAACGGTTCTATCTTTTAACGTAATCAATACTGGAAAGGTAGTTCAATCTGGAGAAACAGTAGCTGAAATTGCACCGTCAGATTCCCCTCTAGTTCTTTCGGCGATACTGCCTGATCGCGAGGCAGGATTTGTGGAAAAGGGGATGCCAGTACAGGTTAAATTTGATGCTTATTCCTATCAGGATTATGGCGTAATTCCAGGAAAAGTAATATCCGTATCGGCAGATGTCAAAACTGATGAAAAATTAGGTGCAGGATACCGCATAAAAATAGAACTTGAACGTAAGTATGTAGTAGAGGATGGGCAAAAAATTTGGTTTAAACCAGGGCAGACAGCTACCGCCGACATTGTGATTCGTCGTCAACGAATTGTTGATGTTTTGCTCGATCCGATCAAAAAAATGCAGCAAGACGGGCTCGAATTATAAAAGCGACATTTGCGAAAGTAATTTATTTAATCAAAACAATGTACCAAAATCTTAATTCTGCTAATTCCAAACTTGACAAGGTGATGAGCGATGACCAGTTCAATCAAATAGTCGAAGCTATTATATCGGGTAAATATTCTTGGGCATGTTTGTTGATTCTGCGATTTTCTGGATATAACCCATTACACTATATTCCCTACCGAACCTACAACCGACTCATGAAAATGAATCGAGAACAGAATTCGCAGCCAGCAAAAGCGATGAGCAACTCAGACAATAAATCTGATTTAGCTACTGCCAGCCCCAAACCCAGCAATAGGCTGCGCGATTTATGCTGCTTAGAGGAAATGGATCGTCAGTCGCAACAAGTTAAAGGAGGAATGGGGGTGCTTTCTCAGCACACAATGCCTAATCTCATTTGGCATAAATTCAGGGATCTTTAGTATATAAAAGAGCGCGAAGATCAAGAGAAAAATTATTATATCCGATGAGAAAATAAGCATGTTTGAGAAAATTGCAACTTTCAGATAATTTGATGAGATTATTATTTCGTTTACATCGAGAAAGTTGAAATATATCTTATACAGTTACTTTGATTGAGAATCAGAGTGCAGAGATTTATTGAGTCTTTGCTAGGCAGATTTGGGTGGAGTCTCGTAGTACGAGGGGGCAATTTAACATCAAGCCCCCATTCGAGAGAAAATGGGATGCCTTCAGGTTATTCCCATGTGTGAGGAGGGGGCAAGTAACTTTATTCCGTCAAACTACTTCGGGTATGGTGTGCAGAGCTAGCTCTTTGGGATAAGTGCCGATTGATTTGGTGCAAGCCGTCAAGCGGGATAACATCCCGTGATTTTGAGGATAAACCCTCATGTGACCCCTAACAAAGCGGCGCATACCGCATATGCTCACTTTTACGCTCCGCCAATGCCAATCGAGGTTATTTCTGACTAAGATTTACAATCAAAAAGCTCAACTACTTATATATAGATAAACTTTTAATGGCTTTTTACGGAGCAAGAGCAAGTGGATAGTACAGCAATCAAATCTCCTACTGCGGCAGGGGATTCAGAGAATAGTTTTACAGTCTTATCATGGCTGTTAAAACAGGGAGCATTTAACTCTAAACAAACAGAACTACTTAAGAAATTAAGCCAAAGTTTTGAAATACTTGAGTTTCAACTAGGCGACTCTTTGATGGTTCAGTCAGGTTCTTCTGCCCAATCGAGCTCGCAGCTAGATTCCCAACACTTTTTTGTGATTTGTGAAGGGAGAGCCCGTCTGCTGGGGTTTGATACTGATAAGCAAAGGGAAGTTTCGGCAAATTTGATGGCAGAAGGAGCAACTTTTGGAGGTGAGGCTCTTTGGTGTCAGACTTTTTTTCCCTACAAAGTTGTAGCCGCTGGTAAAGTTAAAATTGCCAAAATCTCTCTGAAAAATTTAGCTCCGTGTTTGCTACAGTTTCCTGAACTAGAGGGAAAATGGCGGCATATGGCTCAACAGCACCAAAAGTTGCTCTTCTTAAAAACTCTTACTCAGTTACGCTCCCTTTCTAGTCATCGCATTAAACAGTTACTTCCCTATTTAGTAGCGACCAAAATCAACGCTGGAGAGAGAGTGACTAGCGATCAGCCAACTATAAGGTTCTGGTTGGGTCAGGGTCAAATTCAAGAGCAAGAACTTGGAATAGGGGATTCCTGGGGAACTTCCGAGGCTGGTGCTGATAGGTGGCTTGCTCAAACTGATTTGTTAATCTATCGTTTGCCGCAGAAAAGCTGGTCAATTTTCTCGGAGCTAGCTCCTGAATTAGTTACTGCGTGGTCAAAAAATCCTGGTTATCGATCCAGCCAACAGGCATTAACTAAAATTAAAAACGTCTCGAGCGTTAATACCCTAGCAAACCTTAAAAGCTCAAGTATTACGCACGTCTCCAAACCAGATTCGGCTAATTCTGTTTCAGCAGAGAAGGTTGATGATGATATTCAAGAAGTTAACTATCCAAAGCCAATTAAGCGTCGCCGTCGCTGGAAAAATTACCCTTGGCTCGAACAACAGAGTTCTTCAGACTGTGGTGCTGCTTGCCTAGCAATGATCAGCCGCTATTGGGGAAAGCGCTTAAGTATTAATTATCTTCGTGAGTTAATCGGTGTAGGGCGTTCTGGAGCATCTTTAAAAAGTTTAGCTAGAGCCGCCGAAGATATTGGATATAATGCTCGACCCGTCAGGGCAAGTTTAAGTCGTATATCTGAACAGCATAACCCTTGGATTGCTCATTGGCAGGGAGATCATTATGTAGTTGTCTATCGCATTAAAGGCAACAAAATTCTGGTCGCTGACCCCGCTCAAGGAAAATCCGAGATTTCTAGTACTGAGTTTATTGATAGTTGGACAGGATACGCCCTGCTGCTGGAACCAACTGAACGGTTGGATGAAGTACCAACAGAAAAACGCTCTCTCACTCAATTTTTTAAGCTTTTATTGCCATATCGCTCAGTTGGACTGACAATTATCATCGCCTCTGTGCTGATCCAGGTTTTAGGTCTGGTTTCTCCATTATTTACCCAGATCATTCTCGATCAGGTGGTAGTCAATAAAAGCCAGTCTACCCTCAATGTGCTGGTGATTGGAATTTTAATGTTTGGTGGGTTAAGTATCGGCTTGGGTTCGATACGCAACTATCTTCTGAGCTATTTAGCTAATCGCCTCGATCTGACGATGATTGGCGGCTTTGTCAATCATGCCTTAAACTTACCTATCAAGTTTTTTGAGTCTCGGCGTGTCGGCGATATTATTACTCGGGTTCAGGAAAACCAAAAAATTCAGCAGTTCTTAATTCAAAATCTATTGCTAACCTGGTTGGATTTTGTAACGGGATTTATCTATCTCGGGTTGATGCTTTATTACAATTGGCAGCTTACCGCTCTGATTTTACTGCTAATTCCACCAATCGTGCTGGTAACTTTAGCTGCAACCCCTCTACTAAGAAAAGTTTCACGTGCCAGTTTCAATGCAACTGCCGACCAAAACTCCTCTTTAGTGGAAATGATGACTGGCATTTCCACCGTAAAAGCGATCACTGCCGAGCGAGATTTACGCTGGCGCTGGGAAGATCTGTTAACTCGCCAGCTTAATGTACGTTTTAAAGGGCAAAAGCTAGCAATTAATTTAGGATTGCTCAGTGGTCTAATCAATTCAATTGGGGGGACATTGCTACTATGGTATGGTGCTAGTCTGGTAATTCAGGATCAGTTAACTATTGGTCAGTATGTAGCTTTTAACATGATGAAAGGCTATATTATTAGTCCAGTAATGGCTCTAGTCGCTTTGTGGGATGAACTACAGGAAGTCCTGATTTCGGTAGAACGCCTTAATGATGTTTTTGATGCTAAAACAGAAGAGTCACAGCGAGACCTGAAGCTGATACTGCCTGAACTACAGGGAAATGTCTCTCTAAATAATGTTACCTTTCGCTATGATGCGGAGGAGGAAGCTAATATCCTGCAAAATATCTCTTTCGAGGTGCAAGCAGGACAAACTATAGCCATTGTGGGGCGCAGTGGTTCTGGTAAAAGCACTTTGGTGAAATTAATTCAAGGTTTATATCATCCCCTGAGTGGTCAAATTCTGGTGGATGGACACAATTTAAAGCACGTTTCTCTTAAGTCTTTGCGAGAGCAAATTGGAGTGGTTCCCCAAGACTGCTTCTTATTTTCAGGGACTATTTTAGAAAACATTACTTTATATCGTTCTGAATATACTTTAGAGCAAGTTATAGCTTCAGCGAAACTAGCAGAAGCTCATAGCTTCATTCAATCTTTACCATTGGGATATAACACTAAAGTCGGTGAGCGAGGGGACAGCTTATCTGGTGGACAACGACAGCGGATAGCGATCGCCCGTGCCTTTTTGGGTGCTCCACCAGTCTTGATTCTAGACGAGGCAACTAGTTCTCTAGATACAGAATCGGAACGGCGTTTTCAAGAAAATCTCACTCGGATGACTCGTCAGCGCACTACTTTTATTATTGCTCATCGTCTATCAACGGTGAGAAATGCTGATAGTATTATTGTTCTAGATCGAGGATTAATTGTTGAACAGGGTAATCACGAGAAGTTGATTTCAGAGCAGGGACTTTACTACCAGCTAGCCCAGCAGCAGCTAAACCTTTAAATAAATAAATCTGCAAGATATATCACTGTATTTCTTGGCTTCTGTGTCAATCTAGTCACCGTTACACCGCCGCGTCCGTCACGAGTGCCTGAACCAAGTTCAGGCAACGCGGACTTGTAAAGCCCTCGATGTCGCCACCTGCGGGCGACATTTAAGAGGGGCGTAAAACGACGGTGCCTACATGCGGCGCTTGCTTGCTCCGCAAGCTGTGCCTTTGTTACGAAAGTTGCTCATGGGGGAAAGCCAAGGGGCTGATTCTGTCGTCTTACGGCAGAACTCGTACGCCCCGCCCAAGACCGCACTTGAGTCCTTCGGACTTGCTGAGTCTTCGACTTGCTTCGCAAACGCAACCGCGCTG
>JBCDDK010000070.1:0-33514 GCA_039180345.1 Cyanobacteria bacterium P01_G01_bin.39 | reverse complement strand
TATAACGAAGTTGGCTCAGTCGCATCGGTAGATACTAGCGGTATTCGCTACCCTGTAGTCGTGCGCTTCAACAAAGTTAACTATGCTGGCGTGAATACAAACAACTATGCAGAAGCAGAATTAAAGGAAGTAAGTCCTCCTCCCAAAAAAGCTGCTAAAAAAGGTTAGACCTTTGACTCAAATTAAGAGTTTTAGGCGGGTTAATCTTAATCATCCATTAACTAGCCTCGACTCTCCTATCCCTCAGTTGTCTATTCGACTGAGGTTTTTTGACTTTTAATAAGACCGCTTTTTTAATTGATTATTGCCTTAGATATGTAAGTATGGACTAATTACTAAGTCCTGTTCATATACAACACTTACAGGTTGTGTGAGGGTAAAGGAAAAGGATTTTAAGCTATTTTCAAGCTAGTCAGCTAGATTGAGTATAAGTTGTGGTTGCCAAATAGCTGGTGAACGATTTGCATATCTTCTCTGTTACCACAATCATATCGTCTCCGCACATAGCGACTTGCGTTCCTTGAGAAATTGCTGGTTTGAGTATAATCGAAATCAAACCTAAAGTTAAGAAAAACAAAGCTATTTCGAGAAAAAGTTGGCGTTTCATATTAACCTTCTACATCGGCAGTTTTTATCGCTGCATCCGAACCTAATACACTTTATATCATTCTTACTTCGGTAAAATATAAGGATAACTACCAGCCCAAGACTATTAAAATCTATGGACTACAAGGACATTATTACAATTGAGCCTGGAAAGCGCGGTGGCAAACCTTGTGTTCGTGGCTTACGAATTACAGTTTACGAAGTGCTTGAGTATTTAGCTTCTGACATGAGCGAAGTAGAAATTCTCGACGATTTTCCCGACTTGACGCGAGAAGATTTGAAAGCCTGTATTGCTTATGCAGCTGATCGTGAGCGACGGTTTGCTAGCACCTCATAATCGGTATGAAATTGTTTTTTGATGAGAACTTATCGCCAAAACTACCAAATCGTTTAAGCGATCTTTTCCCCGATTCTCTTCATGTTAGAGATGTGGGTATGAAAGCCACGACTGACTCAGTAGTTTGGGATTATGCCAAAGACAACGATTTTATGATTGTCTCTAAGGATGCAGATATGCACGACCTCAGTTTAGTATTTGGTAATCCACCAAAAGTTATTTGGCTTCCCCTCGGAAACTGTTCGACACGACAAGTTGAAACTATGCTACGTCGAGATTTCGAGGCAATAAAATTGTTTTATAGTGACGTGAATTTATCGTTACTAGCTTTGTCATAGTATCCCAATGTTTTTGAACTTTTTGTGAATTTTAGAAATCCAGAAAAAGCCTCCTGTGCGATCGCTTTTGCTCAACAAACAAAAGTTTTCTTAAGGAATTTGTTTTGAACCACAAACTACATCTAGAATATTGGAATTCCATAATATTAAAGCAATGACAATAAGTATCACAGTCATTGGAAATGTTAGAGGAATTTTATCTCTAATAAATTTAAATAGATAAATATAGATAAATGCTGATGTTCTACTTGTGTTGAATAAAAGGCACCTCCACAAGTTCCCCTTCAACCTCATCTACAGTAACTTGTAAACCTGCACCTCCTGCTTTAGTGCGAACATAACCCAAACCAAAGTGACCCGAAGGAGTACTGGTATAGCTAGTTAAGATACCCACTTTGCGATCGCCAATCATAATCGGGGTTTCAGGAGTGGCTGGCTGGCTTAATTTGATGCCCCAGAGCTTTTGTTTGACTCCATTGTAGGTATTGAGGCGAGCTATAGTTTCTTGACCGATATAGCATCCTTTTTCAAACGAGATAGTCTGCCAAAGTCCTGCTTCGAGGGGATTATAGTCTTCAGTTAATTCTTGATCGGGAACTGGTCTACCCTGTTCAATTCTCAGATTGTTCCATAAGCGATCGCCAAAAGGTACAGCACCCAATTCTAAGATGGTTGACCAGACTACAGAGGCGCGATCTCGATCTACAATCAGAGTATAGCCCTGAGTTGCCAAACCGCTACCTTTAGCAATTTCCACGGTCAGATCGGCAATCTTGATGTTTTGGTGTGCTGCATACCCTAGAAATGAAAGAGACTCAGAGGTTATCTTTGATAATAAATCAGAGCTTTGTTCTCCCAAAAGGCTAAATATTGTAAAATAACTCGAAATATCAGCTAATTCAACCTTATCAAAGGGAAAGATAAAGCGATCCAGCCAAGCGAATAACTGAGTGCGACGGTTGGGGGAAACTATCAGTAAAACCGCATCCTCGGTGACATAAGCCGTGGCTAAATCCAGAGTACGGGCTGTAGAAGTGACAAATACCGTATCGCATCCTTGCCCAGGTTGAAGCTTCTCAAAATCGTTAGTGCTTTGATTGTGGAGATAACGTAGCCGATCTTCTCCCGTAATTTTAAGTAATCCCCAATGAGAGCGATCGCAAATTGCTACTCCCTGCTCAATTGCTTGTCTAGCTTGGGTGTCGTTATCAAAACCCAAAACAACGTCCTCTTCATTAACAATTGCTCCTGTTGATTTTTGGATCTGTCTTAATTCCATGGTTGATTAGTAGTTGATTAAAAAAGGTTGGCTTAATGATTATTTAGGCAAAGTAGTAAAAACTTGGCGGACATGCTGTTGGGCTTTCGATTCTAATAGTTGCCAGTCTATCTCCCCCAAATCGTCGATTAAACGAGTATCAATTTCAACGGGATAGGCTCCTCGGTCTTCCTGACTGAAAATATGCTGTACAGGCTCGTATTCTTGAAAGCACACTTTATAACAAAGCTCCCAAATATCTATCTCAACCTGATAATCAGCGTTGGTGAGGCAAAGATGATAACCAGGAATCGGGGTAGTTACTTCTTTGTATGTTCCCTTCCAGTCAGAAGTTTCAATTTCTTTACGAATATTATCAACTATCCGCAGCATTGCTGGCTGCATCAACATTTGGGCTTGCTCCCAAGCTAACCTATCTTTAAAAGTTGGTTTCATTGTCAGCTTGTATAAAATTAATATAGTTCAAATTTATTATTTTTTAGGTTCCCTGAACTCACGTCGATTAATACTCACTACTTCTCTCCTAGCTTTAAACTACTACGTATCAGAGAGAATTAAATTATTTAGCGGGGCAATTGAGAATTAACTTAAGACTAGAGAACAATAAACAATTCACTTCTAATATCCGAAGTTGATTAAAATAATAATGACTAGGTTTTAGTTTTATACTCAAAGGAGACAATATGGTTAACGTAGCCGTTATTGACTACGATATGGGAAATCTTCATTCTGCTTGTAAGGGTTTGGAGAAAGCAGGTGCAGTACCTAAAATAACTAATTCTCCTGAGGGTATATTAAGTGCTGATGCCGTCGTTTTGCCTGGAGTGGGAGCATTCGACCCAGCTATGCGGCATATCAGGGAACGTAGTCTAGAAGAAATTATTAAGAAGGCTGCTAAGAGCAAGCCATTTCTGGGTATTTGTTTGGGCTTACAAATTTTATTCGATAGTTCAGCAGAAGGTACAGAGAGGGGTTTAGGAATTATTAAGGGGACTGTACGTCGCTTCAAAAGTGAACCTGGAATTACGATTCCCCAAATGGGTTGGAATCAGCTAGAGTTAAGGCACCCACAAAGCGAATTATGGCGAGATTTACCTTCAGACCCCTACCTATATTTTGTTCATTCTTTTTACGTTGAACCTCAAGAGCAAAATCTTAACTCCGCGATGGTAACTCACGGCTCACAAACCGTAACTGCTGCGATCGCCCGTGATAATCTAATGGCAGTGCAGTTTCATCCTGAAAAGTCAGCCGATAATGGGCTTAAGATTCTGTCAAATTTTGTCACCTTGGTTGAGAATAAATTAGTAGTAGGTAGGAGGTAGTGGGTAATGGGTATTCAACTAACGACCAGAAACCCAAAACCAACAACACTAATTTTCGCTACCTATTGCATAAGGTTAGTAATTAATTGGAATTAGACTGAAACTGTAGTTTCCCCTGTTGATGAGTAAGACTTTGTTGGATAAACTTCAAACAGTGATTCTGCTCATCTGCCACTATAACCCTAGCATGATGTCCTTTTGCCATCACTTCAGCGCGATCGCGATATTGATAGGCAATAATAATCAGAAGGTCTCCTGGCTCACAAAGTAATGCCGCACCACCATTAGGACAGATATCTCCTGATCCTGGGGTTCCTGCGATCGCATAGGTTGACCATCTTTTACCATTAGCGAGATTGATTACGTCTACTTCTTCTAAAGGTAAAATGCCTACTTTCTCCATTAAGTCTTGGTCAATGGTGATACTGCCAACATAGTTAACATTAGCTTCGGTAACTGTGACGCGATGCAGCTTAGCGTGCATTAACTTGATCTGGGTCATCAATTTTTTCTAAATCTGACTTTTATATCATAAACTGCGAGGCAAGAGGATCATTGAATCACAAATATTGTTGCTTAATCAAGTTGGTTAAATTGATCTGTGTATATAGCAATCCTATTTGAGTGATGAGAATTATCAGTCTTGGAAGTCATTGGTCATTAGTACTTAGTAATTTATTGTTTTCATGAATAATCTCTGACCATTGATTAACTTGACTTAAGCTAACAAATTGCTTTTAAGCCAGCTATCAATCTTGTGACTCCCTCTTCTGCGGTGGCTGGTTGTAAGCTACCATATGCCACTCGCACATAACAGTCTGTTGTCATACCAAAAGTACTGCCAGGAATTACCGCTACTCGATATTTTTTGATTAACTGTCGTACTAACTCTAAATCATCAAGCTCAGTTTTAAGCCGCAGAAAACAATAAAATGCGCCATCAGCGGGAGCAAATGTGCCAATATCTCCCAGAGATTGCAGTTGCTCTAAAAAGACACTTCTTACCTGCGAAATCTTTACTAAATGTTCTTCGCAGTAGCTTTTTCCCGCCTCTAATGCTCCTGTAGCTGCATATTGTGACACTACAGGGGGACAAATCAAATTAGTATCTTGAACCTTCTTAATCGACATGACCAAATGTTGCGGAATGACCATATAGCCGATGCGCCAGCTAGCAAAACCATAGGCTTTAGACAGGCTAAATAGAGAAATTGTATGAGCAGTACTATCAGAAAAAGCTCCAGGAGAAGTATGCTTAATTCCGTCGTAAGTAAAATATTCGTATGCCTCATCACTAATATGATAGATACCGCGATCGCCACACAGTTGATTAACGGCTTTAAGGCTGGCTTGAGGATAAACTACTCCTGTTGGGTTGTTGGGGGAAATAGTAACAATCGCTTTGGTTTTGGGTGTAATGGCTTGAGCGATCGCTTCGAGGTCTAGCTGATAATTAGCATCGGTGTTAACCAATACAGGATGACAGTTAGCCATGGTAATTGCCATCTCATGATTAAAATAGTAGGGAGTATTGAGAATAATTTCATCTCCTGCCTCAGTAATCGCCAGAATAGCGTTTAAAAAAGCCATATTGCTTCCCGCAGTCACCACAATGGCGTTTTGCTCAGTGATTTCCAGCTGATTATCCGTCGCTAGTTTACGCCTGATTGCCTCAACCAAAGGTTCAATTCCAGCCACACTCTGATATAGATGATTACTGGGTTGTGTCCAAAATGATTGCAAAGCAGCGATCGCCTGTTCTGGTGGTGGATAGTTAACTACTCCTTGCCCCAAAGATATGGTGCCAGGATTTTGAGCAATTAGTTCGCTGACCACAGGAATCAGAGGCAACTGCACCCGATTCATTCGAGAATTAAAGTTTTCGGCAGTTAATGACATCGAATCTAGATTGATTGAGCTATGAATCACTTTACCCCTAAGCCCACCATAATTAATAGACCTCTTGCACGGATCATAATTGACTACCGAGGTAAAAAATCTAATAGAGAATCAAATATTTTCTAGATGTTTATAGCTTGATCAGTGCGTAACGTCAGATAGTAATATTGTTTTAGCTTGTGTTCAATGGTAATTTTAAACGGTAAATATAATGGCTTCTACTAATCAAATTGGCGTAGCTGTAGTTGGGACAGGATTTGGACAGAAAATACACATTCCAGGTTTTCGTGCGCATCCCCGAACTGAAGTAGTAGCCGTTTATAATCGCGATCTCAATAAAGCCAAAGAAATTGCTGATGAAAATAAGATCTACTATGCCTACAACAACTTAGAGCGAATTTTATCTCTGGATGAAGTAGATGCGGTTAGTATTTCTACGCCACCATTTTTACACTACGAAATGGCGAAGCAAGTTCTATCAGCCAAAAAGCATCTGTTGCTAGAGAAGCCCATGGCAATGAATGCCCAGCAGGTTAAAGAACTATATCATCTAGCTCAAGCTCAAGGAGTTGCGGCGATCGCCGATTTTGAATTTCGTTATGTTCCTGCGTGGCAACTTTTAGCCGAACATTTGGAAGATGATTATGTAGGTAAAAAAAGATTGATCAAGATCGACTGGTTGGTCACTAGTCGAGCAAATCCTAAACGCGATTGGAATTGGTATTCACGGCAGGATGCTGGAGGTGGTGCCTTGGGTGCTGTGGCATCTCACGCCTTTGATTATATTAGTTGGTTATTTGGCTCAGTTTCCAGGCTGAGTGGCTATCTCAACTGTGCTATTCCCGAACGCCCCGATCACAATGATGGCGGCATTATGAAACCTGTGGACGCAGATGACACTTGCCTAATCATGATGGAACTAGCAGATGGCACTCCTGTGCAACTTTCCATCAGTTCCGTCACCTACGCTGGTAGGGGGCATTGGGTAGAAATCTATGGAGAAAAAGGAACTCTTGTCCTTGGTAGCAGTAACTTAAAAGATTATGTACATGGATTTGAATTATTTGCCGCCCCCGCAGGTAAATCTTTAAAAAAGGTTTCTATCCCCAGAAAATACGACTTTTCCCAGGTGTTCACCGACGGTAGATTAGCTCCCTTCATTCGCGTAGCCGATCGCTTAGTGGCGGCAATTGATAGCGGTAAATCCCTCACCCCATCTCTAAAAGAGGGAGTTTACTCACAGTTATTAATGGATTTAACTCATAAATCTCATCAACAACAAGGCTGGGTCAATGTACCTAATCTAGAAGATTATATTAACCATTAAGCAAAGCTTAAAAATTCAAGAAATCCTGACATTTAAGAATTGGCAAAGCCTAGAAAAAGGAATATCATAGACATAGAATATCAGTGAAAATACTTAATAATAGCAGTTATACAGGTCGCAATTTAGTTATTTATTTGACAGTTTGGTTGAAATCCCCTGGCAAATAAATAAAACTCCGACACAAATTCCCTAAAATTCGCTGGTTATTCGGTCAAGATTATTGTCGAACGAAGAAATACATCATTGAGTAAAGTATCGCTTATGATATCCACTACCTCTCCCTCCACAAAACGCTACTCCATAGCTACCATTCGAGAAGAAGCTACCAATTTAGTACAAACGGATGTTGTTGCCTTGAATCAGCCGTTGAGAATTTTATTTGAATATTTACCCGCCAAACAGTGGAATTCGATTGAATGTGAGCTAGAAAGATACGATTACTTATTACGCGATCGCATTATTGATTTAGTGGGGGAGTTGAGCTGGGATAACGATTAGCTCGATTAAATCCAGCTAAAAACAAAAAACTTGCGCCTTTTGACCTGTTATTTTTTTTTGAGAACCTTCTTGCTCCGCCCTTACGCCGAGAAAAACATGCGGTGCGGGCGGCGCGTTTTTTTGCCCTAAAATGTTTCCTCTCAAGACTCTTAAACTGAATCCGCTCTCATCCCAAAACCATTTTGGGTAGTGGTTACTAATTGACTAATGGCTAATGGCTAATGGCTAATGGCTAACAGCTACCTCAACCAGTCAATTGTCTTATCTTGAACTGACGTTAATCTAGATCTTGACTTTTGGTATTTTTCTTAGACACCACATAATGGTCAATAGAAGTTTTCCCCAATTGTTCAATGTTTTCTGACAATCAAATAGGTTCTGATTAAAATAATTTACAAGTACTGTAAAATTTTCCCTTAATACTTAAATAATCAGATTTCTCACCTAATTTATTCCTGTCAATTAACGTATGGACATCAACGAGACTATAGCTCAAATAAAGTCTCAATTAGAACAGATTGAGCTAGAACAACAAGCGAATCAGGCAGAGCAAGCGCAAGTTAGACAAAGGATAGTCGAACTGGAATCGGAGCTTCAACAGCAGCAACAACGCCGCAATGAATTAGACGAATCTGCTTTAAGCCTATATACTCAAGCCGAAGAATTAAGACCAAAATTAGATAAGCTGGAGCGCATTGCTAATCTATCTCAAGAATTTTTAGAGTTACATAGCGAGTGCCAAGATAGTCAAGACTTGCTCAGTACTCTTTACTCTTCGGTTTCAGCCGAATCAATTGAATACAATAAACAGGCTTTACTGAATTCACCTTTATTCCAGCAACAAAAAGCTAATCAAAAAACTAATTCGGTACCAATAGAACCTCTAAGGAAACCAGCTACAGATTATTCCCAATATTCAATTAGCATTGAGGACATCAAGAAGACTTTGCCCAATGCTGATATCATCTATCAAAAACTGGTTGGTAGCTATTTAGAGGAATACAAAACCTATCAGAATTATATTGTCGATGGTTTAGACGTAATGTGGTACGCTGTGGCTTTTATTGCCTTTGGTCGCTCGGCATATCGTAAAATGGGATTTAAATATCATCCTGATTTAGATGGCTCAGAAAGGGCAATGCAGCTCGTAAATACCGCCTGGTCTATTTCTCAAGAGTATCTCGCCAGCTCTGATAACTCCCTGGGCAACATTCACACTCTGTAACCAAAGGATGAAACTGATCAGAAGAAAACGCTAGGATTAAAAACTTAAAGGTATCAGTTTAAATAAATGATTTGAGATAGCCTAACTCTCAAGTTTAGAAATGTATGGCATCAGAGATACAGACTCTACCAGATGAAGTAATCGATCTTATTGCGGCGGGGGAGGTAATTGATTCGTTAGCAGCAGTGATTAGGGAGCTAGTGGAAAATGCTCTCGATGCAGGAGCAAGCAGAATTGCGATCGCTCTAGATCCTCAGTTATGGCAGGTTCAGGTGGCGGATAATGGGACAGGAATGTTGTTAGAGGATTTACGAGTTTGCGCTCAACCCCACAGTACAAGCAAAATTCGGACTCAAAAAGACTTATGGCACATTACTAGCTTAGGGTTTCGGGGGGAAGCATTACACAGTATTGCTCAGGTAGCAGATTTAACCATCTGTAGTCGAGCTAGACATCCTGGAGTAATGGGTTGGAAAGTTACCTATCAAGAAGCTCAAGCAGCACAAGAATCAATAGTTGCCATCGCTACAGGTACTATTGTCACTGTCTCCAATTTATTTGCTAGAATTCCCGTCCGTCGGCGGGCATTACCGCCATTACCGCAGCAATTAAAGGAGATTCAAAAGCTAATTCAGCACCTTGCTCTGTGCCATCCTCAGATAACTTGGCAGGTTAAGCAGCAACAGAGTAGCTGGTTTAATATCAGCCCTGGAGCCACTGCTAAAGACATTTTGCCTCAGTTTCTCAGAAGAGTTAACCTTAGCGATCTTCAATATTTGCAGGTAGAGGTTAAGACTCCTGAAATAGCTAAATTGGTAACATCTTCAGTAGCTCTAGAACAACCCAAAGCTATAGCTCAAGATGTTTCTGCGCTTTCAGGACAAACCATAATTAAAGAGCCGTCCCAAATTGAATTAATCATGGGCTTGCCAGATCGTTGCCATCGCTATCGTCCAGATTGGGTTAAAGTAGCAGTCAACAATCGCTTTGTGCGATCGCCTGAGTTAGAGCAAACTCTGCTTAACAGCATGGCGAAAACTTTACCCCGCGAGCGCTATCCTGTTTGTTTGCTGCATCTTCATACTTGTCCTAGCCAAATTGATTGGAATCGCCATCCAGCAAAATCTGCAATTCATCTGCATTCCCTGACCTACTGGCAAGCCGAGGTAGAACAAGTACTTGAGCAGGTCTTAAAACTTAACACAATCAATCTTCCTGGAGCAATCGGCGATCGCCGTATTGGTAAAATCTTGCGAGTAGCAGAAGCCTCTTCTAAGAAATATCAAATTGAGCGTGAATTGACGAGCGACCCCGCGCCGCCGATAGGCGCAAGGGAACGCGCGAGTTTAACCAGAAAGCTGGAACCGCCCCATTCAAAATCAGCAATTAATGCCTTAAAACTTAATGCTGTAGCTCAGGCAAACAAAACTTACATTGTTGCCGAACATGCATCAGGAATCTGGCTGGTAGAACAACATATTGCCCACGAACGTGTACTCTATGAACAGTTGCAAGACTCTTGGGAATTAGTAGCCCTGTCCACAGCAATTACTTTAGAATATCTTAAGCCAAGACAAGTAGAGCAATTACAAAGACTGGGACTTAATATTGAGCTATTTGGCGAGAATACCTGGTTAGTACGCAATGCACCCAAAATATTGCAAGAAAGAGATGATTGTGCTGATGCTTTACTTGAATTGAGTTGGGGCGGAGATTTACGGACGGCGCAAGTTGCTACCGCCTGTCGCAGCGCAATTCGTAACGGGACAACTCTTAACTTAGGAGAAATGCAAAATCTACTTAATCTCTGGCAAGCTACCCGCAATCCCCGTACCTGTCCCCATGGCAGACCAATTTACCTTTCTTTAGAAGAATCTAGTCTGTCGCGATTTTTCCGTCGTCACTGGGTGATTGGCAAAAGCCATGGAATTTAATTCATTGAGGGCGGATGTCAATACAATAACAGTTGCTCAAGAGCAATAGAAATTTTGGGAAAAGCTGATGGTGAGACTGTTCCCGCTTGATACTCAACAATTTGACTGTAGCTGCCGTTTTGAGGTTGAGTATGAACAATGAGCTTATTATTTTTTAAATCGATTACCCAATACTCAGGAATACTATTACGAGCATAAGTAATAGTTTTTTGGTCTAAATTCTTGGTCAATGATTCGTTAGATACTTCGATCAGCCAATAAATATCCTCTGGATAGGGGTGATGTTGAGCATAAATAGTATTAGGCAAACGGACAACAGCAATATCTGGTTCTGGTTCTGAATTATCTAAAGTGATCGGATGAGCATCCCTAACATAAGCCTGATCTTTAAATAATTCTCTAAGATAGTCACTAACAGACTGCTGAGTATAACTATGAGGAATACCTTCGGGACTCATTTCAACTATTTCTCCCTCTAGCAATTCAACTTTTTTTCCCGTCAATACTCCAGATTTGACTAAATCATGCCATTCTTCGATTGACCATTTATATCTAGTTAGAGTCATTTTAGGTTCGGTTCAGAATAATTTGACTAAAAGTATTTCACAACAGTTTTGGACAATAAATTATAAATTACGAGGCTGGTAGATTTTACCAAAATTGCGATCGCGCTGAATCTCCACCACCAGATCGGCAGTTTTAGTTAAGGGCTTGATAAATAATTCGGGATGAAGTGCTTTCCAGAAATATTCAACAAATTGAGCAATTTCTTGACCACTCATTCCTGTTTTTCCCTGAGCAATCATTTTCTCTTCTGCTTCGATACGCCATTGCTGAGAAAGACGATAATCTTCAGGATATAAAACTACTAAACTATCCAACTTATCCCACAATGTAAAGTAAGCCTGTAAACGCTGATTACAGTCAATGGCAAATTTTTTGTCTGATTCGGTAATAATCGGTGCCGGTGGATTATCAAAAGAATCTGTTGCGACTGGTTTCACCCCCACAAACCAACCTTCAAACAATAAAATATCTGGTTGAGAGGTAATTTCAGGCTCAATGCGATCGCCTGCACCATCGAATAATGACTTATCAAAGCGGGGCAAAGAAACCTCTGTAGCGCCATCTGATCGCCAACATTGGTCAATCACCTCCAGTCCTAACTGAACATCATGAGTTCCAGGGGGACCACGCCAAATCAATCGTGGATCTTGCTCTTGTAAAGCCTGTCTTTGGGCATAAGTTAGATACAGATCGTCAATTGATAAACTGGCAACAGAAAATCCTAAATCCTGTAGAATAAGCTGGAGAATAATGCAGAGAGTACTTTTACCTGTTCCTTGACCCCCAAGAACTCCTTGAATAAAAGTTCGCTCCAACTTTTGACTTGCCTGTGCTAAATCTAAAGCTAAGGGTAGCCACAGTTTGACAAAGTTATGTTCAATTCTCTGTTCATCGATAATCCCCAAACTGCGACAAATCGCCGTCACCTCAGCCAGCAGTTGAGCATAAAACTCTGACTCGGAACCTTGTGTTAATAGGCTGTCTAATTTATCTTGTGCATGCCCCTGATTCATTGCTGGAAAGTCTTATATTTTGTTGACTGTTGACTGTTGACTGTTGACTGTTGACTGTTGACTGTTGACTGTTGACTGTTGACTGTCAAGAACCCAACTTGAAAGCTTCGAGAAACAAACTATAGATCAAACCAATTTTAAATAAATTTAGCACTTCAACATAGAGCGATCGCCTTTGGGGTACAGAATTTGCTTGCGGGCGATCGCGACGGGCATAAACCAACTTGCTAACTAACTCAGTAAAAGCAAACAAAATCGCGGCGGCGGGAATATCCCATACAGCCCTTTGTCCAGCCGTAGTTACAATTGCCGAACCCATAAAAAAGCCCAGCAAAATACTAATCAAACTAAGAGAAATGCGTCGCCAAGGATTGCTAAACAATAACTCCAGGCGATCGCCAGTAATGTCAACCAAAGTGTTGAGACGAGTACGCTGCATACAAGCTAAGGGATGAGGGATGAAGGATAAGGGATGAGGTTAAGGAATTAACAAATTTACCTCTAGATTTATTTTTCAATACGGCTGTAAATCCATAAGGAACTTATTAATCCAGTGCAATGAGCCAAAATAATGCTGAAACATGCCTGAATAATAAACACGTCTAGAGAATTAACAAACTCAGTGCTGCTTTGATTGTTAAAAACTTTGGCAGGATCGAAAGCTAGGGTTTTAGAGAGGACTATACCAGTAATCGTTTGTCCACCCAAAATAGTAAGCACCGTGCCAGTAATGCTAGTGATGATTGCAATTTGAACCATTTTAATCGTGGTAGATTTCTTGGGGGGATTAGCGTAAGCTCGAATAAGTTTATCTGCCATTTTGCCGTAGCGAAAGGCAATACATATGCCGATAATTAGGCAAATTAATCCACAAACAGCACAAAACAGGCTAAATCCAACACCAGGACTATTTCTCTCTGATTCACTAACGAGGGATAAAGCTAGGGTAACTGTCGATACAACTCCCAATACCAACGGAACCCAAAATCCAATTAAACCAGCCCATTTAAGGGTTTTGCCTATCTTATGCATCCTCGCTGATTTAGAAGCAGAAGGAGAGTAATTGGTGTCCTTGGAATAATTAATGCTATCTGAATAGGGCGTGAGATCTGATTCTTTACTCATGATGTTTATTGGTTGTGTTACTTAATTTTAAATAAAGTTCAAGTTAGAAATTAAAAATACGTATGTATTGAATGAGAAATGGTAGTGCGATCGCTGATTACAAATAAATGTGGGAATTAAGTGGTGAGGCAGAACAAGATGAAACGTCTGATTGTTTACTCATAGCTACATTTCTAAGATTATTAATAAATTTAGTCAATTCAATATTTTAATCATAAGCAACCCAAATAAATTGAAGTTCCTTATCAATCAATAATAAACTAGATAGATGAGAGAGTTAGCGAGGTGGTTGCAGATCTGTCCTAGAGACAGGTTTGAGGAAAGTCCGGACTCCCGAAAGACCAGACTTGCTGGGTAATTCCCAGTGCGAGCGATCGCGAGGATAGTGCCACAGAAAAATACCGCCTTTTCATTGAACATTGAACATTAAACATTGAACAGCAACAACTGATAAATGATCAATGATAGATGATCAATGAATGAGGTAAGGGTGCAAAGGTGCGGTAAGAGCGCACCAGCAGTATCGTGAGGTACTGGCTCGGTAAACCCCAGTTGGGAGCAAGGTCGAAGGGATTATGGTTGGTCTTTTTCCAGTCCCGATTTAGGTGAACCGCATGAGGTGTTTGGTAACAAACATCCCAGATAGATAACTGCCCTCAAATCAAAGTTAATTGAATTTGAGAACAGAATCCGGCTTATGTTCTAACTCTCTCTTTCTCATCCCCTACAAAATTAAATGGAAGACCCTAGACGACAAAAACAACTAAAAATATTAATTCAAAAGTTAGGTTTACCTGCTAACGCCCCAGTCAATTTTGCCCTACTCGATTTGGCGCTAACTCACCCCAGCATTTCCCGTACTCGCAATTATGAACAGCTTGAGTTTGTCGGTGATTCGGTGATTAGGTTAATAACTGCTGAGTTGTTGTTAGAGAATTATCCTGATGAGCCAGTGGGGGAATTTGCCGCAATTCGTTCAATTGTAGTAAGCGATCGCGTTTTAGCTGAGTTGGCTGATAGTTTTGGCATCGAGCCTTATCTTTTAATTGGTGGCAATGCAACAGGCAACCCTGCGGGTAGACAATCTTGGTTGGCTGATGCTTTTGAGGCACTTTTGGGGGCGCTCTATCTTAGTACCAATAACATGGATTTGATTCGTCCTTGGTTGGATCGCTCATTAACTGATAATGCTGAAGTGGTGCGCAATGATCCTGCTCGTTTCAACTATAAGGATGCCTTGCAAGAATGGACTCAGCGAAAATACAAAATTTTACCTAAATACCAGGTCAATAAAAACAAAACCCCTCAACCTGAAACTCTTTTTGTAGCTGAGGTTTGGCTCCAGGAGCGTTATCTGGGAAAAGGCTATGGTCGTTCTAAAAAAGCCTCAGAACAGGCAGCGGCAAAAGATGCCTTCTCGGCGATTCAGGCGAGTGAAAAATAATTACTGAGGATGAATTTAAGTTGCTGCTCACCACTTACTAATTTCTGTTGACTGTTGGTTGTTCACTGTTCACTGACCAAGTAGTAGTATGGAAGGATAAAAAAACATAAAATATAAGATTTTAACAACCTGTCCCGAATCAAAATAGTAATAGAGTGACCCAGAATAATGAAAAATGACGAACTAAGTTTAATTGAAGCTGAATTAAGCAGTCCTCTAGATCAGATTGATTCGGCAGAATCCACCGCCCAAATTCCGCCTCCCGACCCTGAACGCATGTTAGAGCTGTTAAAATCTGACACCCCTAAAGACAAAATGACGGCGGCAAGAGCGTTTTGCGAGCTATCTGATAATCGTTCTATTCCGCTATTAATTGAATTATTGGATGACGTTTGCCCCTTGGTGCGAGTTAGTACTGGTTATGCCCTGGGGCGTAATACCGATGCAACTGCCGTTGAACCATTAATTAAACTACTGGCTAACGATTTAAACGGTTATGTCCGCAAGGGCGTAGTTTGGGCATTAGGCAATAGTAAAGACCGTCGTGCCCTCCAACCATTGCTTCATGCTTTAAAAACTGATATTTCCGCAGTAAGATTATGGGCAGCTAGTGGTTTGGCTCAAATTGCTCCTCTAGAGTATGAAGATATTATTGCTGCTATTCCTCCCCTGATTCAAGGATTGAGACGAGATCCTACCTCCGCTGTCCGTAGTAACTGTGCCTGGGCAATTGGGCAATTATGTCGTGAGCTACCTTCTAATGTTGTTTATGCTACTGCGATCGACGCTTTAATTGAGTCTTTAGTGGAAGATGATGATTTTGGTGTTAAAGATGACGCAAGAAGTGCTATTCTCAAGGTCGGCGATCCTCGTGGTTTACAGATGATCGAGGAGTTGGAATTTGAAGGACTAATTTAATTGAATCAAGATCATAAGACCAGACCTCTGATTGTTGGCGTTAGTGGTGCATCTGCACTAATCTATGCTGTCCGCGCTCTTAAATATTTATTGGAGGCGGAATATACCATAGAGCTGGTAGCTTCACGCGCTACATACATGGTTTGGCAGGCAGAAGAGCAAATTCGCATGCCCTCTGAACCCAATGAGCAAGAAATTTTTTGGCGTGAAAAGGCTGGAGTCCCCTCAGCTGGTACTCTAAATTGTCACCGTTGGGGAGATGTAGGAGATAATATTGCCAGTGGTTCTTTTCGTACTTTAGGGATGGTAATTATCCCCTGTAGCATGAGTACTGTGGCAAAAATTGCCGCAGGCTTAAGCTCTAGCCTTTTGGAGAGAACAGCAGATGTCCAGCTTAAAGAAGGAAAACCTTTGGTGATAGTATTTAGGGAGACTCCTCTAAGCTTGATTCATCTACGTAATCTGACTACTTTAGCCGAAGCTGGAGCCAAAATTGTGCCGGCAATTCCCGCTTGGTATCATCACCCCAAAACGATTGAAGATTTGGTTGATTTTGTCGTTGCCAGAACTATGGATACATTAGACATTGACTGTATTCCCATCAAGCGTTGGCGAGATAATTAGCAAAGATATTTTCATGCAGAATTACTAGAGATCTGATTGAAATTTTCTTTAATCATTTAATCAATATTTTCATGCAAAATGCTCAAATGCGATCGCCCTTGAGCAGGAATAAATCTCTAGCTGGGGTTAAATGGTTAAATAACGTAAGTTCGGTAAAGGATGAAACCTTTATTGGATAAGCATTTGAAATCGATAATTTCTGATTTAATTAATCGTGTTGGCTTCATCTTAAATACTTTAAAAGCTAATGGCTAATGGCTAACAGCTACCCCAACCAGTCAATTGTCTTATCCCGAACTGACGTTGTTTTAGTTCGACTTTTTCAGTAAACCCTACTTAACCTTGACCCGAAATCGAATTAAGCCATAAGAATCTAAAGGAGAACCAGGAGCAATAGCAGGAGCAAGATTATTTAAATTAACTACCACCGAGCCGTTATTATTGGCAACACCTCCACAGTTGACGTTGCTTAAAGCAGCAACAGTAGTTGGGTCAACACCAGGAGCAAAGTAATAACCGTTATCACCATCATTACCATTAGTCAGAGATTCAGTGACACCATTGTATTCCCAGACCAAACCGCGATCTGTACCAGAAATGCCCCCTGTTGCACCTGGAAGAGTGTCAAAGTCATTGGCAATAAATTCTGTATTTTCAGGAATCGGATCGCAGACCAAGACATTTTGGGCAGTATCACTGCCATTGGAGAGATAATAAATCGTGTATTCAATTACATCCCCTGGTGTTACCTGACCACCATCAGTTTCCCCTAGAGTATAGGTATTAGTAGAATTGCTAGACCCCAGCCATTTAGAGTTATTATCATCTTCGGTGTCATCATCCACAAACTCGTCAAACAAACGTTCCTCAGACTCCCCAGGATTAATAGCAGTAATCCTTTTGACTAGAAGTAGATCAGGACTAGTAGCAAAACACTGACTAAACTCAGACGTATCATTACTAGCAGTAGCAGTAGCCGTGGCAGTAATTACTCGTCCTGCCACCTCAGAAATAGCTATGTTAGTGCTAAAAGTAGCCTGACCAGAAGCATCCGTCGTCACAGGAATAGTGAGATGATACTTTTCTCCTTCGCCAAAAGGACTTTCGGTTTGAGCAATACCATCAGTATTGGGATTACAAACAGCATTCGAGAACAGTTCAATCTCAAAGTTACTGTTAGGAGTACTGTCTAAACTACCTTCAATAATATAGTTAACTCCATCATTAACAATACTAGTAAAAGTAGGAAAGTTTTGCAGTTGATTAATACCAGAATCGCTATCTTGGGAATCGTTATTAGTAACGCCGTCTCCTGAATTAGTTGAGCCGAGGTCGATAGCTAGGTCGCCATTGTTATAGATGCTATTTTGCGTAATTCTATTACTGGTACTGGTGAGATTAACATTGGTCACGGTAATACCATCGCCAATGTTACCGCGAATAATATTATTGGCAATGGTGGTATTTGTCCCTGATCTAATACCGATACCACCACTTTGATTATCAGCATTAGCAATGCCGTTCCCGACGATTTGATTACCGCGAATAATATTATCACTATTATCTGTAATTACCAGGTCAATGCCATAGTGAAATGAACGGAGAATCAAGTTATCTTCAATTAAATTATTGTTAGAATTCCTGCGGAGTTGAATGTTATCGCATAAGCTATTAGCTCCAGAATCCCGCAATACAGTATCGCGGATTACACTGTTGACGAGACGAACGCCTTCAATACCACAGTTTCCTACCACTACAGTCAGGTCATTCATAATAATGTTTTCCGTATCGGCTGCTTGAACTGAAGTAGTACCATTATTTGCGAGTAAGATGCCAATAGAATTGCCACTTTCTTGGTTAACAATACCTATGTCATGAAAAATAAGATTACTAAACAGTCCGCTAATTATTTCATCATTTGAGCTAGAAGTGATAATAACTTCGGCACCCGTGGTTTCATTACTACCGATAGTTAGATTTTCACTATTGCTAATGCTGGGGATATTAATATTTTGAGTGCGACCATCTAATGAGGTGAAGGAATCTTGCAGGGTTAAAGTTCCTGTATTGCTAATATCAATTACCAAAGCATTCCCTGTACCACCATCTGGTGGACTGGAAGTTAAATTGATTAAGCCTGTTCCTACTCCTGAGGTCACACGATTGTCGTTATTAGGGTCGGGAATCATAAAAATACTAGTTTCGTAGTCGGTGAGGGTGACGGGATTGCCATCTTTATCTAAAGGTGGAGTAAGAGCAGCAGGTAAATCTTGGGCAAGATTATTGTTATCTAGTTCGTTGCTGTTAATAATGAATTGTCGCAAAGAGCCTTGTCCTGCATCATTAGTGTTGACTATGGTGTCGAAGTTAAAACCAAAATCCACACTGTTGACATCGCTTCCACTAACATTAATTGCCGTTACAGATTGAGCATCGTTAGGTAGAGGATCGTTAAGAGCAGTAACGTTACCAGGGTCGGCTACAGTAGGATTCGCTCCTCCCACTTCATCGATAATCTCTGTGGTTGCCCCATCGGGATCGTTGCGAAAGGTTTGAACTGCGATCTCAGTTTCACCGCTAAAATTACTGTCACGATTAGAATTGATTGTATTATTAACCACTCGGACAAGATAATTGCCATCGTTCACTTCAAAGCTATAGTTGCCATCATTATCTGTAGTAGTGACCTCAAGGAATTGGCTGGTGCTGGTATCTGCGCCATCGTAACTGTATAGTTCTACCCGAGCATTATTAATTCCTGTAGCGTTGGTGCCATTGATAGCAAAACCTGAACTAGTAGCAGAAGTTTCAGCAGCAGCAAAGTTTCTGCCTGTACCTCCACCATAATTAATGTCTTCAAAGACTGTTCCTAAAAGTTGTAGTTTGTCGCCAATAGTATTACAAACAGCGTTGGTTACTTGGTCTATATAGCCGTTGACGGGATCTGCCGCTTCCTGATAAGTTGGCACTACTAAGACTAAACCATCTGTTCCTGCCACCGCATCAATAGTAGTTCTGGCAGTTCCCCCCGCATTATAGGCGGCGGCGGCTTCCTCGATCACAATTACGATAATCCTGGTGCCATCAGGACCAGCAGTTCTCAGTCGATCAGCTTCGGTAATCCAGGCATTTCCTCCACCTGAATTTGAATTACTAAGCTGGTTATTGGAAGCATCAGTTAGAATTACTGCTAACTGGGGAGTATCTGCTCGGCGACCATTACCTGCAATAATTAAATCAGCTAAATAGTTAGTGGCGAAATTTAGCCGAGTTCCCCGAGACGTATTTATTTTACGGTTGTAGAGTTCTCTTAATCCTGAACCGTCGCCATCTGTTGTTACCCCTCCTGTAGAAATTAGCCCTGAGTCCCCAGGATCGCCAAAAGATTCAGTGATCGGAATCACTATTTCCGCCGAATTTACATTACTCCCCCATCCAGTTACTCCTGCTTTAACACCTGAAACATCATCATAGACAAAAGCATCAGAAATCTGATATAGAAAATCTAAGCCGTCGTTAAACTCGGCATTACTAACGCTCCCTGATTCATCGTTGGCAAACCATAGATCGGCGATCGCTCCTGGACAAGCTTTATCCGACAAGTCTTGGGCGATCGCAAGTTGATAGTCTTCTACCTCACCGTCACTAGCATTACCACCAGGAGTCGTAGCGTTAATAGAGCTATCGGTAGTTAAACGAAAACGAGCGTAAGTATTACCTGCTGCCCCCGCAGTAATCCCAGTCCAAACTAAATCTCCTGCGGGGTTGCCACCATTGGTAGTGTCATCTACCGTTACATTAGCGTATTCTGTATTCTCAAAAGTACCATTGTTATTAAAATCAATCCAGCCATGGAGTGTAGCTTCTCCTCCTGTAGTATTAGTGGCGGTGATATCAGCAGCGGGAATAGTATAGCTCGTATCACCTTCAGTCAGGGTCGGTAGGGTAAGATCACCTTCATCATCTCCATTACCTGTACCAGTGCCTAGAGGATCGTCATCATCGGTGGCATTACCATTATCATCAGTACCATCAACAAAACCATTACTATCTTGATCAGGAGGAGTTACACCCAGATATAACCTAGAGTCGATTATGTGACTTGCTCCTACAGGGTCACTAGTATTGCTGCTGTTTCCTCCTGTGTCATCTGTACCGTAGGTATCGGGGGCATCACCGTAATCTAGCTCTAGTGAAGATGCGATCGCAATTTGATAATCTTCTACCTCACCATTGCTGGCTGTGCCTGTTGCCGTAACATTCTGATCCTGAGAAAATCTAAATCGCATTGCCACATTACCAGCCGTTGCCGATGCTGGAATAGTAACGGGAACAGAACTATTAGTAATCGTGCTGCTATTGATAGCCAAGTCGTCAATTACCTGTTCCCCAGCGTCAAAAGTGCCATCTGCATTTAAGTCTAGCCAACCACTAAGAAAGCCTGTGCCAAAGGTAGTAACATCTAAATTAGTAGTAGCGCCAGCCTCTAAAGATTGATTATCCAAGGGTTGATTATTTAGTTGTACCCCATCATCATCATCAAAGTCACTTACTGGGGTCGTGTCAGTATCGTCCCCAGTAGCATCAGCCGAAAATTGATGAGTAGCTTCATTGTCGGGAAAGATACCATTCCCTAAAGAAAGACTGGTAGAAACCGATGTCCCTGCACTCTGGTAACTATTATCCGCATCACCAAAATCAGTGTTGTCGGTGACTAGTTCTTCTATCTGTCCTATTTCCAGAGACAGTTGAAATCTTCTTAAGGAAGTATTGTCAGTCGCTGTGCTGTAAGCATTATCATTTTGTACTCGTAACTGAACCGAAGAAACTGTATTTAGACCATTATCACCAGTGATAAAAATACCTCCACCCCGACAGGCAACATCGCTGGTTGCACCAGGAGTATCACTACAGTCACCAGTTCCTTGTCCTTTAAGCTTAACGTTGTATTGTCCACCAAAAAAACTCCCAGTTGAAGGTGTTACGTTACTTGCACTGCTAACATATGCACCATCGGGGTTAAAGAAATAAATATCGTCTGTATCAACACCAGAAAAAGTGTCTAGATCAAAGCCACTAATAGCTAAACGGTCTACTTCTACTGGGGTAGTAGTTCCTTGGGCAACTACTGTAATTTTGAGATCCATAAAAGCCAGCGTATTATTATCCCCTTGGCGGTCTGCAATATCAACCGTAATCGAATTATTGACTGGAGTAATACAATATTCTCCAAAAGGGTTTTGATCGACTAGATCGTTTTCTTCCTGTAGCACCTCTACCAAAATATCGAGTGCTTGTCCTTGGTAAGTAGTGTTGCTGGGGAAACGATAGGTGGCAATGTCGCAATCTGTGCCACTGAGGATAGTGCTAGTACCATTTAATTGCACGGAAACAGCACCAGCAGAGGTAGGCTTAAATAAAATTAGGCATAACGAGGTCAAAAAACTCAGTAATCTGAAATTATGCGGAGATTTACTCTTAGTTGAGATCTGCCAGAAAAAAAGTAGTAAAGTATGCTGCCAACTTTGAACTTGCTTGAGTTTAGAATTATTAGGCTTGAGTTGCTGAGGCAAAATCATAGCAATATATAGCAATATATTTAAGAGCAAAAGTAGAGATAATTATTTTTGGCGTTGGTGACGCTCTGAATTTCTTAATAAATCTGCTTATCGGCTGTAGAGCATGATTTTCCAACTTAAGTAGGAGCTTTTTGGGCGATCTCTTTATTGCCCAAATTTGTCCAGATGATACTTAAAATCAACAAGATTCTGGGACTAAGATTAACCACAGAACTATTAAAAGTAGTCAATCTGCATATATTTGAAATGCCAAATTTAGAGAGGATTCTTTTTAGATATTTTGATTGCTTGGAAAATAAATACACTATCTGACAATCATTGATAAATCTAGGTCTTGCTTTTAAACTTATTTCTCAGTATCAATATTCACCTCAGAGAAATAACTTAGATTTATGGATTGCCAAAAGAGTAATAATTTATCTAAAAAAAATTTATCAAATTGAAGTTTTGATGATTATATGGTCATGAAACTCTTCGCCAATAAGATTTTTCAGTTAAATCAAAATCAAAAACGATGTGGTTTAAATTACAAATTTTGCAGATAAAAGTAATTTAAATTACGTTTTTTTAAAGGCAAAAGTAATATGAGGCACAATAGAATTACTGACAGAGAAAATAAATATTAATATATTATTGACATTTGCTTTTTTGCTATTAATATTAAATATATCTCAGGCATTTTGCATCAATAATTTTGGTTCCAAGAAGTAACGATAGTTGTTTTAGGTACAAAAGTTTTGACTTAACTAACTGATTAAAATTATTATCTTGTTAGTGGATACAACAACTTGCTTTGATATATTTTGAGCTGTGAAGTTAGATCATTTTATCGAAAATCCTGATTATAAATAACTTCAGTCCTACAGTTCGGATTTACTTTCATCTTTTAATTATTAATATTTGGCAAGAGTCATAGTGAAATTGTCAAGATTATAAATTAGCCATTGACAATCTATTTACTAGACTAGATTAAATATTGGAACGAAAAAGGTGTAGTTTTAAATACAGTAAAATTAGCGATTTTAAACTTTAAATACCAATGCTAGAATTATCTACATTAAAGCACCTAGAAAAATAAATATAGTCGTTCTAATTAATTTCCGTATTCCTTGAACTATTTGTTCGAGGGATTAGGGATTGGAGACTAGGGATTAGGGAGTAAGAGGTAGTAAATGCTTTCGTATGGTTCCTATTTGGAATGACTACAAAAGTAAAAATCAACAGTTTTACTTACTTTACTTTGGCTCGAAAACGAATAAAGCCAAAAGAGCCAATAGGATCACCAGAGGCAGTTGCTTGGGTCACATTCCCGAGATCAACTACAACAGCACCATTAGTATTGGGCAAATTAGAATCACTGCATTTTATATCAGGAAAAACAGTGCTAGGTTCAACTCCTGGAGGAAAATAATAGCCTGCATCACCATCGTTATCGTTGGTCAAAGATTCAATATTGCCGTTATAGTCCCATACCAGTCCGCGATCAATACCTGTTGTGCCACCCGCGGCAGGAGATACTACACTAAAATCATCAAAATCATTGGTGACAAATTCGGTGTTTGCTGGAACCAAATCACAAACTAAGACCTCATTAGCGGCTTCATCACCACTAGAAAGAAAATAAATTGTGTATTCCAAAACATCTCCTGGTAACACTTCGCCACCGTCGATTTCACCGACGGTATAGGTGTTAGTAAAAGTGTCGGCATCCCCTGAGGAGTTGGGCCATTTTTCGTTGTTATCCGAATCACTACTATCATCCACAAAATCCGTAAACGAAACTTGATCTGTTGTCTCAGGATTAATAGCAGTAATTCTCTTAGTTAGAAGTACTTCAGGATCGGTAGCAATAGGATTGCTGGAGTCACAAACGGATTGGGCAGCTTGACTGACGTATCCTTGAGTGGCGTCTGCTGCCTCGGTATAGGTGGGGACAACTAACAGTTGACCGTTATCTCCCACAACGGCATCGATTGTTTGTTGTGCTGTAATACTATTATTGTAGGCATCTGCTGCCTCATCAATAATAATCAGTACAATAGTAGCTTCAGCATTGCTTTTGAGCTTATCAGCAGCAAAGATCCAGTTAATGCCACCGCCGCTGCCAGCATTTGTGATTTGAGAACTACTAGCATCAGTCAAAATAATTGCAACCTGGGGCGTATTTGCTCGTCTGCCATTGACAGTACCCGCAATAATTAGATCGGCAAGATAATTGGTAGCTCGGTCTAATCTGGTACCGTTGGATAAATCGGCTTTAGCCGTATATTCTTCTCGCACCCCCTGATTATCGCCATCGGTAGAGATGTTGCTATCGGCAATTAGCCCCGTATCATCAGAATCACTAAAGGTATCGGTGATGGGAATAATAATATTATTGGTTGCTGCGGTTGGAGTATTGAAAGCCCAGCCGATAATTCCAGCCTTCATCCCTGCGGCTTCTCCATATTCAAACTGATCCGATATTTGATAGATGAAGTCTAAAGCATTATTGAACTCAGCAGAACTTACACTACCAGATTCATCGTTAGCAAACCAGAGGTCGGCTCTAGCAGTCGGACATGGTAAAGTTAACTCAGCAATATGCACATCTTCTGCGGTGCTAGAAGAAGATACATAGTTGGAGCCTGGAACAGCTTGTCCTGCAACAATTCCTCCTTCATAGGTGGTATTATCTCCCGCATTAGCTCCTGTAGCAGGAGTAATTAATCGCCCTGGAGTATTACGACTAGGATCTAAATAGGTAGCATAGGCAGGATTTTGATAGACTCCGCTGGGAGTATTTGCGGCTATGTCCACTTCCAAAGTAATAGTGACGCTACCCCCACTGGGAATCAGATAGTCACCAAATACTGGCTCCGTGGCAGTGCCAGCATTAGTCGGATTAGTCGGACCTGTCGCCCCACCAGTCAAAACCGCAGTCGCTCCTGAAGCATAGCTAAATCCTGTGGGTAGAGTGTCATTAATTTTTACTTCTGAGGCACCACCATGCTCGGTATTCGAGACAGTAATGCTATATTCTGCCGTATTGGGAGCAACACGTTCTCCAGGCTCCCCAGGATTAGCTGCTATTTTCGTTACTTCTAAAGTAGGAAAGCACTCAGAACCAGATAAGATTGGTGGAATATCTCCAGTAACAGCTAGAGTCCCAACTCCCCCGTCTCCACTTTCAGTACCGTGAGCAATACCATTGCCACTGTTGGCTCTTCCAGGCTCACCACCAGTAACATCTACGGAACCAACTTGTCCCCCTGGGCTGTAAGAAATTACGACTCCCCCTGCACCAGCTCCACCAGGTCCATGTTCATTATTATTGTCGTTAATCGTATTGCCCCCATCTCCTCCCTGGGCTTCTACGGTAATACCTGCCAAATTTCCACTTTCAGCAATGAGAGCGACAGTACCTCCCGCACCACCACCACCAGCTCCATCAGGAGCGCCATCATCTTCTCCTTGTTCTCCATCACTACCATTGACTCTGATCGTGCCAGAACCTATAAATTCACCAGCACGAATCATGACAATACCGCCACCTTGTCCTCCACGAACCCCATTTTGTTCATTGTTGGCATCGCCACCACCGCCACCACCACCCATAATGAGGCGAGTAATGGTGGGACTTGTAGGAACAGCTCCACCGCGACCACCAGGAGTATTATCAGTATTGTTAGCTGGAGCTTGAAAGCCTGCACCTTCCCAGCCAATGCCCCCTAAGCCACCTGAACCGCCGTTGCCACCGCCGCCACCGCCAGAGTTATGGTCGTTACCACCACCCCCAGCATTACCAGGAGCGCCCCTACCAGCATCCCCTCCAGGTAGTTGATCGCTACCTAAATCATTAGCACTAGTACCATCCCAGGTAAAGCGTGGAGTTCCTGCAATTCCTTCTCCTTTTCCGCCAGCTAGGTTAGCAGCAGGGTCGGCATTAACTGCATAGTCAGCAATGTTAATTCCTGAGGGACCCGAAGGAGTAAAGCCGCCGCGAAATCCCTTTGCTGAACCATCAATGGAAAAGCCATTAAAATTAATGCTTCCTGCTACATCCATCGCTAATACACCACCAGAAGTTCCGTCCCAGTCGGGTACTGCTAAATCAGCTCCGAGAGTGAGGGTAGCAAATTGCGGGACTCGTACTACTTGAAAGGTTCTTCTTCCTTGGGTAGCAGTAGGTGCGGCATTTACATAGGTATTTTGTAATCCGCCTGCTGCTCCCCCTCCTTCAAATTCCAAGGTACCGCCAGTAATCGGAACACTATTGGTTGCTCGCACAAACTCATAAAGTCCACTATTACCGATGGTAGTAGCACCACTACCATCATTAGCTGCATTACCTGAACCATAGGTGGCATCGTTGTCGGGATCTATAGTGGCATCTTGCATCTGAATGATCATCAACATATCTCCAGGAGCAATGGGAATATTTGCCCCTTGTCCATTGGCACTACCTATAGTGAGAGATGTTTGTCCAGAACTAGCAACTGCTCCAGTTACTCCACCACTATAGTAGGTATTGATCACAGTATCAGCATTTGTAACTCCATCCAAACCAGGAGTAGCACATACACCATGATCGGCAAAAGCTGGCTGAGATGTCGTGATGATTAGGGGGATTTGCGCCAGAATGACAGCGAAAGCAAGTAATCCCTTAAAACAAGGATTACCTAGTTTGTAGATTATCAATAAGTCATAGCTGAGTGATCTTAGGTAATGAAGATATTTACAGCGATCACTATGACTTAAATTGGTATCGGTTTGATGTGATTGATTCATGTTCTCGACATACCTACTTAATTTCTATGAGTCAAAAGTTATCGTTCTGGCTGTAAATCAGCATCTTGCTCCTCAAAGAGGATGTCCATGCCCCGCAGATCATGAAATTTGATTTCAACTCGCCGATTATAGGCGTGTTCTAAGCTAGTATTCCCAGGTTTCTTTAATTTGGATTCACCCAAGGGCTGAATTATCATTCTTTCAGGTGTAATACCCTGCTGTAGGAGATAGTTACGAGTTGCGATCGCTCTTTGTTTGCTCAATGCCATGTTGTATTGATTACTGGCACGAGAGTCTGTATGTCCCTGTAATTCAATGGTAAGAAAAGGATGTTGCTGCATTACTACGGCAATTTGGTTGAGAATTGCTTTACTTGGAGTTGAGACTAGGGATTTATCAAGGGCAAAGTGAATATTGGTAGGTACTCGCAGAGTTACAGGTTGCTTGAGTGGTACTTTAGCAACTGCTGGTGGCAGATTTTGTTGGGTTTCGGGTTTAGTAGTGCAGTTGGGGATAGTGATCTCAGGGGGGATACTGCTGGCTGTCTTGTCTAGAGAATTAATGACGGCATTAAAAGCTGGTTCAGAGGTACCGTAATCTGGTAAAGTTGCGATCGCACTTACTGTCATTCCTGGCAACGGGTTATCTAAAGTAAAGTTAAATCTGCCATCTTCAGCAGCGGTGGTTTGCAGTAAAGGTTTGCTTAGAGGACCGTGATGTTTACTTTGGCTGGCTAGTGGGCTTAGTTGTAAGTTGTCTGTGGAAATTTCTGGGGCAACCTGATACAGAGTAATTTTTGCTCCAGGGTCGGCAATGCCATCAAGACGAACTTTACCGTCAATGATGTAAAAGTCTTCACTTAAAAACTCTGGGGCATTAATGCCACGATTAGCAGTATCTCGCTTACGGTTGGGGGAATTGCGGGGGGGATTGACTCCATCACCTAGCTTGAAATAAGGTTTAGGGGTCTGATTCCTGGTATTGAGGTCGATGCTTAAACCCTGGAGATTATTAAAAGAATTATTGCTAATCAGATTGCGAGCGCTTTTTGGATATGCGGCAACGGTAACTCCTGTCCCTGTTTGTCCCTCAATTTGATTATCCAGAAGCTGATGATCATTGCCCATCAGATATACTGCGGCGCTGGGGACTCTTCTGCCGTTGTATTTAATTTGATTCTCCCTAACGGTAATTTTGCCTTCGGATTTAAACAAATAAATACCGCTACCGTCGTTACCACAAACCAGGTTATCGGCAATAAGACTATCGGCAATTGAGCCTTCGAGATAAATAGCGTGGGGCATTCCTGTCAAACCATTACCCACAATAAGATTATTGATAATTTGAGTTTGTTTGGCATCTGTGGAAGTAACTATACCGCTGCCGCCATGGTATGAGATGCGATTGCCTTCAATCTTGGCGTTAACACCATCAAATAACCACACGCCAAAACTAGAAGGAATAGTATTGAGGGTTTCATCGGGAGGTAGTCCCAACCAGTTATCAGCTATGGTTACATCTTGAGGCGGCTTTATATCAACTGACATCTTCCGTGTGTCATAAGGAAGACGAGAGGAGATAACAATATCTGCCCCAGGAATAGTATCAGTGATCGAATTAGTTCCCTCTGAGACTTGATTAAAGCCGTAGAGACTCAAACCCTTGACCGTAATGCGATCGCCCGAAACAGTTAAACCGCGAAACACCTGCTCTCCTGGGGCTGCGGTAAGTGCTACTACAGGGATGGGTATGGGAATTTCTAAAGTAGCAATCTTATCAGGGTCATACTCAGGGTGAGTTGTGCCGTCAATTACCAAACCAGGACTAATTAATGGTGGCAAAGGCTGGAATAATCTGATAGTTACGGGTGTGGAAAAATCAAACTCAATACGAGAACTATCAAGTTGATTGACCCTTGTGACCTGTTGCTGTTCAGCGGGACTAAGATCTGGGTAAGCAAGAGTGTTATTAACCAAAGCCACCGCTTCTCTCAGGGTTAAATCTTGGTCAGGGCTGATGGTGCCATCGCGATCGCTATTGACCACAACTTGATAAGATTTAGCAGTAGTCTGGCTAAAAGCTGCTTGCCCCCAGCAAAACCATAAACTACAACCAGTCAAACTAGCTAACAAAACTCGAAGTATTAAATTTTTTTGGCTGCTATTGGACATTTTTAAAAGTTAGTTGTTAGTTGTTGGTCATTAGAGACAAGGCATGCCTTGTCTGTACAGTTGTTATCGGTTGGTATTCCCCCAATCCCCAATCCCTATTCCCCTATTCCTACCTTTCCTATCTCCTCCGATTCTTTCAATTCCTGTTGAGCAACCCCTTCGGGTAATTCGGGTGGGCGATTTTGTCCAAAGCCATCCAATAGACCATTTAACTTAACCGTTACCCCCACATAAGGACCCCCCGCAGAACGAGTACCAGAGAAGTCTTCATCATCCGCCTCCCCAAAGACATAGCCCGCCGAAAGTCTTAATTCTGGGGTGGCATAGTAGCCCGCTTCGACAATAAAGCCCGATTCGCTAAAGCCAGCCGAAGGTTGCCAAATCATCCGTCCTTCGGTGACTAAATCAAAATGATAATTGAGGCGATAGGTAGCCCGTAGTTGTCCCAGGGAAACGTTACTGCTGCCCACAAAATTATCTGCGAGGAAGGTTTTACTATTGCGGAAAGCGTATTTACTATAAAACTCCCAGCGCCAGTGAGGGGCATAAATAGTTTCGATGCCAAACAGATGTTCTTGAGTGCCTGTGCCTTCACCGATTAATAAAGTTTCAGGAATAGTTCCTCCATCTTCTTCGTATTCATAACGCAGCAGGGCATTGAAGGTATCATTTTCTGGATTACGATAAGCTAGACCCAACCGCAAACGTCTAGTGGTACCAATATCAAAGACTTGATTAGCCGAACTGGCTTGGTTAAAACTCAGCAAGCTAGTTAAACTTTTCGTCAGCTTACCTGTAATTCCCGCATACCACACTGTATTACCCCCTTCGCTGCGATCGCTATGTTGCCACTGAGCATCGGCGGTAAAATTAGGATTATCGTTATATTTAACCCCCACACTATAGCTAGAACCAGAACCAAAGCCTAGTGCCGATGCTGATTGACCCACAGTAAAAGGTTGAGCAAACTGCTGACCCGAACCAGTATTTTCAAAACCATCAAAAGTATTTTCGTAGTCAAGATCAACTAGAAGACCAGGTGCGATCGCAATTTTTTGATGTATGCCCACCGAACCGACGTTTCTCATGCCGCTTTCGCCGTTGGTCACGTTATAGCGACCAGTGATGGTGCCATTGTGCCAAGGTTCGTATTCTCCCGTTAGCCCGACGCTGGTTAATGCTTCCCCTGCTAGATTTCCTCGGGTAAACCACTGCTGACTGACCACCAGGCTCAATCCCGAATAAAATTCCCAATCTAAACCAAAGCCAATACGGTCAGAAAATACAGAATCGGTATTATTAGACAGGGTTAGATCATTGAGGGCATGAAAATCTAGGGTGCTAGTTATCGGAATCGAAAATTGCGATCGCAGTTGTGTAGAGGTACTATCTAACGCTTCGGGGGATTTGTTATCGGTGCGATTACGCCAAATTAAATCTAGACCTAAATCGGCACTGCCAATCTTTTGCTCGACTCCTGCGGTGATGCTGTCAAGGGTGTTATCTAAAGCATCCCCAGGAACAGGTACCGTGGTGCTATCAAGAAACTCTTCTAATTCATCTAGGGGACGAGGTGCCACTCCCTCATTATCTTGATGTTCATAACTAAAGCGCAGACTAGTACTGTCGCTAACTTGGGCATTTAGCTGGGTTCCATAGCGAATTTGACCAGGAATAAAGCTAAGGGTAGCATTGTTAGCAAATCCCTCATCTGCCTGGCTATAGTAGGCATAACTACGGATGTGATCGCTAAACTTAACTTCTCCTTCTAAGTGATAAGCCGAACCATCAGCCTCAGCAAATACAGTTTCGTTACTAGAATTGGCGTATTCACCGCTGATGCTACCCCAGGTTCCCAAGGAAATATAGCTATCAACACTCCACAGAGAAAAATCCTGATCGCCACGGTCTTCTATCAAATAGCTAGTCCCCAACCAGCTAGGAGTATCTGGGTTACGGTCAAAATGATACTGTCCGCGACCTGCAAAGATGTTGGAGTCCATCGCTTCACTTTCAAACTGATAGGTGGTAACAATGCGACGGACTAAAATATCGCCATTGCCATCTATTTCTGTATTCAATACAGGGTCGCTAAAGAGTAAGGTGCCGCGTTCATAGTCAATCTCGTAGTCTGTACCTAAACTTAAACGTTCGCGGAATACTACTTCACCAGGATTGTTGAGGGGCGTTAGTTCGATATAAACATCTTCCGAACCAGGGATAAGTAAGCGGCGGGAGAGAAAGTAAAAGCCTGAAGTTCCATCAGGAGAAATTGAATCCCGTTGGAAGCCCTCAACATTGTTAGCATAAAGCCCATTTAACTGTAAATTTCCCAGATTATAGTTAAATTTAAAGCCATGTAATTGACGAGAGATGGCACCAAATTCCTGAGCCTCAGTAGCAAATTCCTTCGTGTCAAAGTCACCCCACATAAAGTAGTCTGGGTTAGCAAACTCGATGATCGGATTCTTTTCTAACCTAAAATAAACGTTGTCAATGGAGGGAGTAGTAGCCTCAACGCTGGAATCATCCCCATAAACAGGATAATCGAACTCTGAAGGGTTATAAGTTTGAAACAGACGGTTCTCCCCATCAGGATCTTCATTAATCGGGCGATCGCTATGAAAAGCTCCTGTATAACTCCATTGACCCCAACTACCTTGAATAAAACCCGCCGCAGTTACGTCAAACTCTGTATCGTTATCTTCATCCAAGGGCAGAAAATCACGATAGCTATCATAAAAATCGGTTCCCCTCGCCCCCAAACGAAAATCAGCAAATCCAGTTAATAGAGGTTTTTCTCGTAAGGTAGTTTTAAACTTAGTTTGGGTGTAACTTTCAAGATTACTCGATGTCGCCAAAATTCTGACCTGCTTGGCATTGTAACCAGCCTGTAGAGATGCCGTAAATTCTCCGTTAGCTGGCTTAAGCTGGAATCCTGGCTCATCAGGGTCAAGGTCGTTACCCAGAAACTGACCCCCATTACTTTGCAGAGTAATGACCTCATTCCAAGGGGTAGTGGTGCCATGTTGATCTATATAGCGACCTTTAATTGTTGCCACCGATTGACCATCAGCAGGAACTTCTGCTTCCACAGTCTCTAGAGCGATCGCTTCTGGTCTACCTGGTACTGTAATCTGAATTGAGGTCTCGTTATAATTTACGCGGTCGGTAGTGGACAATACGCTGAGTGTATTTACCCCCGTGTCAAAAATTACCCCATACCAGGTTTGGGTAACAATCTTAGAGACAGGGTGAACCGTGGTGTGACCAACCTGACCCGCGTCAACAGATTTGCCATTTACCTGAAGCACTACTGAAGCGCCTTGAGGATATTGAATAATAACGCTGCTATGAATCCGATCTAAGATCGCATTTGCCGTAGGAGATAAGATCTTGACCGACTTTGATTCAGGTTGCTTGCCTTGGGGTTGGGCTTTGGCGGTCGACTGGTTGGTGGGGTTTTCGGGGGCGGTTGATTCTGGATTACTAGCTGTTTCAGGCTGAACAGCATTTCGTAGCGTAGTGGAATTTTGCACCAAAACTTCACGGCTGGTTTTACTCTTGAAGCCGTCTTTCTGGGCAATTATATCGAGGGTGTTTTCTCCATTACGTAAATCGGCACCTTTCCAGGTTTGAGTGATTAAATTACGTTTGGAGTCTAGTTGCTGCTGAGTAATTAAAGAATCATCTAATTCCGCACCATTAACCTCAAGTTTGACTAAGGTTTCAGCAGGATATTGAATGGTGACGCTATCATTATGCTCGTCACTCAAAATTACTCCAGGTGCAGGAGCAATAATTTGCACCTTTTGCAAAGCTAGTCTGGCAGCAATTTCTCGTTTATCAGGAGGGTTGATAATCGGTTCTTTAGCTGGTTGACTGGGTTGAATGTTTTCAATTGCAGCAGGACTCAGTTTTAAATCAGTATTGGGTTCGGCAAAACTCAAATTTTCATCCTCAAAATCTGACCAGTTTTGAGCAATGACTTGTTGCTGATTATTTAATTCGTTAATTGATAGTTCTTGAGAGTCATCAGCATTCTTAGAGACAATTAAGCTGGAAGTATTTTCTGAATCACTAGCCAAGCTTAACTCTTCACTATTGAGATCTGACCAAACTTGAGCAATCAGTTGTTGCTGCTGATCATCTAATTGTTTAACTAATAAGAGATCTACAGTGTTGGCTGTATTATTATCAGGTAGATTTTGTGGACTTGTGGCGAGACTTAATTCTTCACTGTTGAGATCCGACCAAACTTGAGCAATCAGTTGCTGTTGTTGATTATTTAATTGTTTAACTAAAACTCGATTAACTTTAGCCGAGCTATCTAAACTGGGTGCCGTTTGCGGAATACTTCCCAGACTCAACTCTTCACTATTAAGATCTGACCACACTTGAGCAATCAGTTGCTGTTGGTGATTATTTAATTGTTTAACTAAAACTCGATTAACTTTAGCCGAGCTATCTAAACTGGGTGCCGTTTGCGGAATACTTCCCAGACTCAACTCTTCACTATTAAGATCTGACCACAC
>JBCDDK010000069.1:0-33612 GCA_039180345.1 Cyanobacteria bacterium P01_G01_bin.39 | reverse complement strand
TAGATGCTCCTAAAAAGAATTGACAGTGACGCCACCATTTGTACCAATACCATTTCGGTAAATAATCTAGTGGAAATGGTTGAACATCTTTTATTAGTGAAGGAATTAGGCTAAAGAGGGGCAGATCATGACAATATGGAGGCAAATCAATATTGTATTTGCTCTTTTTGGCTATTTCAAAATCTCTCAATATATTAACATATTGCTTTAAAGTCAAATTGTCTAATTGAATTAGATTGTTTTTGAAGTATTTGACATATATATTAAGGTCAGGAGCAATTGTTGAAAAATATTCCAATGACCATTTTTTGTCTCTAATGCAACTACAGTCTTTTAGTACTCCAGTAATAATTACTGGTTTTGCTTGCTCAACATAGTTCGATTGAAATTCTTGGCTTGAAAGTTTATAACAACGTTCAATTTTTGAAGATATAGCTACCATAATTTGCTCTTTTTAACTGTTACTAAAGCTTGAATAGCTCAAACCGACTCTCATAAATTACGTGTTTTGTCTTAGCTAGCTGCTTAAATTTACAAAGCAAAATCAAAATCAAAAGTTGCTTCTTTTTCCAGCATTAGGCTAAGCTGCTGCTGAGCTGGGGTTAACAACGACAAGTCTTTAAGACGAACTTCAGGATTAGTTACCATGTCTTGAAGCAATTTCTCCAAATGCTGGAGCATACCAGTAACCGTAGCGGCATCAAAAAGATGGCAATGGTGCGCGATTTCAAGTATCAATTTCTCGGCAGGATACACCACCAAATTTAGGGGGTAATTCGTCTTGTACCAAATATCATTCAGAGTTATTTCTAGCTCCGCCTGTCCGCCTAATACAGAAGACGACATCAGTGGTACTTTCTCAAACGTTATTAAGCTTTCAAAAAGAGGCATATTTTGCGGTATTTCCGTACACTTTTGAATCTCTACCAGTGGGATATATTCGTACTGACGTATCTCAGCTATTTGTACTTGAAGTTGCTTTAGCCAAGACAGTAAAGGCTGCTGGTCATCTACCTCTACCCAGATGGGCAAGCTGTTAACAAAAGTCCCCACTATTGAATCTACTCCTACTAGATCTAATGGACGACCGAAAGTGGCACACCCATAGAGCACTTTCTTTTCACCACTGTAGCGACTTAGAAGCCAAGCCCAGGCTCCCTGAATGATTGTGTTTAGTGTTAACTGATGCTGTCGTGAAAAAGACATTATTGCTGCTGTTTTTGTCTCTGATAGAAAGATTCTTTGAAGAGCATACTCTTCTTCCTGGCTAGAAAAATGGTCAACATACCAGTTGCTTAGAAGTGTAGGAGCTTTTAATCCTTTGAGAGTATGCTGCCAGAATACCTTGGCTTTGGATAAATCCTGTTGTTGCAACCAGGCAATGTACTTTTTGTAAGAACTATCAACTTCTAAAGGGGCCTCTTTACCTGAACAAAAAGCTTCGTAAAGTTGAATAAAGTCATTAAGCACTAACATCTCCGACCACCCATCCATGTTGAGAAAGTGCGAGAGCCAGATAAATTTATAGGAATAGTCACTAAGACGAAATAAAGTTAGTCGCATCAAGCATTCTTGGGATAAATCAATGCCCTGCTGGCGATCACGCTCTAGAAAAGACTCCAATTGCTGCTGCTGTTCGGCTGAATTTAATCCCCGCCAATCTTGTTGTTCTAAGGGGACTTTTACTTGCTTATAAACTACTTGTAGTGGTTTATAAGCATCTTCCCAATAAAAGCCGGTACGTAAACTTGTGTGCCGAGCCACTACTTCCTGCCAGGCACGCTCAAAATTAATCAGATTGAAATTTTTACTTAAGGTAAAAGTTTTCTGAACTAAATAGAATTCTGATTCAGGATCAAATATACAGTGAAATAGAATGCCTTGCTGTATTGGAGAGAGTTCGTAGATATCTTGAATATTTTGTGTTTTCATTGGTCTTGGCGAAAGAACTCAAAGTTTAGCTATAGATGGCTAGCATCTATAAGTCTGGACTCAGTTTTTTATCTTGATCAATTCTTACGGCTGATTTTTGTTAAGAATTTTTCTAGCTCTGTTTCAGTCAGATTAGCTTGGGGGAATTCTGAAGGCTTAAAATCTTCTGTTTTGTCAGACTGGCTGTAATTGATATTTTCAGCATCCCTATTCTCTTCTATCATCTGGATCTTCTCCACTACTACTGCTAAATTAGCAATTGTGGGATGCTCGAAAGGCTGGTCAGGTGTAAGCTGCAATCCAGTCTGCTTGGCTTTCAATACCACCTGGGTGCTAAGTAGAGAATCCCCACCTAACTCAAAAAAGTTGTCGTAAATTCCCACTTTTTCAATACCAAGCAACTGTTGCCAAATATCGGCAAGTTTTTGCTCTATCTCGTTTCTAGGAGAAACATAGACACTACTCAGTTCGGGTCGTGGATATTTCGATTTTGAGATTTCGGCTGTTTCTAACTGTGAAATTAGTCTACTTTCAGTATTATGCTGTTGTTTTAATAAATCTAGAAAATCAAGAGGAGATACCACCACTTGAGAAAGCCTACTTCCTAAAAGCCGTGTCAAGGCATCTATGCCCTCTTTGGGCAATATTCCACTCTGTTGCAGATTATCTATATGCCATTCTTGAAATTCTTGTGGTCGTGCTGTATCTACCGCCATCCCGACCTCTCGCCAAGCTCCCCAATTGATACATAAAGTAAATAAATTTTGTTGAGAGGTTTTGTGGTGCGCGAAGACATCAAGGAAGGCATTGGCTCCAGCATAATCTACTTGTCCAAAGTCTCCTGAAATAGAAGAAATTGATGATGTCAGGATAAAGAAGTCGAGATCAACATCCTTGAGGATAGTGTCAAGAACTAAGGTACCCCTCACCTTTGGTGCGAAAATACTTTCTGTTTCCTCCTCAGTTTTTCTCTGAATTACACCGCCTCCAGGAACTCCAGCGGCATGAATTACACCATTGAGTCTACCAAACTGCTGTTGAGCATGAGTGAGTACATCGGTCATTTGTTCAAGATTTGCCACATCAGCACTGATAACCAATACTTCTGCACCCAGCTTTTCGAGTTCGATTACTTGAAGAAGCTTACGGCTGACCCTATCTTGCTCATCGTGAGTGGCTAGCCATTGTGACCACTCCTCTCGGTTGGGTAAAGTGGAACGACCTGTCAGGATCAATTTAGCTTGTACCGTCTGGGCTAAATGCTTTGCGATCGCCAGTCCAATTCCTCCCAAACCTCCTGTAATCAGATAGACTCCTGCTTTTCTCAATCTTGATGTTTTTTCAACCGATTTATCTAGTCTTACTGCTTCAAAGGTTTGCAGCCAACGATTATTACCCCGATAGGCAATTGTCTGTTCGGAAATAGGTAATTCTAGTTCCGTCAAGAGTTGCTCTACAAGTTTCTCTTGTTGCCAACTTCCTGGAGGAGGAAGCACCACATCAATGTTGCGACAGCAAATATTTGAGTATTCTTGGGGAATTACTTTAACCGGTCCGAGTAAGGTTGCTTTCTCTGGAGAGAGCAGCTCTTCACCTGTAACTGAGTGCATATTACTAGAGACCACCGTGATTTGCAACTCTTCACTTAGATTCTGTTTGCCGAGTGCCTGAGCCAAAAACAGCAGACTGTAAAATCCTCGCTGTTGAGCCAATTCAACTTCTGCTAGTTCAAATTTGGACTGAGTGGCAGGTGTAACACTCCACAGATGAACAATGGTTTGGGGAATCTTCTGTTGTCTTAGAAGTTCTTCGAGTAAGGCATTGTAATCATCACTCTGTTGAGGATTTAGAGTATATAGCCCCTGCCTTAACCGAGCGAAATCCGACCCGATTTTCACTATCGTGACATCACAATCTTGCTGTTGGAGTCGTTCGACCAATTGAGAACAATAGCCCCACTCATCGATAAATACCAGAATGTCTGACTTAAGCTCTGTCCCCTGTGATTGATTTATAGGTGTAATCGAGCGTTTCCAAGATGGGATATAGAACCAATCTGCAAGATCGGACTTCCTCTTTAAAGTAACCTGATGGCTATTAGCTGATTCCTGTGTTGGCGGTTCAATCCAGTATTTCTGTCTTTCAAAAGGATAAGTAGGTAAAGGCAGACGATTACGTTTTTCTTGGGCATAGAATCCCGACCAATCTATCTGTACTCCAGCCAGCCATAATTGACCGACTGTCTTTAACAAAAACTCTACATCCGATTGCTGCTCTTTAGGATGGCGTACTGTAGTTAACACTACCTGCTCTGGCTGTCTAGAGTCATGCTGTTGAGCTAATTTACTTAATGTCCGACCAGGTCCTACTTCTAACAGTACTTGTGTCGGTTTTTGGCACAATTCCTGCAAACCTTGCTCAAAGCGCACTGTGTTTCTGATCTGATTCGACCAATAGTCAGAGGAAGTTGCTTCCTGTGGTGTAATCCAGGTGCCAGTGACATTGGAAATATAAGGAATTTGTGGAGATTTGAGACTAACTTGAGCTACTCGCTCTTTAAAAGAATCTAAAATAGGCTCCATCATTGGTGAATGGAAGGCATGGGAGGTACGTAGCAGGCGACAATTTACTTCCAAGGTTGCTAGCTTATTTTGTAAGGCTTCTACTGCCTCGGTTACACCTGAAACCACACAGGAGTCTGAACCATTGATTACTGCGACCGAGAGATCTGCTGTTAAATAAGGTTGTACTTCTTGCTCTGAGAGAGTGACTGACAGCATGCTTCCTGAAGGTAGTTGCTGCATCATTTGACCCCGCGCCGTTACCAATGTTAAAGCATCTTCTAGGTCAAACACCCCCGCAACAGTTGCTGCCACATATTCACCAATACTATGACCAATCATGGCTACGGGATGCACTCCCCAGGACATCCATAGTTTCGCCAGGGCATATTCGATCGCAAATAATGCAGGTTGGGTAATTGCCGTCTGTTGTAGTTGTTGTGTTGCTGTCTCCTCGTCTCCTTCTGATGGATAGAGGAGTTGACGTAAATCTAGTTTCAATTGTGGCTGGAGTAACTCACAGCAAATATCAAGCTGCTGGGCAAAAATAGCCTCACTGTGATAGAGTTCCCGTGCCATGTTCACATACTGGGCTCCTTGACCCGTGAACATAAACACCACTGAGCTTTCCCTGGCTTCGGTATCATTAGTAAAAATGTGTTTAGGGTCTTGCAATGCGATCGCTGCATCTTCAATATTGTGACAAACAACTGCCCGCCGATGTTTAAATGGTTGGCGACCGACTTGCAGGGTGTAAGCCACATCAGCCAGATTGAGTTCTGGATTTTCCTTAATGTGATTGGCTAAATTAGTCGTGGCAACTTCTAATGCCGAACTAGTTTTAGCCGAAAGAACTAAAAGATGATTTTTTCTATCTGTTAACTGTTTACTGTTTACTGTTAACTGATTGAGCGGGACTTCTTCCAAGACTACATGAGCATTGGTACCGCCAATGCCAAAAGAACTCACTCCAGCACGGCGAGGGGTACCGTTGGTTTTCCATTCGGTAAGCTCGGTATTGACATAAAACGGGCTATTGGCAAAATCAATTTGCGGATTAGGAGCCTCAAAGTTTAGACTTGGGGGCAATAATTGATGTTTGAGACTCAAGACGGTCTTAATTAGACCTGTTACTCCAGCCGCTGTACTTAGATGTCCAAAATTTGTTTTCACCGAACCGAGCGCACAAAATTCTTTTTTATCGCTACTGTTACGAAAAACTTGTGTCAATGCGGCAATTTCGATCGGGTCTCCCAATGCTGTTCCAGTTCCGTGAGCCTCTATATAGGTTACTGTCTCAGGTTCAATCCCAGCGATCGCCAGAGCCTCGGAAATTACCGCTGATTGACCATCAGGACTCGGAGCAGTGTAGCCAGCTTTTAAAGAACCGTCGTTATTGATTGCCGAACCTTTGATAATTGCATGGATGCAGTCTCCATCAGTGATCGCATCTTCTAATCTTTTGAGAACTACAATACCGATACCTTCGCCGAAAATAGTGCCCTGTGCTTGAGCATCAAAAGCTCGGCAATGCCCATCAGGAGAAGTAACTCCACCTTCTTGATAAACATATCCAGCCTTTTCGGGTACAGAGAGTGCAATCCCCCCAGCCAAAGACATGTCACATTCCCCATTAAGTAAACTCTGACAAGCCATATGGACAGCTACTAGAGAAGTAGAACAGGCGGTTTGAACAGTGACCGAAGGTCCTTTCAAGTTTAGTTTGTAGGATACTCTGCTAGAGAGATAATCCGTTACATTACCAATAAAAGTCTGTAGGTCTGGAATACCACCAAAATTAGGACAAATGTTATTAATTAGGTAGGTGTTGGTGTCTACGCCAGCATAAACACCAATCGAAGCCTCATAAGTTTCTGGATTGTAACCAGCATTTTCTATCGCGCCCCAGGCACACTCTAAGAAAAGACGGTGTTGTGGATCTATTAGTTCAGCTTCCTTGGGACTAAAGCCAAAAAATTCAGCATCAAACAGCTCTATATCTGAAATAATAGGTTTAGCTTTGACGTAACTAGGATCATCAAGCAAGGTCTGATCTATATCTGAAGAGAGTAACTCCTCATCAGAGAAAAATGAAATGGACTCAACACCATCTCGTATATTCTGCCAGAAAGCATCAATATCTTTTGCTCCTGGAAAACGCCCCGACATGCCAACAACCGCTATTTCTAAACCATTAAAATCACTAGGCAAATTCAATTTACTCATTTTAAACTTTTAAATATTTTTGTTATTTTCACTAGTTGGTTAAGCGATGCTTGTGTCTAGTTTGTTGTTGTTGTTTTCTAAGATTTTGACGAGTGCTACGGTAATTAGCCCTTTCATTGCCCTGGTCGGTTGAAGTTTTTGTAGTTTGTGACTGACTTAAATATTTGGCGAATGATTCTATAGTGGGAGATTTAAACATTTCAACTATCGGTATTTCTCGACCCAAAATTTCTTGCATCTTGACTTGAGCCTTGACCATGAGTAAAGAATTTCCCCCTAGCTCAAAGAAATTATGATGAATTCCCAGCTTCTCTAGTTGAAGTATCTCTTGCCAGACATTAGCAATGAGTTGCTCTGATTCAGTCTGGGGCATGACGTATATTTTGCTGGTTTGAGTCAGGAGATTTTCTGGCGCAGGTAATTCGCGGCGATTGACTTTACCATTATCAGTTAGCGGCAGAGCATCTAAAACTGTATAAGCAGCAGGAATCATATAGTCGGGTAGCTTCTGCTGTAAGAAATCACGCAACTCATCAGCAATTGATTCTGGTTTCTGCTCCTGAGAAGGTGTCGGTTGTAGCCACTTCTTAGTCCAGGCTAAGTCGATTTTTCCACCTGCAAAACTATGGAGTAGAACCTGGCTTGATTCTAAGCTCAATAAATCTCTAAGCCCTTCAAACTCTAAAGCACCAATGGGACAAAGTCCGATCTCTTGTTCTGGTGCCGTTTCCATTAGTAATTGACTGATATAACCTGCTTCCAATAAACAAAAGTCCTGGGCTAATTCGCCGTACATAGGGGCGATGGCATTTAGTTGTCCAATCAAAAAGAGAGAAAAGGCTGATTGCTCAAAAATTGGCTGATTTACACGATAAACACTGCCATCAATTTCTGTGCCAGCACTTAGTAAAACTAAACGGTGATCTTGAGGATGGTAATAGTAGAAGCCTCCCTCTAGTTCTTCTATTCGGTTAGGTTTAATAAATAAATAAGTTTGTACAGGATAAAGATTTCCCGCCGATGCATAGCGATATTTCGGTAAAGGGGAGCCATCTAACTCAATCTGTAGCAGACAGCTTAAGAACTGGCTAAATTGTTTTAAAGGAATGAATTCATCTAGAAATTGTCGATAACTTTGACGTTGCAAATAAGCCCGAACGAACTGTTCATCCAACTCTGGCTTAGGCAATTGAATACCGTCTCGGTCTGGTTCTAACTGTAGCACTCCTGGTTGCTTGAGCTTGAATTCAAGACGTTTTACAGGATCTACCAAGACTCCTGCGAGTTTGCCTGGTTCGGAAGCTTCAACTAGCTTTGCTGATGAATTATTGTTATTAGCAGTTAGCTGGCGATTGGGTACGATATAAGCAGCCAGTTGCTTATGCTCTTGCGATTCTCCGACTGCGGTGACGATCGCTTCTTTAACCCTAGGATGTTGTAACACGGCAGCCTCAATTTCACCTAGCTCAATGCGATGACCGTTGACCTTAACTTGAAAATCTTCTCGTCCGATAAATTCAATATTGCCATCAGGTAAATACCTACCCAAATCACCAGTTTTGTACAGCCGCTCCTGGGCTTGAGGATGAATGATGAAACTGGCATTTGTTTTTTCTGAATTTTTCCAGTAACCTTTAGCTAGTCCAATTCCCCCGATATAAAGTTGTCCAGTCACCCAGATTGGACATGGCTCTAAGGCTTCATTCAGAACATAAAAACGCTGATTAACCATTGGGCGACCATAGGGGATGCTTTTCCAAGCTGGGTCAACTTGTTCGATGGGATAAAGAATTGACCAGATAGATGCCTCTGTCGCACCCCCTAGGCTGATTACTTGCACGTTTTTGCACAATGCCCGAATACGCTCGGGTAAGCTTAAAGGTAGCCAATCTCCACTCAATAATACCAACCGAAGAGAATCATCAGGTAGCAATTGTGAGCAACCTGCTGTATAGTCCACTAGCATTTGCATTAAAGCTGGTACTGAATTCCAAACACTTACCCGCTGTTGCCTCATTAACTCTATCCAATGAGCTGGGTCTTTGGTAGAATTAGCATTGGGAATAACTATTGTTCCTCCCGCAGCTAAGGTGCCAAAAATATCGTATACCGATAAATCAAAGCTTAGAGATGATAAAGCAAATACACGGTCTTCTGATGTCACTTTAAAGCGCTGATTAATATCCAGAATTGTGTTAACAGCACCTCTGTGATCGATCATCACTCCTTTTGGCTTGCCAGTTGAACCAGAGGTGTAGATGACGTAAGCTAAATCCGACGGTTGTTGTAGAGGTTTTAGAGAAGTACAGGAACTAGAAGGTTCTATGGTGTCTATACAGAGGCGTTGAATATTTTCTGACCATTCTAAGGAGGTGTCGAGCAAAGATTGCGTCAGTACATACTGCACTTCTGCTTCTTCAAGTAAATGCAACCGACGTTCTTTAGGGAGTTTGGGGTCAATCGGCACATAAGCAGCACCAGAAGCAAGAATACCTAAAGTGGCTACAATTTGCTCCCACCCTTTTTCCATTACAATAGCTACTAGTTGGTTAGGGCGAACACCTAATTGCCGCAGGTTGTGTCCTAAATGGTTTGCGCGATCGCCCAATTCCTGATAGGTTAAAGCGCGACTGGATGTAACGACAGCAGCCTGCTGAGGGTGCAAAGCTACCTGTTCAAAAAATAATGCATGGAGTAAGTCTTCTTCAGCCACAGGGGCATCAGTAGCATTGATAGCTGTTATCTGCTGAAGTTGTGCTGGAGGCAATAGTTGTGGTGTCGTTGCTTGCCAAAGTTCATCTTGATTCGCCAGACGATGGAGAAAATCACCGTAAGCAGCGAACATATCGTCTAAAAACCCAGGAGGAAAGACTTCTTCTACAGCATCCCAAATTAAACCTAAAGTACCCGCTGTTTCATAAACCTGAAAATCTAGATAAACTTGGGGTGTTTGGCTGATCATGTGGGCGATTTCTCCCAGCCTGTGAATTGATGCTGGTTTTTTGTCTGATACCTCATCAACTTGAGAACTGCCAAATTTTTCACGCTTTAAGCTATCTTGGGTCAGCATACTGGTAAAGATAACTGGCATCAGTGCCTCTAAAGGTCGATCTTGAATTTTGGCTAATTCTCGTAACACTCGTACCCCAGAGTAATAACGGTGTTCTAAGTCCGACCAAAGCTGCTTTTGAATACGCTGCGATCGCGCTGTAAAGGTATCGGCTTGTGAGTTATCTACTTCCAGTAAATTTAATGATGTAAAGTCTCCGACCACCTGATTCACTTCGGGGTGTAAAGGCAGACGATGGAAAAGAGTCAGATTGAGGGTGAATCGAGAACTTTTACTATAAGCGGTAAGAATTTCGGCAAAAGCAGCTAGCAATATTCCCGAAGTCGTCAAGTTGGCTTTGGTAGCTTTTTTCTTCAGGCAACTCCAGACATCTGGGGCTAACTGCCCACTACGACGCACAAAACGGGGCTGTTTTACAGTTGCTAAGCTTTTGGTTATCGGAAGTTCGGGAGAAGGTGGTAAGCTAGCCAAGCGATTTTGCCAGTACTGTCGCGCTTTATCGTAAAGTCGTGAATCTTGTAAAGTAGCCTCAGCTAAGATGTAATCCCGAAATGAGAGTTGAACAGGAGCGAGTTCGACATGCGGATTCTGGATCAAATCCGCAAGTTCTCCCAGTAACAGTTCAATACTCCAGCCGTCAGCAATCAACAAGTCCAAGCTGATGTAAAGTCTGGTTGTACTCTCATCTAATAGGGTAGCTCTAATGTCAAATAGAGGATATGTGTCAGTAGGCAAAACTTGGTGGGACAAGCGATCACGAGTTTGGGCTAGCTCACAAGCCGTTTGTTCGGAATTTTTGTCCCGTAAGTCCATAACCTCAATTTCGTAGGGAGGTACCTGCTCTAAAATCTGCTGCTGTCCATCAGAGTTAACGATTGCCCGCAGCATCTCATGACGGTCGATCAATCTTTGCCAGGCTTGCTCAAATCTTTCTAGATCTAAATCGACAGTATCAATCTCTAAATACAGATGAGTGGATACATTACTCAACTCAAAACCGCCACTGCGACCGATCCAGTAAGCTTGTTGGACATCAGTGAGTGGAAATGGTCGATATCGCTCGTCTGGATTGGGAACTACCGTGGGTAGCTCTTCTTGTGATAATTTTTGAGAATCGGACTTTACTTCACCACGCAAACGTTTTTCGAGCAGTGCCTGTTTGGCTGGCGAAAGATTAGATTTTAATTGAATAACTTCTTTATTTAATGACATTTTATGGAAAACTCTGGTTAACGAATACTAAAATAATTTTGATTTCTGCTGGCGAACTCTAATCGATAATCTCTACTTTCATATACTCAGGAAAAGGTTGAATTCGCGTCAGGTCATTTTCCAGAATCACTAGTTCGCCTACCTTTTCGATTTCCTTAAAACCAGCAAACTTATAGGAAATATGCATCATCCGATTGCGATTATTAAAAACAAACTCAGCACACAAACGAACGTCATTTTCTTTTGCCAGCTTGATAATATAGTTCAGCATAACTGTACCGACACCTCTTGATATGACGCGGCAAGACATCAACAATAGCTTTATTGTCCAAAGACTATCTTGACATTCCACCAAAGCCAAACCAATTTTCCCGTAAGTTCCATACTTATCTGATAAACTGGCAATTAATAGCTTATGCCGATCTGACTGTCGAAACTGATTGAGTTCTTCGTAGGAATAGGTATATCCAGTTGTGTTTAGTTGGTTAGTTCGTACCGTTAATTCTTCCGCTCGCTGCAAATCTTCTTCTTGAGCAGAAGAGATAGTAAAGTGCATATTGAGGGTCGCTAAAAACTCTGCTTGAGGACCGACAAATTCTGACTCTGCCTGATTGCGTTCTATATCGCTAAGATACATCAACCTTCTAATCTTTGAATCTTCAGTAATGAAACGAGGATTCATTTCTGGCAGATCCAAAAGCTGATTTAGGGAAGCCGCGTCAAGACAAAGAACTTCAGGTTGGGAAAACTTTACTTCTTCCAGTTCAAACAATTGATCGTCAATAAAGGCTATTGTATCCGTACTGATATTGATTGATTGAGCAATTTTTTTAATAGAGTCAGCTTTTGAATTCCAATTGATTTGAGGATAGAGAAAAAACTGATACAAACCCAACTCTTCTAATTTTACTGTAGCTTTAGCCTGTTCATTTTTGCTGGCAATTGACTGTAAAATACCTCGATCATCTAAAGTTTTAATTATATCGATTACATTATTTCTTAAAGAGACTTGATCATCTTCTAGCAATACACCATCCCAGAGGGTATTATCCAAATCCCAAACTACACATTTAATAGTTTTTTGATAATCTTGCTTATTACTTTGTTTTTCAGACTTTGTGCTGACCATTTTAATTTCTGATTAATAACTTTTGAGACATTCCTTGAAGATTGGCAGATAATATATGCTGCTGATAACCTGATTCAGCGATGGTAATTTCTTGAATTTGGGTACTACCTTCGATAATTTCCATTACTTTTGAGTCGCGTAAATATCTTTCAACTGGATATTTACTACTACAACCATTACCACCATGAATTTGTACGGCATCATTTGCTATTTGGCTAGCTGCTGTAGAGGCAAAGTACTTAGCGACCGCCGTCTCGGTCATGGAGTTGGGGTCGTTAATTTCTTTGAGATAACCAGCTTGATAACATAACAACCTTGCGGCTTTGGTATTAGTTATCATTTGGGTAATCTTTTGGCGAATTAACTGATGTTCTTTGAGATAAACGCCAAATTGTTGGCGTTCACTTGTGTACTCAATACAGGCTTCTAAACAAGCTTGAGCAATACCTACACAACCAGTCGCTACGCTATATCTACCATAATTAAGAGCAGAAGCCGCAATGTAAGAAAAGCCAAAACCTAGTTTACCGACTAAATTGTTTAAAGGAATATGGCAATTATTAAATTGTAGTTCTGCAACCATGGAAGCTCTAGTGCCTAAGATCCCAAGCATTGGCTTAATAGAAAGACCTGGGCTATTCTTTTCCACTAAAAAAGCAGTAGGTTTACCCTCACATTTCGCAAAGACTAGAAATACATCTGCTATTTGCCCATAGGTAATCCATTTTTTTGCTCCATTTAAGACATAAGCATTGCCCGTTACTGTTGCTGTTGTGGCTACACTTTTAGCATCACTGCCTACATTCGGTTCGCTCAAGGCAAAGGCAGCAATTGTTTCTCCAGATGCTAGCTGGGGAAGCCAATACTCTTTTTGAGATTTATTACCCCATTTGCCTAAAGCTTGAGACACCATGTTGTGAACTGTCAACAAACTCCGTATGGAAGAACATCCCCGTCCAACTTCCTCATTGAGAATGCCATAGGTAATCATGTCCATTGCTTGACCGCCATATTCTTGGGACAAAGCAGCACCCAGAAAACCAAGTTTGGCTAATTTTTTGATTAATTCTGGTGGCGTAAATTCTTGACGATCCCATTCCCCAGCAAAAGGAATTATTTCTTGATTAACAAAAGCTCTAAATTTAGTTTGATTATCTTTTTGTTGAGCAGATAGTTCAAGTTTCATAGTTTCATCTTTACCATTTGAGAATAGCAATTGAGATTTTATTGCTGCACTAGATTAGTACTTTTACGTTTAACTAAATTGGCGATCGCATTTATGGTGCGAAAATTTTCTAACTCTAGGTCTTCGTTTTCAACAGAAATATTGAACTCTTGCTCTACAAATAAAACAAGCTGCATGGCAAACATTGAATTGACAAACCCGAGCGCAAAAATATCTTCGTCTGGTTGCAAATCATGATTACCAAAAAATTTTGCCAGGAAAGCTTTAGTTTTAGATTGAATTTCATTCATTAACTTGTAAAATAGCTCCACGTATTTGTTTTTATTGATATACGTAAAATCCCTTACCACTTTTGCGACCATGCAACCCAGCATCCACCATTTTTTTCAATAAAGGGCATGGTCTATATTTGCTATCATTAAAGCTTTCATATAGGACTTCGATCGAAAATAAAATAGTGTCTAATCCTATTAGATCTGCTGTTGCTAAAGGCCCCATTTTATGACCAAAACAACCTTGAAAAATTTGGTCTATATCTTTTGCTGTCGCCACCCGATCTTGTAACAGAAAAATAGCTTCATTAATAGTTAACATCAACACGCGGTTGGAAACAAAACCAGGTGAATCATTAACAATGATGCATTCTTTACCCATCTGAGAGAGTACTTTTTTTGCTGTCTCAATTGCTCTATCGCAAGTATGATATCCTCGGATCATCTCCACCATCGGTTTCATTGGTACGGGATTCATAAAGTGAATCCCCAGAACTCGATCCGCACGTTTGGTAACTGAAGCAATGCGAGTAATGGGTATAGCTGAAGTATTAGCGGCAAAAATAGAATCTTTGGGGCAGATTTTATCTATTTTTTGGTAGACTTCTTGCTTAATATTCCACTTCTCTGTCGTATTCTCAATGATAAATTCTGCTGATTCAAGAAATTGATAATTGGTAGTAAATTTGATTCGTTGCAGAACATCATCAGGACTATCAGCCTTTTCACCTTTATTGAAAAAACCTTGAAAACGAATATTTTTCCTAATTTCCTGTTGTGCATGCTCCAGAATTTCTTCTGAAATATCTATAAGAATAGTCTGATGACCAGTTTGGGCAAGGTTTTGAGCTACTCCAATGCCCATCACACCAGCTCCAACAACACCGACTGTTTTAACGTTCATTTTGGGATTTACCTCATACAGGTTTTTGGTAATTTATTATTTGCTGAAAATATTCACCGATTTTTATCAGTATTTACCCGATAAAAATTCTTGAGCTTCTTCTTCCGTAAATCCCTCTAATTCTTCGATAATTACTTGTTCAATTGTTAAAGCTAATTTTTCTATAATAGGTGCCTCAAATAGGCTATTTGCAGACAGATTTATCTGAAATCTTTGGTTTATCATAGAAATTACTCGTATCCCTAAAAGGGAGTCTCCTCTCAGCTCAAAAAAGTTATCATAAATTCCAACTTTCTCAATCCCAAGAATTTCCTGCCAGATATTAGCCAGTTTTGTTTCAACTTCGTTTCTGGGAGCGATATAGGTATTATTGAGTTTGGGGCGAGAGTGTGAAGGTTGCGTAGTTAAGACTAATTGGGAATCTTCAACGGTTTTTGTAGAAGTTGCTGTGTTATTAGAACTTCTAAATTGTAAATCCGTAGTCGAGACTATTACTTGAGGTAAAGTACTCCCCAAAATTCGGCTAAATACCTCTATTCCTTCTAAAGGTGAATATCCATTATCGAGAAAGTCTACTTTAGATTGCAAAACATTCGGAGTTTTAGCTAGTTTTTTCGCTACTTCTATGCTCATGCCTCCTTCCAACCAGGCATTCATTAGATTGACAGATACAGTAAATGTTTGATCTTTAACGGCTTTGTAGTGAGCAAATGCGTCTAGAAAGTTATTAGCTGAGGAATAGGAAATCTGACCAGCTACGGGTGCAATTGAAGCTCGCGATGAACAGAGAATCATAAAATCCAGCTTTACATCTTGAAAAATAGCATTGAGAACTAATGTCCCTTGTACCTTGGGTTTTAGAACAATTTCCGCATCCTCATTAGTCTTTAGAGCGATCGCTCCATTACCAAGTACTCCCGCAGCGTGGAAGACGCCGTTAATCTGACCAAACTGCTCCTGTCCTTGAGTGATAGCGTGTTGCATTACTTCGAGGTCGGCGACATCAGCTTGAGCCACTGAAACTTCGGCTCCAAATTCTTCAAGTTCTTTTAATCGATCAATCTTACAACTAATTTTATCATCGCGATCGTGATTTTTTAGCCACTCTGACCACTCTTCTTTTGCTGGAAAAGCCGAACGCCCAATCAAAATCAGTTTGGCTTGTACTGTTTTGGCCAAGTGCAAAGCAAATTCAAGTCCAATGGCACCAAGCCCACCAGTAATTAGATAGACTCCTCCTTGTCTCAATCGTGATGTCCCATCAAAAGTTTCATCCAATTGAACTTGTTCTAAAGCTGGCAGCCAGCGATGAATACCACGGTAAGCAACAACTCGTTCCGAATCCTTAGCATAGAACTCTGCTAACAAGCAGTCTACAAGTTTTTTCTCTTGCCAACTTCCTGGTTCGGGTAAAATAACATCAATACTACGACAACTGATGTTTGGATATTCTTGTGGAATAACTTTTACAGATCCAAGTAAGGTTGCTTTTTCGGGAAAGATAGTCCCTTCTCCCGTCACTGATTGTAAATTATCGCAAATAACTGAAATTTCCAGCTTACTAGTTACATTTTGCTTTCCTAAAGCCTGTGCTAGAAACAGCAGAGAGTAAAATCCTTGTTCTTGAACTCGATCAAGATTTTCGAGTGTCAATTCTGCACAATTCTGCGGTGTAAGACTCCACAGATGCACAATGGTTTTTGGTAACAAATCCAGGGCGATAAGTTCTTCGATCAGGGTATCGTAGTCATCCCTTTTTCGAGGATTAATAGTATATACTTTCTTACCTTTGGTAGAATCGCTTTCATAATTAAATTGCTCTCCAATCTTGACGATTACGACATCCTCACCTTCAGTTTCCAACCGCTTCAGAAGTGATGTTCCTAAGCTGCATTCATTTACAAACACTAAGCAGCATCCAAGTTGAGTTTTCCGTTCCTCTGAGGGAGAGAGCTGTAGTGGCAGACCGCGCTTCCAGGAAGGAATGTAGAACCAATCAGCAATGTCGGGCTTTTTGTCAGATGAGATTTGAGGTGCTTCGCGCCCCTCTGTTGGCTCTAAGATCTTGGTAAATGCTGAAGGAATTGAGCTCCTAGTTTCGACGTCGGTTTGAGCAATTAATAGCTGTTGCCCTAAAGCTCTAGTTTTTGGAACAGCAGCGATTTCAATAAAACCATTACTTAGTAGTGCTTCCTGCCACTGCTCCTGGGATAGATAAAGATTATCTAAACTGCGTTCTTCTTTACTGCGTTCTTCTTTTTGAGAAGAATCCATCAGCAAAGCCCAAGTCATATCTATATCTAATGTCTGTAGCGTTTTTTCCCAGATTAGAAGTATACCTCCTGGAGCTAGAAGAGAACTAATATTTTTTAAAGTAGCATTGATATTTTCGGCAATGTGCAATGATTTGGAGGCGATCGCTATATCGAAACTCCCTTCAGAATATTCCTGCTCTGTAAAGGGTTTATTAATGTCTACAGCGCGACATTTAATGAATGGATATTGACCAAATTTCTCTTTGGCTTTACTCAAGAAAGAGTTACCTACATCGGCAAAAGTGTAGTTGGTTTGCTCTGACGACAACACGGACAGTAATTCCTCTGTGGCATAGCTAACTCCAGTCCCTAGTTCAATAATCCTTAGATTGGTTTGTGATGATAAGGAACCCAAAATTTGCTCGATAAGAGAGCGGATGATATTGCTGTAGTGAGAATACCCTGGAGATTCTCGATTGGGGTTTCCTACTGCGTCATAGTTATATAAAAAGCCATCGAAAAACCCTAATGGTTCTTGTTTACCCATCAGCACTGCTGCTAAATTGTCGCCACAGCGTTCGATTAGATTGACGATGCTAAGTGAGTCTTGCCAGCGAAGTTTTACTTCTTCTAAAAGTGTAGCAACTGTCTCTGTTGAACAAGACGCAAGATTAGCAAACTGCCTCTGATGTTGTTGCAAGTTTTCTTGCTGAACCAGTTTTTGCAGCCATTGAGATAACAATGGTCGATAACGAGGAACAATTTGATATTGCTCCCACAACTCCTCAAAAGAATATTGGTCGTCGGAACTACTAAAAGCCCCTAAATTTCTCAAAGCAAGATTCATATAGGCGGCGCATAAGTTATCTAACAACTGTTGATTCTCTTGATAAGCTTGCTGTTCAGATTCGGAAATACTGATATTTGCTTGGCTCTGACCAGTTTTAACTAAAGATGACCAAAGTTCTGGTGCCGTCGTTAGGGACTGTTTGGTTGCCTGTTTTGGTGTGTCAATCCAATATCTTTGTCGTTCAAAAGGATAAGTAGGCAAGGGGAGTCTATGTCTTTGTTCATGAGCATAAAAGCCCGACCAATCTATCTCGACTCCTGAAAACCATAGCTTACCTAAAGTATTGAGCAAGAAAGCTAAATCTGATTGTTGATTAAAGGCATCGCGAAGAGAAGGCAACACCACTCTATCCGCTACCTGCTCACTCTCCAAACACTGCAATGCAGAGCTACTCAATGTTTGCCCTGGTCCTACTTCCAACAAAATCGGTTGCTGTTGTTTCCACAGCTCATGTAGTCCCTCGGTAAAGCGCACAGCTTGACACATATGCTTTGTCCAATAACTTGGATCTGTGGCTTCGGCTTCTGTAATCCAAGTTCCTGTAACATTGGATAGATAGGGAATTTGCGGTGGTTTCAAGCTGACGGTTTTTACCAACTCAGTCAGGGAAGAGGCAATTGGCTCCATCATCTGGGAATGAAAGGCATGGGAAGTTTGCAAATGCCTACATACCAATCCTTGTTCGGTCAACTGGTCAGCTAGTTCCTCCACAGTGTCTGTATCTCCAGCAATTACACAAAGTTTGGCTCCGTTAATTGCTGACAAAGAAAGCCGATCGCCAAGGAGGGGACGCACCTCTTCTTCTGACAAGGGAACAGCCAGCATAGATCCACCTGGCAAATCCTGAATCATTTGCGCTCTTTTGGCAACCAGAGTCAGGGCATCTTCTAGGGACAACACTCCAGCTAAAGTTGCTGCGACATATTCACCAATACTGTAGCCAATCATCGCTACAGGACGAATACCCCAAGACATCCACAGCTGAGCCAAAGCGTATTCGATCACGAAAACTGCTGGCTGAGTCAGATAGGTTTGATTGAGTTGTTGAGTAGTCTCATCGGTGGATTCTCGATCGCGACCCAGCATTTTGCGCAAATCCAGACTTGATTGAGGTTTGTTCTTGGTCGAGTTGGATGCTTGATAGCCTTCCGAAGCTTGGCTTCTATTAGGATAGATTATATCTCTTAGATCTAGATCGAGCAGAGGTTTGAGAAACTCGCAACAGCGATCAACCTGTTCGCGAAATACTGGTTCGAGTTGATAAAGTTCTAACCCCATATTGAGGTAATGAGTTCCTAATCCAGTAAACATGAATGCCATAGGGCGATCATTTACTTCCTCAATGCTGGTGAGAATGCGTTTAGGATCGCTAAGTGCGTTTACGGCATCTTCAAGATCTCGACAGACAACTGCCCGTCGGTAATTAAAAGCTCGACGACCAACCTGGAGGGTGTAAGCTACATCAGCTAGGTTGAGTTCGGAGTGTTGTTTTAAATGATGGGTGAGGTTAGTAGTAGCAGTTTCTAATGCCGAACTAGTTTTGGCTGAAAGAACCAAAAGGTGATTTTTTCTATCTGTTAACTGTTTAGTGTTTACTGTTAACTGATTGAGCGGTGCTTCTTCCAGAACTACATGAGCATTTGTTCCGCCAAAACCGAAGGAGCTAACCCCAGCGCGACGAGGTGAGCCGTTGGCTTGCCACTCTGAAAGTTTAGTATTAACGAAAAAGGGACTATTCTCAAAATCGATTTCAGGATTGGGTGTCTCGAAGTTGAGGCTCGGTGGAAGTAACTTGCGCTCAAGAGCCAGAGATGTCTTAATCAAACCCGCTATTCCCGCGGCTGCATCTAAATGTCCGATATTAGTTTTTACCGAGCCGATCGCACAATAACCTTTTTTATCTGTTGAAAATGCTTGTTTGAGTCCAGCAAATTCGATCGGATCGCCCATTGAAGTCCCAGTTCCATGGGTTTCTATATAGCTAATGGTTTCTGGCTCTACTTCAGCCATTATTTGAGCAGCGCGAATTACTCTTGCCTGTGCCTCTTCGCTAGGTGCGGTGTAGCTGACTTTGACAGCACCATCATTGTTGAGGGCTGAACCTTTAATAACTGAGTAAATATAATCGCGATCAGCTATCGCATCTTCAAGTCGCTTAAGAACAACAACGCCAATACCGCTACCACCAATTGTGCCGTTAGCACGAGCATCAAAGACAAAGCAACGCCCATCGGGAGAAATGCCTTCTGGACACAAAGTTGCTTCATTTTGGGGAGCCTTAACTGAAACGCCCGCAGCCAAAGCTATGTCACAATCGCCACTCAACAAACTTTGAGAGGCTAAATGAACTGCAACCAATGAACTCGAACAGGCTGTTCCAACACTAACGCTCGGTCCTTTAAGATTTAATTTATAAGAAACTCGGGTGGGTACATAATCTTTATCCGATGCCAGTAAGATGGGAAAATATCCTAGAGTTTCATTGAGATTATTGGGGAAAAGGTTGTAGAGCAAGTATGTACTTCTGCCTACCCCAGCATAAACCCCTATCGATCTTTCTTCTCTTTCAGAGTCATAGCCAGCATCTTCTAAAGCTGACCAAGCACACTCTAGAAAAAGCCGATGCTGCGGATCCATAATTTCGGCTTCCCTGGGATTAAGACCGAAAAATGAGGCATCGAACTGTTCAATATCTTCTAGTAAACCAGCTGCCTTAATTTCTTGATTTGATTCTATATTTAAATCTTGCTTTTCCCCATTTGTCTTGTTAAGGACTGAAATGAATTCCTCTCCATTTATTAGATTTTCCCAAAAAATATCAATATTTTTGCTTCCAGGAAAACGTCCTGAGATACCGATGATTGCTATTTCTAAACCAGTTTGTTGAGATTGCATAGTTTAACTATTTTTCAATCAAATTTACATAAAAATGGGTGATTTTGCTCGCAAACAATACTGCACTGATTAAAAATCAAACTATAAATTAGCTATTTTCGATTTCTTAAATCTTTGTCTGAGTCGAGATTTACCAGCTTTGAGTTGCTCGGCTAAATTTGAATTTTGTACTTCTAAAGATGTCTCTGTCCGAGGTTGGTTAATTCGTTCAGCCAGAGAACGAATTGTCGAATACTTAAATAAGTTAATTAATGATATTTCTTGAAGTTGTTCGGGTAAAACATCTTTTAGACTGTTATAGGTTTTGGCAATCAGTAATGAGTTGCCGCCAATTTCAAAAAAGTTATCGTTTACTCCTATTTTTTCTTTGTCTAGTACCTCCTGCCAAATAGCAGCGATGGTTTGCTCGACATCATTTTGAGGTGCAACATAATCAGCTTCTAGTTGCTCAAGTAAAGCTTGGGAATTAGGTAATGCCCGCCGGTCTACTTTGCCGTTTGCTGAGAGAGGTAGTGATTCTAAAAAGATAAAAGCTGATGGCACCATATATTCTGGCAGCTTGTTCTTGAGAAAATTACGTAGTTCTTCGATAGATGCGCTGGTTTCGTCGGCAACTATATAAGCTAGCAAACGTTCTTTACCTTGCTGCTGTTGCTTCAGCATAGTAACTACTGCCGCCTTAACTGCTGGATGTTGGGTTAAAGCCGCCTCAATTTCTCCCGCCTCAATGCGGTGTCCGCGAATATTGAGCTGAAAGTCCACTCGTCCCAAAAACTCAATATTACCATCAGGCAGATAGCGACCCAAATCCCCCGTACGATAAATGCGTTCACCAGTACGAGGATGAGTAATAAAATTAGCGTGGGTTTTGGCTTCATTTCGCCAATAGCCTGGTGAAAGCTGCAATCCCCCACAGTACATTTCTCCTGGAACCCATACAGGACAGTCTTCTAACGCTTCATTCAAAATATAATATTTAGCATTAGCCATCGGCTGACCGTAGGGAATACTTTTCCAATTGGGGTCAACTTCTTTGATTAGATAGCCAATATTCCAGATGGTGGTTTCCGTCGGACCGCCAATACTGAGTATTTGTAGCTTGGGTGCTAAGGCTCTCATTCTATCGGGTAGTGAAACTGGCAGCCAATCTCCACCTAAAATTGCTAGTCGCCAGCTTTCTGGTAAAGATTTAAATTGCCCCTCGGCATAATCGACCAACATTTCCATCATGGCGGGAACGGAATTCCATAATGTAACTCCTTCTCTTGCCATCAACTCTAACCAATGGCTAGGGTCTTTGACTCTCTCAGCGTCGGGCATGATAATCCTGCCCCCAGCACTTAAAAGACCGAAGATGTCATAAACTGATAAGTCGTGGTTGAGAGCCGTCAGTGCTAAGATACTGTCATCAGTTCCAATGTCGAAACGTTTATTGGTGTGGACAACAACATTAACCACATTGCGATGGCTAATCATCACTCCTTTTGGTTTGCCAGTAGAACCAGAGGTATAGATTACATAGGCTAAGTCATCGGGTTTTTGGACTGGCTCAAGGGGCTTCTTACTTTGGGTTAATAAATCTTGATCGCTGTCTAGACACAACTGTTTTACTTTGGTGGGTAAAGCTAACTTATCTTTAAATTTAGCTTGGGTCAGAACGATATCGACTTGACTGTCTTCGATTAAATAAGCAAAACGTTCTGCTGGTAGGTTCGGGGCGATGGGGACGTAAGCCGCACCAGAATTCAAAATTCCCATCACGGCTACAATCTGCTCCCAGCCTTTCTCCATGACTACGGCTACTAATTGATTGGGAGTTACCCCTAATGACCTCAGTTTATGACCGACTTGATTGGACAGTTCGGATAGTTCTTGATAGCTTAGGGTGCGCTTTGAGGAAATTACCGCAGGTTGATTACTTCTTGTTGCTACTTGGGCTGCAAATAAACCATGTAGCATCTCTTCAGAAATTGGTGCCACTGTAGCATTAACAAGACACTGTTGTGCCAACTGGTGAGGAGGCACTAATTGTCGATTAGTTTCTTGCCAAGCAGTTTCCTCAGTTGCCAAATGCTTGAGAAAATGACAATAGGTTTCAAACATGTCTGCAATCAAACCTTCGGGAAAAAGTCCTGTAACTACATCCCAGTTAAAAGTTAACGCACCTTTTTCTGACCAAACCTGAATGTCCATCCAAGCCTGGGAAGCTTGACTGATACCGTAGACTAAATCACCAAAATGACTAAAGGTTAAAGTTTCTTGACCGAGGGAACTAAAGCCGAGAGTGCTAGTAAAAATAACTGGCATGGCACTGGGAGCAGCACCTTTTCTGCGAGCTAGCTCTCTTACAACTCTAACGCCACTAAAATAACGATGTTCTAAATCTTGCCATAGCTGTTTTTGCAGTCGGATAGCTCTATCGGCAAAAGATTCGGGATGGGAATTATCTACTGCTAGCAGGTTAACGGAGGTAAAATCTCCTAAAAGATTGTTAACTTGAGAATGAAGTGGTAAACGGTTAAACAGAGCTAAATTGAGCGTAAACTTGGGATTTTTACTCCAAACTGTGATAATTTCAGCAAAAGCAGCCAGTACAATTCCCGAAGGAGTCAAGCCGATTTTTTCCCCGCGCTGTTTTAATTGTTGCCATTCATCAGACTCCAAACCTCCTGCATAACGCTGGCAGATGTGCTGTTTAAGTTCTTGAGGATTTTTAGCTAGAGGTAAGTCGGGAGCTGGGGGAAGGGTATCTATGCGGTCGAACCAATATTTTTGCGATCGCTTGAAAAGTTCCGTTTCTTGTAATGCTTGCTCGGCTAAAACATAGTCGCGAAATGATAATTCTAGAGGTGGTAAAACTAAAGCTGGATCCTGATATAGTTGCACCCATTCATCAAATAGACGAAACAAACTCCAGGCATCGAATACTTGCAGATCGTAGCTAATATGCAATCGCACCCGACCCTCATCTAAAAGCGTCGCACTAAATTCAAACAAGGGCCATCTGTCGGCAGGAACTACCTGATGGGAAAGGCGATCGCGAATTTCTTGCAGTTTTTCTTCAATAACAGCCTGTTCTTGCCCTCGCAGATCTGTTACCCGCATCTGATAAGGAGGCACTGTCTGTTGAATCTGCTGTCGTCCATCGGGTAAGACAATCGCTCTCAACATATCGTGGCGATCAATCAATTGCTGTAACGCCCAGTTCAAGAGCCCTACGTCTAAGTCTTTTCCTTCAATTTCATAGTAACCATGATTGGCAACGTTGCCCAATTCTAATATTCCGCTACGCCCTACCCAAAAAGCGTATTGCATATCAGTTAGGGGAAAAGGTTCAGACCGTAATTCAGGTTCGGGAACAATAGCTGGCAAATCTCTAAAATTTACAGTTTTGTTATTTTGATGCAGTAGCCTCAGAATTTCTAGCTTATGGCTTGCCAGCGCGTCTTTAATATCAGTTGTAATTGCACCTTTAGGGGCATCAATTTCTAAGGTATTACCTTTAGCTGCTAATTTTACGCCTCTATGAGAAAGTGTGTCTATTAGTGAATCTAGCTGCATGTTTCTAAAACAGATTTTAATGATTAATTTCAAATATAATTTTGCAAGTTAAGCTAAATGCTCAATTTTTCTCTCTCTTCTTCTTCGCCAGCAGTAAAGATTGTTGCCGATGTAGCTAGACTGGATAGAGCTAACTGTTTGAGCAATTGATCGGCTAGTTGAGCAACCGTGTTATTTCCCCAAAGACTTTCCATAGATACTTGCAATTCCAAATCAGTCTCGATCTGATTTTTGAGCATCAAAGCTAATAAAGAGTCTAGGATGCTAGAAAAAGACTGTTGAGCAGTAAGCTCATCTGGAGCAAGCTGTAATGAATTACAGAGCCATGCTAATAAGTAAGCTTCAAGTATCTGCTGTCTTGTCTCTGGTTTAGCGGCTAAAAGCTGTTGTTTAGTTAAAGCAGCAGGTTTATTATCTAGTTTTTTATCAGAGTCTATTTTTGCCAAACGAATTGCCTCCTGCTCTGGAGTAACCCCTACAGGAAGTGCAGGAGGTGTTCCTAAAGCTACATCCCCCCAACGCATTATCATTGCTCCTGCCGTAGCCCCTGCACCATTGGTATAGACAAGAACTAGGTCGTTTTCTTTAAGTTTGCCTGATCGCACGGCATGATATAGATTGGCTATGGGAAAAACGGGTCCAATATTGGCGTATCGAGGATAAAGATTGATTGTGCGTTCTGGATCGATATTTAAAGCTCGGACACAAACGCTAGCATACCAGGGGGTAGGGGTATTAAAGGCCAAAAAATCAATATCATTGAGAGACAATCCTGCTGCCGTGACTGCTTGTTGGCAACAGTCGCGCACAAAATCAACTGTGGTTTCCGCCAGCGCACTAGCATTTTCCCCCATTTGTGTTTGTATTCGAGGTTGCCCTGTGGCATCTACAACTAGTTGATGAGTATATGCCCCATGAGTTATGGCAGTGCTGACTATTTTACTGGCAAGTATTCCTTGACCAGCAGCCAGAGAACTAACGATAAAAGCGCCCGCCCCATCTCCCATCGACCAAGAAAGGGTGTCGGCATCGTTTACAGTATGGGAAGCACTTTGGGATATGACCACTAACACCTGGCGATATTCCCCTGTTTGAATCAAAGCCCGAGCATTTTGTAATGCCACTAAGGCACTAGAACAGGTTGATTCTAAATTCCAGGTAGGACAGCTAAGGTTGAGCTTATCGCTTAAGGGTGCGTTACCCAACCTGAAGTTTTGGGGAAAGAGAGAAGTTGCGATCATCAGATCGATTTCTCTAGGCTCTAGCTTGGCCGCTTCTATTGCCTCAGTTGCCGCCCGATACTCTAGCATTAGGGATGACTCTTCCTTAGTCAGAACTCGCCGCTCGACGTTACCGCGAAACGGATCATCTAAATATGGGGACACCTCTTGCGACCAAATTTTTACCCCCTCAGCTTGTTTGAGAGCAGATTGTCTCTGACCCAGACTGCGCCGAGAACGAGTTTTGGTCGTTAGTTCGGGAAACTTTTCACGCCAATAATCATTAGTACGAATTTGCTTGGGAAAGCTTAGGGCAAGGGAACTGATTCCTATTGAAAGATCACTCATGCAGATAACTCCATAATTGACTCCATATATCTCAGCAATTCTCAATCACGATCTAAAAACATCAAAATAATCAGCCGTTTATCAGCCTTTTGGTTGACGTAAGATATTCGCTGAGCTTAATAACTGCGCCGAAACAGCCTAAATTAGCCAAAAAGCTAGTTGAGAGTCATTCTTATTTAGTAGTTGATTTCACTGTACAAAAAAAAACCATTTTATACAAGCGATTTTTAAATATTTATTTTTATTAATCGATTATTAATTAATTATTAATTAATTAGTTTGTTTCATTAAATTAATGCTTAAAACAAACTGAGGCAGATAGTAATAAAATACTTTAGCTTTTGAAAACACTTGAAACACTGCGTGTTTGAGTGATGCTGTTGATAGCATTTAAGTAATCAAGAGGCGTGTTATATACAATTTTTTTATATTTTGCTTTACTTACAAAGAGATAAGCAACTTGTTTTTTAAGATCTTATTGCAATTAAATTAAATTAGTTGTATGTTGAAAAAGTTGCAGTAAAACTTTGAAGTAGTTCTGCAACAAACAATAAATATTTTCATTAATGGCGAACAAGTTTGATGATTAGAGTTGACGCTACTAGTAGTAGATGCTCTCAATGTATCTAATTTGACGCGAAGTATATTCTGCAATGCCTGACTAGGGGTAGGTATATCAATAACTGATGTTACGCACTCATTTATCTTCTTAGGTTGGAAAAAGGATCAGGGTAAAGGTTAAAGGCTTTACTTAATTATTTTTCTACAGAGATAAAGCTATGGATTTGTAGTTGCTCTGCGTAAAGTCAGTTAATAAAGCTAGATGTAAGGGTTAGACATTGCTTTGAAAGAATAGGTTTTTTAGGTTTTTTGAGGATTTTTTCGGTATGAGTACTTCTATAGCGATGGATCAGCTTAAGGCAATATTAGTTGACTTAGGTATTCCCAGAGAATCGCTTCATGATCGCACCTTATTGCATCAAGATTTACAGCTTGATTCCACCGAAATGGTGGAAATTGTCCTAGGGCTAAAACAAAAATTAGGAATTAATCTCAAGCTTGGAGGTAGACAAGATCTAACACTGACTCAACTATGCGATCGCATTGAATCAGAAATGCTAGCCCAAACTCAAACTAATCATGGCTCTTAGTAGCGTATTAATATCTAATACGGTTAAGGGACTCGGTATCGATCTGGCTTATATTCCCTGGATGACAAAATTAGTCGAGGAGTATGATCGCCAAACTTTAAAACTATTGTTCACTGCTAAAGAAATCGAGCGTTGTCAATCCTCTAGTTATCCCCACCGCAATTTTACAGTCTGCTTTGCGACTAAAGAGGCTGTAGCAAAAGCTTTGGGAACTGGAATAACCGAAGATATCAACTGGCATGAAATTGAAGCCAACCTTACTCAAGACAAATTAACTGTTCGGTTACATGGTCAAGCCCATATTCAGGCAAAGCGAGCCATGATGTACCTATGGATAGCAACATGGTGGCATTGGGACGAACACGTATTGGTTCAAGCTCTGGCTATATAAAACGTTCAAATAAGCTAGAAAGTACCAGAATTAATTGAAACAACTATATTTTAGGCAATTCATAAGTTTTTAAATCTACCTTAGACATACATACATACATAAAGGAAAATTAAATGGAACATATTTCTGAGCAGTTGCCCAAGACCTTTAATGTGGCAGCTTACTTATTAAACGATAATTTAGAACAGGGTAACAGCCAAAAAGTCGCTTTTTTATCGCGGCAGGGTAATTACACCTACGAACAACTCAACCAACGCGTCCAGCAAGCAGCGCGTTTACTTGCTTCTCTGGGTTTAGAACGAGAAAATCGTCTTGCCATTCTGTTGTCCGATTCTCCTGAGTCGGTCTTTGCCTTTTGGGGGGCAATTTGGCTGGGTGCGGTGCCAGTTCCGATCAATACCGCCAGTAGCCAGGAGCAAGCACAATACATCCTACGAGATTCGCGAGCCAAAATTTTGTTGAGCGATCGCTTCTGGCAAGACAAACTCGCACCTATCGAGTCTCCCTTTTTGCAGCAGGTTTTGCTAGCAGATGGCGATGATTCCTTTCTATCTTTACTTAATCAGCAGTCTCAAGAACCATTGCCCTGTGCCGAAACCGCTCGCGATGAACCTGCTTTTTGGCTTTATACTTCGGGCAGTACGGGGATGCCAAAGGGAGTTATTCACCTCCATCAAAGCATGGTGGTCTGTGCCGAAAATTATGCTAAGGCTACTCTGGGCTTAAAACCAGATGACATCACCTATTCCGCAGCCAAGATACCTTTTGCTTATGGCTTAGGAAATACCCTTTTTATGCCCTTAGCAGTTGGTGCATCTACTGTTTTGTCGGATGCTACCAATGTCTTCGATATCATTACCGATATTCATCGCTATCGACCGACAATTCTATTTGGCATTCCCAGTCTTTATGCCAATCTCCTAGCAGTAAGCGATATCGAGTCATTAGATGTTAACTCGCTGCGCCTGTGTATCTCTGCCGCCGAACAGCTTCCCGAAAGTATTTGGCACCAATGGCGCGAGACTTACAAGCAAGAAATCTATGAAGGGATTGGCACAACGGAATTTTTACACATCTTTCTGGCTAACCGACCAGGGGAGTGCAAACCAGGTACCTCAGGTCGCCCCGTTACGGGTTATGATGTCCAAGTTGTGAACCAAAATGGACAGCCCTGCTCTCCTGGGGAAATTGGAGATCTGGTAGTGAATGGCGAAAGCTTGATGCTGGGTTACTGGAATCGACTTACCCAAACCCGAAAAGCACTATATGGCAATACAATGCATACTGGCGATAAGTACCTGCAAGATGCAGATGGCTATTTTAAGTTTGTGGGTCGTAAAGATGATTTATTTAAGGTAAACGGTCAATGGATCTCTCCGTTAGAAATTGAAGATATTTTACACCAGCACCCTCAAATTTTAGAAGTGGCAGTAGTTCCTGAATCGGATGAGGGGGAAAAGTTAACTCAAGTAGTGGCTTATGTCAGTCTTAAATCAGGAAAAGAGCCAACTTCTGAGTTGGGAACAGAAATTTATCAATTCGCCAAACAGCGACTGACTCATTTTAAAGCACCAAAAACGTTACGCTTCGTAGAACAATTACCCCGTACCGCTACAGGGAAAATTCATCGTAAATCGGTAGCAGATAGCCAAAAGATGGCGCTAAATAACTGATGTTACGCACTCATTAATCTGTGAACAGTAGGTAATGGGTAATGGGTAATGGGTAATAGATATTTAACTAACGACTGTACAGACAAGGCATGCCTTGTCTCTAAAGATATTAAATTACAGGGAGAGATTGATGGTTACAAATTTAGAACCAGTAAGATCGTATCAAGAAGAATTATTCTCCACTAAACTTAAGCCCATCGAGATTTTATACAATCTTTTGCAGGGGGGTATCTTTTCTAATTATGTTATGTACGAAAAGGATGGAGAAGTTCGCATCGCTGGTAACGAGCTAGCTAAGGTATCGGTTAGCAAAACAGAAGTCTGTTTGGAAGGGATGGGCAAATTTAACTCGCAACCAGCAACTGATCCATTTAAACAGGTAGAAGAACTATTAGCGTTACTGCCATTAGATAATTGGACGGCGTACGGTTATGTGGCATTTGATATGGCTACCTTCTACTCAGCTTATTCTAAAGCGATCGCCCAGCCACTACTGTATTTTTTAATTCCCGAAACGGAATTGTTAATTACGGATCAAGGAGTTCGCATCAAAAGTGTTAAGCCATTAACGCAAATCCGCGACTTATTAGCAACAGATAGTAAGCTTCCTAAATACTCACCTATGTCTCTAGCGGAGGATGCAACCGACTGCGAAAATTATTCTCAGCGCGTTGACCAGTTGAAAAACGCCATTAAACAAAATAAATTACATAAAGCGATCATTTCTCGCTCCAGAAAATTTACTGGTAATTTAGACGTATTGGGAACTTACGCTGTGGGAGCTGAAGCCAATAATTCTGCCCGTTCTTATTGTTTTGATTTTGGAGATGTCAAGGCAGTAGGCTTTAGTCCCGAATTTTTGATGCGGGTGGATGAAAAAGGCTTTGTCATAACTAATCCCCTAGCTGCAACCAGACCACGGGGTGAATCTAAAGCTGAAGATCGCCGCTTACACGACGAACTATTTACCGATGCTAAGGAAGTAAAAGAACATGCCCTTTCGATCTGGTTGGCACAAGACGAACTTAACTCTGTCTGTGTACCAGAAACTGTTCAGATTTTTGATTTCATGGAGGTCAAGAAATATCGCTGTGTGCAACATCTTTCTTCAAGAGCAGGTGGTCAGTTAATGCCTGGAAAGACTTTGTGGGATTCCTTAAAGGTTTTGTTCCCAGGTATTACCGTCTCTGGCATTGACAAACAAAAAGCTTTAGCTTGGATTGATCGCTTGGAGGATGAACCAAGAGGCATTTATGCTGGTGGTATTGGCTGGGTCGATAGTAACGGCACGGCGGATATTGCGATCGCCATTCGTTCTGTTTACCAGTATGATCGGGAAATTTATCTTAATGCTGGTGCGGGCATTGTTGCCGAGTCAGTCTTGCTCAAAGAGTATATCGAGTCGGTCAACAAAATGAATACGATGTTGACCAAATTAGTGTTGCAAGCTTAGAGAGTGAATAATTCCATAAATGTTATCGGTCATGGAATCTCTCTTATAAATGTCAGACGGATTGAGCAGATTGTTAAGCAACAAGGGCAGTGTCTCGAACAGCACTGCCTCACCGTGACAGAACGGGAGATCCTTCGGTTGCGTACTAAGAGAGTACAGTATCTCGCTGGTCGTATCGCTGCTAAAAAAGCCGTTTACCAAGCTTTGGGTCAAGAGGGGGAATCTATTCCTTGGCTGGAGATTGAGATTCAACGACTACCAACTGGTCAACCTTTTGTCTTTCTCTACGGTGCTACTTTGAAATTTGCTACCGAACTTTGTATTGACAAGTGGCTGAGCAGCATCAGCCATACTTCAGACTATGCTACAGCTAGTGCGATCGCGGTTGGTGTAGAGGATTAAATTTAGAGTATTAACATTTATTATCAATCCCACAAATTAACCTGGACATGCTATTAGAAGAATTAAAGCAACAGTTGCTACCACCTCAATAGAGTCAGTTAATTGTTTGATTTTTTAACTCAATTACACTTATTTACTTATTGGCAATATGACCACTCAAACCCTCACCAACGACTGTAAATTTTGCTCCCTTGTTTCCAAAGCCAATGGTGAAGACCCTATCGGTACGGCAAATCCCGCCGACGGTTGGGTGATTGTCGAAATACCGCAACCCTGGACAAAACAGAGCATGATGGCTCATCCTGCTTTATCCCAGATATTCCAAGCATTAGGTCAGGGTGGTCGTAAACTGATGCCAATGGCGGTCGCACCTAATCCAAAATATTCTGTACCAGGATTAGTTCGTCTGCTGTTTTATCAACGTCCCAACAGACCCTTCGCTCGATATGATAAACAGGAATTTCTCGTACCAGAAAATCAACTGGCTCAGTTAACCGAAGCTTTACTACAGCAACCAAACGAACTTGATAACTTTAAAACATACCAACAGTCAACCTCCCAGATCCGCGACATGATGGTCTGTACCCACGGTAATGTTGATGTCGCGTGTGGGAGATTTGGCTTTCCTATCTATAAACAGTTGAGTAAATATGCTGCTGTTTCTAATGGAGAACTAAGGATTTGGCGTTGTTCCCACTTTGGTGGACATCAGTTTGCCCCTACCTTGCTAGATTTACCCACTGGTCAATTCTGGGGACACCTCGAACCAGAAATCTTAGATTGCTTAGTGCAGCGCGATACAACCGTAACAGAACTACATGGATTCTATCGAGGCTGGGCAGGAGTAACCAAGTTCGAGCAAATGGTCGAACGCGAGCTTTGGATGCAGTATGGCTGGGAGTGGCTAAATTACAATAAATCCGCTCAAGTACTGGCGCAGGATACGTCTAATGAATCAGAAAATTCACCAGATTGGGCAGAAATTCGTTTTGAGTTTACTGCGATTAATAACAGCATCAAAAGAGCTTATGAAGCTAGAGTAGAAGTCTGTGGTTCGGTTATGACTGCTTTTAACTCGGGAAACGAGCAGTCTTTAAAAGAAGTAAAGCAGTATCGCGTTAGTAAATTGACACCGATTAAATCCAATTAATTGCTGGTATTTTTGCTTAAAACTCAAAATTTTTGCTAAGAAAGAATACTTTTCTAATTATTCGAGCATCAGCGATCATTTAGAAGCTAATTCACACCAAGTGTACGTACTTAATAATTAACAAATGAAAAAGTAAAATGACTCAACAAGCATATTTACAAAAACCGAAAAAATCTCAAAATTTGATTCCCTACTCTTCAACACCTAGCTTTATACAGTCAATTAACCAAACTACTCGCACTCTGAAATACTTAGATACTCTTAGTAAGCAATTTGGAGATTGTTTTCGAGTAGGTGGTAAAAAGTCTCCAGTAGTCTGTTTAAGTAACCCCAAGGCGATCGAAGCAGTTTTTACAGCCGATTCTAAACTGTTTGAAATTGGGGAAGGAAACAAATACTTCCAATTTGTACTCGGAGAAAATTCAGTTGCACTGCAAGATGGAGCCAATCATACGCGTATGAGGCAGCTTGTTACTCCTGCTTATCGGAGTATGTACCAACAATTTAGTTATGGTCAGCTTATTTATGATGTTACAAGTCGAATGACAGCGCAATGGACAAAGAAGCAACCTTTCTTGGTTAATTCTTACATGCGAGAAATTTCTCTTGAGATAATTCTAAAAATTGTGTTTGGTCTGGATAACCCAGAGCGTTCCCATCACTACCGAAGACAGTTTATGGCAATGCTTGACTCCTTTGAATTCGCCCTCGACCTCGAAAGTTCTCTTCCTTTATTGGTCTGGCAGCAGATGCTACGCTTACCAACTTGGGGAGGTTTTGGTTCTTGGTCGCGTTTTAATCATCAACTTCAAAAAACCGATCAACTTATCTATGATCAAATTCGAGAACGCAGACAACAGAAAAACACTGAAGGCAATGATGTACTTTCTTTGCTGATGTCAGCTAGAGACGAAGCAGGCAAAGCATTCACAGAACGAGAATTGCGCGACGTTACGATGGATTTTATACTAGGTTCGACTGCTGTACCTCTGAACTTAACTTGGGCACTATACTGGATTCATCAATCTCCAACAATCGAAGAGAAACTGCGTTGCGAACTTCAATCTCTTGGCAATCAATTTGATCCTCAAAAAATTAACCAGCTTCCTTATCTTAACGCTATTTTTCAAGAAACCCTACGCATTTATCCAACCAATCCTACCTTTTTGAGGAAGTTAGAAGCAACTATGGAAATAATGGACTACCATTTTGAACCAGGTACAGTTTTAATGCTCTGCCCATACCTAACTCATCACCGAGAAGATTTATATGCAGAACCTAATTGTTTCCAGCCAGAGCGATTTTTAGAAAGAAAGTTTTCACGCTTTGAGTATTTACCTTTTGGGGGTGGTCATCGTAGTTGTATAGGAATGGTATTCGCACAAATACAAATCAAGCTGGTAGTTGCCACAATTCTCTCAATATTCCAACTAAAGATTGTCAATCGTCATCCAATTAAACCATTACATAAAGGTTTCTTCACAGAAGCATCTCCTAGCAATCTATGGATGATTTGTAAGTAAACTTAATTTGTGTAAGAAATCTTGGCGGCAATTACTAATATGTGCATGAACTTTAGCTACTAGTTTCTTAGCTTTTTGCTTTGATTTTTTACCGAACCGAATTGTTTACGAGGCAACTTCTTTGGTTTTCATGGCTAGTTTTTCTCGTGTTGCTTAATATTTAAAATTAGCATATTAATAACAGTAAAGGTATAGATATTAAGAACATTAAAGTATACATAAAAACTTTTATATTATCAAGTAATTTG
>JBCDDK010000068.1:0-34293 GCA_039180345.1 Cyanobacteria bacterium P01_G01_bin.39 | reverse complement strand
ACTCAGGCAGCCAGTCAAAGTTCGCTCGCTAACTTGATTGCTTATTTTACTGCGCCAGAAAATCGCGACTTAGGGATATAGGGATAGTTAAATCTCCTCGTTCAAAACGGACTAAACCCCCTCTTAATCTGTCTCCGAGTCTCTCTTGACAACTGGCACAGAGCCTTAACTTGTCACCAATGCCTAATGGCTAACAGCTACCCCAACCAGTCAATTGTCTTATCCCGAACTGACGTTAGGTTTAGTTTTTGAATCTTCTATAGCTATAGTCATGATAATTAATTGACTCATGTTTCAGCGAATTTTTAAAAGTATTAAAGTAGTATTAATAAACTTCAGTTTTCTATTTGAAATGACTACACTTCTCTGGTATCTACTAGCAAAGAAGGAAAAATAAAATTGTAAATAAGATCGAATGCCAATTGATTAGTAACACTCATTCTATTAAATTACCGTTACACAAAGATCTGCGTGTCTTCATGTCTCCGCGTCCCTGTATCGGTCATCTGTAGTTAATTTAAAGAAAAACAGTATAATTGCGACCCACTTCTATTAAAGATAAATCATGCTCAGGTAAGAATATCTAGCAATACGAGATTAGGTTAGAAGAGTTACTACCTACCCTGAGTTAAATAAACTTGTCTTAATCACATTACGTATGGCTATATTATTATGCTTAAATTTAGGTCAACTAGAATTTAGCGGGGGAGGTTGACTGGTAAATTAGCATTAGGAATATTCTGTACCGTTGCCGATTGAGAAGAAGACTGTTGTGAAATTTGACCAGTACCGTTTAACGCACTATTTTGCTGTACGACAGTACTTGATGTTTGCTGTTGCGCTACAGGCTGCTGTCTAATTACAGGAACTTGCTGAATTACAGGTCGTTGTTGAATAATTTGAGGTGCAGGTGTAGCGCCAGGGGGTAAACAGTTAGAAATGCAAAGATTGAGAGTATTGCCGTTGGCGTTGTTGGTTCCAAGACTAAAATCAGGTTTGCTAGGTGCTGTGGGTACAGGAACAGGAACCTTTTGCTGAATTATTTGAGGTTGTGGCTGTTTACTTTTGAGTAAACCACCTAATGCACCTGAAACTAGTTCTAAAATTTGCGCTGATGCAGGTTGTGGTTGAGCGATAGTAGCAAGGCTTGCAGTTAAGGCAATGATTAATCTAGTGTTAAATTTACGATTTTTGTTAGTCATTGTTCCGTCTCACTTACCAAATAATCTGTATTTGTTTGATTATTTACCTAGTAGGTGGATTCCAGATATTTTATGCACTATTGAAACTCAATTGGCTAAATTAAATCAAAATCGACGATTCTGCTACATCTGGGACTGGACAAACTAGAGTATTTCTCATTAAGGTGAGGTACAAAATTAATCGTTTTGAGGCACAAAAGCGATTCGGTGAGTTAGTGCGGTTCTTAATAAATTTACCCGTAGAAATTTTGTCGCAATTGTCAAATTTATTGGGCATTTGAACTCAAAAATTGCTATCTAGATTGATAATATGGCGATCGCTCAATTGCTATCTCATGAAAAGAGAAGCAGTCAACTAATAGTTATAAATTGATAAAATTGTCTAAATATACAAAATTTTGTCAGCTTATAGATAAGATTTTGGGCTTGGAAAAGTATTGATTGCTCATTATAATTAATAATAGTTTTAGGTTCAACTATAAACATAATATTTATTCGATGAATAACATCCTTTCTATTAATGTTTTTAAGTCTTCTATAAAACTTTCCTTATTTAATCTATCTTTGGCATCCCTGGGAACATAAATAGTTTTAATTGGCTTGAGATCGAAAGGAAGATCTGCTATGGAATTCTCTTCTCGAATAATTATGATGTTTTCAAACTTGTTAGATTTAGAAGACATCATTCCCGCTTCAATTAAAACATTTTGATTATCATCATATTTTTGTTCTGCTTCACTATTAGCTACTGGTTGTGAAACATAAAAAATTCCATGACTACAAGACTTTATTATATTTAAAAGGTCTAAATTGATAATTCCTGTTCCAAAATCAGTTTTCCAAAATTCAAGTTCACAATCCTCAAAATCATTAAACAGTTGTCTAATTTCGCCTATCACATCATTTTCTGCTCTGTTGGACGATGCTAAAAAAACATGCAATTTATTTTTGGTAACCGACAGATAATCTTTGCTATTTTTGATCTTAACTAAAGATGCGATCGCTTGTTCAGTATCTTTTCTCTGCTCTGAATATGCTTCGTGTCTAAAGTAAATCTTTTTGATACATTTAGCTATTAGCTGAATTTCATCTTGTAAAAATTCTGATATTTCATGATACTTTATCGACTCCATATTTATTACACCAACTATTTTATTCTGTTGATCGGTTATAGGTACAATAACTGACGTTTTAGATGCAGAATCAGAACTTTGATGATAGGGAGGTATTTCTTCAGGTGGGATGTTTGACCATAAATCTGTGAAAACATCTGATTGTCTAAGTGCCTGTTGCTCAGAATTGACAATCCACATGGGCTTCTTTAAATCATAAGCTAGAGCTACTTGTGAACAGTAATCTCCTTCTGGATTTTTAATTCGATTCGCACTAAGCTTAGTGCCACCAAGCACTAAATTAGTAGTGAACAAACCAACTTCATCTTCTAATTTACCCTCAAGATGGAGAGTAATAAACTTTATTTCTAATGTTTCGTCTAAGTATTCTCGAATCAGATTGATAACTCTTGTTTTGGTTTCCTCCCTCACAATATCTACCGATAAAGAAAACCTTTCTAAATACTTCCCAAATGTTTCCATTAAAATTTTGTTAATTAAACTCTATCTAGGTATTATTGTAAAATACATGAGTTGCAAGATCTATTAACTTAAGATTTAGCAATAATCAATTCTTGATCGAGAAAACCATCGAGCAATCTTAAAGTTGTGAAGCTTGAGTAATAGTTTGAGCTTTTTAAATCAAATTATATTGGAAAGTTCTTCAGCATCTAAAGTTGACCAGATTTGCTGCATCAATTCTTCTAATCCTTGACGAGTAACTGCCGAGATCTGAAAAATTGGAGTAGAGGTTAATTGCCCTAATTCAGTGGTGATCAACTCTATAAGTTCAGCATCTACCGCATCAACTTTATTCAAGGCGACAATTTGGGAACGTTTGGGTAAGCCATGACCATAGGCTACCAATTCTTGCTGAATAGTTTGGTAGTCACCCAGGGGATCTTCTGCCGTGGCATCAACTAAGTGGAGTAAAACACGAGTCCGCTCAATGTGGCGTAAAAAATCATGACCCAAACCAACACCCTCTGATGCGCCCGCAATCAAGCCAGGGATGTCAGCAAAAACCGTTCCATCTCCAGTTGGCTTACGCACCACTCCTAAATTTGGCACTAGAGTAGTAAAAGGGTAGTTAGCCACCTTTGGTTTAGCAGAAGATAAGGAGGAGATTAAAGTAGATTTCCCTGCATTGGGTAAGCCAATAATGCCCACTTCAGCAATTAATTTTAATTCTAAACGTAACCGTCTGGTTTCCCCCTCTAAACCTGGAAGGGCATGTTCTGGGGCGCGATTGCGATTACTGAGAAAATGTTTGTTACCCAAACCGCCTTTACCACCTGCGGCAACACAAAGAGTTTCACCATCAGTAGTTAAATCCCCAATCAACTCCCCTGTATCGGCATCGACAATTAAAGTACCACAAGGAACTTCAATCAGGCGATCGCTTCCTTTTGCTCCCGTACAGTTATTTGGTCCACCTTTTTTGCCATCTTCTGCCTTAAAAATTCGCCCATAGCGAAAATCGAGCAGGGTTTGTAAGCGACTGGATGCCACTAGAATTACAGAACCACCCCAACCACCGTTGCCCCCCGCAGGACCTCCCGCAGGAACATATTTTTCTCGTCGGAATGCCACTATGCCATCGCCGCCTTTTCCCGCTACTACTTCTATTTCGGCTAAGTCAATAAATTGCATTAATAAATTTTAAATATCTAAAGTAATAACTCATTCCTTATTCCTGGTTCCTCACTCTCACTTGACGTACTTTGTAACATCTTCGCCGCATTCATCAGCCAAGTAAGAAAGTGAGCGAAAACGCAACATTGTAAACTGCTCATATAAAGGATTTAACTTACAAAGAGGAGGAATATGAGCAATTGTGCGTCCAAATAAATTGATATCTCTTTCAAATGGACATTGTGGAGGGATTACTTTGCACACAAACTTGGCTAAACGAGGATCTTTTACATCCATCCCTTCGAGCCAATCTTTGACGGGATGCAGTACATCTATTCTCGGTTTCGATTTTTTTGACGGTGGAGTTAAAGGAGAAGCCGCACCCGTATTTGATTCAACTACTTCTGGTTTATAGAGAGTGTTTTCTAAAGATTTGAGGGCATCAACTTCAATGTCTAAAGCCTTACTAAATTGCGTTAAAAGATTGTATTCAGGCTCAGAATAAACTCCATCTGCCACTGCCACCAGTACCGCAGTACGGAGAAAATTTTCTGCTGTCTCTGGCTCTTTCCCTAGATCCTCTGCCAGTTGTTCAGGGGTAATGGTGTCGAGACGATCTTCAGCTTCAATATCAGAAAGATCTTGAGTTAACTGACCAATTAATTCCTGTTCTTGGGGATCATAATTTCCATCAGCGAGGGCAACAGTATATAAACCTCTAAGCCAAGCCTCTATCTGGCGATCGCTATAGGCTGATTGTACAATATCGGTCATTTTATTTGTTTATTAATATACCTTATTAGTTAATGATAAATATGCAGGTATAGAACTGCAATTTAACGCTGGTTTGTGATCATTTCAGCGTTTCCTGCTGCTTACTACCTGCTTTTAACCGCACTTCGCCCTTTTATATATTGCTGTATATTAGCCTGGGTGCTGACAAGGATATTCAACAATCTATTTTATAAATCCAGTGACTATATTTTGGCTCTTCGTTTTTGGTAATTGAAGTTAATTTGTGTTTAATCTGATCGGTAATTGGTCGTTCATTGGATAAATGATAACTTTCAATCTGTTTTACGGGAGTTACTTTAGCTGCTGTGCCACTTAAGAAGACCTCATCGGCAATTAGTAATTCAGTTTTATCAATTGCTCTCGATTCAACTTCGATTCCCAGATCTCTAGCAATAGTTAAGATGCTATCTCTAGTAATACCTTCAAGGATATCTTGATTAAAACCAGGGGTAATCAACTTCTGATTTCTGACCATAAAGATATTCATTCCCGAAGCTTCACAAATTTTGCCCTGAGAATTCATCAAAATTGCCTCGTCAAAACCAGATTCAACAGCTTCAGTTTTAGCTAAGGAAGAGGTAATATAAGCCCCGCTAATCTTACCGCGCAAAGGCAAACTACGATCTTCCTGACGATACCAGGAACTGATCCGACAGCTAATACCATCAGGTGGGAGGTAATCACCTAACTCTAATCCATAGATAAAAAAGTCCTTTTTAATCTTGTGTAATCGAGGGGCAATACCTAAATCGGAGGTATAGACAAACGGGCGGATATAAAAAGGTTTATTAGGCTGATTTTTCTTAACAAAGTCAATAATTAGCTGCTCGATTTTAGCTGCGGGTAAATCGTAATTAAGCAGTTTGGCACTGTCACTCAATCTGTGGCAATGACGATCTAGTCTAAATAGTAGAATTTGTTGAGGATTTTGCGGATTGGGCAGACCGCGCAGACCGCCAAATGCTCCTGTCCCATAGTGTAGAGCATGAGTCGCGATCGAGATATTTGCTTCTTTAAAAGGAACAAATCTATTTTGAAAGTAGGCTATTTCTAAAAAATTGTGCATAAGTGCTTGTTATTTCTTACTTATTCTCCCAGCCATCCTACGAGATTATCTTGTTGTTGGTCAGACAAATCATCTTTGATTGTCAACTCATAACTTTGAGATTGTGCTTCTGTCAAGATAACAGGAACAGTTTTTAATTCATCCTGGTGAAACAATGTAACCTGAATTGTATCTCCTGCTTGATAGTCTTTAAGTCTTTCATTGAGAGATTTGGCACTAACTTTGATGCCATCAATAGCCAGAAGTTGATCTCCCGCATCAATTCCACCCACGGCTGCGGGAGATTGTGCCGCAACAAATTTAACTACCTCGCGGTTATTTTCTGACTCTACTTTTATTCCCAAATAAGGAACATCAGATTCCGTAGCAGTTTTCAAGTATAAACCAAAAGGTTCCAGATAGCGATCAAAGGGTAACTCTGCGGTAGTTTCAATGTAATTGGTGAAAAATTCATCCAGGTCAACCTCTGCCACCTCAGTGATCGTAGCTCTTAATTGTGCTTCAGTGAAACCGATTTCCTCTTGTCCAAAACGCTGCCACATCAACTGCATCACATCGTCAAGCGATCGCTTATTATGATGTTTGGCTCTAATTATGAGGTCTAGCAGCAAAGAAACTTGTTGTCCTTTGAGATAGTAGGAAATCTGATTATTATCACTGTAGGCATTGCGGCGATATAGTTTGATCCAGGCATCGTAGCTGGATTCTGCTAAAGGCTGTACCTTCCGTCCAATAGTATTGAGATATTTATTAATGTCCTTACTCAAATTCTTGAGGCAGGTTGAGCGAGGATAAATTCCTGCCCGTAAAGGAATCAGAATATCGTAGTAACTAGTTGTTCCCTCACAAAACCAGAGTGAAGTAGTATAGTTTTCCTCTTCATAATTAAAAGTTTCTAACGCTTTGGGGCGTATGCGCTTTACATTCCAAAGATGGAAAAACTCATGTGCTACCAACTGTATAAAACGTTCATATTTATCGCGATCGCGAAAACTAAATCGGGGATAATTTAAAGTACAGCAGTCTTTGTGTTCTAGTCCACCGTAACCACTGCCTGACAGATGCAGTAGAAATAGGTATTGTTTGTAGGGTAAGCCACCAAACATTGCTGCTTCTGCCTCAATCACCTTGGTTGTGTCAGCAATGATTTGTTCTGGGTTAGCATTCCCCTGACTCCAAATCGCTAGGGAGTGAGGTTTGTCTAACACAGCAAAATCGTATACCTGCTGGGTACCAATTTCCACAGGAGTATCAACTAAAGTATCAAAATCTTGAGCGATAAAGGTGTTAATTTGTCCTGCTATTGGCGGCAGAGTGGTAGAAACGTGCCAATGTGAATAGGGAGGGATAATTTTAACTGTTAGAGGCTGATCTGACCATCCTGGGACAAAGAAAAACATTGCCGCACCATTAAAATAACCGTGAGACGCATCTAGATGATTGGTGCGTACCGTTAATTCATTGGCATAAATGCGATAGTTAACTTTAATTTCTGAAACATCTGCTGTTGCTACCTGCCAGTAATTTTTTCCTAACTTGCGATGAGATAACTCCTGTCCATTACCATCACTGGCGCTAAAATCTTGAAGATGTCGGGCATATTCTCTAACCAAATACGAACCAGGAGTCCAAACTGGCATTTTCAAATCTAGTGTTGGCGACTGCCAATTACTCACCTGCAAAGTAACTTCAAATAAATGAGAGGCAGGTTGTGACATAGAAACTTGATAAGACAAGCTTCCTGTCTTTGGGGTAGATGGGGGCTGGCGAACAGCGGTGGCTTCAGTCATTAAGCTTTCGGTAGGTAAAAAAATGCTAAGTAATGCTTTTTGAGTATTGCTTAGACGTGAATATATATTTTATCTGTTTTCCAAATTATCCTTTTGACTTAAAAAAAATACTTAAAAGATAGATTAAAATGCCATTAGTTAAAACTATCCAGGTAAGGGGCATTGAAATCTCTCAATTTTTTGACCAATTCCCAGAGCAAAAATCGTCAGTTTGCTGTAATTGGTTTAGGGCGTTTTGGTAGAGCAGTTTGCACATCTTTACATAAAATGGGCTACGAAGTTTTGGGTTCAGATATTGATGAGAAATTAGTTACCCAGGTTTTAACTCAAAAAGTGGCATCTCATGCAATCCAACTAGACTCTACTGAACCTGAATCCTTAAGAGAAGCTGGAATCTTTGAGATGGATACGGTGATTGTAGCGATTGGTAATTATCTTCAAGAAAGTATTATTACCACCTTAAACGTCAAAGAGGCTGGAGTTGAACAGGTAATAGCCAAGGCTTCTTCGGAAATCCACGGTAAGGTACTACGTCGAGTAGGGGCAGATCGCGTTGTCTTTCCCGAATATGAGGCAGGTTGCGCTTTAGCCAGTACCTTAACTCAGCCTGGGTTCTTGGAACGTTTTGAACTAGATACGGAGAATAGCATTGTCGAAATTTTAGTCCCTGATGATTTTCATGGTCACACCCTATCACAGTTGGATCTACGTAAACGCTATGGCTTAAATGTTCTCGCGGTTGGTGATGGCAAGAAATTTGTGACTAATCCTAGCCCTGGACAAGTGTTGAAAAAAGGATTGGTTATGGTAGTGATCGGGAATAATAAGGATCTACAGCGATTACCAATTTAGTTACTTAATGTTACGCACTGATTTATCTGTTTAGACTGGTAAAGGGTTAAAGGGAAAAGGTTAAAGGGTTAATTGATCTTTGTTTCATACCTTGATTCAAATTGTTGATTTTTCGAGATTTCGCATAACATCAGTTAGTTATAGGCATAAAAGTGCTTGATGTGAATTAGCCTTGTTCAAATTTACTAGTTTTAGTTTAATTATCAGTACTAGAATTTGTTGAAGTACAAGCAAAGTAAATCTTAAAAAATACGAGTCAATTTATTATTCAAGAGTCAATTAAGAATACCTTTGTAAAGTGAATATAAAAAAAGTTTCCATTTAAATAGTTAGGCTTTGTAAACATATCAGAAGAAACGATATATATCGATGAAAAATATTCCTTTTGTACCTGGTATGTATCAGGGAATTGGTTGTAATATTCTGACTGGACGACTTTTTGACAGCCCTTTTCAGCAAGTAGATCTGTATTCACCTCCTGGAGCAACGGGACAAACAGTCGAGTTCGGTCTAAATACGATCACAAGCACACGTGATCTGAGCAAAAAGTTGAGCTTTGATGCATCCATTTCCTTAAATGCAGTAGAGCTATTTTCAAGTGCAAGCGCCACAGCACGACTGCTTAAAAATTTTAAAGTTTCTGCTCAGCACCTTTATCTTTTAGTTTCTGTTGTAGTAACTCATTCCCATGAGATATTAACAACGTTTTCCCTTAAGCCTGAGGTCTCGTCACTATTAAAAGATAAAACACTGGATCAATTCCGTGCTAGTTATGGCGACGGTTTCATTGCAGGTTTTATTAGAGGGGGATACTATTACGGTCTCATTGAAATCCAAACTGATAGTCTTGAAGAAAAGCGTGAGCTAGCTGGAAAGATTGATGCTCAGTCGTTTGCTGCTGGAGGTGCTAAACTCGATGCTGAACGCTACTTGACAGAAGCTATTGCTGACAAAAAGACGCAAATATCCATTTTCCGTTCTGGTGGGCTGTCAGAATCTACAGGGGTGACTTTGGAAGAGATGCTCTTAGAGGCATCTACTTTCCCAGATAGTGTAGCTAAAAACCCTTCAATACCTTTTGCTATCTACCGAGATTACGATGAAATTCCGCCATTTTCTCAGCTTAGTTACTCACTACGTCAGGAACACCAAAAGTATATCCAATGCGTTGAATATCTGGAAAATTTGTATCTTCAATATCGTGACTCTAAGAATACGCTTGAGACGCTTGTAAGCTCTCCTGCTGGTGTTGCACTTCTTTCATCATCAACTACCAATGAAATAAAATCGGTTATAGAGACTGATCTCGCTGGTATATCTACTCAAATGGAGACAATTGAATCTTTGATTCAAGACTGTCATGAAAATAGTACCTCATGCGAAACACCCGTAACTCTTTATCAGCTATCCACAGAAACCCAAAATCTTCTCAATTCCTGGAGCGCAGCATCCGAAGAGCCTAATAGAATTGAACCTTCAAGTGAGCCAGCTAAGAGCATCGAAAATATGGTCAACAGACTTCACTACAATGCAGCTATTGTTGGAATCACTGGCGTTGGCAAGAGTTCATTATTGAATTACCTTTTCGGAGATAGAGTAGCAAAGACTGGCGTGGGTAGACCTGTTACAAAGCGAGGTTTTGCAAGTCACGAGTTTATGATGGGTGAACTCCCTGTCAAGCTATTCGACTCTTGGGGTCTTGAAATTGATAAAGTCGATGAGTGGATAGAGAGTCTTGACGAAGAACTTTCACGTCGAGGAACAGACCGTCCTGCTGAGGATTGGTTTCACACGATTTTGTACTGCATTAATGCTGCTTCAAGCCGAGTGCAAGATACAGAAATTCGAGTTATCCAACGCTTCTTGAAAAGTAAATATGAAGTTGTTGTGATTCTAACTAAGGCAGACTTGCTTAATGAGGAGGAAGAAGCCCAATTCGCACAGAAAATCAGGCAGCATATCAAAAAAGACCTAACTGTTATCGCCGTATGTAGCGAATCACGTCAGGGCAGGAGGGGGTTGACAATCAATGCTTTCGGTAAAGAAGAAGTAGAAGCGCAAATCTATGACAACTTTTGGGACACGATTATTACCAGACTTCCTCAGCGCTGTCGGCGAGTTGTCGAAGACTATCTTGATGAGTGGAAAAACAGTCAAATCAAGTTAATTCAGCAGCAAGCAGAGGCAAAAGAAAGTTTAGATAATATTAAAGAGCAATTAAATAAATCATGGGATGATACTGCAATCGAACGGCTTGTTCAAGAGGAAATTAAACGGACAATGTACGTTTATGGACAAATCGTAGAAACAATTGAGCTAAATTTAGAGAAACAAAACTCTTACTCCGAAGATAGCGACAAGAAATATTGGACTTTCAACTTGGCTTCAATATCGAAGATTTTTGCTACTACTCTCAGTTTTACAAGTGGCATTGCGTCATCAAGTCTGTCTTTAGGTGGTGCTGTAATCGGCTTAAGTCCTATTGTACTTATAGTATCCCCAATAACAACAGCGATATCGATTATTATGTGGGAAAAAGAACGAGACAAAGACATTGAAGCTCTCATCGAGACAGTGAAAACAGAAACTAAAAAACTTCGAGAGGGGCTCGACGAACTTGAAAAAGCGATTGAGCAAAGCCTTGAAAATATGCGAAACTTAACCTCTAATTAAGATTAATCCGCAAAATTGTCTCTGTATATAATGTTTACGAATTAGCAATATTCTTCAAATTATGCTGAATTTCTGCCCACTGTCGAGGAAAGTTCTCTTGAGAGTAGATTAGTAAAGCTTTATTGAGAAAAGCGATCGCCTGTTGGTGATTTTCTGCTTTGTTCCCCCTTACTCGATGGCGATATGCCCCCCCTAAATTATTATTTAACATTGCCCAGTTGTAGGGATATTTTTCTAGAGTATGAATTGAGAGGGCATTTTGGTAATGGGAAATAGCACGTTCGATGTTGTTTTCCCTCTCTCCCAGCAAGCGCGTTTGAAAAGCATTACCTAAATTATTTTGTAACATTGCCCATCGATTGGGATTAGCAGCCAGAGTGTAGATAGTGAGGGCTTTTTCTAGATGTTCAATAGCAGTTTCGATGTTGTCTGCTTTATCTCCTACGAGGCGATTAGGATAAATATCTCCCAAATTATTGTGGCATGCTGCCCAATCTTGAGGATACTGTTCCAGGGTGTGTACTGCCAATGCCCGATTGTAGCAAGCGATCGCCTGTTCGACAAATTTAGTCCTCTCAGCCTTCTTATCTTCTTTCTGGGGTGCGGGGACTCGATTGCCATAAGCAATACCTAAGTTGCGCTGAGTATTGCCCCAGATGTAGGGATATTTTTCGCGAGTGATTACCTCCAAAGCCAAGTTATAGGTGACAATTGCCTGTTCGATATTTTCATGACGACTCCCCATAACGCGATCGCGATAGGAATTGGCTAAATTGGATTGCACCATCGCCCAATCTTTAGGAAAGGTAGTGGGTTGATATACCTTTAAAGCCGCTTTATATGACACAATTGCCAATTCTATATTGTTAGAGCGATCTCCTGCGGGATAAGCGCTAATTAAATTACCAAAATTGATCAAATCATTGGCGATCGCCTTTGCCTGATTGGATTCTACGGAGTTGATAGTTTTATGCGCCCAGGAATGCAAAATTTTTGTAGTGTTGAGATTGAGCTTATCCTGATTCTGACGAATTAGAGCATATATTTGAGTGGGAGGCACACGATTAGAGATCTGCTGCAACAAGTCCATTAAGAAGGAAAAATACTCTTGGCGACGATTATTGGTAGAAGTATTAGTATTTTCTAGCTGTAATAACTTACTTGCCAAATCGATTAATCGCTCTGCGGACTGAATATTGCCTGAGCGTCGATACTGCTCCCCCACAGACATCAGACAACTAATCAATTCCTGATTGACCAACTCAGAATGAGCATTCAAGATGTTTATTTCCTCCTCTCGGGGATTGTTTAGCAGAGTATCAATTAGTTTTAAATAGGGAGATTCTAATTTGCTCATGATAAATCTAGAGGGGTCAGCTTTATCTTACAACCGTATAATATATCGAACTCGACTCTTTATATCTGTATCTTGTGACTGCAAATAAAAAATCAACTCCTTCTGTGGGCAGTATTGCCAAGTTAGTGGCGATCGCTACTCTGGTCAGCAAACTGTTTGGATTTGTTCGAGAATTAGTTGTTTCGGCAGCTTTTGGCATTGGTGCTGTCAAAAATGCCTATGCCTATGCCTATACCATACCAGGCTTTTTGTTTGTCCTCATTGGAGGGATAAATGGACCTTTTCACAGTGCCTTAGTTAGTGTTCTCGCTAAAAAAGATAAATCAGAGGCGCCGATCATTGTCGAGACGGTTTCTACCATAGTTAGTACTTTGCTGATTGCGGTTACAATATTTATTGTGATATTTGCAGGTAATTTAATCGGCATCCTTGGTCCCCAACTAGACCCCCAGGTACAGCAGCTAGCTGCTCTCCAACTGCAAATCATGGCACCGATGGCTTTACTTGCAGGGTTAATCGGCATCGGCTTTGGCACTCTCAACGCAGCCGATAGTTATTTATTACCTAGCATTAGTCCGCTATTTTCCAGTGCTGTAATTACCACAGGAGTCGCAGCCGCTTTGTGGCGATTTGGCGAGCAGTTAAATACACCGCAATATTTTCGTTTTGGTGCATTTGTATTAGCGATCGCAACTTTGGGCGGAGCAGTTTTGCAGTGGCTGGCACAGTTAATTGTCCAGTGGCGAGCAGGAATGGGAACCTTGAAATTACGCTTTGATTGGCATCATCCAGGAGTGTTAGATGTCTTCCGAGTCATGATTCCCGCTACTCTTTCCTCGGGAATGCTCTACGTCAACTTAAACGTCGATCAGTTTTTTGTGTCGGGGATAGCTGGGGCGGCAGCAGCAATTCAAAACGCCACCTTTATCTTTATTACGCCTTTGGGCATTATCTCCAATGCGATTTTAGTTCCCTTATATCCTGCTTTTTCTCGTTTAGCGGCTCCTGAAAATTGGACAGAGCTTAAGGTAAGAATCCGCCAGGGGATATTCCTCAGTGCCTTGACTATGCTCCCGTTTACGGCAATTTTCATGTCTTTAGCTTTACCGATTATTAAGCTGGCATTTGAACGGGGTCAATTTAGCGAGCAAAATGCAGAGTTTGTGGCTTCTTTACTTGTAGTGTATGGCTTTGGCATGTTCTTTTATATGAGCCGCGATGTTCTTTTAAGAGTATTTTATGCTCTAGGTGATGGCACCACACCTTTTAAAATCAGCATTATTAACATCTTTATTAATGCTATTCTCGATTACTTTTTGATCGGAATCTTTGGTGCGCCAGGTTTGATTATGGCTACAGTGGGAGTAAACATAATTTCCCTAACTGTCTTTATCTGGATCTTACATCGACGTTTGAACGGTTTGCCTTTGATGCGCTGGGGAAAACAGATGTTGGGTTTGTTTCTTGCCACAGCAGTAGCGGGTACAGCTAGCTATGGTGTAAGTCAAGGTTGGTCAAGAAGTTTAGGTAATGGTAATTTACTTTTGCTGTTGATCGAGTTATGTGTGTCTAGTGGAGTCGCAATTATGTTTTTTAGCTTAATAGCTATGCAGTTAAAATTACCTGAGCTGAATATGCTAACTAATCGGATTAGACAAAAGCTTGGTCGATAATCTTATATAGCGTTTCTTAAATCCATGAGGTACATCACTCCTGCCTACTGCCTCCTGCCTACTGCCCCCTGCCTCAAAACGATTAACTTTGTACCTTACTAAAATGAGAAAGGCGAAAGTTTGTTGCATCTATTGCTATATCTATGTTTAGATACTGTTTATGTAAGCGATTCTTAACCTCGAATGACCATTAACGATGACGATTCAGACAAAGATAGAAGTATAGATTGTCAAACATTAATTTTTTCTTATCTAAAATTTAAAGCTTTAAATACATACGGTATTATGTGCTATGTGTAACATAAATTGTCAAAAGCGAACGGTATGTCCGACGGAATTGAATCACTTGACTTAAACAGTGCCAAGAAATTACTGAACGTTGAGCGTAAAATAGAAAGCACTATTTCTCAATTTTTCAAATGGAAAACTACCTTAAAAGAAATTTGTGAAGAAATCAAGGAATCGCAGAGATTCGACTTCGTTAGTATATCTCTAGTTTCTTTAGAGCAAAATACAATTGAAACCTGCGAAGGTGTTGGGTGTGTAGTAGATTGGATTAATATAGCCAAGCATTATTTGGAAAAAGATGACAAAATTAGAGACATTCAAGCAGACATATACGATACACAAAGAACTGAAATAATTACGGGATATGATGCTAGATTCGATGAATGGCTCTATAAAAGATACAAGCACGACAAATTTACTAGAGTATTTACCCCTATCCTTTTAGTTAGAGATAATCAAGAAGAAATTCAAAACTACCATGAAAACTGTGATTGGCAAGTTATATATGATGATAAAGCTATAGATAATGAAGGAAATACAATAAGATCTACTACAAGCTTAGAAATAAATTTACCAAATAATCCTGATCCTAAAAAAGATGCTGTAATTGCCGTAATAGAAGCAGGTTTTAAAAGTTCAGAAAACCCAATTACAGAAGAACAGGGAATCGAACTAGCAAAGTTTGTTGGGCAGTATAATAAAAAAATTTATGAGACAAGTCTTTTGCACATACTGGAAGAAATTGCCAAAAGTGCCAAGGATATTATGGACGCTGACTGTGCTACTCTTCACTTTTTAATGAAGCACAATAATAATGAATACATTTATAATGTATATGCAGGAAATATTGGTAATTTATATGAGGAAGGAAAAAGTTATTCTCCTCATGAAAATGATTTTGGTAAAATATCTATTGAACACGAAAAATACCAATCAGCTTCAACAATACCTAATTTTCAAAATCAAAATAAAGTATCTTTAAATCCTGAGTTCGAAAAAGAAGGCATCATATCTTCTGTAGCTTTTCCATTAATAATTGATAAGAATTCGGAAATATATGGCTTTCTTTGTATTCACTATAGAACAGGGTACAATCCTAATGATAAAACTGATCTAGGAGAAATTTTTGCCGAGCGAGTAGTTAATATTATCGCCAATGTTATTCGCTATAAATCCGAAAAAGATAAAGTAAATCAATTAAAAACATTACATTCCGTAGCGAGTTCTATTGCTCACCCTCCTGATGAAGATATAGAGTTACTACTTCCTTATATCGCTTCTAACGTTTTAAATGTTTTAGCTGCTGATGTTGTTACTATTTATGAATATAATCAAGCTGAAAATAAGTTCAAACAAAAGCCTTATATTGCTGGGAAACTCAAATCTCAAGATGATGTTGAATACTATAATGTAGAAAATCAAAAAGTTCCACGTCAACTTTTCGAAGATAAAAGTTTTCTTGAAAATCCAAAACCTTTATTGATTCCAGACAGACAAAAAAATAATATTTTCAGAGATTCTAATTTTGCTGATATAGAAAACATTCATTCAGTAGCATGTGTCAAGCTAGAGGTTAGCAACATACTAGTTGGACTGATGTTTATTAATTATAGAAGACATCACTTTTTTTCAGAAGAAGAAACAGAGTTAATCCAAACATTAGCCTCTTCTTCTGCATTAGCTATTAAAAATAAATTAGATTTCAATACTTGGTTGACAGACTTAATCGATCTAGAACGCCAAATTATAACCACTTTAAATAAAAAGGAAGCATTAGATTTGATTATAAAAAGCGCAGTAAAAATTACTAATGCTGATGCAGGAGACATTCGCTTATTTGAAATACATAATGAAAAATTAGTTATTAAAAGCATTTTTCCAAATGATTTATCTTGGGACAAAAAATATGAGCGAATTAGCCTTGGACAGGGAATAACTGGTTTAGTTGCTCAAGAAAAAAAATCAAAAATAATTAAGAATATTGCGGATAAGGATAATAAGAAGGATTACCTAAAGTATTATTTTACAGTAACCCCAATGAGTTCTGAATTGTGTGTGCCAATTATTTATGGAAAAGAAAAGATTATAATTGGTACCTTAAATGTGGAAAGCACAAAAGCCGATAATTTTAATGAGGAACATGAACTTCTCTTAAAAACGATAGCTAACCAAGCTGCTATAGCTATACATAACATTGATACTAACAGAGGATTAACCGCACGCAAAAAATTAGCAACTTTAGGAAGCTTCTCTAGTTTTTTTATGCACAGAGTGAAGTCAGACTTAAGTCTAATTAAAATTAACTGCCAGGAGATTGCTAAAGAATTGAGTCATGAAGAAGAAAAAAATAAAATTATCAATTCAGCGGATAGTATTATCAAAGCAATGAATCGCTGGACAAACCTAGTTAACAAAGGGTCAACCAAACAGTCTGTAGATATTGTATGGGAAATACACAGAGCAATTGTTGAAATTGGTTTGGAATATTTTAAGAATATCGAATTATCTATCCCTTCATATTTGGGTACTAATAATTCTACCCTGCAAGTATATGGAAATAAACTTCAAATTAGAGAAATACTTAGTAATGTTATTAAAAATGCTCAAGAATCAATTAAAGAGCAATGTGTACCATCAGGAAAAATAAAAATTTATTGCATAGAGCACACATCACGAGAAGAAAAGTGGATCAAGATCGTAATTCAAGATAATGGTAAGGGAATAGAAGATACCAGTAAAATATTTAATAATTATTCTGATAAACCTCTAGAAAAAGGTCTTATAAGAGGGCAAGGATTGTTCTTGACTGAAATTAATATTGATGAATTAAAAGGAACGATAGTGGCAGAGAACAATCCAAATGAAGGGGCAACTTTTACCATATATTTACCAAAACCTAGTATTAGATAGTAGTATTATAAACTAGCTGAAAAGAAAATACAAACTAAATGCCAGACCCTAATATTTTGTTGATAGAAGATGAGGATGATTGGACAAATAAGATTAAAGGGGATTTGATTGCAGGTCTAAGTAATGAAATACCTAATATTAGAAATTCTATCACCATCTCAAAAACATACAGAGAAAGCAACGCCTATCTCGAAAATCCTAAATGGAATTTAGTTATCGTTGATATATATCTCTTAAATGATAGAGACAAATCTGGATTGCCGCTTATTCGGACAGCAGTAAGCAAGAAATTTCCTGTTATTGTAATAAGTAATCATATTGGAAATGATGAGTGGGAAGCTTTACGTGATGGCTCAAGAACTAAAGGATGCTTAGAGAAATTTTCTAAAGATGAATATAATGTCAAAATCCGTGACATTATTGAAGTAGCCAAAGAAATTTTATGTAATAATCATCAGCCGTCAATATGTAACTATGAATTAAAGGATGATGATATCCGTAATATATCAGTCAATTTAGCTAGGATAGCTCTAAATTCAAATGGAAATAATTACTTTTATAATTTAGTCGAGCAATTAGAGTTACCAGAAGAGTCAAAAGAATTACTTTCTGAGAAATGGATTGATAACTTAGAATTAAATATAATTCAGTTGATAATATCTATTCAAGATATAGATACTAGTCATAGTAATACTTCTAGACAAGCTGGAACAACTTTTTTGGGAAATTTAATAGAAATAATGTTATCGAAAAGTAAGGATAAAAAATTATTATCTATTATTAAAGAACATAATTTAATTACTGACAAAGAGACATTATCCGAATTAGAGAAAAAGTGTAACCTAAACATCTTTGAATACGATGTATTCATCTGTCATTCGTCACAAGACAAGAGATTTATTAAGGAAAATATTCTTCCTGACTTGCAGCTAGAAGGAATAACTTACTGGTTTGATGATGACCAAATTAGCTGGGGTGGAAACATTCCTATAAAAGTTCAGGATGGTTTAAGAAAAAGTAGATATATTATGCCATGTTTGAGTGTTAATTTTTCAAGCTCTCATTGGGCAAACAATGAGTATAGTGCATTTTTTATGAATATGCTCAACGGTACGTCAGAGGAAGAACGCATTAAGCCTTTAAAAATAGACAAATGCGATGATAATGATATTCCATATTTTCTAAACTGCCGAAAATGGGCTGATTATTGCGAGCAAGAAGAATTTGTCCAACGACTAAGATCTTTAAAAAGTTCGCTAGGCTAATTAGAATAGTTTTAAACTTTTACTTGAATAAATAGTAAAAAAGCTTTGCTATTTTAACCTTTCAACAATTAATGATGGTACATCTGCTACCTCAGCAAGTATATCTGCATATTGAGACAAAATTATACGCACCCGATTAAGTTCTTTTCTTAATGCTTCATTTTTATCCCACTGTTTCTCATACTCAAAAGAAGACAAAGAAGCAGGTTTATTAGCCTCATAATCTAACAATAGAGGATGCCACTTTGATAACATTGGGCGCAGTACGGCGTTAAGAATAGCTACTGCTAAATAACCAAATGAAATGTAACCATCATTTTTAGGACGAGCAATTGAAGAGCCATATTTACGTAAAATATCTCTAGTAATCCCAAATAAATTATATAAAGAAGTAAGTGCCTCTCGCAGTAAACCCTCATCAGGCTTAAGTTCTGCAATAGAAATACGAGTAATTAACTCTATGTAAAGCTCCCAAGCTGCATTTTTCTCACTTTCATCAGGTTGCCAAGTACCTTCAACTCCACCAACGTAGGGTAAATTAAGACGTACCTTGACTTCTTTCAATTTATTCATATTTATATTGAAGGATAATATTACTAAATTATATAAATCTTATTAACTATTATGTGAACAATGCATTATGTGCCTAAGCAAATTATCAACTTAGTCAAAAATCTTCAATTCAACTTACTTGTGTAAAAATGAAGTTTATAAAATTAAGGTCTGAAAATATTTTCAAGGCTCAGTTAGCTTTTCTTACATAAATTGAATCCTAATCTAAATCTCATACAATTTGTCCATTATTAAATCACAATTGCCTACTTCTCTAATTCGAAGAATTGCGATCGCTTTATCGATTCATCATACGAGAATTGCTCCTTTTTATATCATAGAGGTGTTATTAACACATTAGATGGGAGCGGCTCAGTATGGTGTTTATGAGATAATCCATTACTAGTTAACCACTTAACTGACGATTCTCAAGCCTATTATTCCCTTAATAATGAAAAATTGTAATATAGATAACCAAGACAAATTAGGATCGAACCGAGAATTTCAAGAGAAAATAGGTCTTTAAACAAGAATACTGTAATATTTATTTGGTTATTGAAAATCATTTTCCATTTAATGATAAATTGATTTTATAGTCTCAAACAGTTTTTCCCTATCTAAAATACAACAGACTGAAATTATTGGCATGGCTGAATAAGTAATGATGAATATTACGACATAGGATTATGAAATCTGCTCTATGTAACTCTGGTCAAGATTCATGCCATACCAAATCTTGAGTGATGGTGAAATATTTCATCCGTTTTTTACTTCACTATCTAAAATTTCCAACTGTTCGGAAGATTGCCTAAATCATTGCTCATTCAGCAACGCCTGAGTATTTGGGTTAACTCAGACTTAATAGAGTAATTACAACCAGCAAATTTATTTAGAGATCATCAAAGACAATGACTAATTTAGAGACCACGAATTTAGAGATTCAAAACTCAAGCCCATCATCAAGTTCCAGTATGCCAGTTGCTTTAAAAATACTGGAATACTTATCCCTAGCTGCTTTTATCTGTAGCGCTATCATTGCTTTAGTTGTTCCTGATAATCAAGCCGCGGTAGTTTGGGTAGCTGGTTCACTAGCTCTCTTCATTTTTCTCGCTTTGACCAACAAGCAATTGTCTCAAAATTACCAAAATTCTGCTTATCAGTCTGATATTTCCCAAAAAGCTGAATTGTATACCTATCTTGGTTTCAATAATAATTCTGCACAGACTAAGCCACTAACTCCAGTCAGAGAGAAGGCTTTGCAGTACTGCCAGGATTTAATTCGCGACTATGAACAAACTCGTAATAATTCCCGAAACATCTACTACACCCTGCAAATAGCCACAGTTGTTTTATCAGGAATCACACCAATTTTTGTCTTGGTAGATAAGCTAGATATTGGTATTGCTTGGCTTAATTGGCTTCCCGTAATTTTCCCAGCAGTTGCCTCTATTGTCGCTAGTGTAGTTACCTCTTTTCCTTTTCAAGAAAACTGGATTTCTGCCAATACTACGGTAGAAAAACTAGAAGCAGAACAAGAAAAATTTGTTTTGGGTGTAGGTCAACTCTATCGATGCTATGATTCGACTGATGAAATTCAAAGCCTACAAAAATCAAAAAAAGCAATTGAAAACTTTATTACCCAGGTGAATAATATTCATCTCAACCAGCTGCAAGGCTCAGATGAAAATAAATCAGGGGAAGAGAAGTCTGATACTGCTGTTGCTGCTGAGAAAAATTAATCAAGCGAGTGAAAACATATAGCTTAGATTAGCTGCCAGCAAGTTAATATTACCTATATTTACCATAAAACTTTAGAGGATTCTTAGAGGTAAATATAGGTTTTACAATATAGTTACAACAGCTCTTTGAAGACTTTGTCAGACTGTAGAGTAGATAGACAAAATTTTCTTATTCACACCACTTTAAAATCGTCTGGCTACATCCGAATTGCTCGCTTCTTTTGTCCGAGAAACAACCTTATCAAAAAGCGATCGCTATTACTTAGTTGGGTTGAGCTTTAATTCTGGTATGGCAATTATCGGTTTTTCAGCGGTAATTATCACGGAAAGCATTGGGAGGCTTACTTCTTACGGGAACAGTAGTCCCATCGCTTTGTTGATGGTTAATTACAGCCTTGACTCAAATTGCTTAATTATCAAAGCAATCTATTCAGACACTTCAATCAGAAATTATAGTTAATAAATCAAGTAATTCTGAATATTCTTTTTGCAAGGAATTATATTTTTTATCAAGTTTTTTGTAGGCTTGAGCCAAAGCCAATAAGTCCCTAAAGTTTTTAATTGCCAATTGCCGAGATTGTTCAGGATTTTGTTCGAGATAAAGCCTAAGTTTAGTCACCTCAAATTGGTCTTCAATGGTCAAAGGATCTAGATTCATAATTCTCATAATTTAAGTGAAGTGGAATTAAGCTGCTTTCTGGGTTGAAGAATTGTTGATTAAACTCCCGTCTTCTAGATGCACGATGCGATCAGCAATATCTAGAATACGGTCGTCGTGAGTAACTAACAAAATCGTACTACCTTGTTCTCTAGCAAGTTTTTGCATGATATTAACCACATCCCGTCCCGATTTGCTATCTAATGCCGCGGTTGGCTCATCAGCTAAGACGATCGCAGGATGGGATACTAAAGCCCGAGCGATCGCAACCCGTTGTTTTTGTCCCCCAGATAATTTATCGGGATAGTAATCGACCCGATCTGCTAAACCCACTTCTTCTAGCATCGCTATAGAGCGATCGCGCATTTCCACCTTGGAATATTTACCGTGTACTTCCAAACCCATCTGCACGTTTTGAGCAGCAGTTAAGCTATGGTGTAGGTTATGTGCCTGAAAGATATAACCATTGTTGCGTCTGGCTTGCACTAATTCAGCATCACTCGCTCCACAAAGTTCTTTACCCAAAATTTTACAGCTTCCCGATTGAGGCGAGCGTAAGCCGCTAATTAGGGTTAATAAGGTAGTTTTACCTGAACCAGAAGGACCTGTCATCAGGATAATTTCGCCACGATTTATTTCTAAATTAATATCAAATAAAACTTGTTTACGGAGTTCTTCTTTGCCAAATGAATGATCTAAGTTGTGAATGTTGATTACGGGTTGATTGTTCATGGCATATTGAAATTAATTACGGATAATGAATTTTAATTTATAACAATTAACTTGAGTAGACATAAAAATGCTAAAAGACAGGTTTATTTGAAATTAATCAACGTAATTTTGAATTGATTCATAGATTAATAAAGGATCTTTGATTCAAAAAATACCGTAGAGCAGCTGATTATAATTTACCAGTAGCCTTGTAAAGCCATGGTTTAGGCTTATCACAGCAAAAATATTATGCATTATTATAATCGTATAAAATTTCATAAAGAAGAATAGAATTTGACTTAAGAAATTTAGATATACAAGATTAATGTCTAATTACCTGCGTAGTTACCATCTTCATAACTTACTTTTTCATCGGGATCAGAATATTCTCCGTTTGGGCTGACATGCACAACTTCATTATTATTTTTAATCGACCAGTATAATCCATGTTCCTCATCCCAATCACAGTAAAGAGTAATTCCCAAAAAAGTGTTAGCTTTATTAATTTCTGACTGTTCTAAATATATATACGAGGGTTGAATATGCTGCCAAATTTCAGCGGGAGAATCAATTGGATAATCTAAATCACCAACACATTCTGCCACATCTTTATAGTAATTAAAGGTAAACAATTCTAATTGAGAAAACAATTTTTTTTCCAGATTAAAAAATGATTTAAGACATCGTTTGATATATTCATCATCAAAATTTTCAATATACAATTTGACGATTTGATCAAACTTAGCGAAATAAACATTGCAGTATCCCTCAATAGTCTTAGTAGCCATAGCTTTCTCAGGCGTATCTAATCTGTTTTCTGGCATCATTTTTAAGTAAAGTAATATTTTAAAAAATATCAGCAGGATCGGCGGAATGTAACTTGCGGGTGGCGATCGCGCCAGAAACACCACACATGACAATGGTTAAAGCCAAAACCAAAATAGCTCTCGATACGCTTAACGCAATCGGTAAAGCGGTGGCGGCTGCGGTAAGTTGATATAGTCCGATAGCTAAAATCGTGCTAGGAATAAACCCCGCGATTGAGAGTATGATTGCTTCTTCAAACACGACAAACAGCAGGTAGGAGTTTTTATAGCCCATCGCCTTAAACGTAGCGTATTCTGCCATGTGGTCGTTTACGTCGGTAGAAAGAACCTGATAGACAATTATAATCCCAACAACAAAGCCCATCGTCGTACCCAAGGTAAACACAAAACCAATAGGCGAACGGTTTTGAATATAAGCTAATTCTTTTTCTACATATTCCTCGTGGGTATATGCCTCTACATCTTGGGGAAGATAAGTATTTAATGCCTGACTGACTGCTACTGGATCTTGTCCTGGTTCAAGATTGATAATGCCCAGACTCACCGTACCCTGTTCTCTTCTAGGAAACAAGCGCAAAAAGTTGTGATCGCTGGTAATTAATGCCCCATCGTCAGCAAAAGAAGCCCCTACTTCAAACAAGCCGTCGATAGTTATCGTAGTGCGATCGCTCTCTGTCGTCACGGTTTTACCTGCTTCAACTTGAGCAATCATTTCGTCATATTTGCCCCTAGAAGCGCGATCAAACAGTACCGTGTCAGGAATTTTGACTTTAGCCAACTGACGATTAACTTCAGGTAAGTTGAAAGCTGATCTTTCTGGATCAAATCCCATCACCATCATTGAAGTTTTTTCCCTAGTTTGCGGATTGCGCCATCTGAGAGAGCCAATATAGACAGATTCTGCCGATTCTACCCCTGGCACATCCATTGACTGCAAAAGTCGGCGGCGGGGAAAAGTAGATAGCTCGTTAAAGTTAGTTGCTTGGATACTGAGTAAAATTACGTCTCCGTCAATTAACCTGGGATACTGGGTATTGCTAGTGAACAGAGCATCTTTAAATCCCAACTGCATAAACATCAAGATATCGGCAAAAGCAATTCCCGCCAAAGCCGTCAGCATTTTCATCCTGTCATGTTTGAGTTGCAGCCAACCTAAAGGGGTGCGGTTTTTTATGGCTTTAAACATAATTTTGCGATTATTTTTGATGAATTGTTGATTGTTAATTGTTGATTGTTAATTGTTAATTGTTGATTGTTGATTGTTGATTGTTGATTGTTGATTGTTGATTGTTGATTGTTGATTGTTGATTGTTGATTGTAGTTATCCAATGGATACTATCTACTCGCTATTTCCTATTTCCTACCTTCTACCTCAATTCTGGCGTTTACCTGCAAATTAGTTAACCCCGCCACTTGTTGGCTGGATTCTTCATCTAGTTTGATTTCAACCTCTACGACACGGGCATCAATATTGGCTGTGGGGTCGGTGTTGACTACGTTTTGACGTTCAATTTCCAAGCCAATTTGTTCCACTGTGCCTGTAAGCTGTGATGAGATCGCGCTACTGGTAATTGTTGCGGGTTGACCAACGGCAATTTTTTGAACATCGCTTTCATAAACTTCTGCTACGGCATACATTTGTTCGGTCTGTCCGATTCTGGCAATGCCCTCATCGCTGGAGACGATTTCTCCTGGACGGGTAAGGATTTTGATAACTGTACCTGCTTGAGGGGATTTAATGTATGCCTGATCTAGTTCAATCTGGGCGGTTTTAACTGCTGCCTGGGCTTCTTTTACTTCGGATTCTGCCACTGCTACATCTACAGGACGAACTTCGGCAATGCGATCAAGGGTTGCTTTAGCTTCGGTAATTTGTTTTTCTTGTGCGGATTTGATGCGGTTGAGATTGGCTTGAGCTTCTGCTAATTGCTCCCTGGTGGTGGCTAAGGCTAAATATTTGCTGTCTCTTTCGGATGCAGAGATTGCCCCCTCTTGATATAGTTGCTGATGACGCTGATATTCGACCTGGGCATTGTTTACTTCGGCTTTAATTCTCGATACTGTAGCCTGCTGGGCAATAATATCGTTATCTCTTTCGGCTTCAATTCTAGCGATCGCTGCTTCCTGGGCTTCGATTTCTCCTGTTTTTGCCCCTGCTTTTATTTGAGCTAGATTGGCTTGAGCAACTTGAACTTGCTCTTGAGCCTGATTTAAAGCTGCTGCCAGGCGATCGCGACTATCTAAGATAGCAATTATCTGACCTGGCTCGATTTTGTCTCCTAATTCGACTAATAGCTCTTCAATCCGATTGCCTTCGGCTGATGAAGATACGGCTACTTGAATTATTTCCCCACTAGGTTCTAATCTTCCTAATGCGGTTACAGTCTGGATTTCTGGCACTGTCTCAGCGGGAACTTCGCCAGAGTTATTGTCTGCTGTTCGCAGTTGATAAATTGTTACGCCACCCAATATCAAAGTAAATCCCGCGATTATTACAGCGATTTTTTTAGTTGGGATTTTGGCAGATCCTGATTGGCGATCTGTATATTGCATGATAAATTTTGTTGACTAAACCGTTTAGTCTATTTTAAAGCAATTAATTTTACTAAATAGACCTCTTGCACGAATCAAAATTGTTAGTTGAGATCGAAGTCAGAAGTCAGAAGTCAGAAGTCAGGAAATAAAATTTCTACCGAGAAAAATTTATTTATGCAAGAGGTCTAATATAAAGTGCAGTTTGCGACTCTAATATTCCCATTCAGGAATTTGATTCATTACCAAATCTTGTTGGTTACTTTGACAATTATCTTCTAGTGAATCTTGTTTGTTAGATAAAAGGCTGCGGTCGGGTGCAAACATATATCGCTCAGATTCGTTTGAAGTGAAACCGCTAAACCAAACCACGCTCATAATTTTTTGCATCATACCCATGTCGAGAAATTCAGCACAGGTTAACTGGGACATGTTTTTAATTTTGTTGCTATCTGATGCGGTTACGGTAGCAGAGTATAAAAATGGTGTCGTAGCGGCAAATAAAACTGCCGTCTTAAAAGCAAAAAGTTTAAGATTCATTTTTAGCGACCTAAAATATGATTGACAATTTTATGCTAGGTCTTTAACAGTGCGATCGCTTCGATCAAATGTCCAGTATTGAATTGGACTATAGTACATAAAATCTTAAAGTTAAAATTGGACTATAGTACGTTGAAATTATCAACCATTCGATATTAAATACCAAAACAGCAACAAAGTTTATTTGTACTAAAATTATGATTTTACTCACTTAGTGCCAGCCAGATCGACATGATTTTTGGTATCTAGCCTTTCTCCAAATAGTGAGGTAAACCCCATTAGCAAGTATCAACAATTAACAGAAAAAGATATAGTTCCCAAGCCAAATTTGGGTTCATTTTTGTTTCCCGCCAGAGCATCATTATGCAATATTTCAATCGCCTAAAAGCAAATCCTTTACGACTGCTACTTTACTTAGAGTGGATCTTGTTTGTGATTAGCATGTTTGCTGAATTTAGGGTTGACCGCAGCACTTTTCCCTTATTTATCAATTTTCCCTCAATTTTCCCTGAATTAATCCCCCAACTTTTTCCCTTGTCAATCTTTTTGGCGATCGCCTTTTTAGTAATGGGTATTTGGCAACCCCAAGGTAAATGTTGGGAAAATGCCAGTTATATTGGATTGGGATTCGTGCTGATTGGCTTGATTGGAATTACGGGCAATGCTTCGGTTCGCCTATTGCCTCCATTGCTTTTAATTATGGTGATTAGAGGCTGTCTTTGCTTCAATTTATCAGGTTCAATTATCGTTGCTTCTACCTCATTAACTTGGTTTTTTGTTTCTCTATTTTTTACTCTCAACGAACGTTTAAAATTGCCAGGGATTCAACAAATCTCAGCAATTATCACCCCAGATATCCAGCCCGAAGTTATCTATCAGCTCTATTCCAATGAATCACAATTAAAGCTGCTAATTCATAGCATGGCAACCAATATTAGTTTTTTATTTTGCTTAATTTCGGTATTTGTTTTTCTATTAGTTAATGCTTTGAAGGCAGAATATTTTTCTCGCTCAGAATTAAAATTAGCTAACGAACAGTTAAGAGAATATGCTTTATTGATTGAAGATCGGGCAATGCTACAAGAGAGAAACCGAATTGCGCGGGAGATTCATGATTCTTTGGGTCATTCATTAACTGCTCAAAATATCCAATTAGCTAATGCTTTAATGCATCTGCGTAACGATCCTGACAATAGCGAGCAATTTTTATCAGAAGCAAAACAGCTAGGTTCCAATGCTCTACAGGAGGTACGCCAGTCTGTTACTACTCTGCGTTATGATCCTTTGAAGGGTAAACTAATCAGCGAAGCTATTAGTGAGTTAATATTAGATTTCCAGCACCGTACAGAGATAAAATTTGACTGTCAATGCTTGGTTGCTCATAGACTGCCGCAAAAAATCACCACTACGGTTTATCGAATTGTGCAGGAGGCTCTAACTAACATCATTAAGCATGCAGAGGCAACGGAGGTTAGTATTTCGCTTCAGACACTTACCAATCACTTAGAAATAAGAGTTGAAGATAACGGTATTGGCTTCGATCCTCTAGAAAATACAACTGGCTTTGGCATTCAAGGTATGGGAGAGAGAACTAAAGCTTTAGGTGGCAAATTTAAATTAGTATCTGAGCCAGAAAATGGCTGCGAAATTAGCGCAACAATTCCCTTGATGGCTAAACTTGGCAATATTTTGCTCGATGAAAAATCAATAACAAATAAACAGTAATTAATATGAAATCCGAAAAAGAATACTAAGTATCGAACTGAAAGACTAAGTAATGACTAACCATTAACCATTAACCATTAACCATTAACCAAGATAATTTCGTTCGTAGCAAATATTCGAGGATTTAATATCATAATCAATGATTCGTATTTTGTTGGTAGACGACCAAACTATTATTCGCCAAGGATTAAGAAATCTCTTAGAATCGCAAGCAGACTTTCAAATAGTGGGAGAAGCAGAAAACGGTAGAATAGCAGTAAACCTGGTCAAACAACTCTATAAAACCCCTGATGAACCAGATTTGATTCTGATGGATGTAAGAATGCCAGTGATGGATGGAGTTGCGGCAACCAAAAAATTATCAGAGCAATTCGCTTCTATTTCCATTCTGGTTTTGAGTACTTTTGATGATGAAGAATATATTACCAAAGCGATGCAGTTTGGAGCTAAGGGCTATTTACTTAAAGACACACCCATAGAAGAAATCGCTCAGGCAATAAGAGCTGCTATTAAAGGTTATACTCAGCTAGGTCCTGGTTTGTTCCAAAAATTTTTGTCTCAACCTAAAGATATTGCCATTCCCCGAGAGCTACAGATAGCATTAGAGGCTCTTACCCCTAGAGAAAAAGAAGTGCTAACTTTAGTAGCGAAAGGAGCAAGCAACAAAGAAATTGCTCAAGAATTATACATTGCGGAAAGAACGGTCAAAGCTCATATTACTAGTATTCTCAGTCGGTTTAAACTGCGCGATCGCACTCAAGTGGCAATTATAGCTACGCAATACGGATTTGTGTGAGAGTAAAAAAGCAAAGTCAACTCAAAAGCAAATTAAGAATGAGCAATGTTCATCAAAAATCAGCTGGCCAAATCAGAATTGCTCACTTCTCTTGTTAAAGGTACCGCGATCGCTCTGTTGCTTCAGCTATCAGGTATTGCTGCTCTTTATACGATGCAGGTATTATTGGCGCGTTGGATGGGAGCAAGTCAGTATGGTGTCTATGAATATGTTATTAGTATTGCTACTTTTTTAGGATTTCTAGCGGCACTAGGTTTACCCAATTGTTTGCTGCGTTTTATCCCCAAATACAGTGTTGAAGAAGACTGGGGCAAATTACGAGGAATTATTTGGGGTAGCTGGCGTTATGTATTTTTGAGTGGGGTAGCAATCTCGCTGATTAGTCTGGCATTGTTGTTTAGTTGGGATATCAAACAGTCAGACATCGCCCTAACATCCTTTTTATTAGGTATTGGGACTATTCCCCTCCAGGCGTTGGTCAGACATCAACGAGAGATGTCAAGGGGGATTAAACGTATGACCTTAGCTTATCTCCCCTCAAGCATCATGTTTCCCTTGTTACTAATTGCTGGAGCATTTTACTACCGCCATCAGTTATCTAGTAGTAAAGCGATCGCAATTACTTGGTTGAGTTTAGTTTTGATCCTAGCATTACAACTATGGATTTTTAATCGGCAGCTACCATCGCAGTGTTACCAAATTGAGGCAGAATACTCCCGCAAGGAATGGTTTGCTATGGCATTACCCCTCTTGTTTAATGATTCAGCTATGGTGGTGCTTTCTCAAACCGATACCATCATGATAGGTGCCATGCTGGGTACGTTTCAGGTGGGAATCTATGGTGCTGCTTTTAAAACTGCTGCGGGAGTTAGCTTTATTCTCGCTGGGGTCAATGCGATCGCGGCACCGATGTTTGCGACTCTCCACGCTCAGGGAGACTATGCAGGATTACAAAAACTAACCTCTGCGGTTGCTCGCTGGATGTTTTATCCCACACTGATGTTAGCTCTGTTGCTAATTATTTTTGGCGATCGCGTTCTCGGCTTATTTGGGGCTGAATTTATCGCTGCTCGTTGGTCAATGACCGTTTTAATTTTGGGACAGTTAGTGAATGTGGGGGCAGGTTCGGTGGGCTATCTGATGCAGATGACGGGACATCATCGCCAGTGTGCATATGTCTTAGGCTTTAGCGCCGTCTTAAATTTAATTCTCAATGGAATTTTGATTCCCAAATTTGGTATTTTAGGAGCTGCGATTGCTACTGCAACGACGATGGCATTATGGAATATCTGGTTACATCAGGTAGTGGTCAAGCATTTAGGAGTAAGACCCTCAATTGTTTCTACGATAGCAAGAGATATGCAGCGGCTCTAAATTATCAGTAAAAGGAGTCAAAATTGAAAAGATTCTTAGTTCCCAATCCCTAATACCTAATCCCATAAATTATCTAGGTGTCTCGTTACTAAAGATAAATGGGATGAGTTTTAAAAATGCATATCATCAGTATTAGCTACCTATTAAGACATCTAAGAGAAAACTAAATTATATGCTTAGAGGTCACGATGAGAAAAACTAAATTATATGGCTTAAGTCTATTTTCCTTAACTGCATTGCTTCCCTTCCTGCCAAACACCACCCCTTCCGCTAATGCCTGTGCTATTGTCGATGCTACCACCCAAGTGGCACTTCATAGCTCACCAATTCCTGCTGACCAGCAAAACACCGTTAATACAGCTAGCGATGGTAATTGTTTGGGTAATGCAGCAGTAGGCACCACAACCCAAGTCGGAGTAGGAGCCGCACCGCAACAACAAATTAACCAAAGCGACTACTTTGTCGGCGGTGGTGACATTAATCAGACTGGGTTAACCAGTCCTGTAATTGAGGTTACGCCTCAGACTCAAATTGACCTACAAGTACCCACCTACGACCAGGAGTTCGTCGATGGTTTAATTCCTCAACAATAATAAAAACCGAAAATGAATTTTTGCAGGAGGGATAAGCAAAAGTTTTGAGCCTAAGTAAGTTTGAGATACTTAAAGTAGCTTTTTCTTCCTTATTCTTCACTTTTTATCCCTCATTCCTCAGATCATTTCCCCATTCCTAATTGTTGCGCTTTTTGATACACTTTACCTTCTGTCAACAGCGAGGGAGCAATTACGACGTCTACCTGCTGCATTTCTTTGAGGTCTTTAGCTCCTAAAGTTCCCATGCTGGTTTTTATCGCACCCAATAAATTATGGGTGCCATCATCAAGTTTTGCTGGTCCCACTAAAATCTCTCTGATTGTACCTGTGGTTCCCACCTTAATTCTCGTCCCACGGGGTAATACAGGACTAGGAGTAGCCATTCCCCAGTGAAAATCTCCTCCTGGGGCTTCGGCAGCGCGAGCAATTGGAGAGCCAATCATGACCGCATCGGCACCACAGGCTAAACATTTGCAAATATCGCCACCAGTAACAATACCGCCATCAGAAATTACTGGTACGTATCTACCAGTTTCTGCATAATAATCATCCCTTGCCGCAGTACAGTCAGCGGTGGCAGTAGCCTGAGGGACTCCTACTCCCAAGACACCCCGAGAAGTACATGCCGCACCAGGTCCAATGCCCACCAAGACTCCTGCTGCGCCAGCTTTCATCAACTTCAAAGCAACCTCATAGGTTACACAGTTACCCAGCACTACAGGCATCGGCATCTCTTGGCAGAAGCTAGCCAGATCTAGCGGTGCTATCTCCTGAGGAGAAAGATGATCTGTCGATACTACCGTAGCCTGAACAAAGACTAGATCGGCTCCTGCCTCGGCAACGATCTCGCCATATTTACTCGCTCCTGCGGGAGTTAAGCTAACAGCAGCGATCGCATCTTGGCTTTTAATTTCTTTGATTCTGTTAGTGATTAATTCGGGCTTAATCGGCTCGGCATAAAGTTCCTGCATCAAGCCCACAAAGCCATCTTTGCCTACCGACTCAATTTTATTTAAGATTGGCTCTGGATCTTCGTATCGGGTTTGAATTCCTTCTAAATTTAAGACCCCGATCGATCCTAACTGTGATAACATGACTGCCATTTTGACATCAACCACGCCATCCATCGCACTAGCGAGGATTGGTATTTCGCGGCTGATTCCGCCAATCTCCCAAGTAGTATCTGCCAGACTAGGGTCTAGAGTACGCACTCCAGGGGAAAGTGCTATTTCATCAAATCCATAGGCTCTACGAGCCTGTTTTCCGCGACCAATTGATATTTCCACGCTCTTGATTCGTTCCCAAAGCTATTAGCTTAGGCTATCAAATTTTCTCCCTCTTTGAACATGAATTAAAGGTAAAAGATTTTCAATCTTAGTTATTAACTTATGATCTAGCTACTTTATTCTCAATTAAATCTTGTCTACTCAGCTTCAAGCGATCGCTACTTAGGGACTAATTAACTTTCCTGATAACCACTGACACTGCTATCACACGAAAAATAGGTCACACTATAAATTGAAGGTCAATCAAAGTTAGAGGTATTCTGTATTGTCTCTAGAGGAAACACATAATCAGAATGAGCTAGAACAAACTCTGCTTGATTTTGAAGCCATTACTGCCGAGTTAAACTATCGTCAGGCACAAAAATCTCTGCGTAGCTTAATCAGCAATATAGATCTAACTGCGGAGGAACAAAGTGGCTTGGAGTCAGAAATAGAACGGCTATCACAGATGCTGGATAAGCTAGAGCAGTCGGTGGTGCAGATTGCTGCCTTTGGTATGGTTGGTCGAGGAAAATCTTCTGTTCTCAATGCCTTAGTGGGACAAGATATTTTTCCCACAGGTGCCCTTCACGGCATTACTCGTACTATCGACACCGCTAACTGGAAATTGCAGCCAGAACAAATTGCCCAAACTGCGGAGAATTTGCAGCGTTTAACTATTACTAATAATCAAGGGGGCGAAATTCAACTGCTGGATACCCCTGGTATTGATGAGGTGAATGGAGATGCCAGGGAAAGTTTAGCCTGCGATTTAGCCCAAAGAGTAGATCTAATTTTGTTTGTTGTCTCAGGAGATATTACTCAGGTTGAATATCGGGCTTTAGCTAGACTGCGTGAAGCAGGAAAGCCAATGTTACTAGTGTTCAATAAAATTGACCAGTATCCTGAGGCAGATCGGATCGCTATCTATCAGAAAATTAAAGAAGAAAGAGTCCGTGAATTAATCTCACCCGATGAGATCATTATGGTGGCAGCATCTCCTATTGAGGTTAGGGGAGTTAAAGATAGCGCAGGAAAACTTAAGGTACAGCGGGTTAGGGGAACTGCCCAAATACAAACTCTCAAGCTAAAAATTCTGGAGTTACTAGAACGGGAGGGCAAATCATTAGTCGCTCTCAACAGTATGTTATTTGCCGATCAGATTAACGAAAAGCTCTTGCAGCGCAAGTTATCTATTCGCGATCGCGCTGCAAATGATCTAATTAATCGCGGCACGATGGTCAAGGCATTGGCAGTAGCCCTCAATCCTGTCACAGCAGTGGATTTGTTTTCAGGAGCGATGATCGACGTCGGAATTATTTTGGCTTTATCCCGCCTCTATGGTATTAATATGACTCAGTCAGGAGCAGTTCAGTTACTCAAAAACATCGCCTTGAGTATGGGAGGCATCAGCGCTAGTGAGCTGTTAGCTACCTTGGGTTTAAGCTCACTCAAAGGGCTATTAGGATTAACCGTACCTGCTACAGGGGGTTTATCCCTAGCTCCCTATTTATCAGTGGCGATCGCTCAAGGAAGTGTGGCTGGAGTATCTTCCTACGCCATTGGGCAGGTAACTAAAACTTATTTGGCAAACGGTGCCTCCTGGGGAGAACAAAGTCCCAAGGTAGTAGTGCAAAAAATTTTAGATTCTCTAGATGAGGAATCAATTCTCAATCGGCTCAAAACTGAACTGCGAGCTAAATTAACTCGTGCTTGATCTTAGGTCTTAATTTATTCTGGTTAAACTAAATTAAAGCCTTGGGGAGATAGAAGAGCGATCGCTTTGACGATTTTTCTCTGGCGGTTGATTGAGAAACTCATTAAGCCGATCTGCTCCTCCCATATATCTACCTCCCAGCCAAATTTGAGGAACTGTTATCGGTGTTTTAGGATCTATTAAAGGCTTGACTCTTGCCAACATTTCGTAGAGTGCCCGAGAACTGCGAACTACGTCATGATAAGTATACTGAATTCCTGCTTCTTTTAAGTTGGCTTTGGCTTGCTGGCAGTGAGGACAACCTTCCTTACCAAACAAATGACTCCTCTCAATTGAGGCTGTACTGGCATATGCTTCGACCACTGCTTGAGTTAACAGACCCCGATTTAGGGCATGTCCTTGGCTGATTACTTTTCCCGCAACCATAACTATCGGTGCATGCCAGCCCCCTTTCAGCAATGGTTTCCACCATTCTGTCAACCATTCGCGAATCTCTAACTCGACGGGAATACCTGCCAACTCTTGTTGAAGAGTGTCTAAAATTACGTCTTTAGTCAAAGTGCATTCTCCACAGGGAATTTTAACTTTAAATGGTCCCCAAGCCCCTGCCCAGCGAAATAAGGTAATTGGTACTTTATGCATGGTT